>CAMYLA010000020.1 GCA_947259095.1 uncultured Acidimicrobiaceae bacterium | reverse complement strand
CTCGTCGATTCGGTGTCGAAGCGGCGGAGAACAGCCCGCGGCCTGGCCTGACCGCCGACGATCGGCCGGCCCAACCGGGGACCCCGGTGGACAGCACCCCGACGGTTGCGGGAGGATGTCCCTTCGTGTTTCGCACGGCGGCCGAGATGTGGCGTCGTGCATCGTCAGCGGGGGAGATCGGTCATGGAACTACCAGTGGAGAGCGGCGAGTGGTCGTTGGACCCCGCCCACTCGGCCGTCGAATTCGCAGTGCGGCACCTCGGAATCTCCAGCGTTCGGGGGCGGTTCAAGGACGCCACGGCCACGGTGGTGGTCGGCGACGACCTGGCATCCACCTCGTTGTCGGCCGAGGTCGAGATGGCATCGGTCGATACAGGGAACGCCGATCGCGACGCACACCTGCGGAGCACCGACATCTTCGACGTCGAGAGCCGGCCAAAGATGACGTTCCGCTCGACGGCCGTCGCCGAGGGAGCCGACGGCGTCTACCGCCTGACCGGGGACCTGACCATCAACGGCCGGACACGAACCGAGGTCTTCGACGCCAGATTCTTTGGTACCGAGACCTTCCCGATGGACGGATCGAGGCGGGCCGGTTTCGAGGCGACGGCCCGCATCGACAAGACCGACTACGGCGTTGACTTCAACGTGCCGCTGACCGAGGGCGGGTTCATGCTGTCGGACAAGGTCGACGTCACCATCCACGCCCAACTGATCGGGCCCGCCGCCCAGGATGGCTGATCCCTCGGCCGCCGGCGCCGTCGGCCACTATCGGTAGGTGTTGTTGGAGCTGTGATCGCCGGCCAGCCACGTTCGGAGTTCCGCATGGGCCTTCGGTCGTCGCTCGGCGGCGATGGCCTCCACCTCCGGGGTGTCAACCGTGAACTCGATGAGCAGGCCGTTCGGGTCCTCGGTGTAGAGGCTCCTGCAGTAGCCGTGCTCCAAGACGAAGGTTCCCTCCGGCCTCCAATCCGCATGCTGCAGTCGCTTGGCGATCGCATCCTGCAGCTCGGTCGACACCTTGAGTGCGATATGGCGGAACGGTGAAGGTGCCAGCTCGGGGTCGAAGAGATCGGCGTCCTCCTGGTTGGCGAACTGGAAGAACGCCAGGGCGCTGCCGTCGCCGAGCCCGAAGAAGGTGTGGCAGTACACCCGCTCGGCCCCGAACAACTCGTCGGCCTCCGACCAGGTGGCGACCAGCGGCAGCCCGATCAAGTCCTCGTAGAAGGCTCGTGTGGCCTCCTGGTCCTTGGTGACGTAGGCGTTGTGATGCAGCCTGGCCGGCAGCTCGGTGGTCATCGGGTTCCCCTGTCGATCGATCTGTGACAGGACACTAGGTCAGCCGGACCCTCCTGCTCAACCACCAAGACCGAGCTCCGACCTGACGATGGACGCGCCTTGGACCATCGCCGCCAGCTTCCGCCTGGCAACGTCGCGAGGCAAGAACTTGAGGCCGCAGTCCGGGGAGACGGCCAGCGCCTCCGGCTCCACGTGTTCCAGCGCGGCCCGGATCCTCACCGCAATCTGCTCCGGCTGCTCGACCTCCTCGGTGCTCAGATCGAGCACCCCCAGCACGACGCCTCGGGGCCTCAGATGGGCGACGACGGCCGGGTCGAGGTCGGGTTGGGCGGTCTCGATGGCGATGAAGTCGGCCGGGAGCCGGGACAGTTCGGTGAAGAACGGGTAGCCCGAAACCTTCTCCTTCACGTACTGGGCGTAGCCGTAGCAGGTGTGCACGGTGGTGACCGCCTCGACCCCGTCCAACGCCGCCGCGATCGCCTCGACCGCAAAGTCCCTCGCCGCCTCGGCGTTGGCCTGGAGGTAGGGCTCGTCGAGTTGCAGCACATCGATCCCGATGTCCTGAAGGTCCAGCAGCTCCTGGCGTACGGCGGCCGCATAGGCCAGCGCCAGCGATCGTTGATCGGGGTAGTAGGCGTTCTCCGCAAGCTGGCTCAGGGTGAAGGGACCGGGAACCGTGACCTTGGTCCGGCTGGTGGTGTGGGCCTTGAGAAAGCGGGCCGAGGTTGCCTCCACCGGCCGACGGCGTTCGATCGGCCCGTTGACCAGCGGCACCTCGCTCTTGCCGCCGACCCGGTTGACGCCGGTGCCGATGCGGTCCTGATCGACACCACCGAGGGCGTTGGCGAAGTGGTTGAAATACGATTCCCGCCCTATCTCGCCGTCGGTGATGATGTCGACGCCGGCCGCCTCCTGGTCGGCGATGGCAACCAGCGTCGCTGCCTCCACGGCCTCTGCCAGGTTGTCGGCGTCGACTCGCCATACATCGTCTGCCCTGACCCTCGGTACCCCTTTGCCGACCAGGTGGTCCCGGTCGATCAGCCAATCGGGTTGGGGGTAACTCCCCATGACGGTGGTGGCGATCGGTGTTGTCATCTCAACACTGTTCCACGTCCGGGGTTCGGCGTCAGGCGGTGAGCACGCCGTCGACGATGTGCACGGTGCGATCGCAGTATTCGGTGATGCGCTCATCGTGGGTGACCACGATCGCCGAGGTGCCCCTGGCCTTCATCTCGGCTCGGATCAGTTCCATGACCTGGGCGCCGAGTTCGGTGTCGAGGGCCGAGGTTGGCTCGTCGAACAGCACCAGGTCGGGTTCGTTCATCAGTGCTCGCCCGATCGCCACCCGCTGCTTCTGGCCCCCCGAGAGCTGGCCCGGCAGATTCCGGGACCGATCATCCAGCCCCAGCTCGGCCAACAACCGGTCGGCTCTGTCCCGTGCCGGCCGCCCTTCCCGGCGACCCATCTCATCCACGACGAGAAGGTTCTCCCGAGCGGTGAGGAACGGCACCAGGTTGACGGCCTGGAACACGAACCCGACCTGGTTCTGACGGAACTTCGTGAGCTGCTTGTTTCCGTAGTGGGTGATCTCCTCGCCGCCGACCACCACCGAGCCCGCACTGGCCGACAGGATGCCACCGGCAATCGAGCAGAGCGTGGTCTTTCCGGAACCGGATGGCCCCACCAGAGCCACGATCTCGTCGGCCTCGACCGTCAGCTCGGCGTGATCGAGAGCGACGACCTCGGTGTCGCCAACCTGGTACACCTTGCGGATGTCGCTCATCACCAGTGTCGGCTGTTGTGCTGCTGTGCTCATTGGGAACTCCCGAGGGCTGAAGCCGGGTCGATGTCGAGGACCCGTCGCAACGAAAATGCACACCCGACCACGGCGGCGACCAGCAGCAGGACGATGCTGGTCACGATCCGGCCCGCGGAGATGAACAACGGAATGGAACCGGGCGGAATCGCCAGATCGAGGACGATGACCGCAACGCCGGCGATGATCGAGGCGATGAAGGTGACGACAACCGCCTGGGCCACCAGGCCGGCGAAGATCGTGCGGGACTGGGCGCCGATCGCCTTGAGCACCCCGTACAGGGCCGACCGTTCGACGGTCAGCAGGGCGAAGAACAGGGCGATCACCACCAGTGCGATCACTGCGGTCACGCCGAGGATCTGGTTGAAGGTGGTCTGTTGCTCGGTGACGCCGGGGATCTCGTCGCTCGCCTCCTGGACGGTGAGGGCGATCACCCGGTCTCCTACGGCCTGCTCCACCGCTGCCGGCACATCGGCGGCCGAGGCCGGATCGGGGCCGCGCACCACCAGGGCCTGGAACACGCCTTGGGCCAGGGCCGCGTCCGGTCGGTTGGTGTTGAGCACCTCACGCCAGGTGTCGACGTTGGCCCACAGTCCGGCCTGGCCGGTGTAGGCGGTGTCCTCGACCCAGCCCACGATCTCCAGCGGGGTTCTGGCCGGCCCGACCAGCAGCTCCTGACCGATCTCGACGCCATCCGCTCGCAGGTTCTCGTCGGCCCAGGCCTGACCCGGGCCGGGTGGCTCCGGCACGCCGGTCGGTGCCGTCTCGTAGCCCCATACCGCAACGTTGGCCAGGTCGCGAGGCCCGTTTCCTGGAACCCGGGCACCGAGCAGGACCACGCCGAGACCGCCGACGTCGGGGCCGATGTCGGCCTCGATCGTGGACCGTACGTCCGGTTCGATCCGGCTGCGGAGGAACGAGGCCTGCGACGACTCGGAGAAGACGATGGCGTCTGCATCCTGAATCCGGATCGCTCCGGTGGACGAGCGGATCAGCCCATCGAGCAGCCCGCCGAGGAACATGAGCAGGATGGCGATCAAGGTCAGGATCAGGGTTGCGGTCACGAACCGCCCGGGCTGCCTGGCCAGTTCCCGCAGTGCCAGCTTCACTGGTTGCCCCCACCGGTCGTGGCCTCGATCGGATCGATGGCCAACACCCGCCGAGCCGAGAGCAGGGAACTGCCGACGCCGAGAACCATGAGCAGCACCGCCCACAGCACGACGGCCTGGGTCTCGAACCGCAGCGAGATCCCACCGAGACGTTGCTGCGACACCGGCGTGTAGAGGGCCAGGCCGATGGCGAAGCCGGCCCCGACGATGAAGACCGCCTGGATCAGCAGTGAGCTGACGAGACGCCCGGCAGGGGCGCCGATGGCTCGGAGGAGGGTGAGCGAACGCGACTTCTGGAACGTGATGATGAGGAAGAACAGACCGGTGACGCAGGGGATGACCAAGCCGTACAACAAGAAGATGATCTGGAACGACTGCTGGACCTGCGAAACGCCCGGCGTCGCATCGGCCGCTTCGTCACGGGGCAGCGCATCGAGTTCCTCGGATTGTGCGTTGATGTTGGCCGCAACCTCCTCGGGCGTGACCCCCTCGGCCGGCGCCACGCCGAGCACGTTCGGCAACACCGCCACCGCATCGGGATTCACCGACCTCACCGCCTCGACGTAGGTGTCGAACGTGACGAAGAGGGTTGGACCGGCATTGAGCTGCACATCGCGGGCGAGGCCGACGACGGTGAGCTCCAGCCCGCCCGGCTCCACCAACACGGTGTCGCCGAGGCCGAAGCCGGCGGAGGCGTCGGCGTCGCTGCCGACGGCCTCGCCCGGAGCCTCGGGGTACCGGCCATCGAGCAGTGCCGAGGGCGCCCCGAGTTGCTGGTCCTCGAAGCCGAGAATCGTGGTGTCGGTCTGCTCGTCGCCTGCGGTCACCGTGAAGGCACCCTGGCCGATCCAGCCGACGGAGCCGACGCCGTCTGCGCCACGGGCCGCCTGCTCCGCATCGGGGGTGATGATGCTGCCCTGGATCACTCGCTGGCCGTCGACCGAGTACACCAGCACCGGTGCCGACTGGTTGCGTATCGCCCCCACGAACGAGGTGAGCAGGCCGTTCTGCAATGACTGCTGGAACAGGATCAGAAAGACCAGCATCCCGATCGCCACCACCAGGAGCCCGAAGCGAACCTTGGCCCGACGCATCTCCTTCATGGCTAGGAACATGCGTGGCCGTTGTTGTGGACATCGAGCATCGCCGTCGAGCGTATCGAGCAGTCGCCTCGACAAGGCCCATCGCCGGGTCGGCCCGGGATAGTACAGCAGGCGATGCTCAGTATCGGAGCACGGCGGCGATCGCCGTGCCGTCAGGCATCTCGGATTCGTCGACCGCAAAGACCGAGCCCCCATGGGCGACCGTCTCCACCGCAGCCAGGTCGAGCAGGTCCCTGTCGCCGGGCTGGCGCTGCTCGTGTTCGGTCACCTGACGGTTTGCGGGGTCGAACAGCCCCCAGTTCTGCACTGCGATCGGCACGAACAGTTCGGCCACCCGGCCATCCGCCGCAGCCAGGACCGTCTCGGCCACCGAGACCGACATCGGTTTCGAGCCGGTGGCAACGGCCTGCGCCGCTTCCTTGCGGGCGCCGGACAATCGGGGCTCCACCAGCGGCCAGGCCCGCTCCTGCAGCTTCTGGGGCGATGCCTTGTCGGGATTGCCGACGATCGCCTCGTCGACCAGGTTGCGCTGTTTGGTCAGACCCCGGAACCGGGCCACGAGGTCGGTGACCCCGGCCAGGACGAGCGGTCCTGGCGTATCGCCGATGGTCTGGTGCAGGCCGGCCTCGATCGCGTGCAGGAATCGCATGCGGTCCGTCTCGGAGAAGTCGGTGGCGCCACCGTGGCCGTGGAATCCGGATACGACCCGGCCGGAGCCGACCCGATCGGCACCGTGGCTGTGCAGTTGGGACTCCCGATCGTCGTACTGCAGGACCTCGGCCGCGTTGGCCGGGATCTCCTCTGCGTCCACCTCCGACACGGTGTAGCGGTTGGCCCTGAGCAGCCTGACCTGGTTCTCGCTGAGGGCCAGGATATGGAAGTCGGTCCCGTCGGCCAGGAAGGGGAGCAGGGGCTTCAGATGGAGGTGGTCGGCGACGACCACCAGCTCCGAGACCGTCCCCGGAAGCCGCACGGTGCGCCAATCGCCGTCGCAGCCGAACAGCGCAGCCCCCCGGCCGACGTTGGCCCACCAATGGCCGTCGGCTCGGATCGTTTCGGCGCCCGCCAACGCCTTGTCGATGTCGGGGGAGCGGACACCCAGTGCGGCGAGCTCCTCGGCGGTCCGCCGGAGCAGATTCTTCAGCCGGATCGAGCCCTGGTCATCCATTGTGGGATCCGTCGGCAGGTAGATCGAGACGCAGAACTGGCTCTCGGCGGCGGCCAAGAGCCGCAGCTCCTCGCCGGTAACGATGTCGAGCATAAGAACTCACATTCCCCGTGGACTAGAGATCAGCAGCACCCTACCGGTCAGACTGGTCGCCAAACAGCCCATGATCCAGGGTCAAAGGTCATCTCCGAGCTGCGCTCGGGTCACCTCAGGGTTTGATCAGGGTTGTCCCCGATGGTCACGTGGCCTGTCCGGGCTGATAATGGAGCCATGAATCGGTTGTTCGCAGCCCCAAACGGGGCACACCTGGCGGTGGCCCTCATCGCCTTCATCGCCCGACTGCTCCTGGGAGGAATCCCCATCATCGGCGGGCTGATCAGCTTCGTCCTGCTGCTGGTCATCCTCTATCAGCTTGCCAGGGTGGCCCTGAACATGATCCGGATGAGCCCTTCCCGGGTCTGAGCGGACGCTGGTGCGGCTGCACGGCGGCGTTGGTTAGAGCCAACGGTCGGGGTTACCAGACTGTTCACCGACGACCTGGTCTATCCGGTCGACCGTTTCCTGGTCCAGGACCGGCCGCTCGAAGCTCGAGATGTCGTCCAACAGCTCGGCGGCTCTGACGACGTCAGGCGGCATCGGTTTGTTGAACGACACCCGGTGGCCCTCGAAGCAGGTGATCGCCTGGACCGAACCCGGGGCCAGGTCCAGGAACTCGGCCAGACGGGCCGCAGCCCGCCTGGTCGCCGGGATCGGGTTGTCCCGGACGTGCGATCGTGTCCTGATCCGCTGGGTCCACCGGGCGGCATCGGGGTCGCCGTCCAGTAGGCCGGACCAGCTGACCGTGTGAACCGCAAACACCCCGAAGCGGGACACCACGACATGATCGATGATGACCGTCGGCCGGCCTTCGGCGGCTGGGATCTTCACGTGCTGGTGCACATGATACCGGGGGTGGGGGAGTCGATCGACCAGCATCCCGTGGATCGTCCGCTTGGCCGCCGCACCCTGGTCCCGGTTTCGTTGTTGGGGGGTTGGTGCTGGCGGTATGGACGGATCGATCGGACCGCGGCGCCAGCCTCTGACCGCCAGTGCCACCACGGAGGCGACCAAACAGACCGACACGATGCCGATCGCCAGCCAGACGATGCCCATGGCCATGAACCTAGACCACGAGATCGGCTGCCGCCGGAGCCGCCAGTGGCGCTCGGCCGATGCGGCGGGCATCACCGGGGTGCGGGAGCCCGGCCGGGGGCGTCATTGGCCGACGGCGCCGTCTATCCGTTGACGAAGCAGATCGACGTGGCCGAGATGTCTGGCGTACTCCTCGATCATGTGAACCAGGACCCAACGAAGCGAGACCGCCCCCCGCCATCGCTCGTTTCCCGTGATGTCCAGGTCGGGTGCGCTGGCCACGAATGCATCGGCGAAGGCCACTTCCTCCCGCCAACTGTTCCACCCCTCCAGCTGCTCGCCATCCAGCCCGGTGCATTTCAGTTCCAGGCTGCGCCGATACCAGTCGAGGAACCCGAGCAAGGTGGACCGTTCATCGCCTCGAGTCGGTGGTTCGATCCGGGGATCCCGCTCCTCGGGCACAAAGTTGTCGATGGACATGCCCCAGTATCGCCGATCCGGCCGCCGCGGTCCGGGTCACGACCGCCGGGTCACGGTTGTCGCCCCTGGCCAGGTCGGCCTCTTGGGATCAGCCCAGCATCGCCCGCCCTGTGGCACCCAGTTCCAGCACCTCGACCCTGTACCGCTGACGGTCACCGCCGACCCGCAGCCACTGGTGCCCGGACGTGGGGTCGTAGACGGTCTCGGGGGCGCAGCGTTGGCAGTCGCAGGGCGGCGTGAACAGGGGATTGGGAGGGGATTCGCCGTCTCGAACGATGGTCTTGCAGTCGTCTTCGCTCACCCCAATGCCTCCGGTGAGGTCGGGCCTCAGTAGACCGAGGCACCCCAGGTGTCGCCGTACACCACCTGGTCGAGTCCGATGCGATCCAGCTTCGTCGGGAAGTCCTTCGGGCGATGTCCGACCGCAATGTGGGCTGCGGTGATCACGTCGTCGGGGATGTTGAGCAACTCCTTGACCTGCGACTCGTACATGCAGAGCAACGTGGTCAACGCAGCGCCGATGCCGGCCTCCCGGCAACCGAGTAGGAAGTTCTGCACTGCGGGGTAGATCGAGCCGCCGCCGACGACGGACAGCCGGTCCAATTCGGTGTCGGTCGGATGTACCCCGTCCAGATGGGCGCAGGCCACCACCAGCACCGGCACATCCTGCAGGTGGTCGGCAAAGTGGTCGGCGTTGCGCAGCACCCGGTCCTGCTGTTCGGCCCCGACGCCGATCTCGCCACTGCGAGCCGCCTCCAGGTAGCCCTTCCACGGCACCCGATACCATTCGGCCAGCTGGTTGCGGGCGTCCTGGTTGCGGACGACGATGAACCGTACCGGCTGCCGGTTGCCGCCCTGGGGCGCAAACCGGGCGTAGTCGAATGCGCTTCGAAGCTGTTCGTCGGTGACCGGTTCGTCGGTGAAGTACCGGGAGGTGACTGCGGTGCGTACGGCCTCGCCGAGTTCCATGTTGGCCCGTCCCCTTTGTCGATGGTCGAGGTCTCCAGATCAACGTAGTGCAGGCGAGGATCCTCGGCCACCGGCGGTGGTCGGTCAGCCGGCCAGGAGTCGCTTGATCTCGATCGCCGCCCCGAGCTCCGCCTCCCGGTCCGGCCCGACCGGGGTGAGATTCAGGGTTGTGGCGCCGGCTTCCACATAGGGGCCGAGGGACTCGGCGATCCGGGCCGGGCTGCCGCACGGCGTGTACCGGGCGAACGGCTCGAATGGGATCCGGTAGAACCGCTCCATGGCCTTTGCCACGTGCTTGCGTCCGTCCTGCTCGTTCTCGCCGACCCCGATCCAGACCTGGAGCCCGTGCTGCCAGTCGACAGCGGTCCGCCCGGCCCCGGCCGCCGCCGACTCGGCGAGGGCGACCGCCTGGGCGAAGCGGCGAGGTGAGCACCAGGTTCCGAGCCAGCCGTCGGCCAGCCGTCCCGCCCGTTCCACTGCGGCGTCGGACCGTCCGCCGACGACGAACGGCACCCGGGGCGATGGGGTGGGGCGGATCTTGGCCTCTGCGAAGTCGAAGAAACGGCCGTCGCCGTCAACGGTCTCGCCGTCGAGCAGCCGCCGGACGATGCCGAGGGCGACGTCGGTCCGTTTCCCCCTGGTGGCGGGGTCGACCCCGCAGACCTCGAACTCGTGTCGGTCCTCACCCCCGACGCCGACCCCGATGGTCACCCTGTCTGGAGCGGCCTGGGCCAGGGTCACGATCTGGCGGGCGGCCACCACCGGGTGCCGGAGCGCCAGGAGCAGCACCCCGACATAGACTTCGAGACGGGGTTCGATCGCAGCGATGGTTGCCATCTGGACGATCCCGTCCGAACCATGGCCGCCGTGGAAGCTCACGTGATCGGCACAGAACACGTGATCGAGCCCACCGTCGGCGGCGGCGGCCAGCCGATCGTGGCGGGCATCGGCCGACAGGTCCCAGAAATCCCATGGTGTGGACAGGCCCACCCGCAGTTCGACACCGTCCATCACCACATCGTCCATCACCACATCGTCCATCACCACACCGCCCCTTCGGTCCTCAGTTGCAGGATCTCCTCGTCGTCATAGCCAAGCGCCGTCAGCACCTCGTCGGTGTGCTCCCCGTAGTCCCCGGCCGGCCCACGGGCACCAGCCCACCGATCGACCTCGAACGGGACCGGCGGACCGGTGAAGCCGTCGTCGTAGGTCACCAGGTAGTCGTTGGCCACGATGTGCTCATCGCCGGCCAGGTCCTCCAGCCGATTGACCGGTGCGACCCAGACATCGGCCGATCGCAGCAAGGCCCACCAGTGGGCCGTCGCCATGGTCGCCAGGTGCCGGCCGAAGATCGGGCGGAACTCGTCCCGGTTGGTCATCACGTCGTCGAAGGTGGCGAACCGGGGATCGTCGAGCATCGCCTGCAGTCCGAGGACGTTGGCGATGGCCAGCCACTGCTCCGGTTGCAGGGCGGCGATGGCGATCCAACCGTCGGCGGTCCGGTACACGGTGAACAGCGGGTTGGTGGTCGCATCGGGCTGGAACCGCTCCATACGTTTGCCGAGGCTGGCGGCCAGGCCGACGCCCTGGAGTTGCAGCCACAACAGCGATTGGGTCTGCGATGTGCCGACGATGCAGCCCTGGCCGGTGATCGATCGTTTGACCAGGCCGGCCAGTACCGCCGAGGCCATGTTGGTCCCGGTCAGGATGTCGCTCATCGAACCGGGCGGGTAGTTCGGCACCTCAGACGGCGCGGTTGCGTCCATGAAGCCGCTGAACGCCATACCGACGGTGTCCTGGCAGGGGTCGTCGGCCAACGGACCGCGAAGGCCGAACCCGCCGCCACGGCAGTAGACCAGCCGGGGGTTGATCGCCAGGAGGGTGTCTGCATCGGCACCCTGGGCGACCAGGCCTTGTTCCCGCATGTTGGTGACGAAGACGTCGGCCTGGTCGATCAGGCGGTGGAACACCGGCCTCCCGGCGTCGGATGCGATGTCGATGGCCACCGCTCGCTTGTTCCGGTTCAGCGATGCGAACAGCCACTCCCGACCCTGATCGTCGAACTCGATACCGAAGGCGCTGCGGAACGTCCGCATCTGATCGAGGTGGCCGACCCGCTCGATCTTGATCACCTCGGCGCCGAGGCTGGCCAAGGTCAGCCCGGCCACCGGTCCCTGGACATACATCGAGAGCTCGACCACCTTCACCCCGGCCAGCGGGGCGTCGTCCTGCCCGGGTGCCGGGTCCGGCGTTGTCGGTGTGGGGTCGATCTGGCCGCTCATCGGGTCAAAGCGTCGCACCGGCATCGGAGTCGACGCAAACGGGCCGGGGCGCCGGCCGGAATTTCTGCCCGGACATCGAGCCAACTAGTGTTTTGCCACGCCAAACGAGGAGCACCGCGATGGCCCTTACCACCAGTGATCACGTCGAGAGCGCCCCACGGGTCATCGACTCACCGATCATCTCCGCCGACTCCCACATCACCGAACCGGGCTGGACCTACGTCGACAACGTGGATCCGGCGTACCGCGACCAGGCTCCGTACATGACCGATGATGCGCCGGACGGGGCGACGTTCCACGTGCCGGGCATGAGCTACAAGATCCACCTCGGGCTGCACTCGGCGGCCGGGCGAGCCTCCGACGAGCTCTCGATGAAGGGCACCCCGTTCGAGGGGCTGCATCGTGCCGGGTGGGACGCCAACGAGCGGGTTGCGGCCCAGGCTCGTGACGGCATCGACGGCGAGGTGATCTACCCCTCGGTCGGGATGTTGCTGTGCAACCACCCTGATCTCGACCTGAAGAAGGCGCTGTTCGACGGCTACAACCGGTGGATCTCCGACTACTGCTCGGTCGCGCCCGGCAAGTTGTTCGGCTGCGGCCAGACTGCGTTGCGGACCCCCGAGGAGGGCATCGCCGACCTCGAGGCCATCAAGGCCGCCGGCCTGCGCGGGGTGATGCTGCCCGGTACCCCCGGTCCGGCCTACGAAAAGGACGGCGCCGACTACGACGACCCGGTGTGGGACGAGTTCTACCAGGCCTCCCTGGATCTGGGCCTGGTGCTGTCATTCCACATTCTCACCGGTCAGTCCTACCGGCCACGAGGACCGAAGCTCAACAATTTCATGTCGATCATCCGAGGCAATCAGGACCTGATCGGCACCTTCGTCTTCGGTGGGGTGTTCGACCGCAAGCCGGACCTGAAGATCGTCTGCGTCGAGGCCGACGCAGGCTGGGTGCCCCACTACAGCTACCGCATGGATCACGCGTACAACCGTCACCGCAACTGGCTCCGGGGGTCGGAGCTCCAACGTCTTCCGAGCCAGTACTTCGCCGACCATGTCAAGGTGACGTTCCAGGACGACTGGTCGGCGTTCCGGATGGCCGAGGCCGGGCTCATCGAGCCCGAGCAGCTGATGTGGGCCAATGACTACCCCCATAGCGACTCGACCTGGCCGTTCAGCCAGGACATGTTGGCCGCACAGACCGCCAAACTGTCGCCGGACGCCGTCGGTAAGATCCTCGGTGGCAACGTGGTGGACCTGTACGGGCTGCACGACTTGTTCCCGGCAGGGTGAGGTGATGACCACGTTTGCCGAGTCGTCGGCTGCGGTGCTGTCCCCGACCCAACTGGCCGACTACCGGCGGGACGGGTTCCTGTTGCTGAAGGGCCGGATCCCCGAGGCCGACGTGGCGCGGTTCGAGTCGGCCCTCGACCGGAACCCGCCGCTCGATGGCACCCTCGATCCCCATGCCGGTGACTTCCCGGAACCGGGTCGCTACACCCTGGCCCTCAACTGCTGCAAGGACCCCGATCTGGCTCCGCTGGCCGAGCATCCGGCCATCGTCGCCGCCGTTGGCGAGGTCTTGGGTGGCGACCCCCGACTCACCGCCTTCGTGATCTACAACCGGACGCCCGGCGGGGCCGGCATCCCGTCACACAACGACTACAAGCGATGGCGGCCGGTGGGGTCATCGATGAACTGGGCCTTCACCATCGTGCCGTTCTGTGATTTCACACCCGAGGCCGGTCGGCTGTTCATCGCTCCCGGCTCCCATCACCTGGAGCGGATCGCCGAGGGTCCGGAGGGGCCGGCGACGGTGGCCCCTCCGATCAGGCCCGACGAGGCGGACTACATCGACCCGGGGCTGGAACGGGGTGACCTGCTGTTGATGAACATGCACCTGTGGCACCGGGCCGACGGCAACCGGTCGGACCAGTACCGGATCGGCGCCTTCAACAAGTACGCCGCCGCGGATGCACCGCCGGCCACCGGCTACCTCATGTTCGATGACGACGTCCATGACGCACTCTCCGACGACGGCAAGCGGCTGCTGGCCGTCCACAGCGACAAGCCGATCTCCACCACCCGGCTGTTGCTGATGCGAGGCGTCGACGAGCCGGAGTTCCTGCTCACCGGCTCGCCGCCCGAGCTGCCGGGAGGCCCGACGTTCGTCGAGCGGGCCATCCCCGACTGGGACGGCGGCAACGTCATCGCCGCCCTGTACGCCGCCCTGCGGGAACAGCACCGCATCGAGTTGCCGTGGGTCTCCTACATCGGCGATTTCGACGAAGCTGACAACCTCTGCCGGGTCTACGGCTACACCCTGCCCGGCCACGGGTTCCCGGTGCCCTATGACCGAGGCCGATGGTTGACCCGAGCCCAGGTCGACTCGGCCGACGATCTGGCCCACGGCTTCGTGCTCGAAGCCATCGATCGGTGGCTGGACCCGTCGATCGTTCGGGGCAAGGGCTTGACCCAGGCCCAGAGCCGGGTCAACCAGTACGCCTACTGACGGGCCCGGCCCGTCACCAGCGGCCGCATCGTCGGCCCATGTCTCCCCGTCGATCCGGGCCCACTACCGGGTGAGGGTTCGGTCCTCAAGCATCGTGGTGGCCTGGTCGAGCGTCACTCTGGCCATGTCCGGGTGGGTCAGAATCCAGAACCGCTGGTTCACCACCGCATCGAGGATCAGCGGTCCGACGTCGTCGGGATCCATACCCTCGGCCAGGGACCGGGTCAGGAGGTTCCAGAACTTCTCGCCGGCCTCGGTTTCGATGTGCTCGGCCGCAGATGCCGGCTCCCGGTTTCGTTGGCTGTCGACGATGTTGGTGTCGATCGGCCCCGGGCACAGCACCGATGCCCGCACCTTCGAATTGGCCAGCCGGAGGTCGCGCTCGAGCGTGGCCATCAAGGCCACCACGCCGTGTTTTGCCACGTTGTATGCACCGAGCGACGGTGTGCAATACAACCCGGCCATCGATGCGGTGGAGTTGATGTGCCCTTCGCCCTGGGCATCCATCAATGGGAGGAAGACGTGGACCCCGTGTATCGGGCCCCACAGGTCGATGTCGAGTGTCCAGCGCCAATCCTCGATCGACGTCTGAGCGATCGGTGCCGAGAGACCGACGCCGGCGTTGTTGCACAACACCTCCACCGAGTCGAACCGCCCCACCGCGGCATCGGCCAGCGCCTGGACCTGGCTCAGATCCGAGACATCGGCTCGGACCCCGATCGCCGCAGTCCCCGCTGCTTCCAGTTCGGCCACCACCTCATCGAGCGGCGCCTGCTCGATATCGGCGACCACGATGTTCATGCCGTTGGCCGCCAGGCATCTGGCGATGCCTCGACCGATCCCGCTGCCGCCTCCGGTTATCACTGCGGTCTTTCCCTGTACGTCCATCGGTTCGCTCCTCGAGGCAGCGCCGCTGCCAAACGTCGGCCGGCCGGACGGTGACCCGGCCGGGTCGCCACGGTACCCACCGGACCGGGGCCGAGACCACCCCGTTACGGCACGGTCCGGCAGCGGCGGGAGGCGACGTCGTCGCACGCGGCGAAGCGTGGGGATGCGTCGACGAAATCGCAGATGTCGTCTACAGCTGGCCCATCGGCGCGCCGATCATCGGAGAATGCAGTCCCCGGCCGCAGATGCGGCAGCCGCCAGATCGGCTTCGGCGTCAGCCGCACCGCCGTCGCCCGCAGAAGGGGCTCGATCGGTGCTGCAAACGCTGTGCGCCAGACGCGACCAGGGCGAGACCCTGCCGGCGGCGGCACAGCCGCTGGACCTCTCGGGGGAGCGGTTCGTCGACTACGACCTCTCCGGGCTCGACCTCAGCGGCGTTGACTTCTCCGGCGCCCAGTTCATCCGTTGCGTCCTCGCCGACTCCCGCCTGATCGGGGCCAACCTCACCGGCGCCATGCTCTACAACATCGACCTGAGCAACGTGGAGCTGCTGGGGGCCGACGTCTCCGGTGCCGACTTCAGCAACGCCAACCTGGAGCGGGCCGGCTTCGGCAAGGTCATCGGCCGGGAAACCGGATTCTTCGGCGCCCGCTGTGTCGGGGCCACCTTCAGCGGTGCCGACCTGACCGGCGGCGACCTGCGAACCGCCCGGCTGGAGACCGCCAGGATGCTCGACACCACGCTGGCCGCCGCCGATCTGACCGGCGCCATCCTGTCCGAGGTCGACCTCACCGGCGCCGGCGTTGCCGACGCCTGCTTCCGGGATGCCGACCTGCGTGGGGCCCAGCTGCGGAACGTCACCGACTACAAGTCGGCCGACTGGATCAACGCCGACGTCCAGAACGTCGACTTCACCGGCGCCTGGTTGATACGGCGCCACATTCTGGACGAGAACTACATCCACGAGTTCCGAACCCAGTCGAAGACCCACGAGCGGCTCTACCTGCTGTGGTGGATTACCTCGAACTGTGGGCGGTCGTTGATGCGGTGGTCGATGTGGACGGTTCTGGTGGCCCTGGTCTACGCCGCTGCGTACACCCAGGTCGAGATCGATTGGGGTAGCTCCAGGACGCCGTGGTCGCCCGTGTACTACAGCGTGGTGACCTTCACCACGCTCGGATATGGCGACGTACTCCCCGGCTCGTCAGCAGCACAACTGCTGGCGATGTCGGAGGTGATCCTCGGCTACTTCAGCCTTGGCGGAATGATGAGCATCTTGTCGGACAAGATGGCGAGACGAGCAGGATAGGGCGGCACGACAATGCTGAGACTGGGAAAGAAGAACCGGCGGTCCAAGGATCACCGGGCAGAGCTCCAGGCGGTCCTCGGTGAGGCGGAGGTCCCGACCTTCCCCGCATCGGTGATCAGGAGCCTGGAAGCCCTGCGCAGTCCGGACTCGGCGGCAACCGATGTGGCCTCGGTCCTGGGCATGGACCCAGGTCTGACTGTTCGGTTGTTGAAGCTGGTCAACTCGGCCGGATACAGCCCGGCCAGGCCGGTGACCAGCGTCGACCAGGCGGTGGCCGTCGCCGGCTTTGCCGCGGTTGAATCGTTGGTGCTGTCGGTGGGGGTCAACACCATCCTGCCAAGCACCCGGGTCGAGGGCTACGAGCCTGCGCAGTTCTGGAGAGCCGCCAGCCGCCGGGCCACGATCGCCAGAGCGTTCGCAGACGAGCTCCAGCCGGCCACCAGCAGCCTGTCGTTCACCGCCGGGCTGTTGCAGGACATGGCCATCCCGCTGCTGGCGGTGGCCAGGCAGGACTACCGTCCGCTGCTCATCGAGTGGCACAACGGCGGCGATGACCTGCACCAGCTCGAGGCCGAGACCTACAGCTGGGTCCACGGCCAGGTGGGGGAGTGGCTGTGCCTGGAATGGGACCTGCCGATCGATCTGGCCCGGGCCATCAGCGGCCATCACGACATCGGCGCCGAGGCGGTGCCGGCCGGGGTGCAACTGGCCGCTCCGCTTCGTGAGCAGGATCGACCGGACATCGTCGATCTCGTGGTCGATCGGGCCCGCGACGAATTCGGGTTGGAAACCGACCGGGTCGTCTCGCTGATCGAGCAGGCCAGCAGCGACGCCGACGACGTCGCCATGCTGTTCGTCTGACCCGAGGTTGCGGCGCCTCGCCTGACCGAGGTCGTGCTGCTGTTCATCTGATCGTGCACCGATCGTTGGGCCGCGATGCCGACGCCCGGACGCTGACCGGGTGGGAATGAGATCTATTCTCACTAGTCTTGCGGCTCATGAGCGTTTTGGCCGTGATCGCCTCCGTCTTCGGCCTCTCGCTGGCCGGTGGCTTCGCACCGCGACTGTTCCACGGCCGCCTCGGTGACCGCCGTCTCCAGGATCTGACCGCGGTCGCCTCCGGTCTGCTGTTGGCCTCGGCGCTGCTGGTCGTGATCCCGGAGGGCTTCCACCTGGCGGCCGAGGCCGCATCGCCCGGTGCGGCCTTCAGCCTCGAACCGGTGCTCCTGGGGGCCACCATCCTGGCCGGTTTCGCCGCCATGCTGGTCCTGGAGGGATCGGGGATCGGCCATGCGGTCCATGAGGAGCACCACGATCACGCCCGGGGTCACGGCCACGGCCATATCCATCACCCCACGTCGCTTCCCGTGGTGGCGGTCGGGCTCTCGGTCCACGCCATGGCCGATGGCCTGGCGGTCGGCTCGGCCGCCGTTGCCGGCGACGCCGCCTTCTCGGCCCTGGTGGCGCTGGCCGTGATCCTCCATCGGGTGCCGGCGGCGTTCAGCCTGGGGCTGTTCGCCCTACACGAGGCCCGGACCGAGCGGGGGGCGGTGATGGCCATCGCTTCCTTCGCCCTCGCCACCCCGATCATGGCGGTGGTGGCCTACGTCCTGCTCGACGGGGCCGACGAGTCGATCACCGCCATTGCCCTGCTGTTCTCGGCCGGCACCTTCGTCTACGTGGCAACGGTCGACACCCTTCCCGCCATCCACAATCCCGAGCTCGGCCGCCGGTCGGTCTACGGCGTTTTGACCGGGGCCGGGCTGTTCGCCATCGTGTTGATCGGGGTCGATGCCACCGGCATCATCGAACACGCCCACTGAAACCCACCGCACCGATCGCTGGAGCCCAGCCATGGATCACGACCCGTCCTCACTCCGGAGCTACCCTCATCCGTCGAGCCGGGCTGCGGTCCTGGCCACCGACGGGGTGGTGGCCACCAGCCAACCGCTGGCGGCCCAGGCCGGTCTCGGGGTCCTGGCCGACGGGGGCACGGCCATCGACGCCGCCATCGCCACCGCGGCGGCGTTGACCGTGGTGGAGCCGTGCTCCAACGGACTCGGGTCTGATGCTTTTGCGCTGGTCTGGGCCGATGGTCGCCTGCACGGGCTGAACGGATCGGGCCGGTGGCCTGCGGCAAACGACGCAGACCAGCTGCGGGCCGACGGCCACCGTCGGATGCCGGAGCGGGGCTGGTCCCCGGTCACCGTGCCCGGCGCGGTCGATGGTTGGTCGGTGCTCCACCAGCGGTTCGGTCGGCTGCCCATCGATCGGCTCCTGGCCCCGGCCATCGGGTACGCCGAGAAGGGCCACCCGGTGGCGCCGGTCGTGTCCCGGCAGTGGGATGCGGCCTTCGACTTCTTCCCCAACCAGGGATTGGCCGAGCTCGCCGACTGGGCCACCGTGTTCGCTCCCGATGGTCGAGCCCCCAGAACCGGCGAGCGGTGGGCGGCCCCCGGTCACGCCCGTGGTCTTCGCTGCCTGGCCGACAACGGTCTGCGGGACTTCTACGAGGGCGAGGTCGCCAAGGCCATCGTCGACTACGCCACCGCCACCGGCGGTCGCCTCTCGGCCGAGGACCTGGCCGGCCACACCGCCGAATGGGTCGAGCCGATCGGGATCGACTACGGCGACCATCGGGTGTGGGAGATCCCCCCGAACGGCCAGGGCATCGCCGCCCTGATGGCCTTGGGCATGGTGTCGAACACCGACGCCGCCTCCCGCCCCCAACTCGACGCCGCCAATTGGCACTACCAGATCGAAGCCATGAAGCTGGCCTTCGCCGACAACGACGGCTACGTGGCCGACCAGGCCCACGCCGCAGTTCCGGTCCAGGAGATGATCGACCAGGCATACCTCAAAACCCGGGCCTCCCTGATCGGCGAGCACGCCGGTCCGGCCCCGATGGGGGAACCCCGCCGGGGTGGCACCGTGTATCTGTGCACCGCCGACGGCGAGGGCATGATGGTCAGCTTCATCCAGTCCAACTACATGGGGTTCGGCAGCGGGGTGGTGGTTCCCTCCCACGGCATCTCGCTGCAGAACCGGGGGGCCGGGTTCGTGCTCGATGCCGACCACCCGAATGTGGCCGCCCCCGGCAAGCGGCCCCGCCACACCATCATCCCCGGGTTTCTGACCCGGGGTGGAACACCGGTCGGCCCGTTCGGTGTGATGGGGGGCGAGATGCAACCCCAGGGCCATCTGCAGGTGGTATCGGGCATGGTCGACCACGGCCTCAATCCTCAGGCCGCACTGGATGCCCCCCGGTGGCAGGTGGAACGCAACGGTGTTGTCCTGGTCGAATCCCAGACACCCCCCGAGGTCGTCGCCGGGCTCCGGGACAGGGGCCACGAGGTTGTCATCGAGCGCAGTCGCATGAGCTTTGGTCGGGGCCAGATCATCGTCCGCTCCGACGACGGTGTGTACGCCGCGGGCTCCGAACCCCGAGCGGACGGCTGCGCGGTGGGGATCTGATCGGGGCTGCGAAGCGGTGAGGGCGACGACCGGCCAGTAGCCTCGCCATGTCGGCCCGAAGCGCCCGATGCTGCAACGAGGAAACGAGGAGGCAACATGACCATGGAAGCCGAACGGGCGGCGGCCATCGACGCCGGTCCCGTCACCGTCGCCGTCGAACGGGCACGGGCGGCCATGGACCGGTTCGCCTCGGCCGATCAGGGCCAGGTCGACGCCGCCGTGACCGCCATCGCCTGGTCGATCTACCGGCCCGAGAACGCCCTGGCACTGGCCGAGTTGGCCGTTGCCGACACCGGCCTTGGCAACGTGGCGGACAAAGTGGTCAAGAACCAGCGCAAGACGTTCGGGACCCTGCGAGACCTGCTGCGGGCCAGGACCGTCGGGATCATCGAGGACGATCCCGCTCGAGGCATGACCAAGTACGCAAAGCCGGTCGGGGTGGTTGCGGCCATCACCCCGTCGACGAACCCGGCGGCCACCCCCATCAACAAGGCGATGATGGCCGTCAAGGGCCGAAACGCCGTGGTGATCGCCCCGTCGCCGAGCGGCTGGTCGACAACCTCGACCGCAGTCGATCTGGCCCGGTCCGAGCTGGCGAAGATCGGGGCCCCGGAGGATCTTGTCCAGGTCCTGCCGGCTCCGGTGTCCCGGGAGATGACCGAGGAATTGATGGCGGCCGCCGATTTGATCGTGGCCACCGGGTCCCAGAACAACGTGCGCCGGGCCTACACCAGCGGCACCCCGGCCATCGGGGTCGGGGCCGGCAACGTCCCGGTCATCATCGACTCCTCGGCCGACCTCGGCGACGCAGCAGCCAAGATCACCGCCTCCAAGACCTTCGACAACGCCACCTCGTGTTCCTCGGAGAACTCGGTGATCATCCTCGACGACGTCTACGACCGGGCCATCGCCGCCCTGGTCGATGCCGGCGGCCACCTGGCGACCCCCGACGAGGCGGAGCGGGTGGTGACCAGGCTGTTCCCGGACGGCGCCCTCGACCGGCGGTTGATCGCCAAGGACTACCGGGACCTCCGGGCCGCCTTCGAGCTGGGCGGCAGCGACGACGACCGCTTCGTGATGGTGGAGGAGCCGGCGCCCGGTCCCGATCGAGCGATGACCGGCGAGAAGCTCTCGCTCGTCCTGACCGTGTACCGGGCCCACGATTTCGCCGAGGCCATGGAACTGGTCGAAAGGGTGCTGCGGGTGCAGGGCATCGGGCACTCGGTCGGCATCCACACCGCAGACCAGGACCGGGCCGCCAGATTGGCCGCCGACCTGCCGGTGGTCCGGGTCCTCGTCAACCAGGCCCACACCTTCGGCAACGGCGGCTCGTTCGACAATGCCATGCCGTTCACCCTCACGATGGGCTGTGGCACCTGGGCCGGCAACTCGATCAGCGAGAACCTGAACATCGAGCACTTCATCAACATCACCCACCTGGTCCGAACGATCCCGCCGGACGAACCGGGCGAGGAGGAACTGTTCGGTGCGCACTGGCAGGCCGTCGGCCACCGGCCGGACTGAGTGCCAAGCTGTGAAACTCACCGAACATCAGGCGAAACAGCTGCTGGCGGCCCGGGGCGTACCGGTACCGGCGGGCCGGCTGGTCACGAGCGCCGCCGCGGCCCGGTCGGCGGCGGCCGAACTCGGCGGCCGGGTCGCGGTCAAGGCTCAGATCCGGTCCGGCGGTCGGGGCAAGGCCGGTGGGGTGGTGGTCGTGGATGACCCGACCGGGGCATTCGAGGCGGCCGACCGATTGCTGGGCTCGACGCTGAACGACGAGACGGTGGTCGAGGTGCTGGTCGAGGAGGCGGTGGATATCGCAGCCGAGACCTACCTCTCGGTCATGATCGATCCTTCGGCAGGCCGACCGCTGCTGATGAGATCGGAGCAGGGGGGCGTTGAGATCGAGTCGATGACCGAGACCATCGAGCGGACGGTCATCCCCGCCGCCGGGTTCGAACCGGCGGACGAGTTCACCGCTGCCATCGTCGACGCCTTCGCCGGCCTCGATGCGTTGCTGGTGGAGATCAACCCGCTGGCCGTCACCCCGGCCGGGGAACGGATTGCGCTCGATGCCAAGGTCGAGCTCGACGACTCGGCGTCCTACCGCCAGGATCACCCACCGGAGCCGGCCGACCAGGGAACCGAACGGGAACGGGCCGCCACAGCACAGGGTTTGCGGCTGATCGAGCTTGGAGGCGACATTGCGGTCCTGGCAAACGGCGCCGGCCTGACCATGGCCACCATGGATGCCATCGTCCATGAGGGTGGGGCTCCGGCCAACTTCCTGGAGATCGGCGGCGACGCCTACACCAAGGCCACCCCGGCCCTCGAACTGGTGCTTTCCCAGCCCGGGGTTCGCAGCCTGCTGGTCAACTTCTGTGGGGCCTTCGCCCGCTGCGACGTGATGACCGCCGGTGTGGTCGAGGCCTGGCGCAAACTGTCGCCCGGCATCCCCGTCGACTTCAGCATCAGCGGGACCGGCCAGGACGAGGCCCGCCGGATGGTTCGTGAGCTGGGCTACGAACCGCACGAGACCATGGAAGGCGCAGTGAAGGCCGCAGTGGCCGCCGCAGCCGGAAACGGCGGGACCGGAGGTGACCAGCGGTGATCGTGACCGCAACGGACCGGGTCCTGGTGCAGGGCATCACCGGCAAGCAGGGCACGTTCTGGACCGAGAAGATGCAAGCCTACGGCACCAACATCGTCGGCGGGGTCAACCCCCGCAAGGCCGGGACCGAGCACCTCGGGGTACCGGTGTTCGCCTCCGCCTGCGATGCTGCGACGGGATTGGCCGACGGCGACCGGCCGGGGGTCGACGTGGCGGTGCTGTTCATCCCCGCGGCCGGGGCCAGAGCGGCGGTGGAGGATGCCGTCGCGGCCCGGGCCCGGCTGATCGTGGTGTTGACCGAGTTCATTCCGGTCCACGACACGATGGCCATGATCGCCGCCGCAGCCGGGAACGGCAGTCGGATCATCGGTCCCAACACCGCCGGGGTGGTCACCCCGGGGCAGGCCTTCGTCGGTTTCATGCCGGCTTTCGACGATCGGATCTTCACCCCCGGCCCGGTCGGGGTCATCTCTCGCAGCGGCTCGCTTGGCACGCTGGCCGCCGTGGAGTTGACCAGAGCCGGCTATGGTCAGTCGGCCTTCCTCGGCATCGGCGGCGACCCGGTGTCGGGCACCTCGACGGCCGAGGCGTTCCAGGCCCTCGAGGACGACTCCTCCACCGAGGCCATCGTGCTCATAGGTGAGATCGGCGGCCGCAAGGAGGAGGACGCAGCCTCGGTGATCGCCCGATCGAAGAAGCCGGTGGTCTCGTTCCTGGCCGGGTCCGCCTCGCCGCCCGGGAAACGTATGGGCCACGCCGGTGCCATCGTCGAGGGCGACACCGGTACCTACCGCTCCAAGCGGGCGGCGCTGACCGAGGCCGGGGTCACCGTGGTCGACGTGCCGTGGCAGATCCCCCAGGTGATCGCCAATCAGCTGCGCTGATCCCGGCCCCAGGCTTCCCCGGCCGCAGCTCAGTGACGGTGGCCGCTGGTGTAGTGCTCGGCCAGTGGATCACCGCCGAAGTCCAGCGACAGGTCCCGCCACACGGTGTGGATGTGGTTGCCGCCCCGTTGGGCGTTGTCGTACTCGACGAACAGGTCCCCGCCCTGGATCCGGTAGTAGTGGGGCAGGCCGACATCGGTGGCCCCGGCCCAGACGAAGCTGAGCCGATGCAGCCCGTCGCCGGCGAATGCGGCCAGCTGGGCGTCGGCGAGATCGTCGCGGATACGGCCGACATAGGTTGCCAGGAGTGCCCGGAGGATCTCCTGCTGGGAGCGATCGAGCTCACCGGCCGGGATGCCCTTCGGGACCGAGGAGAACGCAACCGCGTCGACGTGGACCGGTTGCAGGTCGAGCTCGGCCGCGGTCAGACGGTCAGCTCGGCTGAGGGCGCGGTCGAGGTCACCTTCGAAACGCTGCCGCCAGATCTCGGGTAGGGGCAGGGGCCGATCACCTTCGGCCAGGCGGCTCCGGTTCGAGCCGACGATGTCGGTCGGTGGGGCCGGTGCCACCACCGCCAGGGCCGCCTGCTCCTCGTTCAGCGACCGCACCAGCTGCCGGCCCAGGTCTTCGGCCCCGCCGAGGGGCCGGTGGAGGTGCGGCCCCAGCAGGGGGCTGGTCGCCGGATCGGCCCCCATGAAGCACGGGGTGGCGCCGACCACCCGCCCGCCGTCGAGGGTGAAGTGTAGGGAGAGATGATGGCCGCCGAATCGCCAGCTCCAGCGGCCGTCTGGGCTCGGTTCGCCGAACACGGCGATCCAGTACAGCATCGGGTCCCGGCCACGGTCCCGTTCGAAGTCCACGGCGAACCCCTCGAATTCGTCGAGGATGTTCTCCTGGGCCATGATGATCGCCGCGGTGACATACCCGGGCCTCGACAGCCCGGTGGCCAACAACCGGTGAACCAATCGGTGTTGGGTCGAATCCATCGCAGCCAATGAGAGGCCGCCGTGATCGGTCGGGGTGTAGAACCACCGCCGACGTTCGTCGTCTGCGGGGAACGGCCAGCAGGCCTCGGCTCGTTGATCTGCCGTCAGGGCGGCCAGCAACTCGGCGGCGGCGTCGGCCATGGCCTCGGCTGGGTTCCCGGCGATCACTGGTCACCCGGGTGGTGCAGGCCGAAGAGGTTGTCGGCATCGGTCGGGTCCCAGGTGTTGTCGACCTGACTTCGTCGACCGATCCTCCTGGTCCGTTCCGTGAGGTTCCGGCCGAGCGTCAACTGCGCCGGTTCCCACCGCTTCAGGCCCTCATCGACGGTCTGTGATCCGGAGAGGGCTTCGACGAGGGCCCAGGCCTCGGCCGCGGCCTTGGCCGTGCCGGCGGCGGCGTGGGGGCGGACTGCGAACCCGGCATCGCCGAGGAGGCAGATCCGGCCGAAGGCCAGCCGCTCGACCACGACGTCGTAGATGGTCTGGAGGAACGGTTGCTCCGCCGCAGACACCACCGCCGCCATCGGCGCCGGCAGTCTGGCGCGGGCGGTGGCCCGAAGTTCGGCCACATGATGCTCGGCGACCGCACCGGGTGGAACCGACAGGTCCCGCACCGCGCCGGATCGATCGGTCAGCAGATCCTCCAGGTCGCCGCCTGACAGGTAGTTGCGATACCACACGAAGTTGAGCAGGCGACACCCGGCCGCCACCTCCCCGGCGGCGTTGGGGATCGGATAGATGAGGATGTGGCTGTTGGCGTGGACGTGGTAGGTCACCGCGTCGCCGAGCCGCCGGACCACCTCGTCAGGCAACGAGGACTCGGGCACCATGCCTCGCCAGGCCACGTAGCCGGCGTAGTCGGTTCGGGCCTGGGGCTGGAGCCGGGATCGCACCAGCGACCCGATCCCGTCGGCCGCCACCAGCAGGTCGCCCTCGAAGGCCACGCGGTTGGCGAACCGGGCCGCCACCCCGTCGTCGGTCTGGGAGAAGTCGACAAGTTCATGGCCGAGCAGGTACCGGCTGCGGTCGAAGCAGTCGAGCATGCCGCGGTACACGGTGTTCCAGGAGCTGAACAGGTAGCGGTGGGGGAGATCGACCACCACCGATCCGTCGCGATGGAGGTAGCGGATGTGGTCGGTGGCGACGCTGATCTGCCGCAGGTCCACGCCGCCGCGCTCCACCGGGTAGCGGTAGGTCGCTCGGAGGAAACCGATGCCGGCGCCTCGCTCTTCGAGCTCATGCGACGATCGCTCGAACACCGTCACCTCGTGGCCGGCGTCGCGCAGCAGGCAGGCCGCGTGCAACCCCCCGAGCGAACCTCCGACGACGCCAACCTGCAGCCTGTCCACGGTCGGGATCGGCCGGGATCAGCCGGGTACGCCGAAGGTGGCGATGCGGTCGACCTTGCATTCGAACAGCACCCGCCGCTCCTCGATCGAGGGGTCCCGAAGGCCGTACTCGTCGCCCTCGCCGACGTACTTGCGCCAGATCCGGTTGAGCTGCTCGGTGACCCGTTGGCCCTCGTCCGGGTCGTCCTCGAAGACCTCCCGTTCGACCGTGACCTTGATGCTCAGCCAGTGGTACATGTTCTCCGGGTTCATGATGAGGATGGAGACCTGGGGGTTGTTTCGGATCCAGTCGGTCTTGCGTCGCTGGGCCGCCACGTTGATCAGCACCTTGTCGCCCTCGTAGTCGAACCACATCGGGGTCAGGTTTGGGCGGCCGTCACCACCCATCACCGCCATCACGCAGGCGATCGGCTTGTCCATGAGCTGGCGGTAGGTGGGGTCGAGGTCGCTGATCGAGCTGATCTGCTCCCGATCGCCGACGCTGAACTGGTTCGGTTGCAGCCCCTCGGACACGTCGATGAATTTCGAAACGGTCACTGACATCTGGTTGACTCCGTTCTCTGCTCACTCGTGGATTTCGCCCGGGCAAGGCCACCGTTCCCGGTTGATCAGGGCCGGTGACGACGCTCGAAGCTCCGGTATAGCACCTTGGATCAACCCCGTGTCAGGCTGAGCAGCCGGCGGTACGGCGCCGGGTCGATCCTGGCATCGATCAGACGGGGCCGATCCCACCGGTCGGCAAGTGCCGCAGCCAGCCCGGCCCGGTCGTCGACGGTCGTCGCCTCCAACCCGAAGCCCCGGGCCACCGTGGCGAAGTCGGTTTCCCGGTAGGAAACGACCTCGGCGTCGTCGGGGCCGGGTTGCTGCTTGATCCTGATCAGGCTGAGGGTGCTGTCGTTGAACACCACCACCGTCACCGGCAGGCCCAGCCGCTTGATGGTCTCGAGCTCGGCCGCCGTCATGCCAAGCCCGCCGTCACCGACCAGACAAAGAACCGGTCGGCCGGGGTTGGCCAGGCCGGCGGCGATGGCGGCGGGGATCGAGAACCCCATGGTGGCGAGGCCGTTGGAGATGAGCAGCCGCCTCGGTTCGACGACCGGCCAGAGCGGCATGACGGCCAGGAAGTGGGCGCCGGCATCGACGGTGGTGATCAGCCCGTCCGGGGCGGCGGCGATCAGCCCCGTCACCACGTCCAGCGGCCCGAGAACGGTTGGGTCGTCGACGCCGCCGGCGGCCAGCAGCTCGGCCCGCACCGCTTCCCGGTGCGGAGCACCGGCGTCGTGGGCCCAGCGATGCCCACCGGTGAGAAGTCGGGCCGCCAACCGGGTAGGGTCACCGATCACCTCGGCGGCGAGCGGGAGATAGGGATAGATGGTCGGCGTCGATGCCAACGAGACCACCGGCGCGCCGTAGGACCAAGGAGCCGGTATCGGCTCGACCATGTCGAGGCCGATGGCGATGATCAGGTCGGCCCGTTCCAGGATCGGCCGCTCCGAGGCGCCGTTGGTGAACAGCCCGGCCGCCAGACGATGTTCGCTGGGCATCGTTCCCACCCCCTGGTAGGTGGTGAGCACCGGGGCCCCGAACGCCTCCAGGTGGGCGTCGAGCGTGGCGGTCGGCCGATCTGCGGGGCCGATCGCCCCCAGGCCTGCGATCACCACCGGGTGGTCGGCCCCTGCGATCAGCGACCGGATGCGCCGGCCGTCGGACGTCTCGGCTCCGTCGACTGACGCTGCCGTGTCGGCTGACCGCGGTGACCGGGCTGACTGGTCTGACTGGGCTGCCTCGGAGGCCGGATCGGGGGAGAGGCCGGGGTGGGGATGGTGGACGACGCTGGTGTCGTAGTCGAGGTGGACCGTTCCGGGCGGGGCCGCCAGCGCGTGGCCCAGGAGGTTGGTGAGCTCATCGAGGCCGGGGTCGGACCCGATCGTGATCGACGCCTTCACCACCGGTCCGAGCATGTTTGGCTGATCCAACCGCTGATGGGCAATCCGGTCGGCCGAGGCGGCGGGCACGGTGTCGGTGATCAACACCAGGGGATGGCGATCGAGGGTGGCCTGCGCCGCCCCGTTGACCGCGGAGGCCGCCCCCGGGCCCCGCGTCACCACCGCAGCCGACAGTCGACCGGTCAGGTGACCGTAGACCGCGGCCATGATGGCGGCCGACGTCTCCCCATGTGCCAGCACGAATCGAATACCGCCTGCCGACATGGCCTCGATCACGTCGAGGTTCGGTCCGCCGCCGGGTAGGCCGAACACCAGATCGGCCCCGTGGCGACCAAGGGCGCCGGCCAGGATGGCGGCCGGGGTGTTGCGCACGCCGCTGGTCACCGCCGGCGTTCGAGGAGGTCGATGGTCAGGTCCTCGACAACCCGGCCGGCCATCGGCGGTCCACAGGGTCCGGTCATTGGACGACGCCCTGGTCAACCAGGTCGTCGATCTCGGTTGCCGTCAACCCGAGGCCGTCGAGGATTTCCTTGGAGTGCTGGCCCACATCGGGGCTCGGGCGGCGGATCGAGCTCGGCACACCGTCGATGTTGGTGGCGTTGCGGATGATCTCGATCGGACCGACCGTGTCGTGTTCGACCGCCACGGCGACACCGAGGTGTTCCACCTGGGGGTCGGCGAAGGTCTCGGCCACGTTGTTGACCGGGCCGGCGGGGATCCCGACCTCGTTCATGGCGATCACCCAGTCGGCGGTGGTTCTCGTCGACAGCGCCTCGGTGATCTGGCCGTTCAACTCCTCCCGGTTGGCCGAGCGGTCGACCGGGGTGGCGAAACGCCCGTCGGTCAGCAAACCCGGCCGCTCGATCACCTCACAGAACCGCCGCCAGATCCGGCCCCAGGGGGCGGCGATGTTCATATGGCCATCGGCGGTTCGGTACATCCCCATCGGCCCCTGGGTCGGGTGGTCGTTACCGGCCTGCGGTGGCAGGTCACGCTCGACGGTCCATCGTGCGGCCTGGAAGTCGAGCATGCCGATCATCGACTCCAGCAGCGAGGTGTGAACCCACCGGCCCCGGCCGGTGGTCTCCCGTTCGTGGAGGGCGACCAGGATGCCGACCGCCAGTTGCAGCCCTGCGGTCACGTCTGAGATGGCGACCCCGGCCCGTACCGGCCCCTGACCGGGCAGCCCGGTGATGCTCATCATGCCACCCATGCCCTGGGCGATCTGGTCGACACCACCCCGTTCGGCGTATGGCCCGGTCTGGCCGAAGCCCGAGATCGAGCCCATGACCAGTCGGGGATTCAGGGCCGACACCGTCTCCCAGTCGAAACCCAGCCGGTGCTTGACCGGGGTTCTCATGTTCTCGACCAACACGTCGGCCGAGCCGACGAGGCGGTGTAGCACCGCCCGGCCCTCTGGCCGCTTGAGATCGAGGGCCAGACTTCGTTTGTTGCGGTGGAGGTTGAGGTAGTCGGGGGAGTGGTGGTTGCCGGCGGTTGGCGATGCCAGGGGTGGCTCGATACGGATCACGTCGGCCCCCCAGTCGGCGAGCTGGCGGACCGCAGTGGGCCCGGCTCTGGCAATGGTCAGGTCGATCACCAGCAGGTCCGACAGCGGTAGATCCGACGGCGGTGGATGCGACGGTGGCAGATCCGATGGGGAGGACGTTTGGTTCATGGCGGATACCTGTTCGTCGAGCGGTGCCTGCCGCCGACCGCGAGGAGGGTCGGCAGGCTGCGGTGGTGCAGGTAGCCGTTGAACAGCAGCACCGAACCCACCGGAACCTCTATCGGGATGCCCGGATCATCGTCGTTCGGGGTGCCGAAGATCTCGTACTCGTCCTGGTGCCAAGCCTGCCCCGGTTTGCCGGCCGGTTTCACGAACAGCATCGACTGCATGCATTTCAACTTCGGTCCGACCACGTTTGCCAGGACTTCGGCGAAGCGAGGGTGGGCGAGGTAGCGCCGGCGTATCAGCTCCGACGTTTTGTGGGGGAAGTGGATCGCCAGGTAGCGACCCAACGCCTCGTCGTCGGAAGCGTCGGGCTCGATTGGCAGCAACCCCCGGACCGGCGTCCGGTAGCCCCTGGCGATCTCGGCCGTCTCGGCCAGCAACTCCTGGACCTCGGCTGCGGTCAGCACATCGGGCACCAACAGGTAGCCGTCGCGCTGGTACTGTCGGCTCTGCTCCGCAACCGGTTCGGCGCCCATGGAGATCAGCGTAGTCCCGGCCCCGGCGGCACTTCGAGGCGATGGATCGAATGCCGTTCCTCCGGTGGAGGCAACCCCACCGGACCGGTCAGATGATCACGGCGGGCCGGCAGACCCGCCGGGGCAGACGCCCCCCGACCCGGGGTCGTCGGGGGAGCAGGCAACCGCACTGTTGGCCGGGCTCGACGGCTCGGTCGGTCCGGATCCGCTGGCGGTGCTCGACGTGGCGTCGCCGTCGGTGGTCGAGGTGGTGGCGATCGAGGTGGAACTCGAGGTCGATGAGGCGGTGGATCCTGTGGTCGAGGCCACCGTCGTGGTGGTCGGTACGGTGCTGGACGTCGTCGTCGGTCTGGTCGTTGTCGTCGTCCGTCTGGTGGTCGTCGTCGGTCTGGTCGTTGTCGTCGTCGGTCTGGTGGTTGTCGTCGTCCGTCTAATTGTGGTCGTTCGACGGGTGGTCGTGGTCTGCGATTCGGTGGTGGTCGCTGAGCGGCTGGTCGACGAAACCCCGCCGGTCGTGGTCGACGCAGTTGTCGATGGCCCGCTCGAGCTGGTGATCTGACCGGCCGCGGTCACCGTCGGCGAGGACCCGTCCGACGGCGTGTTCGGTGTGTCCGATCCGGGCACCGATGTGGCCGTTGGCCCACAATCCGGTGGCTCCCCGCCCGGTTCGGGGCAGCCCGTGGTCTCCGGCCCGACCACGACCGACGTCTCCAACAGCTCGGCCAAGGTCGGCAGCCGTTGCGACGGCCGGCGAGACGAGGCGGTGGTCACCCTGGGCGCCGATCCGGTGCTCTGGGGGCGGGCCGCAGTTGTGCCGTCGGAGCTGCTGATCGCCTGCTCTGTCTTCGGGTTCTGGAACAGCCCGTCGCTGCCGAGCGGATCAACCGGGTCATCGAGATTGGTGGCCGGCTCGGAACCGGTCGGGCCGGCCGGCTCGCCGTCGTTCTCGTCATTCGCAACGACCTCGACATCGGATCCAAGGCGCTGGGCGGTCCGAGGTAATGACACCGCCACCACCAGACCGAGCAGGCACAGTCCGATCAGAGCCAGGAGCCCCTGTCGCCGGAGCAACAGGTCGGCTCGATCACGGCCGGTGGCGAGGAAGGTCCGAACCCGGTCGACGCCCTCGGTCGGTCGCCACCGCTCGACGTTCGGCCGGTCCGCCCCCTCCAGAATCGACGCCGGCCGCTCCGCCACAGACGTGGGAGCCAGCGTGAGCGGCGTGGCATCGTTGAAAAGCGTCGCCGGGTTGGCGGCGGTGGTCGGCGGCTCCCGGGGCGGCGTCTGTTTTGCTCTGAGGATGGCGAACTCGTCGAGGGCGATCTCATCCGTCTCGACGAGGTCAGGCGGCAGATCGTCTGACATATCTGGTGAGGATCGCGCATTGGGAGTCAAAAGGCCAGCAAATCACCGGATTCATTTTGGTCAATTACGGTACATCAGAATGGATCTATTTGTTGATTCGTGCGGTTCAATCGTGCATGAATCCCATGAACAGCCATGAATCACGATGCTTCCTGAAGCTCTTTCGTAGTTCCCCATGGCTGAGATCTCCGGATCTTCTGCCAAACAAACGTTGCCGGGTATGCGAGCTGGTTGACAACGCCAGGACGGGGAATTTCTCGCAGGCCAACCTCGGTTTCGCATCGCTTCGGGTTGTAATAGGTCCCGAAAACAATGTCGAGAAAAGAGAAGACGTTGGCATAGTTCTTGTTGTGGGCCGCCGGATCCACCGAATGGTGCCATCGATGCCAGTTCGGCGAGGCGATCACTTTGGCCAACCACCCGTGGTTCCAGCCGACATCGCAGTGCACGTACCGGTTGTGGAGGTAGGCGACTGCATTCGCCGCCAGCAGGGCCCAGGCCGGCACGCCCATCCACCCCAGCAGGCAGATGTACCCCAGCTTCATGATGGTCGGTTCGAAGAGATGCACCCGCGACGAGCTGAGCCAGGTCATCCGCTGCTCGCTGTGATGGACGGCGTGGACGCCCCAGAGCCACGAGTTGTGCATCAATCGGTGGGTCCAGTAGTCGGCAACGTCGAACAGCACCACGACGACGGCGATCGCCACCGGCCACGGCAGCCTCGGCCAGAGGTCGGCAGAGATGGTCGGCAGGCCGATGCGGGCGTAGGCCGGGCTGGTCGGATCGACCCGCAGCACCAACCACCGGGCCAGGTAGCCGTTGACGATGAGGATGCCCAGCGTCACCGTGATGCTGCGGAGGGTCTGGTCGGAGAGCCGCAGCGCCCCCGGCCCCCTGGCCGCGACCAGCAGTGCGGAGAACAAAACGAACGGGACCAGCAGCCGCAGCGTGTTCGAGCCGTGGAACGCTTCCAGCAGGGCCAGTAGTTGGTCAGGCACCGGTCGGGCTCGGCGTCGATCGGGAACCTCGGCTGACGGGTGCGATGCGGCCCATATCCAATGGTCGACAAAGGTGGCGGGTCGCTTGAGGTCGCGGGGCCTCGGCTGGTGCACCGGGAGTTGGGAGGGCCCCGGCCGCTTGCGGTACGTTGGCCGGAGATCGAACACATTCCGTGAACCACCATCGAGAGGCAACGCCATGCACGTCGGTATGTCCGTGATCTTCCAGAACCCGGGGGAGCTGATCCCCGACTCCCAGGTCTACGCCCAGGACCTGGCGCTGGCTCGTCAGGCCGAGCCCCTCGGCTTCGATTCGATCTGGAGCGTGGAGCATCACTTCACCGACTACACGATGTGCCCGGACGTGATGCAGTTCCTGACCTACATGGCGGCCTGTACTCAGAACATCCAGCTCGGCTCGATGGTGTGTGTCCTCCCGTGGCACGATCCGATGCGAATGGCGGAGCAGATCGCCATGCTCGACGTGATGTCCGGTGGGCGGCTCGTCCTCGGTATGGGGCGGGGCACCGGTCGGGTCGAATTCGAAGGTTTCCGGGTCGACATGCCCGAGGCTCGCAGCCGCTTCGCCGAATCGGCCGAGATGATCCTGACCGGCCTCGAGCAGGGCTACTGCGAATACGACGGCCAGTACGTGCGCCAGCCTCGCAAGGACATCCGGCCCCGGCCGGAGAAGTCGTTCCGTGGCCGGGCCTATGCGGCCGCAGTGTCAACCGAGTCGGCCGAGATCATGGCCAGGATGGGGGTCGGCCTGCTGATCGTTCCCCAGAAACCATGGGATCTCGTCAGGGCGGAGCTGCAGACCTACCGGGAGACGTTCCGCCAGGCCACCGGCTCGGAGCCCCCTCCGCCATACGTGGCAGGGTGGACGTTCGTCGACGAGTCCGCCGATCGGGCCGAGGAGCTGGCACGGAAGTACATCGGTGGCTACTGGGATTCGATCATCAAGCACTACGAATTCGACAAGGATCATCTGAAGAACACCCCCGGCTACGAGTTCCACGGGCAGATGTACGACCTGCTGCATCGGCCGAACGGCATGGAGAGGATGACCGACTTCTTCGTCGACCTCCAGGTCTGGGGCACACCGGACCAGGTGATCGAGCGCATCATGGCGATCCAGGAGAACACCTACAACGACGGCTTCATGGGGGTGTTCAGCTACGCCGGCATGCCGGCGGACGAGGCTGAGCGAAACGCCAGGTTGTTTGCCTCCCGGGTCATGCCGGAACTCCAGGCGATGGCCCCGTCCTACGAGCGATTGGGCGCTCCGGCCTGAACACGGCCCCCCGGGCCGACAAGCAACCAACTCCCGCCGCGGTTGTCCGCCACCGATTCCCGCGACCGGCGGCGGCCATGGATCGGCCGCACCCACATCGGCCGGTCGCACATCGGCCGCCGAAGGCCGGGAGTAGTGTCGGCCGACATGTCTGAAAGCTTCCTGCTGCTGTCCCACGCCGGGGTCACCCTCATCATGGTCGGCATCATGTGGTCGGTGCAGCTGGCCATCTACCCGCAGTTCCGCGCGGTTCCGGCCCAGGACTTCACCCGGTACGTCACCGACCACTCCTCGCGAATCGTCAAGCTCCTGGCGCCGTTCGCACCGGTTGAGGTCATCCTGGCGCTCCTGGTGTTCCTGCTGCGTCCCGATGGCACATCGGCCGCCGCCTCGTTCGTGGCCGGCGCCTTGCTGGCGGCCGGCTGGGTCGCCACTGCCATGTGGTATGCGCCAATCCATGGTCGGCTGCAGGCCGACGGCTACGACGCCGACCTCGTCCAGCGGTTGATCACCACGAACTGGTTTCGCACGGCCCTGTGGTCGATCCGTGGCCTGCTTGCATTGGCCTTCCTGGCCTAGCTTCCGCGCCCCCGGCCCGAGCCGTCCGGGGCGGCCTGTCCGGCGGCCTCGGCAGCAACTCTTGCCCCCGTTGGCGATCGGGGCCCGGGCCGGCGGCCGGTCTGGGCCGAAAGGCCTATGGCCTGGGTCGTTCGGCGGGCAGATCTGTTCTTCCCCGCCTGGCGACAGAACGGTTACCTGGGACGTGATGTCAAGGTTCCCGCACGGCGGCGGGGCGGCGGGAGTTGGTGTGGATGGTTCGTGGCCTCGGGGTCTGCTTTGTGGTGCTCATGGTTCTGGGGGTCGCAGCCGTGCCGAGCACGGCCCGGGTTCGGACCTCGGGCCTCGAAAGCGAGACTGCACCGAGGGCTTTGGTCACCGACGGGGCCTGCGCCGGCTCCGGCATCGACCTCATCGGCGGCCCGGCCATCATCGCAGGCGGTGATGCCGGCTTCGTGGTGGTTGCCTACTGCCTGCTGCTGAGGCGACTGCCCGACCCCGGGGGACTGGCCTATTGGCGTGCGCAGATCGGCGACGGGACCTCACCGGTGGAAGTGGTCCGGACGCTGACCGCGTCCGAGGAGTACCGGGGGCGGGGTGTCACCAGCTACCTGGATGCACTGTCCCGGTTGACCCTGGCCGAGGACCGCCTCCAGGAACGGGAGCAGCGGGCGGCAGCGGCCCGCCAGCGCCGGATGGCGGACGGGGTCAGGGGCGACGCCGAGCGTGCCGCCGAGCAGGTTGCGCAGGAGCGGCTCGCCGCCGAGGCCGACCTGGCTCGACGGCTGCGGGTTCGTACCGAGATCTCCAAGGCCGACTTCGATGCCCGGGTCGCCGGTCGAACCACCGGTCGAACCGATCAGGTCACGCCGGCACTGGTCCACGAACAGCGGGACGGGGCCGGCCAGCGGATCAATATCGTCTATCTCCACCTGTCGGCGACGAGGGGGGTGGCGGTCAGCCCCGGTGATCGTGGCCGTTCGACGGTCGGCACCTGGGCCCGGGAGATCGGCGCCGCGGTGGCGGTCAACGGCAACTGGTACGCCCCCTATGACGGTCCGGCGGTGTCCGGCGGCGTGGTCTACGGCGGCACCGACCATTTCTACACCGCACTCCTCGGTTTCACCGCCGATGGCGATGCGGTGATCGAGCACCACCGCGAAGTCAACGACCGGGTCGACGATCGGGTGGTGGAGGGCGTGTCGGGGCATCCGACGCTGGTCCACCGGGGGGTGGTCACCACCGACTTCGGTGGCGATCCGACATTCACCACCCGCCAGCCGAGAACGGCGATCGGCCTCGACGCCACCGGAGACGTATTGATCCTGGTGACGGTCGACGGGCGTCGCCCCGGCGCAGCGGGAATGACCGGGGCCGAGACCGCCGACCTCCTGGCCGGCCTGGGGGTCCACGATTCGGTCATGCTCGACGGCGGCGGCTCGACCACGATGTGGATCGAAGGAAAGGGTGTGGTGAACACCCCCTCTGGTGCACTGCGAGCGGTGGGCAACCAGCTGGCGGTCTTCGGCGACTGAGCAGAACCCCACTGTTCCAGCGGCATTCACCGCCGAAGTTACCGAGGCGTAACTCTTTCGATCCGCGTGGTGTCTAATCCGATATGCAGACAATTGTGGGCCGGATCGAGCATGCGGCAAAGGGCGACGGCACCATCACCTTCGTCACCGGCAAGACCCCGGTCACCAAGACCTGGGCCGCCCTGCACGAAGAGGCCAAGGCCGTTGCGGCCCGGCTGCAGGGGCGAGGCATCCAACATGGCGACCATGTGGCAGTGCTGGGCCCGACCACGGCAGATCTCGTCACCGCATTCCAGGCGGTCTGGTTGTGCGGGGCGACGCTGGTGGTGCTGCCCCTGCCGATGCGCCTCGGCTCGCTGGAGGAGTTCGCCGCCTCGACCAGGCTGCGAATCCGCAATGCCGACTGCGTTGCCGTCCTCGTCGATCCCGATCTGGCACCGTTCGTCGAGGTCTCCCCCGACGACCCGCCCCTGATCCCCTTCGACGAGCTGGTCACCGAGGACGGCGTCACCGCCGATCAGTTCATCCGCCCCGACTACCGGGAGGAGGACCTGTTCGTGCTCCAGTTCACCAGCGGCTCCACCTCCGAACCGAAGGGGGTGATGCTGCCGAACCGGCTGGTTGCGGCCAACCTGGATGCGATCATCGAGGCGGCAGACGTCGACGTCGACAACGATGTGATGGTCTCATGGCTGCCGCTCTACCACGACATGGGGCTGGTCGGCTTCTGCATCCTGCCGATGTCGGCCGGCGTCGATCTCGTGCTCGGTGCACCGCAGGACTTCCTGGCATCGCCGGGCCGGTGGATGGAGTGGATTTCGACCTACGGCGGCACGGCGACGGCCGGGCCCAACTTCAGCTACGTCCTCGCCACCAGGGCGCTGCGCCGGGCCGACACCGAGCTCGACCTCTCGTCGCTGCGGATCGCCCTCAACGGTGCGGAACCGGTGGATCCCGACAGCGTCCGGGCCTTCATCGAGGCCGGTGAGCGCCACGGGATGCGCCCCGGTGCGGTGTTCCCCGCCTTCGGCATGGCCGAGGTGGCGATCGCCGGTTGTTTCCCGGTTCCGATGACCGGCCTGGCCACCGACGTCGTCGACGCCAACGTGCTCGAGGTCGACCATGTCGCCACCCCGGTCCCGGCCGACGATCCTGCGGCAAGGGAGATCGTGCTGCTCGGCTCGCCGGTGCCCGGTCTCGAGTTCCGGATCGTCGATCCCGGCACCGATGCGGTCCTGGCCGACCGTCATGTCGGCGAACTGCAAATCCGCGGTACGTCGGTGACCCCCGGGTACTACAAGCGAAGCGACGCCAACGCCGAACTGTTCGACGGCCAATGGCTCAAGACCGGCGACCTGGCCTACATGGTGGACGGTCAGATGGCGATGTGCGGACGTATCAAGGACCTGATCATCGTCGGCGGCCGCAACGTGTACCCCCAGGACATCGAGCGGGCCGTCGGCTCGATCGACGGGATCCGGGCCGGCAACGTGATCGCCTTCGGTGCCGCCGGTCGCAACGGCAAGGAGCATGTGGTGGTCGTGGCAGAGACCAGGGCCGACGGCGACCTCGACGACATCCGTTCACTGGTCAGTGAGCGATCGGTCGAGTCGGTCGGTGTGCCCTGCCGGGAGGTGGTCCTGGTGAAGCCGAGCACCCTGCCGAAGACCAGCTCGGGGAAACTGCAGCGGAACCTCTGTCGTCAGCAGTACTCCGACGGCACCCTGGAACCTGCCTCCTGACCGAGAGCGGGCGGTGGGCCGGCGGCGAGTGAGGTCTCGTTTTTGGCCTCGGGCTTTGGATCGGGCCTCAGGCTTTGGATCGCCTGGCTGCTGCCGCTGCGGCCCGACGCTTGGCCTCCAGGGCCGCACGGTCGGACGACGGCTTTTCGACCGCTGCGGTGTCTTTCCCCGTGGTCGCACCACGGGCCGATGTGGGATCGGGGTCCCCCCGGTCGACCTCACCGGCCGGCGGCGCCGGGTTGGCGTCGGCCGGTGGCTCTCGGCTCAGCGAGATCAGCGGCGCAGCCCAGTTGGTCGACGGATCGATGTCGATGAGCAGGGCCTTGGCCAGCAGCGTCATCGGTATCGCCAGCAGGGCCCCGAGGGGTCCGATCACCCAGCCCCAGAACACCAGCGACAGAAAGGTCAGCGTCGTCGAGAACCCGACCGCATCACCGACGAACTTCGGCTGGATGATCGATTGGATGATGAAGTTGATCGCCGAGTAGACCACGATGACCCACAGCGCCAGCTGCCACCCCCCTTCGAAGAATCCCAGGGCGGCGGGGGGGATCACCCCCAGCACGAAACCGACGTTCGGGATGTAGTTGGTGATCAGCGACAGCACGCCCCAGACAAGGGCGAGGGGGATCCCGAGCATCGTCAGCGCCACCACGTCGAACGCCGCCACGATCAGGCCGAACACGGTCGACACGATGAAGTAGGTCCGGGTCCGCCTGGCGAACAGCTCCAGAGCCCCCACCACCGCAGGGCGAACCCGCCGAACGCCATTGAGGTTTCGTACGAACGGCCCGGAATCGAACACCATGAACAACAGGGTGAGCACCAGGAGGCTCAGGGCGCTGGTCAGGCTGAGCAGGCTGGACAGGGCATTGGTGATCTGCCCGGCCACCGCGCCGAGGTCGAGTCCGGTCACAGCGTCCTGCATGTCGTCGCCGGTGATTCCCAACCGGTCCAGGCGATCGGCCAGGTTGTCCTGGGCCTGGGAGAACTCCTCGGTGTACTCGTCGCTGGTCAGGAGCCCGACGAGCTGGGTGGTGGACCAGACCAGAGCCAAGGTGATGACGCCGAGCACGCTGAACGCGGTGACGAAGAGCACAAGCTTCGCCACCAGGACCGGTACCCCCCGCGAGATCAGCACCTGCTGGATCGGGCTGACGACCACCACGATGATCAGCGCCAGAAAGATGGGCCCGATCGAGCTGGAGAAGGCCCGGAGTCCGGCCACCACGATGATGGCCGCAGCGGCGGTCAACAGCACGCTGAAGCCGCGAGGGAGCGGCATCCCGTCGATCTGCGCCGAGCCGGACGCCGGCGGCTGCGTCATCGCTCCGGCTCCGACCGTTTCACCGGTTGCTCCCGGGCCGGCTCTTCGGCTCCACACCCACGGTCGCGTCCAGGCCGCTCCGTCTGCCCCATCCGGCGTGCTCGGTCCGGCTCATCTGGTATGCCCAGTCGGCACGGCCCGACAAGCCATTAGGCATCCTTCAAGGCGGCCATGACGGTCCGCCAGCGGTCCGGGTCGGCCTTGTACGGCGCATAGAAGCTGATCCGCTGGATCACATCGCCGTACCGGCGATGCAACTCGGGGGCAACGGCCTCCGGCTCGCCGACCACTGCGAAGGTGTTCAGGATCTCGTCGTCGATCAAGGTGCCCATCTGTTGCCACTCGCCCTGCTTCGACAGCTTGTTCAGGTCCTCCTGCATGCCGCCCCAGCCGTGGAGGTCGAGGACCGGTCGATAGGCCGGTGTCGATCCGTAGAAGGCGATCTGCTGCCGGGTTGCCATCGCCGCCTTCTCCAGTTGGTCCTGGTCGTTCCCGGTCACCACGAACGAGGGACCGACGATCTCGAAGCCCTCCATCGTCTTGCCGGCTTTGGCCCGTCCCCTTTCCAGGGCCGGGATGGTGACCTCACGCAGGAATCGTTCGGTGGTGAACCCATGGCAGATGAATCCGTCTCCCACTTCGCCCGCAACCTCGGTCATCAGCGGCCCGACGCCGGCTAGGAAGATCTTGGCGTCGCCATTGGGATTGGGTCCGGGGTTGAAGAACGGCGTCATCAGGGTGTGGGTGTAGAACTCGCCCCTGAAGTCAAGTTTGGAGTCGTTGTTCCAGCAGTCCCAGATGGCCCGGATGGCCAGCACCATCTCCCGCATCCTGGCCGCCGGCTTCGACCACTCCATGGAGAACCGCTTGGTGATGTGGGGCTTGATCTGGGATCCCAGCCCGAGGATGAATCGGCCGGAGTACGCCTGGAGGTCATAGGCGGTGTTGGCCAGCGTCATCGGACTGCGGGCGAAGGCGACGGCGATCGAGGTCCCCAGTTCGATGGTCTCGGTGTGCTCGGCCGCCAGCAGCAGGGGCAGGAACGGGTCATGGCTGGTCTCGGCGGTCCAGAACCCGTCGTAGCCTGCGGCCTCGTGTTCCTTGGCTGCGGTGATGGCGCTGCCGAGTTCGCCGCCCATCCCGAATCCTCCGTCAACTCGCACGATCCTACGTCCTTCCGTCCTGCCTCGATCGCCGGTCGACCGGGGTCGTTCGATACCTCCGGCGGGGGGCCGGCTCAGATCGAGCAGCCACTCCGACGGCCGTCAACGGCCACTGTAGGGAACGGGCGCCCGGCGACAAAGTCGGTTGTCCACCGGTAGCGTGTACTCGATGAGCATAGATGTCACCGACGCAACGTTCGAGGCTGAGGTTCTGCAGCGTTCGATGTCGACGCCGGTGGTCGTCGACCTGTGGGCGCCGTGGTGCGGTCCGTGCAAGACGCTCGGTCCCATCCTGGAGAAGGTCATCGCCGAGACCGGCGGCGGGGTGGTGTTGGCCAAGATCAACGTCGATGAGAACCCGCAGGCCTCCCAGGCCTTCCAGGTCCAGTCGATCCCTGCGGTCTACGCCCTCGACAAGGGCCAGGTGGTCTCCAATTTCATGGGCGCCCAACCCGAAGCCCAGGTCAGGGCCTTCGTCTCGGAACTGGTCGGCGGCGCGGTCGATGGGGGAGAGGTCGAGCAGCTCCTCGCCAAGGGAGATGAGGAGTCGCTGCGAAAGGCGCTGGAACTCGATCCGGAGAGCAAACCGGCGGCGGTGCTGTTGACGCAACTGCTGCTCCAGTCCGGGCGTCCCGACGAGGCCGTCACCGTGCTCAGCGCCTTTCCCGATGGCGACGAGGACATCGAGACCATGCTGGCTGCGGCCCGGGCCATGGTCCTGCCGCCCGATGCGCAGAACGAGATCGACGCCAAGCTGTCGGCACTGTTGCCGAACGTGAAGGGCGACGACGATGCCAGAGCGGAGTTCATCACCCTGCTCGACGAGTTGTCAACAGGCAATCCCGAAGCGGCCGGCGACTGGCGAAGAAAGCTGTCGACCCAGCTCTTCTGATCGGCGTCGCCGGCCCCGATCGGCCCGACGCCCACCTTCGAGAGCCACGCTCTCCAACATCACCTTCCCCCTGAAGTCCCGAATCCTCGGGGGGTTTTGTGTTGTTCGAAGAACGTGGCCGGCCGCCGACCGGTCGCTCAGCCGATCCAACGTCGTTACATCGCACACCGGGTGACGGCGGCGATCCGGGGTTCGCCACAGGAACCGATCCGACCGGGCCCGGCCCGCTCGGCCTGGCCGACCGCCTCGACGGCATGGTGTTGCGGTTCGAATTGTGGCGGCAGCGGCCCGCCGTTGTCTGGGGTCTGGTGGGCGCGGTCGTCTGCGTTTCCGCCCTCGGCTGGTGGCTCGGTCGTCCGGCCCCACAGCCACCGGTTGAGGAGCTTGTCCCGCTGGCCGGCACCGGGACGGGGACGGCGGACCGTCGGTGCGAGGTCCGGCGCCGGCGGCTGCCACGTCGACAACGCCCGAACCGGTTGCACCCCCGATCGACCTGATCGTCCACGTGATCGGCGAGGTCACCCGCCCCGGGCTGGTGATGCTGGCCCCCGGCAGCCGGATCGTCGATGCGGTCTCGGCTGCCGGAGGCGTGACCGAGGCCGCCGACCCGGAGCGGCTGAACCTCGCCGCCCCGATCGCCGACGGCGACCAGGTCAGGGTGCCTGCGAGGGGCGAGGAGGTCGCCGGGCCGCTGGTGGTATCGGCCCGCTCGCTTGCCGGCGATGGGTCGGCGGCCTCGCCTCCGTCGACCGGGCCGATCGACCTCAACGCCGCAACCGCCGAGCAGCTCGAGGCGCTCCCCGGGGTCGGTCCGGCCACGTCGGCCGCCATCGTCGGCTGGCGGGCGGAGCACGGCGGTTTCCTCACCGTCGAGGATCTGACATCGGTGCCCGGCATCGGCCCGGCGAAACTGGCTGCACTCCGTGATCTGGTCACGGTCTGAGGTCCGGTCGGGGGGTCGGGGAAGCCCGGCAGCCACGTTTTCCCCGGGGCCCGGGCTCGGCCGGCCGTCGGGTCGACCGGCGAGCCTCGCTGGTCGGCCTCCGGCCGCGCTCGGTCGGCTGGGGGAGAGTGGGACGGTGGTGTTGGCGGTCAGCGGCTGGATCGGCGCCGATGTGGCCTGGTCGGCGGCCGCTCCGCGGGCGGTGCTGGTGCTCGGCCTCGGCCTGGCTGCGGTGTCGGCGGTTCGCCGCCGGCCCGTCGGGTTGGTGATCGCGGCGTTCGTCGTCTGTTCCCACCTCGGTGCCCGAGCCGACGATGCCCACCGGTTGCTCGACCCCGGCCCGCTGCGATCGCCGGCCACCGTGCTGGGCGATCCCAGCCGATTCGGTGCCGCCACCCGGCTCGAACTGCGGCTCCCCTCCGGCGACCGGATCGAGGCCACCGCCTACGGTTCGGCCGGAGCGATGTTCGACGGCACCTCCATCGGCGAAACGGTGCGGCTCGAGGGTCGGCTCCGCCCGATGGGGAATCCGAGCCGTTTCCGCCACCGCCATATCACCGGGCTGGCCTCGGTCGACCATGCCAGCTCCGTTGAGGAACCGGCTCCCCAGCATCGGATCCCCGAGTTCTTCCGCGATCGCATCGCTGCCGGAGGTGCCACCATGGCCGGCCCCCGAAGGTCGTTGTACCTCGGCCTGGTCATCGGCGACGATCGATCCCAGACCCTGGGCCAGCGGCTGCGGTTCCGGGCCTCCGGGCTCTCCCACCTGCTGGCGGTGTCGGGTCAGAACGTGGCCTTTGTCCTGGCCGTCGCCCGGCCGCTGCTGGAGACCCTCGGCTTCCGAAGTCGGTTCCTCGCCGTGGTGGCGCTGCTGGCCATCTTCGCCATGATCACCAGGCTGGAGCCGTCGGTGCTGCGGGCCACCACCACCGCGGCCATCGCCGCCTGGGCCACCATGTCCGGCCGGGAACGATCGGGGCTGCAGGTGCTGGCCCTGGCGGCGCTGGGGCTGGTGTGCCTGGATCCGTTCCTGGTCGACGCAGTCGGTTTCCAGCTGTCGGTGGCGGCCTCGGCCGGGATCCTGCTGCTCCAGCCCACCATCGAAGGACGCCTCCGTGGGCCGCGTTGGCTGCGGGGCCCGCTGGCCACCACCCTGTCGGCACAGATCGGTGTCGGCCCGCTGCTGGCGCTCTACTTCGGGCCGTTGTCGCTCGCCTCGATACCGGCCAATGTGCTGGCCGGATGGGCCGCAGCGGGGATCATGACCGTCGGGCTGACCGTGGGGGTCCTGGCCGGGCTGTTGCCGGCTGAGGCGGCGTCGGTCGTCCAGCTGCCGGCCGAGGCACTGCTGTGGTGGATCGAGGCGGTGGCGACCTGGCATGCCCGCCTTCCCGCCCCCCGGGTGGCTCCCCTCGCCGCCCTGGGACTGGTTGGTCTCTGGTTGCTGGCCAGGAGCCGGACGCTTCCGATGCTGGTCCGGTCCGGCCTGGCCGTCGCCGGGCTGGCGGTGCTGCTGGCCGCCGTGCCCCGAGCGCCCGACCCGGTGGTCTGTGGACCTGGGCTGGGCTGGTTTCCCGGCAGCGATGCCGGGCCGGCGGTGCTGGTGGTCGGCGCGGACGCCGACGGTCGAGCCCTGGCCGATTGCCGGGCCGCCGGTGTCCGACGGGTCGATCTCCTGATCGCCGAGCGTGGCTCGGCCCGATCGGGTGAGGTGGTGGCCGCAGCCAGGGAACTTCTGGAGGTGTCGGTGATCCGGGCCCCGCCCCAACATCGCATCATCGGGGCCCGCCGGTTGCTCGTCGAGTCGACGATTCCCACGTCGAAGGGGTCGTTGGTGGTCACGCCGAGCACCGACGGGCGGCGCCTCGACGTCCGGATCGACGCCACGGTCGACGCCCCGACGGCTCGACGGCCGGGCGGCGGCTGATCAGCGGCCTGGGGTCGGGGTCGGGGTCGCCGGCCGTCGCCGCAGCCCGGGGGCGGCACCAGGCCCAGCACTCAGGCGTCGGTGTTGAACCGTCGTTTCGCCGCGCCCATGAAGTCGAACAGCGCCTCGTTCACGTAGCGGTCCGTGTCTTCGAAGACCCGGTTGGCGGTCTCGCTGAACGCCTGCCCGGCCATGGTTGCGTCATCGGCGAACGGCCGTGGGTCGCCGATGCGGTGGTAGTTGCCGGCCATGATCTCGGTGTAGGCCCCCGAGTCCACCCAGTTCCGCAGCTCGGCCACCCGGATCACCGGGAACGGATGGGTTCGGCCGAGGGTCGACATCACCCGGTAGTAGGCGCCGAGGCCCGATTCCTGGCGGTAGTCGTTGCTCTGTTCGACGAATGCCTCGATGTCCATCTCGTCCCGGCGGCCCCGAATGCCGCCGGCCATCACCAGCAGCAGCCCCAGCACGGCATTGAGATCCTGGGTCGCCAGGAGCCCGGCCCGATCGCAGGACACCTCGGCCTTCCGGCTCCACTCCAGCAGAGCCAGGGTGATTGGGATCACGGCCTGGCTGATGACCGGGGTGAAAGACTGGCCGTAGCCAAGCAGGAGGTTCAACAGGGTGCGGTAGAGGGCGTGCTCACTCATGATGTGTCCGACCTCGTGGCCGAGGACCGCTTCGATCTCGGCATCGTTGGCCAGCTCGATGAGTGACGAGTTCAACACGATGAACGGGTTGTCCATCCCGACCGCACCGGCGTTCACCATGTGGGTCTGGGAGATGTAGAGCGGCGGGACGTCAACGTCGAGCACCTCGCACACCGCTTCCAATTGCCGGTGGATTCTCCCGTACTGGCTGGGCCCGACCCTGACCGCCTGGGCCTTGTACACCATCGATATGTTGCGCTCACCGAAGGTGCCGACCACCTTCTTGAGCAGGCTGTCGAAGCCGGGGATCTGCTGCAGTGCATTGAGCGCCACCCGATCGGCGGGATGCTCCCACGAGAAGGGGCTGATATCGGTCAGCTTCTGTCGATTCTCGACCGGGACGACGGAACTGGAGCTCATCACAAAACTGTAATCGAGCCCGAGCGCCGGCAGGGGCCACCGGCGCATCGCTCGGGGTTGGGCGGCTGCCGTCGCCCCGGCGGTGGGTCTCCGGCCCGTTACAGGGACGGGCCGATGCAGTACACTTGGCCCATGGCACTACTGATGAGGCCGGGAACCACACTGTTGTTGGCGGGGATCTTGTCTTTCCTGGTCAGCCGCTACATCGACATCGTGCCGGTGATCGGCTCGATGTTGGCGGCAATGTTGTTCCTGTTCTCGATCTTCGCCGTTATCGGCGGGATCTGGCTGGTGGTCGCCGAGCGTCGAACCGCCCGGGCCTGACCGGCCGGGCCCACCTGTCCGGCCCGGCTTTTTCCGCCACGATCCACCAGGCCGTCGGCGCCGACCCCGGGCGCGTCGCCGATCAGCTCACGATACCGTCGAGTCGTGTTTCTCGACCTCGGCGCTCACCGCTTCGATATCACCTATCGAGCCTTGGTCATGGGCATCCTCAACCGCACGCCGGACAGCTTCTTCGACGCCGGCCAGTACTGGGACTTCGACGATTTCCTGTCCAAGGCCGAGAAGCTGGTCGACGACGGGGTCGATTTCCTCGATGTGGGTGGGGTCAAGGCCGGCCCCGGTGACGAGGTGGATCTCCAGGAGGAGCTGGAGCGGGTCGTGCCGGCTGTGGACGCCCTCCGGCGCCGCTTCGATGTGCCGATCTCGGTCGACACGTGGCGGGCCGAGGTGCTGCGACAGTGCATCGAGATCGGCGCCGACATCGGCAACGACATCAGCGGATTCGCCGACCCCGACTACCTGACCGTTGCCGCCGCCGGCGGGGCGTCGGTGATCGCTACCCACATCCGTTTGGCCCCCCGGGTCCCGGACCCCGAGCCGGTCTACGAGGATCTGGTTGGCGACGTCCGGTCGTTTCTGGCCGAGCGGGCCGAGCGGGCGCTGGCCGTCGGCATCCCCCGTGAGCGGATCATCATCGACGCCGGACTCGACCTTGGCAAGACGCCCCGCATGTCCTGGGAATTGCTGCACCGGTCCGACGCCCTGACCGAACTCGGCTACCCGTTGCTGCTATCGGCCTCCAACAAACGATTCCTGTTCGAGCTCCTGGAAACCGAGCGCACCGACATCGAATCCGGTACCACCGCAGCCCATGCCATCGGTATCACCGGAGGTTGCCGGGTCATCAGGGCCCACGACGTCCAGGCCGGGCGGCGGGTGGCCGACATGATGGCCGAGATCCTGGCCGTGCGGGCCAGGGTCTGATCGAGGAGCGGGCCCGTGGCCGTGGTGTTCATCAAAGGCGACGACGAGACCCTCGTGGCCCAGGCCCTCCAGGCCGCGGTGAAGGACCTCGTCGGCGACGGCGACCGCAGCCTCATGGTCGAGGAGGTCACCGAGGAGCACTATGACGACGGCACCGATCTGACGCTGGCACCGCTGATCACCGCAGCCCAGACGATGCCGTTCCTCACCGAGCGGCGGGTCATCGTCGGCCGGCAACTGTCTCTGTTCTCGAAGGCGGCGACGGTGCTCCCGCTCATCGAGCTGCTGGCCGCACCCCCCGAAACCAGCGACCTGGTCCTGGTGTGGGAGAAAGGTGGCAACGCCGGCCGGATGCCGGCGGTGCCGAAAGGCCTCACCGAGGCACTGAAATCGGCGGGGGCGGAGTTCACCGACGCCGCACCGTCGGGCCGGGGTCGCAAGTCGTTGCTCGACGAGCGGCTGGCCACCGCAGCGGTACGGTTCGATGCCGGCGCCAAGTCGGCGATTATCGACCGAATCGGCGACGACGTGGGCCGGTTGGCTGCGGTGTTGGACACGCTGACCAGCACCTTCGGCCCGGACACCAGACTGTCGGCCGAGGACGTCTCGCCGTTTCTCGGTGAGGCCTCGGATGTACCGCCGTGGGAGCTTACCGACGCCATCGACGACGGCAAGATTTCGTTGGCCCTCGAGAAGCTGCAGCGGATGACCGTCGGCGGGGATCGGCATCCACTGCAGACGCTGGCCACCCTGCACGGCCATTACCAGCGGGTGCTCCGGCTGGACGGCGCCGGCGCCACAGATGAGAAGGGGGCGGCCGGTGTCCTGGGCATGACCGGGTCGACCTTCCCGGCCCGCAAGGCCCTGCGGGTCAGCAAACGGCTGGGAGCCAAACGAACCGCCGAGGCGCTCCACCTCCTGGCCGCAGCCGATCTGGACCTCCGGGGCGCAACGGCGTTGCCGGCCGAGACGGTCATGACCGTACTCGTGGCTCGATTGGCCCGACTCAGCCGCTGAAGCGGCAAACGTCGAGGTCGACACCGACCGATCGCCCGGGAAGCGACGGCCTGGGACCTGGCCTCCTGGCCGGTACGGCCCGCCGGCTACTTCTGGTTACTGGCTCTTCTGGCTACTGGCTCGACAGGGACTGAATCCGAGCCATCAACCGGCTCTTCTTCCTGGCGGCGGTGTTCTTGTGGATCACGCCTTTTGCCGCGGCCCGGTCGATCCGTTTGATCGTCTGGCGGAGGGCTTCGGTTTCACCATCGCCACCGGCGGCGGCGATCGCCGCCTTCTCCCTGGTCCGGAGCTCCGAGCGGACAGCCCGGTTGCGAAGCCGACGCTTCTCATTCTGTCGATTTCGCTTGATCTGGCTCTTGATGTTCGCCACAAAAAACCTCGTGTCAGTGGAACCACTAGTGTCGCATTTGCCGAATGTGTTCACGGTTGGGCCGAAGTCTGCCTTGATCCTCGAGGTGACCGGCGAGCGAACTTCGGTTCTGGCGAAGCGAGAACTGTTGAGGATAGCCGACACCCGGCCACCCCCAAACCCACCAACGGCCGTTTCTCGGGCCGGCCGTGGCCGGCGTGCCGGCACGGAGAGCGGCCGCCGATCCAACTGGAGCGCACTGCCTGGCCGGTCCGTAGCGAGACTAGCCTGGGAGAGGCCCTCTCCCGCCGGGACGGGGCGTCGCCGGCCACTCGGCCAAGACACCCCGCTCGAATCGACAGAACCTGATTGCCATGGCAGACCTGCACCCCAACCGCGTTCGGGCCGACAACGTCCCGATCGACAAGATCAGAAACATCGCCATCATCGCCCACATCGATCATGGCAAGTCAACCCTTGCGGACCGGCTGCTGGAGATGTGCGGGGCGGTGGAGGCCAGGGAGATGCGGGAGCAGTACCTCGACTCCATGGACCTGGAGCGGGAGCGGGGCATCACCATCAAGCTGCAGAGCGTCAAGCTCATGTGGAAGGGCCACGTGATCAACCTGATCGACACCCCCGGCCACGTCGACTTCGGGTACGAGGTCAGCCGCTCCCTGGCGGCCTGCGAGGGCGTGGTCCTGGTGGTGGATGCAGCCCAGGGCATCGAGGCCCAGACGCTGGCCAACACCTACCTTGCGCTGGAGAACGACCTGGAGATCGTGCCGGTCCTCAACAAGCTCGACCTCCCCGCCGCCGACCCCGACCTCCACGCGGCGGAGATGGAACAGGTGCTCGGCACCCCGGTCGATGAGGTCCTGCGGATCTCGGCCAAGACCGGCATGGGGGTCGAGGAGTTGCTGGATGCCATCATCGAACGGATCCCGCCTCCCACCGGCGACGAGGACGCCCCCCTCCAGGCGTTGATCTTCGACAGCCACTTCGACAACTACCGGGGCGTCATCTCCAGCGTCCGGGTGATGAACGGCCGCCTGCAAACCGGTGAGAAACTCCGGTTCATGCAGGCCGGTGCGGTTCACGACGCCGACGAGATCGGAGCCAGGACGCCGGACAACACCCCGGTCCAGTCGCTCGGTCCGGGTGATGTCGGGTATTTGATCGCCGGCATCAAGGACGTGCGCGAGGCCCGCTCCGGTGAGACGATCACCACCGCCACCGGCTCGGCCTCCGAGCCGCTTGACGGCTACCGGGAGCCGAAGCCGATGGTCTTCTGCGGGCTGTATCCGGTGGACGGCGACGACTACGAGGACTTCCGGGACGCACTGGACAAGCTCCGCCTCGACGACGGCAGCTTCACCTTCGAACCCGAGACATCGACCGCCCTCGGTTTCGGGTTCCGTTGCGGCTTCCTGGGCCTGCTGCACATGGAGATCGTGCGAGAGCGCCTGCAGCGGGAATTCGACCTCAACCTCATCGCCACCAGCCCGTCGGTGGAATACCGGCTGACGATGAACAACGGCGATGAGGTGATCATCGACAACCCGTCGGCCATGCCCCCCTCCGGCGACCTTCGCCAGATCGAGGAGCCGTACCTCAAGGCGTCGATGATCACCCCATCGGACTACACCGGCACGCTGATGGAGTTGTGCCAGTCCCGGCGAGGGCAGATCGAGAAGATGGAGTACCTGTCGCCGGAACGGATGGAGCTGGTGTACCGGCTGCCGCTGGCCGAGGTGGTGATCGACTTCTTCGATCAGCTCAAGAGCCGGAGCCAGGGGTATGCCAGCCTCGACTACGAACCAACCGGCTACGAACAGGGTGACCTGGTGCGGGTCGACATTCTGTTCAACGGTGAACAGGTCGATGCGTTCTCGACCATCGTGCACCGTGACAAGTCCTACGAGTACGGCCGGCGGACCGCCGAGAAGCTGAGGGAGATCATTCCTCGGCAGCAGTTCGAGGTGCCGATCCAGGCCGCCATCGGTGGGCGGATCATCGCCAGGGAGACCGTGCGGGCGTTCCGCAAGGACGTGACCGAGAAGCTCTACGGCGGCGACGTGACCCGCAAGAACAAGCTGCTGAAGAAGCAAAAGGAGGGCAAACGCAAGATGAAGAGCCTCGGCCGGGTGGAGATCCCGTCCGACACCTTCATCCGGGCCCTCCGACTCGACGACTGAGCGGGCGCGGCCGGCGGGCCGGCCCCGATCGCCGCCTGCGCCGCGCCGCCGGGCGGAGTCCCCGATCGCTCGCCGGTTCACGGGCCGGCCCCGGTTGGCGCTACTGTCGCCGGGATGCCACATCGCCGAGATCAGCGTTGTTCGCTCTTCTGGTTCCGCCGCGACCTCCGCCTGGCCGACAATCCGGCCCTCGTCGCCGCTGCGGCCGAGGGCCCGGTGGCCGGGGTGTTCGTGTTGGACCCGTCGCTGTGGGGTCCGGCCGGCGACAACCGCCGAGCCTTCCTGGCGGCTTCACTACGGTCGCTCGACGCCTCGATGGGCGGTGGCCTGATCGTTGTGTCAGGTGACCCCACCGTCGAGCTGCCCCGACTGGTCGAGTCGTTTGGCGCAGCCGTCGTCCACGCCCCCGAGGACTTCGGACCATATGGCCGTCGACGAGACGACGCCGTGGCCAAGGCGTTGGCCGACGTCGGCGCCCAGTTGCGGCGGGTCGATTCGCCCTATGCCGTCAAACCGGGCTCGGTTCTGACCGGCGGCGGCACCTCCTACAAGGTCTTCACCCCGTTCTTCCGAAGTTGGACAAAGCATGGCTGGGCCGAGCCTCTGCCGGCGGCCGAGGTGGACTGGGTCGAGCCGCCGACCGCATCTTCGGGGGTGGCCGCCGCGATTCCCGAGGTCCAGGTGACGATTCCTCTCCCCGATGCCGGTGAGGATGCGGCCTGGGAGCTGGCGGAGGCATTTCTCCGGGAGCGGGTCGGGGCCTACGACGACGCCAGGGACCGGCCAGGGATCCCCGGCACGTCGCAGCTGTCCCCCTACCTGAAGTGGGGAACCCTCCACCCCCGCCAGCTGCTGGACCGGCTCGGTTCGTCGCCGGGGGAGGAGACCTTCCGCAGCGAGTTGTGCTGGCGGGAGTTCTACGCCGAGGTGCTCTCCGTGCGGCCCGATTCGGCCCGCCAGGCCTATGTCGACAAGATGGCCGGTATGGAGATCGACGAGGGTCCGGTTGCCGACGAGCGCTTTGCGGCCTGGGTCGATGGTCGAACCGGCTATCCGATGGTCGATGCCGGGATGCGGCAGCTGGCCGGTGAAGGCTGGATGCACAACCGGGTCCGGATGATCGTGGCCAGCTTCCTGGTCAAGGACCTGCACATCGACTGGACCAGAGGCGCACGCCTGTTCATGGACCGCCTCGTCGACGGGGATCTGGCCTCCAACAGCCACGGCTGGCAGTGGGTGGCCGGGACCGGAACCGACGCCTCCCCCTACTTCCGTATCTTCAACCCGGTTGGTCAGAGCAAGAAGTTCGATCCCGACGGGGTGTATCTGCGTCGCTGGATTCCGGAGATCGCCCATCTCCCCGACCGTTCGATCCACGCCCCGTGGACCGAGAAAACCGGGGCTCCGGCCGGGTATCCACCGCCCATCGTCGACCACGACGAGGAGCGACGGGAGTCACTGGATCGTTACGAGCAGCACAAGCAGGACTGGGCATAGTTGCAACCCTCGCTAGAATGCCACGCAGACCGATGGAACCAGACATGAAGCTCGACGAACGCAAGGCCGCCATTCTGAAGGCGGTGATTGAGGAATACACCGAAACGGCGCTACCCGTCGGTTCGTCCGCCGTCGTTTCCGCCGCCCATGTCAAGGTGTCGGCTGCAACGGTCCGCAACGACATGGTTGCGCTGGAGAACGCCGGCTTCCTACGCCAACCCCACACCTCGGCAGGCCGGGTCCCCACCCAGAAGGGGTATCGCCACTTCGTCGACAGTCTCGACGCCGCCAACCTCGCCCTGACGGAACGACGCCAGGTGGCAACCTTCTTCGGCCAGATGAGAGGCGAGATCGAAGAGGTCATGCGGGAGACCGCAGCGCTCCTGGCCAACCTCACCGACTATGCGGCCGTCGTCGTCGACGAGTCCGACGAGGCGGCGACCGTACGATCGGTCCAGCTGGTTTCGCTGGCCGAACGGACCGTCATGATGGTGCTGGTCCTGTCGAACGGCCAGATCATCAAGCACAGCTTCGACTTCGACACCGACCTCGACGGGGACACGATCGCCGGCGCCACCGCCCAGCTGTGGGCCTCGCTGGAAGGTCGGAGCCTGTCCGCCCTCGGGAGCCTGGCACCGTCCACCGAACCGGCCGCCGACGCACTGGCGGCCCAGTTCTATCGGGAGCTGATCGAGACCGGCGACGCCGAGCGGGTCTACGTCGATGGGACGTCCAAGGTGGCCGGTGCGTTCGAGGCGGTCGATTCGGTGGGCCAGGTTCTGACCATCCTCGAGCAGCAACTGGTCGTCGTGAGCCTGCTGGCCGATGTCGTCGAGCGTGGCCTGAGCGTCGCCATCGGCACCGAAACCGGCGTCGAACCGCTGTCCGAGTGCAGCCTGGTGGTCTCGCCGTACGAGATCGACGGCGAGCACGCCGGCTCCATCGCCGTGCTCGGCCCGACGAGGATGAACTATCCCCAAGCGATGTCGGCGGTGGCCGTCGTCAGCAACCAGCTCGGCAACCGATTGAGCGAGGGTTAGCCAGTGGACTACTACCAGCTGCTCGGCGTCGAACGGTCGGCGAGCCAGGACGAGATCAAGAGGGCCTACCGGCGCCTCGCTCGCGAGCTCCACCCCGACGCCAACCCCGGCGACCCCTCGGCCGAGGCCAGGTTCAAGCAGGTCGCCGAAGCCTACGAGGCCCTTGGCGACCCCGAGCGGCGGGCCCGTTACGACCGATTCGGTTCTTCGGGGAGCCGGGGTGGCGATCCGTTCGCCGGCGGCGGTCTCGGCGACCTCTTCGATGCCTTCTTCAACACCGGAGGCCGGGCCGAATCCGGGCCCCAGCGCGGCGCCGACCTCGAAGTGGTGGCCCAACTGACCCTCGAGGACGTGGTTCAGGGCGTCGCCAAGGACGTCGCCGTCCGCACCGCAGTCTCCTGCGACACCTGCGAAGCCACCGGTGCCGCCCCCGGCTCCGAGGTGAGCCGATGCGACCAGTGTGGCGGTACCGGCCAGGTCCGCCAGGTCCGGCAGTCGATTCTGGGCCAGATGGTCACCACCACCGCCTGCGCCCGCTGCTCCGGCGAAGGTGTCACCATCTCCTCGCCCTGCCCGGACTGCTCCGGCGAAGGACGCCGGGTCGAGGAGCAGACCTACTCGGTCGAGGTGCCTGCCGGGGTCGACGACGGCTCGACGCTGCGTCTCACCGGTCGGGGCGCCGTCGGCCGACGAGGTGGTGGCGCCGGCGACCTCTATGTCCAGGTCCGGGTCGAGGACCACCCCCTGTTCGTCCGCAACGGCGAAGACCTGCTGGCCGAACTGCACATTCCGGCCACCCAGGCTGCGCTGGGGGCTGCGGTCGGCTTCGCCTCGCTCGACGGCGAGATCGAGGTCGACGTCCCATCCGGCGCCCAAACCGGCAAGCCGTTCCGGTTCCGGGACAAGGGCGTGCCCCGCCTGCGGAGTCGTGGCCGCGGCGATCTGGTCCTGACCCTCGTCGTCGACACCCCGACCGATCTCACCCCCGAGCAGGAGGATCTGCTGCGCCTGCTGGCCAAGGAGCGGGGCGAAGAGGTGAAGGCCCCCGGCGAAGAGGGCCTGCTCGGCCGGTTCAAATCCAAATTCTCCTAATGGTTCGGTCGCCTCGACCGCGCCGCTGATGGCCACCGCCGGCTCGGAGCACCTGGAGCAGTTGCGTCGGCGGCCGCTGGTCTTCGTCGATGATCTGGAGGAGCCGAGGCTGGCCCCGGATGACCTCCATCACTTCACCCGGTCGCTGAGGATCAAGCCCGGGGCGGCGCTGACGATCTGTGACGGCCGCGGCGGCTGGCGCGGCGCCAGGTTCGGGCCGGCTCCCGAACCCGATGGCGACATCGTCGTCGCGGCCCGCCCGGCGGTGACGCTCACGGTTGGCTTCGCACCGGTGAAGGGAGACCGGTCCGATCTGGTGGTGCAGAAGCTGACCGAGCTTGGCATCGACGTGATCGTGCCCCTTCGCACCGAACGGTCGGTGGTCCGCTGGGACGACGCCCGGGCGGCCAAGAACGCCGACCGTCACCGGCGGATCGCGCGGGAGGCGGCGATGCAGTCCAGGAACCTCTGGCTGCCGGTCGTCCAACCGTTCACCGATCTGGTCGCCTTCCTGGCCGACCGACCGGAAGCCGCGCTGGCCGACCCCGCCGGTTCGGTCCTCGCCGGATCCCAGCGCTCGTTGGTCATCGGGCCCGAAGGGGGCTTCTCCACCGCCGAGTTGGTGGGCCGGCCGACGGTTTCGCTCCCCGGCGGCATCCTTCGGACCGAGACCGCAGCGATCGCCGCCGCAGTGCTCCTGTCCGCTCATCGTCGCGCTCGGTGCTGAGGGCGGCCCGCCCGGCTCAACCGGCGGTGCTGCTGAACGCTCGGCGTGGTTGATGTTGCTCTGAGTGGCGGTTACCGTGACTGCAGCACAACACAGCACAAAGCAGGGCAACCCGTCTCTGGGAAGGCGGAACCAGGAGCGGCATGGGTGAGTTCGAAGATCAGGATGAAGCCGGTTCGGCCTACGGTCGACGAGTCGGAGAGCGTCTGCGGGCGATCCGGCGGCAGAAACGGCTGTCGCTCCAAGACGTGGAGGCCAACTCCGACCAGGAGTTCAAGGCCTCGGTGTTGGGTGCCTACGAGCGGGGCGAGCGGGCCATCTCCGTGCCAAGACTGGAGCGGTTGGCCCAGTATTACAGCGTGCCGGTCGATCAGCTCCTGCCCCGATCGACGGTGGCCCCGGCGGCGGCCGACCTGGTTGATCTGACCGGCCGGACCGGTCGGGCAAACGGGGTGACGATCAACTTGACCGAGCTCGACGCCGTGCCACGGCCCGAAGGGGAAATGCTCGGCCGGTACCTGGTGATGATCCAGGTTCAACGTCAGGACTTCAATGGCCGTGTGCTCACCATCCGCCACGACGATCTGCGGGCCGTCGCCTGCATCCTCGGTGTGGAGATCGATGCCGCCGTCGATCGTCTGGCCGACCTGGGACTGACCCACATCATGGCCACCGGCTGACACCGGTGGCGTCACGCCACCGCCGGCAAACTCCCGCCCCGGCTGGGCCGGCCCGGCCGGGCCAGCCGGAATCGACGGACGCGGCCAGACCGGCCGGCGAAGCCCAGGAGGCGGGCACCAAGCCGGTCTGCGCTCATCGCCGGCTCCAGGGCGTTGGTCGCGATCTCGGCCAGGGCGTCGATGGCATCGGGATGGGCCGAGCCCGATGCACGCCAGCGGCCGCACAGCACAGCGATGATCGCCCCCAACGACACGACGTCGGCCGTCGGGTCATCGACGAGCCCCGACGGGCTGCACAGCACGAATCGCGGCCCGTTGACCACGATGTGATCGCCGGCCAGATTGCCGTGGACCAGCGCGTGACGGTGGAGGACGCCGACGGCACAGGCGACCGCCCCCAGGAGCCGGGCCGCCTCGGCAGGGGGCCGGCCGGTGCTCAGCGCCGTGGCCGAGCCCGCGAAGCCGGTCACCGTCGTCAGTTGCCCCTCATCCACCTCCACCACCTCGACCACGGGATGGTCCGAGGCCGCCTGCAGCCACCGGTACTCGGCCCGGTGACGTCTCTGGGGCGAAAAACGGTCGCCGCCGCCGGCCGCTTCCTCGGCCCGGGCGGGGTGGTAACGCTTGTTCACCACCACTGCGTGTTGTCGGAGTCCCAGCCAGATGGTTGCCGCCATGGAAACGTCGTCCTCGGTCATGTTGTGCGGCCGGTTCCGTGGCGAAGAGCCCGAGCGGCCAAGATATCCCCGAAACCCGCTCGTGGGACCCCCTCGGGTTGGCTACGATCGCAGGTGTAGATGTCGACAACAGTGAAAATACGAGTCCCAGACAACCAGCTCATGGTCGGACTTCTGGGGGAGCGGGACGAGTACCTCCGGGTTGTCGAAGACGCCTTCGATGCCAAGGTCCATGTCCGCGGCAACGAGATATCGCTGGACGGCGCCCAGGCCGAGGACGCAGCCCAGGTGATCGAGGAGCTCGTCCTGGTTCTCCAGCGGGGTGAGACCTTGGGCCAGGCCGTCGTCCGGCGCTCCATCGACATGATCCGCAATGACGAGCGCCCGTCGGAGGTGCTGACCGATCGGGTGCTGACCACCTACCGGGGAAAGCCGGTCCGGCCGAAGACCTCGGGCCAGAAGCGTTATCTCGACGCCATCCGAACCAACACCGTGACCTTCGGCATCGGTCCGGCAGGGACGGGCAAGAGCTGGCTGGCGGTCGCTTGCGCGGTCCGAGCGCTGCAGAACAAGCAGGTGGAGCGAATCCTGCTGACACGTCCTGCGGTCGAGGCGGGCGAACGGCTGGGGTACCTGCCGGGGGATCTGATGTCCAAGGTCGATCCCTATCTGCGGCCGCTGTACGACGCCCTGCACGACATGGTCGGTGCCGAAGGGATGGCCAAGCTGTTCGAGCGCAACGTGGTGGAGGTTGCGCCGCTGGCCTTCATGCGAGGCCGGACGTTGAACGACAGCTTCATCATCCTCGACGAGGCGCAGAACACCACAGCACAGCAGATGATGATGTTCCTGACCCGCATCGGATTCAATTCCCAGGCCGTGATCACCGGCGACACCACCCAGGTCGACGTTGCCGGGGGTCGCAGCGGTCTCGTCGGTCTGGAGACGATCCTGGGCGGTATCGACGGTGTCGGTTTCGTGACCCTGCGGTCCGGCGACGTCGTCCGTCACAAGATCGTCCAGGACATCGTCGATGCGTATGCCCGCCACGAATCCGAAAACGGCAACCGCCGCTGACATGAACAACGGTCCGGGGCCGCAGGTCGTCGGTTTCGATCAAACCGATGCCGGGGTCGAGGACCTCGGGCGTTGGTCGTCGGTGGCCCGCCAGACCCTCGTCGACGAACGGATCCGCCGCGGGCAACTCGATCTGATCTTCGTCGACGCCGACGAGATGGCCGAACTGAATCGGACCCATATGGGCCATGCCGGGCCGACCGACGTCCTGGCCTTCCCGCTCGACGCCGATGACCGGGAGCCGCCGGGTTCGGCCACTGCCGCCGACCCGGGTTGGGTCGAGCCCGTCCCGTTGGCGCAGGGCGACACCGTGCCGCTCCACCTCGGTGACGTCGTGGTGTGCCCGTCGGTTGCGGCGGCCCAGGCCCCCGATCACTGCGGCTCGATCGATGCCGAACTGTCGTTGTTGATCATCCACGGCGTGCTTCACGTGCTCGGCCACGACCATGCCGAGCCCGATGAGCAGGCGGTCATGCAGCAACGGGAGCGGCACCACCTGGCCCGCCACGGCCACGATCACCCGGTCCCGGCATGACCGGGCTGACGACGGTCGATCCTCTCGCCGGCTTTTACCCCGCTGCCGATGCAGGCCACGCCACCGTGGCGGTCCCGGTCATGGCCCGCCCCGAGGGGAGCCGGTGATGCTCGCCGCCACCTTCGAGCTGTGGGACTGGATCGCCCTGGTGGCGGCGGCCGTCCTGGTGCTGCTGGCGGTGGTTCTGGTGGCCGCCGAGGAGGCCTTCGACCGGTTCAGCCTGGTCAGGGCCGAGTCGCTGGCGGTTCAGGAACCGAAACGGGCCGGCCGGCTCATCCGCCTGATGACCGAGCCGGAGGCGACCAGGAACCCGCTGCGGCTGGTGATCATCTCCTGCCAGTTGGTGGAGGCGGCGCTGGTGGCACTGCTGGCCTACCGATTCCTGCCCGGGCCGGCGGTGGTGGCGGTGATCGCCGCCAACACGATCCTGATGTTCGTGGTGGCCGAGGCGGTACCCCGGACACTGGCCATCCTCCACATCGAGCGGGTGGCCCTGCTGGCCGCCGGCCCGGTCGACCTGTTGCTGCGATTGGCTCCGATCAGGCTGCTGGCCAAGGGCTTGATCGGACTGACGAACGGGATCGTGCCCGGTGGTGGCCTCCAGACCGGACCGTTCTCGCTGCCCGAGGAACTGATCGCCTTCGCCGATGCGGCGGTGGAGGACGACGTCATCGAGCAGACCGAGCGGGATCTCATCGAGTCGGTGATCGAGTTCGGCGGCACCATCGTCCGTGAGGTGATGGTGCCGAGACCGGACATGATCACCGTCGAGCGTCGCCTCACCGTGGAGGAGGCTCTCGAGGTTGCGTCGGCGGCCGGGTTCTCCCGGGTGCCGGTCGTTGGGGAAAGTGTGGACGACGTGATCGGACTGATCTACGTCAAGGACCTCATCAGGGCCGAACTTGACGGCCGACCGGACCAGCAGGTCCACACCATGCTCAGGCCGACCTGGTTCGTACCGGAAACCAAGAAGGTGGCCGACCTGCTCCAGGAGATGCAACAGGAGAAGTTCCACATGGCCGTGGCGGTCGACGAGTACGGGGGCATCGCCGGGCTGGTCACGCTCGAGGATCTGATCGAGGAACTGGTGGGCGAGATCGTCGACGAGTACGACGTAGAGGAATCGATGGTCGACACCCTGGCCGACGGCACCTTCCGGGTCGATGCCAGGATTCTCATCGACGAGCTCAACGACATCGCCGGGATGGAGCTGCCCCAGGGCGATTGGGACACCGTTGGCGGGCTGGTGTTCGACACCTTCGGTCGAGTCCCGGCCCGTGGCGAGGAGTGTGAGGTCGATGGCTACCGCTTGCGGGTGGAACACGTCCTGGGTCGGCGGATCAAGAAGGTCGTCATCTCCCAGCCGGAGCCGGCCCAGCAGCAGGACCTGGTCGAATGAGGAGGACACCGCAAACGACAGGATGCCGTTGCGGTTGGAACGGATGGCGACGATGAGTGCAGAGGACTTCCGCTCCGGCTTCGCCGCCATCGTCGGCCGACCGAACGTCGGAAAGTCCACGCTGCTGAACCAGATTCTCGACCACAAGATCACCATCGTCTCCGACAAGGCGCAGACCACCCGGCACCAGATCCGCGGCGTGTTGACCACAGATGAGGTCCAGATCGTCTTCGTCGACACCCCCGGTATCTCGAAGCCCAGGACCCCCCTCGGCGATCGACTGAACGAGTTGGCCGACTCGGCCCTTGGCGACGTCGACGTCGTACTGTTCGTCGTTGATGCCAGGGCCGGCTTCGGTCGCGGCGATCGTTTCCTGGCCGAGCGGTTGACGCCGGAGAAGACCATCGTCGTGCTCAACAAGGTCGACGGCCTGACCCGGGAACAGGTGCTGGCCCAGTTGCGTGCCACCGCCGAGCTCGACTTCTCGGCCTACTTCCCGGTCTCGGCCTGGACCGGCAGGGGAGTGGAGCCGCTGGTGTCCCACGTGGCGGATCTGATGCCATCGGGGCCGTTGTGGTACCCGGCCGAAATGGTGACCGACGTTCAGGAGGCGTTCACGGTGGCGGAACTGGTCCGGGAACAGCTGCTGCACATCCTGCGGGACGAGCTTCCCCACTCCGTTGCCACCCGGGTGGTCGAATGGGAGTGGCCCCGGATAAGGGTGGAGATCCTGGTGGAACGAGAGTCCCAGAAGGGCATCGTGATCGGCAAGGGTGGGGAAACCCTCAAGAACGTCGGCACCAGGGTCCGCCGCCAATTGCCGGACGGCGTCTTCCTGGAACTGGTGGTCAACGTCGACAGGAACTGGCAGCAGGACCGATCCGCCATCGAGCGACTCGGCTACTGATGCGCGGCCGGTCCACGGCCCCGCATCGGCCGGTTCGGGGTTCAGTCGGTGGAGACCCGATCCAGTTCGGCCAGGAACGCCACCACCTCGGCTCGATCTTTGGTCCGTTTGAACGGTGGAAGCGCCTGGATGAGGTCCCACCGGTAGGAACGGTTGGTGGCCAACCGCGGGTCGAGAACGGCCACCACGCCTCTGTCGTCGCCTCGGCGGATGAGCCGTCCGGCCGCCTGGGCCAGCAGGGTCTGGGCTCGTGGGAGATCGACCTCGCGGAAGGCCATCTTGCCGGCACGATCCCGTCGGGCCTGCGACACCGGCTCATCCGGCCTTGGAAACGGCAACCGGTCGATGGTGACCAGGGTCAGGGTCGAGCCGGGGAGGTCGATGCCCTGCCAGAACGACAGGGTGGCCAGCAGGATGGCTGTCGGGTCGCGCTTGAATCGATCGATCAGGACGCTCTTCGATGCCTCCCCCTGGACCAGGACCGGGTTGGTCAGCTCGGCCCCCAGCCTCTCGGCGGCCTCGGTCATGGCGCTGAAACTGGTGAACAGGCACAACGCACGACCGCCGGCCGCCTCGACGAGGGCGATGATCTCGTCCTGGACCGCAGCCCGGTGCTTCTCGCTTTTGGGCGGCGGGAGATCGACCGGGCAATACAGCAGTCCGGCCGAGGTGTAATCGAACGGCGAACCGACTCGAAGCACCGTGTGGTCCGAGTCGAGGCCCAGCTGGCCGATGATCCCGTCCGACAGTGTGGCGCTGGTCAACACCACGGCCCGGGACTCCCAGAGGTTGGTCTCCAGCAGCTCCTGGAGCTCCAGCGGCGTCCGCCGCAACACCGGGTTTGTGCTGTTGCCGTCGACCCACAGCACATCGGAATCGGCGGCCCCGAGGATCGCATCGATGTCGTTGACCAGCCGGGACGCCACCAGCATCGTTCGCTCGATCCTGGCTGCGATGTCGGTCCCCTCGCCGGGGCCGAGCTTGCGCAGCTCCGAGATGATGCGCTCAGCCCTGTCCCGGCCCGTGACGATGACGCCGACGAGATCGCCCAGGTCGGTCAACGACTTGCCGAGTGCCGGCCGGAGCAGCTCCTCCACCTCCGCCGCCGACCGGTCGAGTGAGGTCGACAGCTGGTCGTCGGTCAGTACTGATCGCACCCGTCTGGCCAGGGCCCGGAAACGTCCGCCGCCGATCTCGGTGCCGCAGGTCGCCCCCAGGACCTCGGGAAGCTGATGGGCTTCGTCGAACACCACGATGTCGTGTTCGGGGAGCAGCACCCCACCGGAGGCGATGTTGAGCCCGTAGTAGTGGTGATTGGTCACGATCACGTCGGCGGCCATGGCTCGCTGCCGGGCCTGCTCGGAGAAGCACCGGTCACCGGACGGGCACCGCTTGGCGCCGGGGCATTCGTCGGCTCCGACCGATACGGCGGTCCACACCTCCGACGGGGGTGCAGGGTCGAGCTCCTCCCGGTCTCCTTCAACGGTGACCTCCGCCCAGTCGACCACGCGTTCGAGATGGTGGTCGGGATTCCGGCCACCGAGAAGCTGGAGTTGTTCGGTCCGCTGGGCCCGCTCCAATTCGGCCAGGCGCTGGCGGCACAGGTAGTTCCGCCTGCCTTTCAGCAGGGCCACCGAGACCTCTCGATCCAAAGCCTTGGCCACCAGCGGCAGGTCGGTCTCAACCAGTTGGGCCTGAAGGGCGATCGTGGCGGTGGCGACCACGGCCTGGCGGCCCGAATCGACGATCGGCGTCAGGTAGGCCAGCGACTTGCCGGTCCCGGTGCCGGCCTCGACCAGCAGCGCCCGCTCGTCGGCAACCGCCTCGCCGACGCCGACCGCCATCTCGACCTGTCCGGGACGACTCTCGCCACCACCGGGCAGTGATTGGGTGACCCTACCCAGCAATTCTCCAGTGTTGGCCATCCTTGTCAGCCTAGACAGTAGGATGCGATTGCTTGGCGGGTTGATGGACGACTCTCACCGACTGGAGCTTGAGTAGGTGGCACCAGAAAGCGATCCCCGGCGATCTGGAGGGCCGAAAGACCCTCGGGTGGATGATGATGACGCGGGCCCCCTGGCCGATCTCCTCGACAGCTCGCCCGTCCTCGGCGCCATGACCGACTCTACGGCACCGGCGCTCGGTGGCGGCGGACGGTCATCGGAGGCCGGTTTGGCCACCCCGACACCTGACGAACTCGATGCGCTGTTCCTCCCCATCGAGCAGGACCAGGTCGCCGGAGGTCCTCGGACAACGAGGTCGGGTCCCGGGCCGATGGCCGGCGCGGCGTCGGCCATCACGCCCGAAGCGGTGGCCGCGGCCAACCCATCGAGCACCTCCCCGTCGGTCGACCCCGAGGCCGGCCCACCCCCGCCACAGGCCGGAGACCGCCGCGCCGGACCGGAAGAGCGCGGCCGTCCGGACCCCACCGTCGGCGAGGCCGGCAACAGCACCGTCGGCGAGGAGCCCCCGGTGGACGCCGGACAACCGGCCGGACAGTTGAAGTTCAGCACCGAATCGGCCGCCACGGACCCGACGGTGTTGCGGGACTTGGCCATGCCGCCACCCCCGATCGAGTCGAGGCCATCGCCGTCGCCGGCGGGGCAAGGTCCGGCGGGGCGTCGTCCGACGTTGCCGACCATGGCCGGGCTGCGTGACGCCGGCCACGATGCCGCAGCCGGTCTGGTCGGCCTCGTGCCGCTTTCGCTCCTCGATGCGGTCGACCGGCGGTGGTTCTGGCGTGCGATGGCGGGAACGGCCGCCGTGCTCATGGTCGCCGTCGGCTTTGTCGCACTGAACCGGACCGGTTCCGGGCTCGAGACCGCCTCGGCGACCACGGTCGCCATCGGCAGTGGTTCGACCACCGTGGACGGTGGTTCACCGCCCATCGACGGACCGTCCCCGCTGGCCCCTGGAGCCGGTGGCAACCCGGGCTCGGCGCTGTTCTCGTCGTCATCGACGTCGTCGACGGTTGCCCCCGCCACGCAGGCCCGGCCGGCGCAGGCCAGAAAAGCCATGGCACCGCGCCGAAAGGTCAAGTCGACCACGGTCAGGCGGGTCCCCACCTCCACCACCGGCTCCACCGACGGCACCGGCACGTCGATCTCGACATCGACCTCGTTGCCTGGCGATCCCACGACCAGCACCACCCTGCCGACAACCGCACTGCCGACCACCGCACTGCCGACAACGATGCCATCGATCCCGACCACCACCGCCACCACCACCGTCCGCCCGACAACGACGACGGCCACCACCGGGAAGCCGACCACCAGCACCGTCGAGACGACGTCGACCACCGGATCGTCGTCGTCCACCGCCACGACGCCAACCACGCCCACGACCGCCGCCACGACCGGGTCGACGACCGCAACCACCACGGCCACGACCACCACGGCCACGACCGCCACCACAACCGCGTCGACCCCGTCCATATCGACCAGCGACGCCACCCCCACCATGCCGTAGCCGCCGCCCGGGGTGTCGGCCGGGCGTCGACTCGGCCTGCGCGCTGCCGGGGCCCTGCCCGGCAGGGAAAATGCCTTCCGCGGTCGTTGCAACATGAGGTCAACGGCTACGGTCGAGTCCATGAGTCGCACCGGGCCAGACGGAGATCGTCTGCCACGTCACGTGGCCTGCGTGATGGACGGCAACGGTCGTTGGGCCGAGCGCCAGGGCCTGAAACGAACCGATGGCCATGCCGCGGGCAAGGAGGCCCTGCTCGACGTGGTGGACGGGGCGCTCGAGCTCGGCATCGAGTGGCTCACCGTCTACGCCTTCTCCACCGAGAACTGGCGCCGACCGACCGACGAGGTCCGGTTCCTGATGCGGTTCAACGAGTCGCTCCTGGTCGACCACCGCGACGAGCTCCACGAGAAGGGTGTCCGGATCCGGTTCATCGGCCGGCGGGACTGGAAGGTGCCGAAGCGCCTGCTGCGTCGGATCGACGAGTCGACCGCACTGACGGCCGGCAACCGCAAGCTGACCCTCTCGGTCGCTTTCAACTACGGCGGTCAGGCCGAGATCGTCGACGCGGTGAAACAGATCGTGGCCACCGGAACCAGCCCGGCCGACATCGATGAGGCGTTGATCGCAAAACATCTCTACGACCCGGAAATGCCGGACGTCGATCTGTGGATCCGGACGTCGGGGGAGTACCGGTTCTCCAATTTCCTGATCTGGCAGTCGGCCTATGCCGAGCTTGTCTTCGTCGACACCTACTGGCCTGACTTCCGCCGAGGCCATCTGGCCGATGCGGTCGCCGACTATCAGAGCCGAAGTCGACGCTTCGGAGGGCTGGACACCTGATCGCCGACCTGGTGACGATGCGGCTCATTCGCTTGCTGGTCCCGGCCGGCGGCACCGGTCGAAGGGGCGACCGTGGCGCTGTATCGTGACGAGGCGGTGGTGCTCCGCACCTACAAGCTGGCCGAGGCCGATCGCATCGTGGTGCTGTTCAGCCGTGGTCGTGGCAAGGTCAGAGCGGTGGCCAAGGGGGTCAGGCGGACCAGGAGCAAGTTCGGTTCCCGGCTGGAGCCGGGCTCGATCGTGGAGCTGCAGCTCTATGAGGGAAGAAACCTCGACATCATCACCCAGGCCGAGCGGGTGGTGGCATTCACCAACCTCCGGTCGAATCTCGACAGCTACGGCCGAGCGGCGCTGCTGCTCGAGATCATCGACGCCGCAGTGGCCGAGGGTGAGGCCAATCCGGCGCTGTACAAGATGTTGACCGGCGCACTGCGGGAACTGGAGCGGGCCGGCAACCCGCTGGTGGTTCCAACCTTCGTGGCCAAGTTCCTGGTGCTGGAGGGGGTCCAGCCGTTGGTCGACGCCTGCGTCCGGTGCGGCTCGTCCGCCGACCTCGTGGCGATCCAGATCCACGAAGGAGGTGTGCTCTGCTCGAACTGCCCCGGCGGCGAGCCGATCGGAGATTCGGCCAGGCTGGCCCTGCGGAACGTGTTCGATGGGCGGGTTCGCCATGTGCTCGACACCACCTCGGAGGAGGTTGCCCAGGAGCTGGAGACCGTGGCCGCCAGACTCGTCGAGCAGCACATCGAGCGGCGGCTTCGAGCCTCTTCCGTGCTGTACGAGCAGCTCCAGGACGGCTCGAACCCTAGCTGACCGGGCTCGATACCATCGGTCGCCACCGATTCTCGGCCGGGTCGTGACGGAACCAACGCTCGGAGTTCTGGTCCCAGTAGAGCCAGGCGTTGCAGGTGTCGCTCCAGGTCGGAAGATCCCCGGCAGTCTCGTCGCGGTTGAGCGCTGCCGGCTTGTCAGCGACGGTCGAGGCGTGGATCGGGAGTTCGGCCAGCGATGATTCCGGCAGGGCCAGGTTGTCGAAACCGGCGCCGGCACTGCCGCTCGCAGTCGACGATCGAGTCGGCCGCGGGGCGCCCGATTGCTCCCAATCGAGATAGTCGTCGGCATCGGCCAGGGTGACCGGCGGTGGTGGTTCGACGGTGCCGCCGGCGGCCTCACCGGTCAGCGCCACTGGATTGGGGTCTCTATCGTTTTGGGTGCTCATGTGATCCTGCTCGGCGGTTGGGTCGAGGGCTGCGTCTCCGGCCGGTCCAGGGGTGTCTCCCCGCAGTTGGTCCAGCGTCGAGCCCAGCGGTTGTCGACTGTCGGGGTTGTCGTCGATCTCGTCACCGGTCGGGGTCATCGTGGAGCCGGTCAGCGACTCGGGAATCGGGTCGCCTCGTTGCCCCTGGCCGCCGTCGCCGGTTTCGACCCCATCGGCGGCACCATTCCCGGCCTCGGTCTCCGAGGTTGTCGTGGCACAGCCTGTGCCTCTGAGGGCGGCCTCGACGGAAACCAACTCCGCCGGTTCATCCCGTCCGTCGTGCTGGGAAGGAGCCTCCAAGCCGGCCACCAGCCGCCCCGGCGACCGGCGGCGAAGCACCGAGGGGAGCACGACGAAGACGACGGCGATCAGCACCAGCATGGTCAGCAGGGTCAACCACCAACCGGAACCGCTCAGGGCGAAGACGGTGTCACCGATGCGAACGGCCCGGTTGAATCCCTGGTCTATCTCGTTGATTCTGAGCTGGTCCGACTCGCTGAAGATCGGCGTCCCGTCGACCCTGTCCAGTATCGAGAATCGTTCGGATACCGCAAGCGCCACGATCGCCGTCGGAACGGCAACGACCACGGCATCGACGAGTACGGAGGTGATCCTCTGGACCACGGGCGATGGTTCATGTTCCTGCGATGCGGCATTGCTCTCGGGCACGTTGTCCCTGTCGGCGGGAATCGACGGCCCACAAGCAATTCGTCATTCAATCCGGCGAACAACCGTTACGCTTCGTTTCCATGAGCCAGTCAGCCCCGGATCTCTTCGACAAGATCGTCAACCTTTCGAAGCGGCGCGGCATCGTCTTCCCGTCGGCCGAGATCTACGGCGGCTTCCGCTCGACCTACGACTACGGCCCGGTCGGCGTTCTGATGCTCCGCAATGTCAAGGAGGCGTGGTGGCGCTCGATGGTGCAGCTCCGGTCCGATGTGGTCGGGCTCGACGCGTCCATCCTCTCGCCCCCGGCGATCTGGGAAGCCTCGGGTCACCTGGCCAATTTCACCGACCCGCTGGTCGACTGCCGCAACTGCGGGGCCCGGCATCGTCAGGACAAACTCGACGACCCCGACGTCTGCCCGACCTGCGGCATGAGGGGTCAGTTCACCGAGCCCCGGCACTTCAACCTCATGTTCAAGACCCAGGCCGGGCCGGTGGAGGACGATGGCGCCGTGGCCTACCTTCGGCCGGAGACGGCCCAGGGCATGTTCATCAACTTCGCCAACGTGATCAACACCTCCCGCAAGAAGCCCCCGCTGGGTATCGCCCAGATCGGCAAGAGCTTCCGCAACGAGATCACCCCCGGCAACTTCGTGTTCCGGACCAGAGAGTTCGAGCAGATGGAACTGGAGTTCTTCGTGCCGCCGGCCGAGGCCGATCAGTGGTACGAGTACTGGTGCGCCGAGCGGCTGCAGTGGTACATCGACCACGGCATCGACGAGTCGAAGCTCCGGCTCCGACCCCACGGCCCGGACGAGTTGAGCCACTACTCATCGGGCACCAGCGACGTCGAATTCGACTTCCCGTGGGGCTGGGACGAGCTCGAGGGCATCGCCAACCGCGGCTCCTACGACCTCGATCAGCACATGGCCCACTCTGGTCAAAAACTGGAGTATTTCGATCAGGCGGCCAACGAGCGGTACGTTCCCCATGTGATCGAGCCGGCGGCCGGGGCGACGCGAACCATGATGGCGTTCCTCATGGCTGCCTACGACGACGAGATCGTCAACGACGAGACCCGAACGGTCCTCCGGCTGCATCCCCGAATCGCCCCCTACAAAGCCGCAGTGCTCCCGCTGTCCAAGAAGCCCGAGCTGACCGGCCCGGCCAGGGACCTCCTGGCCGAGCTCCAGCCACGCTGGATGGTGGACTACGACGAGACGCAGGCCATCGGCCGTCGCTACCGCCGCCAGGACGAGATCGGCACCCCGTACTGCATCACCTACGACTTCGACTCACTCGAGGACAAGGCGGTCACGATTCGCGATCGTGACTCGATGGACCAGGTCCGGCTCCCCATCGCCGAAGTCGGGGACTGGTTGGCGGAACGACTGTCCTGAGCCCGGCTTCGGCTGGTGGCCGGGTCGCCGGCTGGTGGTGGTCGAGCAAGGTCTGATCGTTTGTAGCGGTTGTCGAATCGCCCGGCGGCGAAGGTTGGCCTGAAGTCCGAAGTCGGCGGAATGACGGCGATTTTGCGCCGACAGGTCGTCGACGATGTGGCGTTTCGTCTGCGCTCGCCGATGAATGACATCCCGCACCGTCGGCCGTCATCGGCTGGCACACCGATATCTACGGTTGGGGCTGACCGCATTTCTGACCAATCATCTGATCGAGAAGGAGTCGCGACGGGCTGTATTGACACGAATCCCCCCTGGGCGTGCCGATGCTCTTGAATGCTTATGGAGAACCGGACCCCGTGCTCAGTGACAGCATTCCGGTCCACCCCAAGTATCACCTTTGGCATCAGGCGGGCCGGGTTGTCGGACCATTTGCCTACCTGGCCAGCCGGATCACCCGGCGACAACAACCATTCTCTCCGGCGATGCCTCCACGGAGATGCCTTGCCGGTGCCGAGCAACGAGGAGACTGTTGGCGATGAACACCCCGCAGCTGGGGCCGCGAGATGTCGAGATCGAAGATGTGGTGATCGTGACCGGTGGCATGGGCTTCATCGGCTCCTTGGTCGCCGATGCCTTCCTGGCGAGGGGTCGCCGGGTGGTCATCATCGACTCGCTGGTCAGCTCGGTCATCCCCACCGAACCCCGCGAGGCCGAGCCGAACTGCACCGTGCTCAAGATGAGCGTCGACGACGACTTCCTCGACGGAGGCAGCCTCGCCGGGGCGGAACGGGTCATCGCCGAGCGGGTCAAGCAGATGACGGACCCGACCTCGGAGGTGATCTACGCCGACGCCAAGACGATCCGTGGCAAGCTCCACGAGGAGGCCGAGTCGTTCGAGAAGACCCCGGTTCTCGGAGCGGCCCCGGCGGTCGGCTCGAAGCCCTCGGTCGGGCTCGAGGACTTGATCCGGGAGACGATCGACTACTCCCGGCCGATCGTGGCCGGCAAGGCTTCCTGAGTGCTCGACCTCTCCGCCCTCGACCGGGTCCCGGTCGTCTCCCCCACGCCGACGACGAGGCGCTGGGCTGCGCCGGCATCATGGCCAGACTGGCCGACGAAGGGGTCGAGGTCAGGGTCCAGTTCATGGCCGTCGACGGGTTTCACCTCCATACCGCCGTGGCGGCGCTGCGGCCCATAGCGCCGGTGTTCGGCAACTGGCTGGTGCCCGACCGTCGCCGAGGTCCTGCGCACGGTGGGGGATTGCCACTGGGTATCGGGGGCCGGTCCAGCGTCTACCTCATTGTTGTGACTGGCGTGTAGCTTGAGGGTTCGTGGGGATCGTTGACGAGGACATCGGCAGAGTCCGCGATGCGAGCGACATCGTCGCGGTCATCTCCCAATACACCCAGTTGCGTCGGGTCGGTCGACGTTTCCAGGGCCTCTGCCCGTTCCACGCCGAGAAATCACCGTCCTTCTCGGTCAACGCCGAGGAAGGGCTCTACTACTGCTTCGGCTGCAGCGTCCGGGGCGACGCGATCACCTTCGTCCGGGAGAAGGAGCACCTCGATTTTGTCGGGGCGGTGGAGTGGCTGGCCAGCAAGGCCGGCATCACCCTCAACTACACCGATGCCGGGGGCGGGGAGGACCGCCGTCGCAAGACGAAGCTGCAAGAGGCCATCGCCGAGGCGGTCGACTGGTATCACGATCGGCTGCTGACCGGAGCCGACGCAGGGGCGGCACGGAGCTACCTTCGTCATCGGGGATTCGACGGTGCGATGGTCCGGAGGTTCCAGGTTGGCTGGGCCCCGGACGACTGGGACAGCCTGGCCCGCGCCCTCCGGCTGTCGAACGGCGATCTCACCGACAGTGGCCTCGGCTTCGTCAACCGGCGCGGCCGCCAGCAGGACGCATTCCGCAATCGGATCCTGTTCCCGGTCTTCGACGCCCAAGGCACGGCGGTCGGTTTCGGGGGCCGGGTGCTGCCGGGGGGCGATGGCCCGAAGTACAAGAACTCGTCTGAATCAACGGTGTACGCCAAGAGCAGGTTGCTGTACGGGCTGAACTGGGCCAAGGCCGGGATCGTCGAGGCCGACGAGGTCGTGGTGTGCGAGGGCTATACCGACGTCATCGGGTTCGCCTCGGCCGGCCTCGGTCGGGCCGTTGCCACCTGCGGCACCGCATTGACCGAGGAGCACGTGAAGCTGTTGCGGCGCTTCGCCAGACGGGTCGTGCTGGCGTTCGACGCCGATGCAGCGGGCCAGAACGCGGCGGCCCGGTTCTACGAGTGGGAGAAGGCCCACGATCTCGACGTCGCTGTGGCCGACCTTCCGGCCGGGGTCGATCCCGGCGATTTGAGCCAGTCCGATCCGCAGCGGCTGGTCGAGGCGGTCACCGGTGCACGCCCATTTCTGGAATTCCGGGTCGAACGGGCCCTGTCCGCAGGCGACCTCGGCTCGGTCGAAGGTCGGGCCCGCACCGCCGAGACGGCCCTGGCCATGGTGCGGGAGCATCCCGATCCCCTGGTCCGTGACCAATACGCAGTCACCGTTGCCACCCGTTGCCGGCTGGAGCTGGAGTTGGTTCGGACCCAGCTGGCAAAACCGCCCGGTGCCGCCGCCGAGGGGCCCCGAGCCACCATGGGCAAGACGCCCGGTCGACGAGGCGAGGTACGCGACAGCCCCGAGTTGGAAGCGCTGAAGTTGTCGGTCCATCGACACGACGAAATCGTCGCCTTGCTCGTTCCCGAGTTGTTCAACGACGAGCTTTGTGCCACGACGTACGATCTTCTGCAGGCCTGCGATTCCCTCCACGACGTGATCGACAAGGGGGGTCCCGAGGTGGCCGAGATCGTCCAGCGGCTGTCCGTCGAAGACTCCCAGGCCGAGCCGATCGACGTCGCAGCCCGGCTCTGGGAGCCGTATCTTGAGCGATTGATGTCGGAGTCGGCCGGCGCAATGGCGGCCGCCGATCCGGCCCACCAGATCGAGATCGCGCGGGAGCACACCTGGCTTCGTTTGAAATTGGAGGACGTTCGACAGTCGGCCCGGCAAGCGGGAGCCATCGCAGACTTGCTAGCTTGGGTGGGAGACCCGTTGGAGGACAGTTCTTGAACAAGGAGCCCGTGGTGTCGGCGCAGCCCTCGATTGCCGAGGAGTACAAGCAGCGGCTGCTGCTTCGCGCCAAAGCGGGTCGACCACTCAATGTCGACGATGTGGTGGCGGTGATGCCCCGGGTCGAGCTCACCCCCGAGGTACTGGCCGAGGTTCGCCAGTTCATGACCGACAACGGCATCCCGTTCGACGAGGAGCCTCCCGATGTTCGGCCCTTCGATGCCGGTGCCGGCCGCCGGATCCGCAGACGCCAGGACCCGGCGAGGATGGCAGCGGCCGCCATGGCCCGGGCCAGCGGTTCGGCCGATCCGGTTCGCATGTACCTCAAAGAGATCGGCAAGGTTCCGCTGCTCACCGCCGATGAGGAGGTTTCGCTGGCCAAGCGGATCGAGGTCGGGGCCTGTGCTGCGGAGGAGATTGCGAGGCTGAACGGTGAGGGCCAATGGAAGGCCATCCCGACAGACCGGCAGCGGATACTGCGGCGGGAGGTCGCAGACGGCGACCGGGCCCGCCAGGAGCTGACCTCGGCCAACCTGCGGTTGGTGGTGTCGATCGCAAAGCGCCATGTCGGGAGGGGAGTGCCGATCCTCGACCTGGTCCAGGAGGGAAACCTGGGTCTGATGCGGGCGGTGCAGAAATTCGATCACACCAAGGGCTTCAAGTTCTCCACCTACGCCACCTGGTGGATCCGCCAGGCCATCACCCGGGCCATCGCCGACCAGTCCCGCACCATCCGGGTGCCGGTCCACATGGTCGAGTCGATCAACAAGGTCCTGCGGGCCCAGCGCACGCTCGGGGCCAAGCTGGAACGGGATCCGACGATCCCCGAGCTGGCAGATGAGGTCGACCTGCCCGCGGAGAAGGTGGAGGAGATTCTGCGGATCGCATCCCAGGATCCGCTGTCGCTCGACACGCCCATCGGCGACGAGGACGACACCTCGATGGCCGACTTCATCGCCGACAAGGGTGCGGCCCCGCTTGATCTGGCGGCCCGCAAGCTGCTCGAACAGACCGTCCGCGACGTCCTGGGAGATCTGTCGGAGCGCGAGTCCGAAGTGGTGCGCCTGCGGTTCGGGCTCGAAGACGGCCGCCCCCGCACCCTCGAAGAGGTCGGCAAGGAGTTCGGCGTCACCAGGGAGCGCATCCGCCAGATCGAGTCAAAGACGCTGGCCAAGCTCCGCCACCCGCTGCGGAGCGACCGCCTCCGCGACTATCTGGATTGACCGGGATCGGCTGCGGAGCCCGGCCTGTTTTTGCCGGGACTGCGTGAATTGCCACTGAGGCAGCCTCCGATCCGCTATCCTGACGGTCGCAATCCGGGGTAGCTCAGCTGGCAGAGCAACTGACTGTTAATCAGTGGGTCGTGAGTTCGAGCCTCACCCCCGGAGCCAAGTACTCCCAGGTCAGAGCCGGTCCATTCGGACCGGCTTCTCTGATATTCAGGCAGAGGTCAGCAACCGGGTCAGCAACGGGTGTCTCCCGAAATCCAAGTGCCCGGCGAGTGCGCAAACACTCCCGGGGGCCGGACACACCGGAGGTACCCGGAATGCCAGAACAGAGGAATCGACCATGAGTAGGCGGGACGATATGGACGCAAGTGACCAGCACCCGAAAGCGCAAGCCGAAGGTGGCGGCCGACTCGTGACCGCTTCGAGGCGAACCAACGAGCGGGCGATACGGGGCATCTTCGCAGCGTGTCGAGCATTGACCGAGGCGACCGGCCGACCGTTCAGCCCCGATGGTCATCTGGTCGGCTCGATCGGCGAGGTCCTGGCCGCCGATCACCTTGGCCTGGACCTCATGCCACCTTCGACCGCTGGCTATGACGCCGTGGACCCTGGCGGCGCCAAGGTCGAGATCAAGACGACCACCAGGGGGTCGATAGCCCTGTCGGCTCACGGCACCTCGGCCGAGCGCCTGGTGGTTGTCCTACTCGACGACCAGGGGGTCGGCACGATCGTCTATGACGGCCCTTGCGCTCCGGTCTGGGCGGCCGCTGGCAAAGCCCAGCGCAACGGTCAGCGGCAGATCACCTTGACGACCCTGGCCCGGCTCCAGGTCGAGTCGTGACCGCCGATCTGGGTGGCCGTCACGACCCAACAGCATGACGGCCACCCGGTGGGCGAGCTTCTCCCGCTGGGCGACCACTGCGGAGGGGCCTAGCAGAACCCCCCGCAGCGGCTGGAGCACCCATCGCCCAGCGGGAGCGATCTATCCGGCCCAGCTCCGGGTGGCGCTCCTGGCCACTCCGGTCTCGGCCGCATCTTCGATGTTCTCGGCCAGGTTGACGTAGCGCCACCCGACCTCCTTCATCGATTGGGCGTAGGTGGTGATCGCTTCATCGGAGCCGAAGAGGCGCCACACTGCCGCCTTGCCCCGATGGCTGGACCGCACGTCGATCCCCTGGCCTGTGGGGGTCGAAAACCCTGTCGTGGCTGGTCAGGCGGCGTTTGCGTATTCGTGGATGAGTCCGTGGCATCGGGTTGATCTGAGTATCGTGTTGTTCGCTGGCGATGCCGATGGTGGCTCGCCTTGACGGGCGTCATGAGAACCTTGGAGCCTTCGGTGCGGAAGATCTCGTCGAAGGCGTCGATGAACTGGCTGCCGCCATCGCGGACCAAGGCCCGAGCTCCTTCGAGCCCGTCGCTGTGGTTCAGGAACAGCTTGCGGGCGGCTTGGGTGGTCGATGGCACCGGTCGGGTGCGCGGTGAGGCTGGCGAAGACCACCTGCCTGGTCTCGACGTGGATGAGAACAGGTCGTGGTAGCGGCGGAGCTTCGCACTGTCGACAGTGAAGTAGTCGCAGGCGACTGCTGCCTGGGAGCGTAGGAACGCGGTCCAGGTCACATCGCAGCGATTCGGTACCGGGTCGATGTTATTCTCGCGGAGAATCTGCCACACCGTCGTTTCTGCGATCTGGTGGCCAAGACCGGTGAGTTCGCCGTGTATCCGCCGGTAGCCCCAACTCGGGTTGTCATTGGCGAGATGCACGATCAGGCGCTGCAGCGCGGAAGGGTGGGTGGGCGGTCGACTTGGCGGCGGAGGACTTCGAGTTGGTGGCGAGAGACGATGATCTCGAGGTCTTTCGACCGTCCAGAACGAACGGCGAGTGTCGGACGAGCGGGGTAAGGACTCGGACCCGTGATCGATGCGGTGCTCGCCGTCATCGGCGCCGGTCTCGGCCATGGCCCTCGGGGCGGACTGATGACCGCCGTCACCCCGTAGTTCGCTGTGACCGTCGGCTTCTGGGTTGGAACCTTCCTTCCGCCATTCCGGGTCGATCGACAACGAACCCTATCGAAATCACCCGACACCGGAGATCGGTGCGACGAGCGCCCCACGGCGACGATCAGTAGGTCCAGGGACCTTCGGCTCTGTCGTGCCCGGCCGGTCCGACCAAGAGTAATGGGATGAGCACGATCCTCGAGGCGAGGGTCTTGGCGCCCGATGTGAAGCTCTTCCGGGTACGCGCCCCCAAGATCGCCCGCAAGCACCGCGCCGGCCAGTTCGTGATCGTCAGGGTCACCCCCGACGGGGAGCGGATACCGCTCACGATCGCCGCTGCCGATCCCGAGGCCGGCCTCATCACGCTCGTCGTTCAGGCGGTTGGCAAGACCACCACCTTGTTGAACGCGCTCGAGGCCGGCGACGAGATCCTCGATCTTGCGGGTCCGCTCGGCACGCCCTCGGAGGTTGCATGTTTCGGCACCGTCGTGGTTGTGGGTGGCGGCGTTGGCACGGCGGTCACCTATCCGTCGGCGGTAGCTCTGAGCCAGGCCGGCAACACGGTCGTCGCCGTGATCGGCGCACGGAGCCGAACCCATCTGTTGTTCGAAACAGAACTTGCGGCCATATGTGCTGAGGTGCACGCCTGCACCGATGACGGCTCGTTCGGCCGGCATGGCTTCGTCACCGATGCCCTCGCCGATCTGCTCGCCACGAGGAAGGTCGACCGGGTTCTCGCAGCGGGACCGATCGGGATGATGGCGGCGGTCGCCGAGGCCACCCGCGCCTACGGCATCCCCACGGTCGCGAGCCTCAACCCGATCATGGTCGACGGCACCGGGATGTGTGGCGGATGCCGCGTGTCGGTGGGTGGGACCAACCGATTTGCCTGCCTCGACGGCCCCGACTTCGACGCCCACCTCGTCGACTTCCATCTTCTCGAGCAACGCAATCGGGCCTATGCCGGCTGGGAGGCGACACGGCGAGATGAGCTCGGTCCGTGCGCCGCGGTACCCGTCCTGGTTGACGGGACGGCGCCGTGAGCGAGTTGAGTCGTCGTGAGCGGATGAAGCGGGACCCGGTGGCGATGCCCGAACGCTCCCCGGACGTGCGACGCACCGATTTCGACGAGGTCAACGACGGCTACACGGAGGAGATGGCCGTCGCCGAGGCCGAGCGTTGCCTCTTCTGTGCTCGCCCCACATGTGTCACCGGATGCCCGGTCGGAGTGGACATCGTCGAGTTCGTGCGGCTGGTCGGGGCAGGAAGGTTCCTCGATGCGGCCGATGTCATTGCGGCGGACAACTCGATACCGGCGGTGTGTGGTCGGGTCTGCCCCCAGGAGACGCAGTGCGAAGGCGCGTGCGTGTTGGCCAAGAAGGGCAAGCCGATCCACATCGGGCATCTGGAGCGATTCGTGGCGGACCACGCCCGCAGCAAGGGGTCATCGGTGCCGACGCCCGCTGCCAGCACCGGCAAGCGCGTGGCCGTGGTTGGAAGTGGACCCTCCGGGATCGCCTGTGCCGGCGATCTGGTCGGCGCCGGCCACGAGGTCACGGTCTTCGAAGCACTGCACGAGCTCGGTGGTGTCCTGGCCTATGGCATCCCCGAATTCCGTCTGCCCAAGGCGATCGTCGCCGCCGAGATCGGTCGACTGAAGCAGCGCGGCGTCGCGTTCGAGACCAACGCCGTCATCGGCATGATCGACACCGTCGATGATCTCCTTACCGTCGAGGGCTACGACGCGGTGTTTCTCGGCGTCGGGGCCGGGCTTCCGAGGTTCCTGGACGTCCCCGGTGAGAACCTCATCGGTGTTTACTCGGCCAGCGAGTTCCTGACCCGGGTGAATCTAATGCGGGCCTACACCGGCGAGAGCGACACACCACTCATCGACGTGCAGGGCAAGTCGGTGGTCGTCTTCGGTGCCGGCAACACCGCCATGGACGCGGCCCGCACCGCAGTGCGCCTCGGTGGTGCATCGGTGTCGATCGCGTACCGTCGTTCGCCCGATGAGATCCCGGCCCGGGCCGAAGAAGTGGCCCACGCCGAGGCCGAGGGGGTCGTGCTCACCACCCTGGTCGCTCCGGTTGAGCTGACCGGTGACGATGAAGGTCGCCTGACGGGTGTTCGGTTGCAGAAGATGCGTCTGGCCGAGCCGGACGCCGACGGTCGACGACGCCCGGTGCCGATCCCCGGCGAGTTTGGTGAGGTCGACGTCGATGTGGCGATCATCGCGATCGGCAACATGCCGAACCCACTGCTGTTGCGAGCCACACCGGACCTCGACCGGACCGATCGGGAAACCGTCGTGGCCGATGTCGACACCGGTCGCACGTCCAAGCCGGGCGTCTTCGCCGGCGGCGACATCGTCACCGGTGGGGCAACCGTCATCATGGCGATGGGCGCCGGTCGACGCGCCGCCCGAGCCATCGACGAGTTCCTGAGGGCCGAATCGGCCCCGCAGCCATAGAGCCGGTCCAGGACCGATCCCCGTCTTGGTCGCCCCGTCGGTGTTACGTGTGCGCCCTTCCCAGCTCGACCGGGATGCACGACAGCTCGCCTCCAGTCGTTCGGTGTGGCGATCCCGTTCGGTGAAGCCATCGGTGCGAGCCGCAAACGTGGACGGATGCAGCGGCCACGGCGGTCCTTGCGAGTGGCTGTCGCTGCTTTGCTCGGATGTTGTCATGATCGCCCGATGGTCGACGCAGTTGAGGCTCGTTGAGTGAACTGTTCGAGCACGGCATTGGGTCTGCCGCCGCTCCGACACATCAGGCAAACCCGACGGCGGGCCGTTCGCCTCTATCGCCCGACCCTGCGTGAGTGTTTGGTGGAGTGGAGGTGAGTGACATGCGTAGGTTGCTGGCCATTGTCGTCTTGGCCACGCTGCTGGCGGTCGGCTGCGGTGATCGGAGCGAACCGTCCGCGACGGACACCGAGGACACGACCCCGCCCTCGCTCTCCTTCGTCGACCCCGTGCCCGGGGCGTGGATCACGACGCCCTCCTATCGTTTCACCGGCACCACCGAGGCCGGCGCCCGCGTTGTCGCCGACGGTCGCTATTCGGCGGAGGTCGAGCCCGACGGCGAATGGAGCGTTACCTTGACCCTCCAGCCGGGCCGCAGCGTCGTTTCGTTTACCGCCACCGACAGCGCAGGCAACGAGACGGTCCTCGATCTTCCCGTCTTCTACGAGATTCCAATGACGGAACTCATCGTGGGCTCCTGGATCGGGGAGGTCACCGTGCCCAGTGGTTGGCAACCGATACCCGGTTTCTCGGTCGAGTTCCGTGCCGACGGGTCCTACTCCGCTGACGCGGCCGGGCGGGAACCACCGTTCAACTACGGGTACCCGAATGACGACTATCCGGAAAAGGTCTACGCAGTGGAAGGGCACTATCCCGACGGGCAGCCCGGGTCGGGCTGGATCGACATCGTGTGGGATACACCTTGCCACCGACCACCACCAGCCCCCCGCCACTGTCGACCACTGGCACACGGTCGACCACCGGCACACTGTCGACCACCGGCACACTGTCGACCACCGGCACGCTGTCGACCACGGAGCCAAAGCCACCATTGACCACTCCGCCACCGTCGGCCACATTGACACGTACCTCATGAGCCTCCCCCTGTCTGTCAGGGTGAGGTGAGGGGCGTTGACGGTGGGACGGTTTGCAGAGCGGCCACCAGGCGGAGCTTCCTCCCGGTTCCGGAGTCGAGTTTCGATCCGGCACACAGGAATCGGTGACGGCCGGCGATGGGTGATAGCCCTGCGAGAGGACAGATGGTGGGCGGACCTGTTGACCTACTCGTCGGATCGTTCCTGCTCGCATGCCAGGCTGCCCTGTTCGGGCAGATGCGAGCCACGTCACGGACATCCGAGTCAGATCCTTTCGACTCCTCGCTCTACCTCGTCAGCTGGGTGGCGTTCCGTTGCTGGGAGCGGTCGCCTCGCTGGTTCGGCCGAGAGGCCGCCGGCCTCTCATATGGACGCTTTGCCTGGTCGCTTTGGCGGCCGTGATGATCCGAGATGTTCACCTCGCCTGTATCGGGATAGGCCTTCCACGAAGAGCCATGCTTGCTGCTAACCATCAGCAATATGACGGAGGCGTCTTTTCGATCAGCGCAACACGGTTGGCTACAAGCATTGAGGTCGAACTGAACAGCGTTGTGTCGGTAAGTTCGACGCGAGTGACACCGTCGCCCATCGTTTGCACGAGCCCACAGCGCTCGAGCATCGACTGCTCTGCCTCGTCGCCATCGGGATGGACATCCGCAAAACTTCCGCAAACGGCCGCAACCAGTTGAGCGAGCTGGTGCAGTCTGCGATCAACCGAGAAGTCCGGGGCAAAAACGCTTCGGGCGAACTCGACCGAGCCAGCGGGTAAGACGTCGAGATCGACGTCCGACAGTGAGATGAGTTCGCCGATCTCGAAACGTCTCGCTTCGTTCAGCAGCTGAATCATGACGGCAGCAGGGTCGGGACCGTGTCCCGGATGGTTGGCTCGTCGTTTGGCCTTCTGTTCGGCGCGTGCCCGCCGTCGGCGTTCTGCTCGGTCGAGCGGTTGTTCGTCGTCCATTTCTACACCTCATTCATACGGCACCCGGTCCAACGTTGCCATCGTCCCATCGCCCTGTGACAACTTCCGCTGACCTTGCTGTCGGCGAGGCTCCACCAGGCGTGTCCCGAGCCTGCCAATCGCGCTGCCACACTTGCCGACGCCGGCCAGAACCAACCGGCACGCAATCGACCCCCCGGTCTGGGACGTGTCCGTGTCGGCCGCAGCGCTCGCTACGATGCACACATTGGGCCTCGAGCCCGCCGCCGAGACGGAACGCCGTAGCGGGACGGAACACTTTACTGTCCAGGCTGCGAGGCGACTCTCCTCCGGATCGCCCGGAGACCACGGTCGGTGAGATCGGCCACTGATCGCCGGCCGAACGTACTCTGGCGTCTCCATCTGGGGATCTATCGACGGGTCTGCATTTTCCGCCTCCCGAGCTCGGCACCGAGGCTGGCCACCCTCTGGCTGATGTCAAGGAGCGGTCGTTGGAACGACGAGTCATCGTGGCGGCTCACCGGTCGAGGACTACTTGGTTGAACGTCCGAACAGCCAACTCATGAGCCGATCGATGAGCAGCGATTTGTCTGACAGTTCACCAACCTCTTGATGCTTGTCGCAGTAGAACTGGTAAGGGGGTCGAGGATCGCCGCAGGTCTGGCACCGATAGGACTGTTTCGCAGGATTCGGATTCCCCCATATGTCCTGGAAACATGTTCCCAGCATACACCGAGGAGGCACGCCGGTCCTGTCCATGAGTCGGCGCCCGGAACGTGCGGTCCTGATCGGGCTGCCGTGGTCGGCGCCCGGCTGCGTTGCCCGAGCCGGAGAACGGCAACCTCGCATATGCGCTCCGCATCACGAGGGGTTCAAGGGCCGGCGAGGGCGTAGAAGGCGTCGATCCATTCTGCGCTTGTCAAACTGCCGTCGTCGGTTCCCATTCGTACGATCACCCTGCCGGTGGAGGGTGAGACGTAGATGAACTGGCCGTGATCGCCTTCGGCGAAGAAGTCGGGTTCGGCGTCGGGTCGGCCACGCCCGTACCAGAAGTAGCCGTACCAGCCTTCCCCATCGGCGTTGATCTGCCGGCCGAAGCCGTCACGGTAGTGGCTCGGCTGGTCCCGTTCCGGGTCTGGTGATGTCGATGCCCGTACCCACTCGGTGGACACGATCTGTGCTTGATTCCACTCGCCCCCGGCGAGGAAGAGCGAGCCGAGCTTGGCGAAATCGATGGCCCGGGCGTTGAGCCCGGCCTCCATCTTCTCGAAACCGCTGTCCTCGCTGTCGAGCGTCCATTGGCCGTCGTACTCCATGCCGAGGGGCTGCCAGAGACGGGTCCGGGTGTAGTCGGTGACCGACATGCCGGTGACCCGTTCCAGGATCATGCCCAGGAGCTGAGGGTGGTATTTGTTGTACCGGAAGTACCGGCCGGGCTCATCGACCAGGCGGGTGGCCGCTTCCAGGGAGACGGCCCGTTGGTCTGGGTGGTAGGTGGTCAACGGGTCGTCGCCGTTGAACAGCGCCAAGCGCATTTCCTGGTACGCCAGGCCCGATGACATCGTCAGCAGGTGACCGATCGTGATTCCCGAGAGGTCGGGGTCGTTTCCGGCCAACTCGGGCAGGTGGTCGGTGATAGGGTCGTCGACCCCGCCCAGCAGCCCCTCGTCGATGGCGATACCGACCAGCGTGGAGTCGAACGACTTGGCAACGGAGAACGAGGTCAACATCGTCTCCCGCTCGGCTCCGTTGGCATAGCGCTCGAGCACGATCCGATCGTTCTCGATCACGATCAGCGCCTGGGTGCCGGTCGATCCCAGAAACTCGTCGAGGTCGTCGACGACAAAAGCGTCGGCCGCCGCCTGCTCGACGTCGGGGTCGGGTGCCTCCGGGTACCGGTGGGGGCGAGTCGAAGCCTCCAGCGTCCGGACCGGGAAGTTCTCCAGGTAGTCGTTCTGATCGGACTCCCTCATCCGGAGTACCCGGGAGACGTACGTCGGCGAGTAGACGACGGCCGACACCACCAGCCACAACCCGACGAAGAAGATCGCACCGCCGAAGACGACGATGGCCCATCGAGTCGACCGACGTCTCATCGCGCTCCCTCCACTCCAACAGCCGAGTCTGGCAACTGGGTGAATCCGAGGTCACGGAACCGTATCGGACGGCCGGCCAAGAGTGGTCTCGACTCAATTCGACGGTGAGGCGACCGACGAGGGGAGAGTGTCGCCTTCCGATGGGTGGTCAACAGGAGTGCCCAAGCGTGGTCGTCCGAGGCTCAGGCCCCGAGCGATGTCGACCATCGCGGCGATGGCACTGGGCGCGTTGCTGCTGGTGCCCGTATCGGGGGCCGACTTCACCGCCACCACCGACAGCGCAACGAATTCGTTCGCCGGGGACACGCTCGATCCGCCGACGTCGTTGGCAGCAGCCGATGGCGTCACCGTCGACCTGGGCTGGTCGGCCACGACCGACGGCTACGCCGACGGCCACCGGATCCTGCGCTCGACCGTCAGTGGCGGGCCGTACACTCAGATCGCCGACCTCACGCCGGCGTCCAATGACAGCTTCGTCGACAGCGCCGCCGAGGGAACCTACTACTACGTGGTCCGGGCCTATGCCGGAACCTGGGAGAGCCTCTACAGCAGCGAGGTGTCGGCCAGGATCTGGCGGGCCTTCGACTGCCCATCGGACCCGGACCTGCGGGCCTGCATCCGGTTCGACACCGACGTCTCGGGCACCTACCTGGACGAGTCGGGCAACGGCAACACCGTCACCCACAGCAACAGCTCGCAGGTTCCCGGGATAAGCGACAAGGCCGCGTTCTCGGCGCCGACCACGGTCTATGGGATGGCGGACAGCGCATCTCTCGACCTGACAGACGCCATGACGATCGAGACCTGGCTGAAGCTCGATTCGCTGCCGTCCACCGGCCGGGTAGGCATTCTCGACAACGACGGGCAATATAGCCTGTTCGTCTACGCCGGCACGGGGCTGCGCTGCAGCAACGGTATCTCCAGCCTGCCCCACGTCCCGGTTCCCTCCGGGGTGTGGTTCCACGTCGGCTGTGCCTGGGACGGCAGCACCCTCACCCTGTACATCGACGGCTCCCCGGTGGCGAGCATGGCGTCGACCGGGACGATCGCCACCATCAACACCGACGACGTGAGTCTGCTCAACAGCAGCCCGGCGTTCAACGAGCCCGCCGACGGCGCCATGGACAACCTGCGGATCTGGCACAGTGGCCGGACCCAGGCACAGATCTGCGCCGACGCCGGCATCACCGGCTGTTGACCTGGCCTGCGCGATCATCGACAATCGAGACCCTCGGCCGGGCGTCGCTGGCGGTTGTCGTCTGAGCTTCCGGTTCCGGCCACCGGCGCGATACTCTCGCCCTCGTGCCTCAGAAGTACGTGACGGTCGGCGATACGGCCACCCTTGTCCATCATCGTGGCTCGACGACGCTGCCCGGTTCCCCTCCCCGGTGCGAGCATGGTGCCACGATCGTCTGCCTCCATGATGCCGGCGTGAGCGGGGCCCAGTTCTCCGATGTCATGGATCATCTGGCCGACGCCCACAGCCCGCTGGCCTACGACCAGCCCGGCCACGGTCGATCGGCCGGACTGGACGCCCTCGATTCGGTGGAGGCCATGGCCGATCAACTTCGAGCCCTGACGTCGACCTGGTCGATCGACCGTCCCGTGCTGGTCGGCGAAGGGCTCGGTACCGCCGTGGCCCTCCAGGCGGCAGCCGCAAACCCCGGGTATCCGGCGGCCCTGGTGCTGGTCGGAGGGGCGGCCGCCTCATTTGCACTCGACGATGAGATCGAGGCGTTGGCGGCCATCACCTCCGGGAAGGCGAGGAGAGAGTTCGACCGGACGGGCTACGGGCCAGACACCGATCGGTCCGTCTACCAGAAGGCATTCTCGTTCTGGGTCAAGACCGACCCGAGGGCGACCCTGGGCGCCCGGCGGGCTCAGAATGCCTGGTCGCTCGACGGCTCGCCCGATCTCCCGGTCCTGATCGTGGTCGGCGAGCACGAGGAACCGGCGTCGGTGGCGGCCGCCGAGTCCCTGGCCGAAAAATTGCCGAACGCTGTGGTGCAGCGGCTCGAGGGAGCGGGACGGCGGGGTGTTCTGGAACAACCGGAGCGGCTGGCCGATCACATCTCGGCCTTCATCGGGGGAGCGTCATGACGATCAGCGGAACCATCGCCATCGCCGGCGCCTACGAGCACCCTTCCCGGTTCTCCCCGGACAAGACCGAGTTCCAGATCATGGCCGAATGTGCCAAGGGTGCGCTGGACGAGGCGGGGCTGACCATCGGTGATGTCGACGGCCTCTTCGGTGCCTCGATGACGATGGGCATGATGGGCATCGTCGATCTGGCCGAGTATCTCAACCTCAAGCCGACCTATCTCGACGGCACCAATATCGGGGGCTCGTCGTTCGTGGCCCACGTCAGCCACGCTGCGGCCGCCATCAACGCCGGGATGTGCGAGGTGGCCCTCATCCTGTACGGCAGCACCGCCTCATCCAACTCGATGGCCATCGGCACCGGCGGGCGCAGCGGGTCCAGCCCCAGCGAATCGTTCACCACGCCCTACGGCGTGACGACGGTCGGCAGCTATGCGATGTACGCCCAGCTCCACATGAACCGCTTCGGCACCACCTCCGAGCAGTTGGCCGAGATCGCGGTGGCGATGCGCCATCACGCCTCGCTCAACCCGAACGCCAAGATGCGTCAACCGATCACCGTCGACGATGTGCTGTCGAGCCGGATCATCTCCACCCCGCTGCATCTGCTCGACTGCTGCATCATCAGCGATGGCGGTGGGGCGGTGGTCGTCACGTCGCTGGAACGAGCCCGCGACCTGGCGACCAGGCCGGTGGTGTTGCTCGGCGCCGGCGAGGCGGCGACCCATCAGGAGATCGGCAGTCCCGACCTGTTGACGATCGCCGCAAAGCAGTCCGGCGAACGGGCCTTCGCCATGGCCGGTGTCGGCCACGACGACATCGACCTGGCCATGATCTACGACTCGTTCACCATCACCGTGCTGGCCACGCTGGAGAACCTCGGGTTCTGCAAGCCCGGCGAGGGAGGCGATTTCGTGACCGGCGGGCGAATACTGATCGGCGGGGCGCTGCCGGTCAACCCCGACGGCGGTGGGCTGTCCTCCAACCATCCCGGGATGCGCGGCATCTTCCTGGTGATCGAAGCGGTGAAACAGCTTCGGGGCGAGGGCGGCCCGAGGCAGGTCGAAGGTGCGGAACTGGTCTGCGTCCACGGCACCGGGGGCACGATCGGTGACAAACACTCGGGGGCAACCCTGATCCTGGGGGTCGAATAGATGGCCGACATCGAACACCCACTGCCAAATGCGTCCTGGGAGACCCGGGGCTACTGGGAGGGAGCGGGACGGGGCGAGATCGTGCTGCAACGGTGCCGGTCCTGCGAAACCGTGCAGCACAAACCCCGGGGGCTCTGTGTCAGCTGCCTTGACGGCGACCTCGAGCACTTCGTGGCCACCGGCCGCGGCACGGTGTATACCTTCACCGTCACCAACCAGAACCAGGCAAAAGGGTTTGCCGAGGCCTGCCCATACGCGCTGGCCTATGTCGAGTTGGAGGAGGGGCCCCGGCTGTTGACGAACATCGTTGGTTGCGACCCGGCCACCGTCGAGATCGGCATGGCGGTCGTGGCCGACTACGCACGCCCGGAGCGATCGGACGGCGAGGATTTTGCCGTTCCCCGGTTCACGCCCGCCGAGCCGGCGCCATGATCCTGGATCTCCATACCCACTCTGTCCAGTCGGACGACGGTCGGGCCAAGGTGGCCAACTACTGCCAGTGGATCCGCAAGAAGGAGATCCCGCTCGACGGTCTGGTACTCACCGAACATCGTCAGTGGGACGAGACGTCCGACTACCGGGCGCTGGAGGATGAGTACGGCCTCCTCATCCTGAAGGCGAGTGAGGTCGAAACCGACTACGGCCACGTGCTGGTCTTCGGGGTCAACGACGATCTGGTCAACAGTTTCGACTTTGCCGACGTCACCAATCCACTGCCGGAGGTCCTGGCGGCGGCCGAGCGCTGCGGGGCGTTCGCCGCTCCATGCCATCCCGGCCGCAAGAACGTCGGCCTCTTCGCACACTACGAGAAGAAAGGTCCCGTCGAGGGGGTGCACACCGTCGAGGTGCTCAACGGCGGCAGCATCCCAGGCGAGGACGAACTGTCGATCGAGAAGGCCGCCGAGTTCGGCTATCGCGGCTTCGGTGGCAGCGACAGCCACATCGTGAGCCGGGTCGGGTTCTGCGCCACCGAGTTCGAAGCCGACATCGCCGACATCGGTGGGCTCGTCTCGGCCCTGTACTCCGGCGCCTTCAAGGCCGTGAACCTGCGGGAACCGGTGTGAACCCAACTCCCGGTCCCCGACGAACCGACCGACCAATCGAGGAGCGTCCAATATGACCGGCGTCGATCTGGACGCACTGCGGCAGCAATGGGTGGGCGAGGTGTTCGACCTGACGACGTTCACCATCGACGCCGACAAGATGGTGGCGTGGGCCGAGGCGGTCGGAGAGACCGATCCCCGGTTCCTCGATCCGACCCACGATGACTTCCAGGCCCATCCCAACTTCACCACCCACTGCCTCTCCGGTCGGGTACTGCCCGAGGACTTCCCTCAGATCGGCGGACCGAGGGGCATCGACGGCGGAAAGGCGGTCGAGATCCATCGCCCGATCCGGGCCGGCGACGAGCTCCGGGCATCGACGACGATCGCCGACATCTACGACAAGACGGGCCGGTCCGGCACCATGGTCTTCATCGTGCAGCGGATGAGCTTCGTCAATCAACGGGACGAGCCGGTGGCGACCGTCGACTGGCGGATGATCCGCAATGACTAGATACCAGGACGTGGCTTTGGGCGATGATCTGCCAACCGAGCATCCGGACGTTTCGATGGCCAGGGTCGTCCGGTTCACCGAGGCGGCTGATCAGAGGTTCCCCCGTTTCACCAGTCACGAAGCAGCGCGGGACGAGGGGCTGCCGGGGGCGTTGGTACCTGGCATCATGAGCCAGGGGTTGCTGGCGGCGATGATCCATCGCTGGGCGCCGGGTAGCAACGTCGTCAAGCTGGACACGGTTTTCCGGGCTCCGGTTGTCGTCGACACCAAACCGACGCTGTCCGGCGCGGTGACCGACACCGACGACGAGAACCGCACCGTCGAGATCGACCTCACCATCACCACCGAGGACGGCCGGACCGGGGTGCTTGGCACCGCCATCGTCGCTTTCGCCGAATAGTTCTGGCCTGCGGTCGCCGGCAATCGCCCGCTGGGGCATGTGTTGGACCGCTCGTGCTCCGGCCACGAGTGTTCGCTCGGGTTTGACGAGGTTGGCGTCCGTGGTGGAGACGCAGGATCCCCGCTCACTTGTGAGCCACTCCGTCCCCTTTCAGGGTACGACGAGTCATCGACGCGGCACCAGAACGACGCAGTACCGGATCGGCTGTCAGCCGGTGCCTGTCCTGGCCGAAGGCGAGCCGCGACGCTGGGCCGGAGGGGGTTGAGGCACGGCCCACTCGGCCCCACTGGCCTCGAACAGCACTTTCACCTCGTCGATATGGAGATCCACGAGATCCCACAGATCGGGCACGAGGTCGCGGTCGGCGACCAGACCGAAGTCGAGCTGATCCTCGTAGCTGTGGACCGTGATGTTCAGACCCATGCCGTTGGAGATGGTCGAGACCGGGATGTAGTGGTCGAGTTTCGCTCCGGCGAAGTAGAGCGGCTGGCGGGGCCCCGGCACGTTGGAGATGACGACGTTCGCCGGCAGGTTGACCCGGTCGGAGAGTCGGGCCACCAATCTGACCGCAGCGGTTGCCACCACCGGCGAAGTGTAGTCCGTCGCTTCGGCCAGGGCATCGGCCGGCATCAGGTCGAGCTGGAGCTTGGCATCGGCCATCGCATTGCGGCAGCGTTTCACCCGCTCCAGTGGATCGTCGCAGTCCGTCGGGAGCTCGGCGAAGATCGACGAGACACGGTTCGTCCAGGGGTCGGCCTCCTCGCCGGTCCTTACCGAGACGGGGACCATGGCCTGCAGCGGAGCGTCGGGGAGGGCGTCGTGGCTCAGCAGATAGCTGCGGAGGGCCCCGGCGCAGACGGCCATCACGATGTCGTTGACCGTTCCCCCGGTGGCGTCCTTCAGGCGCTTGATGTTGGCAAGCGAGGTGCCTCGCATGGCGAAACGACGATGGGGCCCGATGCTGCGGTTCCAGGGGGTCGGCGGTGCCTGTATCGGAGGCAACGAGATCCGTTCCAGCTGCTTGTCCACCGCATCGGCCTGCTCCGATCGGCCGACCGCAGAGGCCAGTAGCTGCCGGGATCGAGCCGCCACGGTGCTGACGCTGGTGAGGCCGGCCACCTCGGCGAAGTTGCGGACCAGACGGAGCTGCAGCCTGGCCGCCTTGACCGGATTCATCGCCAGGTGGGTTGCGGTCCGCATCAACAGCTCGTTGTCGGTCGGAACCGAATCGCCGTGCCATTCGACCGGTTCGTACGGCCAGGGGGCGTCCGGCTCGGTCTGGTTGAACATCTGCATCATCAACACCCCGGCGGCCCCGTCGATGGTGGCGTGATGGGTCTTGCTCAGCAGCGCCCAACGGCCATCGCCGAGCCCCTCGATCACGTAGACCTCCCACAGCGGATGGCGCCGATCCATCGGTCGGCCGATGATTCGGGCCACCTGTTCGGCCAGCTGGTCGGCCGCCCCGGGGGGCGCCAGACCGATCTCGCGGACGTGGTAGTCGAGGTCGAAGTGGGGGTCGTCGATCCAGTACGGGTGGTCGAGGCCGAAGGGCACATCGACCACCCGACGGCGAAACGGCTCGATATGGCCGACCAGCGACCCGAACCGCTCGTACACGGTCTGGTAGGCATCGAATTCGGGGTACGGCCGCTGATAGATGCTCAGCCCGTTGACGTGGCCGTAGGTTGTCGGCGTCTCCATGTAGAGGAATGTGGCATCGAGGCCGCTCAACTGTTTCATGACCAGACCTCCTGGGACCCATGCGGGTCGATGGTTTCTCAGCCCATCTTGCCCGAACCCGAGCCGTTTCGTCCTGTCGACATCGCAATGATCTTCCGGGGCGGTCGCCGACCGCAGCCGATCATGGCCTGCCACCCACGCCATCATGACGCTTTGATGTCATCGGACCGACATGCCGCGAATGAGGTGGCCTTCGGTGACTAAGGTCCCTGCTGGTCAAGCCACAAGCTTGGCTATGGTCATGGCATCAATTGGGTAGAGGGCTCTGGGGGTCTGGCATGGATGCAGTACAACGTTCGAGGAAAGTACGGCGAGGGTTTGCGGTCGCCTTGGCGATCGCCCTTGCGGCCGCGGTGGGCTTCGTGGCCGCACCGGCGTCGGCGGAGACGATCGAGGTCGATATCGCTCAGACCGCACTCAGCGGCGATCCCGGTTCCACCGTGCAGTTGGGAAGTGCGGAGGTTGCCCCGGAACTTGTTGGACGGTCGTGTTCGGTTGCGATCACGGTAACCAACCAGGTGTCGGAAAACCCCGGCAACAAGCTGGTGGTCTCGAGCGGCGACTCCGGGGTCGAGGTTCCGGGGATCGAGGAGGCCGCCAATGCCGTCACCACGGCCAGCGGCACCTTGACGCTCGGACCGACGATCAACGTTTCGATCGTATTGGGTCCGTCCACCACCATGACGAGCCTCGGCTCGAGCCTGGTCGTCACCTGTGAGCTGCTGCCCGAGCCGCCGCCCTCAGCGCCGGTCGTCACCACCCCGACCTACTCGGGGTAGTCGATACGTGCCGCCGGGCGACGGCTCCTCGCCACCCTCGGGGAGCCCCCCTCGCCCGGCGGGCCGGTCACAGCTGCCATCGGTCCGTGCGCTCGTCGCCCTGGTCTTGGTACTTGCGGCAACGCTCATCGCTGCCGGGTGCGGCTCGTCGTCGGTTCGGGAACAGGCCGTCGATGACGGCCCGGCACTCGAATCGGTTCGGATCGAGATCACCGATCCCGCCACCGATGGGGACGTTACAGGCACCGGCGGGGGACAGTCGGCCAATGACGTCGCGGCAACAGGTGGGACCGAAGCAGCCGGCTCCGAGGGCGACAACACCGTTGTCGGCGATGACGGCCCGGCTGCATACACGGTTGTGGCCCGGGCCGTCGTACCGGAGGTGACGGCCAGAACGTCGCCGGATCTCGACGCCCCGCCTGTGGCGGCCTTCAGTAATCCCATTTCCTCCGGAGCCCCTTTGGTCTTCCGTTCGGTCGACACCCCGGCCGACACCCCCGACTGGCTCCAGGTTCAGCTGCCGATCGAACCGAACGGGACCACCGGCTGGATCTTGCGCAGCGACGTGGAGCTGTTCGACAATCCCTACCGGATCGAGATCGATCGGGCCACCTACTCACTCAAGGTGTTCGAGCGCAACGAACTGTGGCTCGAGACACTCATTGCGGTGGGCAATGGTGCAACCCCGACGCCGGTCGGCGAGTTCTACCTGTTGGAGCTGCTGGCTCCTCCCCAGGCAAACGGGCCGTACGGGCCGTACGCTTTCGGTCTGTCCGGATTCAGCGAGGTTCTCAGCAGCTTCGGTGGCGCTGATGTCGCCATCATCGGCATTCACGGAACAAACGATCCGTCATCGCTCGGCACCGAGGTCAGCCATGGCTGCATTCGGCTGGAGAACGCCGTCATCGAACGGTTGGCATCGACGTTGCCGCTGGGCACGCCGGTCAGTATCACCTGATCCGGGGCCCTTCCTCGGCTCGTCGAGCCCGCAGTCATGGCCCGCACTGATCGGCGACGGGCCTGGTTGCGATTGACCGATGACCGGCTTGGCAGCCTGCGTTGATTCTTGTCGAAGTTTCTCGCGACCAATCTCCGGTGGTCGACGTCAGCACTTCCGGACGGCCAGAAACCCTGCCTCTCCGCCGAAGGCAGGGTTGCGGTGACACTGAGCCGCCTCGGATCACCCCGGCCCCTTCATGGGGTCGGGGTGATCTGCTTCCGGCGTCGGGGGATCGGTCGGTGCAACCGCCGGGAGCGTTCTGTCCTGCCGGCACTGGCCCGGCCGGCGCCGGGCCGACCACACTGGCACCATGGACTACCAACGGATCGAGATCGAGCGGGAAGGTGCGGTGCTGCGGGTCTGGCTCAACCGGCCGGCAAAGCGCAACGCTCACGACGAGCTGATGGTGCGGGAGGTCGGCGATGTGTTCCTCGGGGCCGCAACCGACTTCGACGCCAAGGTGATCGTGCTCGGCGGACGGGGACCGACGTTCTGCGCCGGCGCCGATCGCCGTGCGCAACCGGCACCATCGCGCTCACACCGTGAAGCCCGGCATCGTGGCCAGCTCGGCCGTCGGGCCACCCGGGCCATCGAGGACTGCCCAATCCCAACGGTTGCCAGGGTGCAGGGTCATGCCGCCGGGGGCGGCTCGTGCCTGGCGGCTTCCTGCGATTTTCGTATCACCACCGAGTCCTGCCAGTGGTGGGTGCCGGAGGTGGACCTGGGTACGCCGTTGCCGTGGGGGGCGACGCCGAGGCTGATCCAGGAGATCGGCATGGCCAGGGCCCGCCAGTACATCATGCTGTCCGAGCGGATCAGCGGGGAGGTGGCCGCCGGCTGGGGTCTCGCCCATGAGTGTGTTCCAGACGACGGCTTGGACGAGGCCGTCGATCGTTGGGTGGCCCGGCTGCTTTCGCTACCGGAGCTGGCGGTCAACATGGCCAAGTCCCACCTGCGAGGCTATGCCCGAGGGTCGGCGCTTGGTGACCTGTCGGAGACCGATGGCGATCTCCAGGCGATCGTCGCCCGCACCGATGACTATCAGCAACGTTTCGCCGGGTTCTGATAGCCGCCGGGTGTCGGCGGGGAGAGCGATCGCTCAACTGTTCCGGGAGCTCGTGGACCGGCCGCCGGTTCTGGTCGAATCCACCGCAGATTGTGCGTTACTGGTCGTCGGCCGGTTGCAGGGCGGCGAGTTGCTCGGGTCCATAGCCGATCTCGGCCAATACCTCCGCGGTGTGTTGACCGAGGTTGGCGGCGTGGCGGTAGAGCCCGGGGGATCCGGACCGGAACCTGACCGGATCGCGCACCACCCGGTACGGGCCCTCGGTCGGGTGGTCATGGTCCTCGATCAGACCGACGGCGGCATAGTGGGGATCGTCACCGATCTCGGCCAGCTCGACCACCGGGGCGGCCGGAATCGAGTGATCATCGCAGATTCGCATCCATTCGGCCGTGGTCTTTGTGCCCACCACGTTCTCCAGGAGGCCGTAGAGGGCGTCGACGTTCTCGACCCGAGCGTTCACCGACTTGAATCGGGGATCGTCGGCGAACTCATCGAGTCCGGCCAGTCGGAAGAAGTCCCGCCAGTTCTGATCGCTGTATGGCAGAATGCAAACCCATCCGTCGGCTGACCGTCGCGGTTTGCGGTGCTTCGTCAGCAGCCGCTGGTAGCTGAACTCGCCGACCGGGGGCCGGAAGGTGTGCCCGGCCATGTGCTCGACCAGGTTGAACGATGCCAGCGACTCGGCCATGGGGACTTCGATGAAGTCGCCCCTGCCGGTCGAGGCCTGGTTGTACAGCGCTGCCAGCACGCTGTAGGTGATGTGGAGCGCAGCCACCTTGTCGGCAACGATGCTGGGCACGTAGGCCGGCTCGTCGCCCATCCAGGCGAACATCGACGCCAACCCGGAAGCGGCCTGGATGACATCGTCGTAGGCCGCCTTGTCGGCGTACGGTCCGTCGCTGCCGAAGCCGATGGCCGAGCAGTAGACGATGTCGGGGCGTCGCTCTCGTATGTCGGCGTCGGTGAGGCGAAGCGACGTCAGGGCCCGGGGTCGGAGGTTGGTGACGAAGGCGTTGGCGGTTTCGGCCAGATCGAGCAGCGCCGTTCGGCCGGGCTCGGTCTTCAGGTCGAGGACGACCGACCGTTTGTTCCGGTTGACGTTCATCGAGAACCCGCTCATATGTGGCGACCGCTTCGGTTCGAAGTCGCGCATGAAGTCCCCGGAAGGAGGTTCGATCCTGATCACGTCGGCCCCCATGTCGGCCAGTGCCCTGGTGGCCAGCGGCCCCATCACGATCGTGGTGAGGTCGACGATGCGAACGCCCTGCAGGGGGCCGGAGCTGGAGTCTGTCATAGCGGCCCATGCTGGCCGATCCGGGGAGTCGCTGACAAACAAGCCGAACAATGATGGGCCGTGTTGGCGGCGTGGCACGATCTCGGCGCCGAAGTAGGCTTGTCCCGTCACGTCGAGCGCCGGTCCAGGGCTCGCATGACACGTCGGGGCCTGTAGCTCAGTTGGTTAGAGCAAGCGACTCATAATCGCTCGGTCGCGGGTTCAAGTCCCGCCGGGCCCACCCACCATGACCAGGCGATACGCGCCAGCCATCGATGATCCGGCCGTTCGCCGACTCCCGGATCCAAGAGTCATCCAAGATTCTGTTCCTGGAGCAGCATCGATACTGCCTAGGCAAACGCCCGATCAGACTCAGGATCATGAGCAGCGTTCGCGGGCTCACCCGTTCGTTCTGATCGAGCTCGATGTCGCTGGCACCGGTCCGGTCCTCGACCGTCGAGCGAAGGCGTTCGAGCGTGCCCTTGTCAGCCTTGAGGCGTCGGCGAATGATCGGAGAGAGCGCGAGAGGCTGGAGGCGCCGGAGTGACAACGCCACCTCGTCACGGCCAAGGATGGCTACTGCGCTGTCGACCGCCCTGTCCGGACCGACGAACAGCGCCAAGTCCACCAGCAGCTCGGCGACATCGCGGCCTCGATCGACCTCGGAAGCAGCGAGCTCAGCCGCTTCCATGTCCCCAGCTGGCCGACGCCTATCGGCACGCAGAGCGCGGCATCCAGAAGGGAACGGTTGTCGTCAGCATGGAACCAGCTGACGTCGAGATCGACGAGGTCGTCGACCGGAAGTCGCTAGATGCCGGTCTGAGCGCAGTCGGCACGGGTTGGTTCGACGAGGCCGAGGGCCTGAAGTACCTGGATTACTACGCACGGCTGGGCTACGGACCCGGTCATCGGGTCCGGCACGTGACCGCCAGGTAAGGCGGTCTCGTGATCGCCATGGCGACCTCGTTCCGCTTCGCTGACATGGTGACCCTGATGCACTGCCATGCAGGGCGCGATGATTGTTACCTGCTCGACGAGGACCTGGTCGTCAGTGGCGAGCAGAGTCAGACCGCCGGTGATCCCGAGTGGGCCGAAAGTGAGTGCTTCGATATGCGTGGTCGTAGCAGCACAGGAGCGGGGTGCGAGGTTAGTGGTGGTGGCCTTCGGTACCGATGCTGGGGTCGAGCTGGTGGAGGATGCCGAGGGTGTTGCGGGTGTCCCAGATCTCGGCGATCCGATCTTCCTCGACGCCATACATGGTTACTCCGGTGAACTCGACTGGTTCCCCGGTCGGTGGCAAGCCCAGGTAGGTGCTTGTGGACGTGCCTCGGGCCTTCCGGCGGACGGCGACGATGTCGTGCTGGGTGACGGCAGAGTGCTCGCCGATCTCCAGGTCGACGTCAGCTTCTTCGAGAAGCTGCACGGCGTGATCCAGCAGGAACCGGACGAATTCCTCGGTCCGGAAGCGAAGGGCATGATGGCCGCGGTCGGCATCGTGAAGGGCAAACCGTTCGCCCCCGATGAGCGGATGAAGAAGATTTTCACCGATGCGGCAACGATCGGCAACGCCGCGGCGCGTGCGATCAGCTACTCGCCTCGGATCGCCGGCCAGTTCGTCTACGAGGGCAACAAGACGTGGCTGAGGGCGTACGCCAACAAGGACACGACGTTCACACACAACGGTGCCCGGGACCTCGAGGGACGCATCTTCATGCAGTTTGGCTACATCTGCGTGTCGCCGGCGATGGCGGTCACGGTCGCAGGTATCGGTTCGGACTACATCATCGCTTCGACCGACTCGAGCGGTGACGCGCTCGATGGCTCCAAGACCTATAAGTTGCACCTTCCGGCAAACGTCCCGGCAACCGACTTCTGGGCGGTCACAATGTACGACACCCAGACCCGCTCCCAGCTCCAAACCGACCAGCAGTTCCCAACACTCGGCAGCCAGGACGAGGGCCTCGCGCAGAACGACGACGGTTCGATCGACATCTACTTCTCCGCGAACGCGCCGGCAGGACAAGAGCACAACTGGCTCCAGACCATCCCTGGCAAGAGCTGGTTCATCGTCTTCCGGATGTACGGGCCCGAGCAAGCCTGGATCGACCGACCTGGCGCCCAGGCGACCTCGAACTCGTCGACTGACCGTCCCACCGAGATTGGCGCACCACGTCGGCCTGGCCCGGTGGCAACTCCCCGATCAGGTCAGCTGAGAGATCTCGAAGAGATGACCGTCCAGGTCACGGAAGAAGGCCCGGATCTCACCACCGCGATCGATCGGTGCGGTCAGGAACTCGGCTCCTCGTTTGCTGAGGAGCTCGAAGGTCCGTTGACAATCATCCACCCGAAAGATGATCTCACCGCTGACCCGATCGGGGTCGTCAGGCACTGCCAGCGCTACGGTCGGCTTGTCCGGGGTTGGCTCGCCACCAGTGACGAGCAGTAGCCAGTTCCCCATGAGATCCAGCACCACCGATGTCCCGCCGTACTCTCCGTACACCGAGGCGTCCAGAACATCGACGTACCAGTCACGGCTGGCCGCAGCATCAGCAACGACCAGCATATGCGTCAGTGCTCTGGCCTCGAACCGGTCCATCTTGCACACCGTATCCGCAGAGCTGTCAACATCGATCTACCCCTCGCTACGGACCACGATCGCTCGACGACGCCGTAGGTCTTGCCGTTGGACCACGACCCCGCTCCATATCACCGCTCGGAATCTCGGATCGGTCCCGTTCAGGGTGTTGATTCTGGAAACAACTGCCGCGCCGGTCCGTAGTAGATAGCAACGGGCGAGGTGCTGTCGGTGATGCCTGTTCAGACGGTCTTGTCGAGGCGGACCAGGCCGTCGAGGATCAGGTCGAGTACCAGCTCGAAGCTGCTCTCGGTCCGGCCCTCGAGGTGCTGGTGGACGTGGGCGATCGTGTAGGGATGGATTTCTGGGGAGAGGCTGTCGATGTAGACACGGGCGGAGGCCTCCGGGTCATCGACGTCGATCGTGTCGAGGGCCATTGCCTGCTCTTGCAGTGTGTACCCGAGGACGTGGTTGTTGACCGCATGGAATCCGTGATGGGCGAGCTCGGGGGAGAGGCCGCTGCAGGCGAGCGTGCGGAGCAGGTATTCCATCTGGTTCGTGCGGGCCGGGCCCGGGATGTGACTTTGCCACAGCGACGGTGCCCACGGGTGGCGAAGAAACGTCTCCCGGGTCGTTACGGCGACGGCTCGAACCGCATCGAGGGGAGCGAGGTCATCGTCCGGTTCATCGATCTCATCTGCGATTGCATCGAGCATCGATCTGGCTGCGGCGACGATCGACAGGCGATCCAGCGGTGGACGTTTCGGCTGTTTCTCCGGTGGCATGCTGGCCTTCTGGGGGTCGGATTCCGGTAGCTGGTCTTGACAACGTACGTTGTACGTCCTAGAACGTACAACGTACACATCCTAGAGGAGAATGCCAAGATGTCGAGCCAGACCGAAAGCCCATCCCGCCCAGCCGTCCCGGCCACCATGCCTGCGGTCGTGGCCCGCAGCTACGGCGAGGCTGACGTTCTGGCCATCGACGAGGTTCCCGTGCCCGTGCCCGGTGAGGGTGAAATGCTGGTCAACGTGGAAGCGTCATCGCTGAACGCTCTCGATTGGCACTTCCTCACGGGAACGCCGTACCTGCTTCGCATTGCGGGCGGTGTGCGGCGACCGAAACGCCGGATCCCTGGCGCCGACGTCGCCGGGACCGTTGTTGCCGTGGGCGCCGGTGTCACCGGCTTCAGCGTCGGCGACGACGTGTTCGGTGAGTGCGAGGGTGGCGGCTGCGCTCCCTTCCTCGTCGTCGACGCAACCCATGTCGCACCGAAGCCCGACAACGTTCCCTTCCAGACAGCCGGTGCAACGCCCGTCGCTGGGCTCACCGCAATACAAGCCCTGCGAACCCACGCCGCAGTCCAGCCCGGCGAACGTGTCCTCATCAATGGAGCAGCAGGCGGTGTCGGGACGTTCGCAGTGCAGATCGCAAAAGCGCTCGGCGCCGAGGTCACCGCAGTGTGCAGCGCCGGCAACGTCGACATGGTCCGCGCACTCGGCGCCGACACCGTGATCGACTACACCACCGATGACTTCGCGGCCAGAGGCGATCGTTTCGACGTGATGATGGACAATGTCGGCAACCGGACCCCGAAGGAGTGCCTGAGGGTCTTGCAGCCAGACGGCCGCTACGTGGTCATCAGCGGGCCGAAGAAGAATCGATGGCTCGGTCCCGTCCCTCACATCGCCCGCAAAGCGCTCGCGTTCTGGCGGGCGAGTCAAACGTTCCATCAGTTCACCGCATCACCGAACGTCGAGGACCTGACGTTCCTCGGCGAAGCGTTAGCGTCCGGCCGGCTGAAGGCTGAGGTTCAGCGGACCATCAACCTCGACGGCGTCGCCGAAGCCTTGGCGGAGATCGGAACCGGCCACACCAGAGCCAAGATCGTCGTCATGCCGAAATGACGCCCGTCCCGGCCCCTCCGACGGATTCGGGCTCGTGCTCGGCCGTGACATGGGTGTTCCGCCGACACCCCGGGGCGGCCGGACCGGCCGGCGGTTGAATTCGAGACAGACGGGACCGGGATCCGCCCGGCCGCTGACGAGAGAGTGAGTTCGCCGTGAAGACGAGACTCGTCGTGCTGGTCGCATTGTTCGCGAGCGTGGTTGTTGTCGCTCTGGCCATCAATCCGGCCGGGGCCGATCGCGATTTTGAGAGGAGGAAAGCAGACGGTGTCTGGTGCTACACCCCGGTCCTCGAAGCTCTCACCCCGATTCCCTACGGAGAGAACGGCTAAGACGGCGACGAGTACGCGGGCGACAAGGTCTTCTTGACGACACTCGAGAACGCCGAGTGGACCGGGGTCTTCGAGCGGACCTCCCGTGACTACGGGTTGATCATTGCCGATCCTCCTCTCCAGCCGGTCAGTATCGTCGCCACCGTGATCTTCGATTCGGTCGAGGTCAAGGGCGTCGAGGGGGGCCTCGTGCTCGATGCGAACGGTGGATGGCTTCGCGACCAGTGGGTCGGGCGATTCACCATCAGCAGCGGCACCGGTGACCTGAGCCGGATCGAAGGGTACGGGTCATGGTGGGGCCCCGGATTCAACCCTGAATCTCCGGACGAGTGCGGTGTCTTCTACTACGATGTCGAGAGGCTCAGGGGGGTCAAGTCGAAGCGGCATCGATAGCCACCAAGAGACCGAAACGGGATACGTTGCAGAGGCTGGGCAGGGCGTCTCGCCCGCGGTTGTGGGTTGTGACCGTTCAGCACCGAAAGGAGGAAACAACATCATGGAACGGCCTATCCGACAACTCGGACCGCTGCTGGCCCGCCTCGTGGTGTCGGTCATGGTCGCAGGCGCAGTGTTCAGCGCGGTGTTCGTTGTCGGGATGCGGAGGAAGTCGCCGGGCCTGCAACGTTCGGTGCGGCGGCTGAACAAAGCCTTTTGGAACCCGAGGTCCATGGAGAGCGCTGGCACCCCTGGGGCGTACGCCTCTGTGGTCCATCACGTCGGTCGCCGGTCGGGAACCGCCTACGAAACGCCCGTTGTTCCAGTGAAGATCGAGGACGGCTTCGTCATCGCCCTACCCTACGGTAAGGGCGCTGACTGGGTGCAGAACGTACTCGCCGCCGGGCGGGCCACAATCGCCCATGAGGGTGAGACCTATGAGGTGGATCATCCCCAGGTGGTGCCGACCCAGCAGGTCGACGGATATTTCAGTCAAGCGGATCGCAGAACGCACCGTGTGTTCGGGGTCGGTGAGTGCCTTCGCCTTCGCGGTGTCGGCGCTGCGACTGGGCGGTCGACCACCGGGCAGTGACGGCCGGCCACTTGTGAAGCGGCTCGTCGTACCAGTCAGCGATGGTCGACCGTGGAGGGTCATCGGTCGCGGAAGCCCTTGCCGGCGAGAATCTTCTGGGCACACTTCTCGACTCGTTTTGTCCGGGTCGTTGCCTGTTTGGCACCGGAGAAGTACAGGTTGTACTCCCGCTGCCGCCCAGGGGTCAGCGACTCGAACGCCGCCTGCAGCGCTGGATCGGTATCGAGGCGGTCTCGCAGTTCCGCGACCAACTGCAGCGCTGGTGCCGGGCCCATCTCCAGGCCGGCCTCCTCCACGTCGATGGCCTCCCGCACGTAGGCCTTGACGACGTCACCGAGCTGTGCGACGTCGTCGACCGAGGTGAACACCATGCGGCGAGCCGATCGTGAGTTCGGCCCCTGCTCCTCGAGCACGCCTTCGGAATCGCCAAGCATGGCCCCCTTGAAGAACATGAGAGCAAGGAATCCCCTCATCTCCTGGAGAATGACGACGTTCTTCCCCTCATGGCCGTAGCAGGGCTTGCCCCACTTGATCTCCTCGGTCAAATCGCAGCTCAGCAGGATCGGCCGTAGAGCCCTCATCTCTTCTGGCCATTGCTCCGACCGCTCGATGTACGCATCCACCTTCGGGTTCACCACGACTCCGATCAGCGAAGGTACCGGTCGACGTCGGCCGGCGCTCTCCAAGAGACTACCGTCCGATCGTTCTCCGAGCTCGCCACCGCTCGCCCTGTCGCCTTCCCTGCCCCGAGAAACCCGCCAGCCTCGTTTCGGCCGGCGGCCGACCGACCGGCGGGTCAGGATTCGGCGCGTGCGAGCCGAAGGTTGGCCAGTCGTTCTACCCGCGAGACGTAGGTCGGGCTGCGTCGCAAACGTGCGGCAATCTCGGCATATCCGGCTCCGGCCTCCAGGGAGTTGAGCACACATCGCTCGATCGCACGAAGACCGCCGCCCCCTTCGTCGCCGCCTCCGAGGACGGCCGGCCGTTCGATCCCGCTGAGCTCCTCGACCCGTCGGACGTAGCCCGGCGACCGGCGCAGGCGCCAGGCAACCTCGCTGTTGGAGAGTCCGTCCTGCTGCAGCCGCTGCACGGTTCGTTCGATCGGGCGAAGTTGACGATCCGGCATCGGGTGCTCCTGTTGTCCTACCTACGACGGATGCTAGCATCGGCACCGCCCAGACCTGCAGCCGGGTCTGGCCGCGCCCGGCGGCCGAGCGGGGCCAGACGTGGAGTCATCAGTCGCAAGGTCGCCATCGGCAGATCTGTTGCGGGCTCTTGCCGGGCAGCCGTTCGACCTCACATCGTGCTTCCATGTCGGTCTTTGTGAACCGGACGTAGTTGGTCAGCCGACCGATGGCCATCGGCCCCACGCTACTGCCCCGACCACTCACCTCGGCAACGTTTTGATGGCCGCAGACGCCCGTTGGGGATCGACACCAGCCAGCCGATGGTCCCAACCGGTGACCACTATGCCTTTGTCACCTCCACCTGGATTTCGGTCACGTAGCTCTCGTTGTCCTGGGTGACCGGGGGCGTACAGACCAGGTTCCACTCATAGGACGGGCCGACGACCCGGTAGTCGTTGGCGTCGATCCAGCCCATCACTTCGGCGTGGGCCTCGTGCAGGCGGTTGAACGCACCGAAGTGGGTCAGGACCGCAACCTGGGTGGGCTCGATCTCCCGGACCCTCGCCTCCCCACCCGGTTCGTAGCCCTCGGCCACCGGGAGCACGGCCTCCACGTCGATCGAGGAGCAGTCCTCGGCGAAGTGGTTATAGATGTTGCCCGCCGGACCGATCCCGTCATCCGGATCGATCGATTCGAAGAGGCGGGGGAACAGCGGCGCGATCTGGTCGATACCCGCAATCTGTTCCCTGATGTACGCAATCGTCTTGCGATCGGACTGTCTCAACGTGACGCCTGCCATTGGATGCTCCATTCTGCGTTCCAGCTGTTCGAGTTGGGCTGTCGCCCGTTGCAGTTGCTCTTCGACCCGGTGGGATTCGCGCTGGAGTTCCACCACCTTTGCCTCGAGCAGGGCCCGAAACCGGTCCGGGCTCAGTCGGTCGTCGAGCACCAGCCGGATCTCGTCCAAGCTCAGCCCGATCTCCTTGAGAGCGATCAGTCGTCTGGCACGCTCGATCTGATCAACGCCGTACCGGCGGCAGCCGGTGATTGGATCGACGTACCTGGGTGGCAGCAGACCGAGATCGCGTAGTAGCGCACGGTTCGGACCGGCAGACCGCACAGTCGGGCGAATTCACCAATCTGGAGCAACACCTGAGTCATCGTGGTGTCTCCACCAGGTGGAGAGTCAAGGGGGTGATCATTCGGACCCCGGCCGATCAAGTGCCGGTCTGCTTCAGCGTTCCCGACCCGTCCTCCGTCGACCCCTCCGTCGACACGTCCCGAAGGTCGACCGATGAAGGATCGGCGGCGGGCCCGTGGTGGCCGCCGCTTGCGGGCAGGGCTGGGTCCCATCGAGGCCGCAGGGGCAGATTGCTACGGCCCATGTCGGCTCCGGTGTTCGGTACGTCGACCGCCAGCACCTGATGGACCTGCGACTGGCCGATGCGGAAGTTGACCGACGTGGCGGCCATGTACAAGCGCCACACCCGGGCCCGGCCTTCGCCGACCTGGGCCACCGCATCATCCCAGTTGGCCTCGAGGTTCTCGACCCAACGCCGCAGCGTCATCGCATAGTGCTCCCGCAGGCTCTCCATATGGCGGGCCTCGAAGCCGGTCCGCTGCATCGAGCTCACGACGTCACCGATCTCGTGCAGTTCGCCGTCCGGGAACACATAGCGGTGGATGAACCCGTTTCGGGCCACCGCAACCTGCTCCTTCTTGACGATCCCCACCGGGGGCATCGGCGTGCGGCCGATCTGGTGGTTGAGCAGGCGTCCACCGGGAGCCAACAAGCCCCGCAGGATCTCGAAATAGTTGGTGAGGTTGGCCCGTCCGACATGTTCCACCATGCCGATGGAGCTGATGGCGTCGTACGGTCCATCATCGAGGTCGCGATAGTCCTGGAGCCGGATCTCGATCCGGGGTTCCAAGCCTGCGTCGGCCACACGCTGGGCCGCCTTCTCGGCCTGGTTCCTCGAGATCGTGATGCCGACGACCTCGACCCCATGGTGGTGGGCGGCGTGGAGCGCCATACCGCCCCAGCCGCAGCCGACGTCCAGCAGCCGCATGCCGGGCTGCAGGCCCAACTTGCGGCAAATCAGTTCGTACTTGTTGGCCTGGGCTTGCTCGAGACTGTCGCTCTGGTGTTCGAACACGGCGCAGGAGTACGTCAACGATGGGCCCAACACCATGCGATAGAACTCGTTCGACACGTCGTAGTGGTGGCTGATCGACCACCGGTCCCGCCAGCGAGTGTGGGCCAGGAAGCGGGGGCCGGGGTGGATCTCCTCCGGCGGGGGAGCGGGCGGGTTTCGGAGCGCATCGCCCCCAAGGGTCTTTGCCAGCCTGCGGACCTGGGCCGGGGTGAACCTGATACCGCCCAGGTCGCGTTGCAGGTTCAGCAGTGACCAGATGTCACCGTCGATGTCCATCGCCCCCGAAACGTAGGCCCGCCCGAATCCGAGTTCGCCCGGCGCCCGCACGAAGTACTTGATGGCATCGGGGCTGTTGAACCGGACGGTGACCGGCGCACCCGGCGGCCCCCAGGTTCGGCCTCGCCAGTCCTCGAAGCCGACGTTGCTGTTGTCCCCCAGAAAATCGTCGGTCACCGCCTGTAACGACATACCTCTTCCCTCCCCAGCCTTACGATCAGGATATTGGCCCGATGGCATCTGGCCAAGCGCATCGGTGCTGGTGCAGGCGGCGAAATCCCACCATCGCAGCGTGAATTCGGCACTAGCCTGCTACTCGATGAGCCCGACCGCCCACGTCTCCGAGATACCGAAAGCCTACGATCCGTCCGCCGCCGAGCCGGCGGTGACCAGGCGGTGGACCGAGTTCGGTATGTCGGCGGTGGTCATGGACGGCGAGGTCTCGCCCCAAGCCCAGGACTACTCGATCGTCATTCCCCCGCCGAACGTGACCGCGGCGCTCCATCTCGGCCATGCGCTCAACAACACCTTGCAGGATGTGCTGATCCGCTACCACAGGATGCTCGGTGATCGGACGCTGTGGATGCCGGGGACCGATCACGCCGGCATCGCCACCCAGACCGTTGTCGAGAAGCGGCTGTTGGCCCAGGGCATCAAGCGGTTGGAGATGGGCCGGGAGGCCTTCGTCGCCAAGACGCAGGAATGGAAGGAGGAATACGAGGCCGTCATCATCGAGCAACTCATGGCGATGGGCGCCTCCTGCGACTGGGACCGCACCCGGTTCACCATGGACGAGATGTGTGTCACCGCCGTCCGTCACGCCTTCTTCATACTGTTTCGCGACGGTCTCATCTACCGGGGTAAACGGCTGGTCAACTGGGATCCCGCCACCAGGACAGCGCTCTCCGACGACGAGGTGGAGATGGAGGAGATCGCAGGCCACATGTGGTATCTGCGCTACCCGCTGACCGACGGTTCCGGCCATGTCACCGTTGCCACCACCCGACCCGAGACGATGCTGGGCGACACCGCCGTGGCCATGAATCCGGCCGATCCGCAAGCGGCGTCGCTGCGGGGCAAGTCGGTCGAGCTCCCCATCGTCGGTCGGATCGTCCCCATTGTCGAGGACGACTACGTCGTCATGGCCGACCCCGAATCGACCGATGCCAAGGCCCGCTTCGCTTCCGGGTTCCTGAAGGTCACCCCGGCCCACGACCCCAACGACTGGGACATCGGGCTGCGCCACGAGCTGCCCGTCATCAACGTCATGGGGCCCGACGGTGCCATCAGCGACCAGCACGGCTGGGACGATGTCTCCGATGAGGCCAGACCGCTGGTGGGCCTGAGCCGCGAGCACGCCCGCCAGGCGGTCGTGGACTGGTTCGATGATCATGGGCTGCTGGCCGAGGTCCGTGAGTACAGCCACTCCGTCGGCCACTCCTACCGCAGCCACGTGCCGATCGAGCCGTGGCTGTCCGACCAGTGGTACGTGGCGGTCACCGATGACCGGCTACGAGGCGCGGCGCTCCGGGCCCAGAATCCGCAACAGATCGCCGACCTCCCCGAAGGTGTCGCGGGCCGGACCGACCGGGTGGGGGACGGTGGGCTGACCTTCCACCCGGACCGCTACGCCCGGACCTACCAGGCATGGCACGAAGGCATTCGCGACTGGTGTGTCTCCCGCCAACTCTGGTGGGGCCATCAGATCCCGGTCTGGACCAGAACGTTGCCGCTCGATGCGGCCGACCCCGGGGTCGTTGCGGCGCTGGGCGGGGCCGATGTTGATGAGGCACGCCCCGTCGTCAGCGACTGGGTTTCGGCCGGTGCGGCCCACCTCGTGCGCAAGGTCACCGAGCGCGAGGTGGAGGAAGCGGTCTGCGTGCCACCGCAGCCGACGTTGCGCCGCCTGGACCGGGCAGACAACGATCTCGACGAGGCAGCGCTGATCGAAGCGCTGGAGGCCGCCGGATTCGGCCGCGATCCCGACGTCCTCGACACCTGGTTCTCGTCCGGTCTTTGGCCGATGTCGACCATGGGCTGGCCATGGCCCGAGGATTACCCCGAGACCGTCGGCCTGCTGGAGGCGTTCAACCCGACATCGGTCCTGATGACCGCCAGGGAGATCATCACCCTCTGGGTCAGCCGGATGACGATGTTCAACCGCTACTTCATGGACGGGCAGGTCCCGTTCGACGACGTGTTCATCCATGCGATGATCCAGGATGGTCACGGCCAGAAGATGTCCAAGAGCCTCGGCAACGGGGTCGACCCCCGCGACATCATTCACAGCCATGGGGCCGATGCGATGCGGTTCACGCTGGTTCAGATGACCACCGATACCCAGGACGTTCGCATGCCGGTGGACATGATCTGCCCCTACAGCGGCGAGGCGTTCGCCCCTGCGGTCATCACCAGTCCGGCCGGGCACCTGGTGGCGGCCCCGATCCAGCAGTCGCCGTCCGATCCGGCCAAGAAGATGGTCAGCGCCTACGGGGTGGCCACCGGCGAGGTCGATCCCACGCCGGCGATGCCGCTGGCCCGAAACACCTCGTCCAAGTTCGATCTCGGCCGCAATTTCGCCAACAAGGTGTGGAACGCAACCCGCTTCGGCCTCGGCCGCATCCAGCACGGTGGTGCCGAGCTCGACGGGCCGATCGACCTCGAAGCGGCGAATTTCGTTGATCGATGGATCCTGGCCCGGCTGGCTCAGACCCTCGAAACGGTCGACCAGGCGTTGGCCGGCTTCCACTTCAACGTCTACGCCGATGCGCTCTACGATTTCATCTGGCGCGACGTCTGTGATCGTTACCTCGAAGCGGTCAAGCCGACCATCGATGATGATCCGGCCCAACAGGTCGTGCTGGGAGCGGTCCTCGATGCGGTGCTTCGGATCATGCACCCGGTCTGCCCGTTCGTCACCGAATCGCTGTGGCCACATGTGTCGGCGGTCCGGGCCGGCGAGGTTGCGGGGCTGGCGCTCCCCGCCGCCGATCTGGCGGCCGAAGCCCGCTGGCCCACCATCGAGCCGGGCACCGTCGACGAATCGGTGGTCGAGACCTTCGAGCGGGCCGACCAGCTCATCGGCGCGATACGGGCCCTCCGGGCCCAGCGAAACGTCAAGCCGAAGCAACTGATCACCATCCACGCCCCCCAGCCGGTTCGGGACCTGATCACCGTCGCCGGGGGCGCGGTCGAGACGCTGGCCGGGGTGGGACAGGTGCTCGATCTCGACGGGACCGAACGCCCGCCGGTGGCCAGCCCGCTCGCCTTCGAAGGGTCGGAGGTGCTCGTGTCAGGCCTTGTCGAAGAGCTCGACGTTGGAGCCGAGCGGGCCCGGTTGCGCAAGGTCATCGAGGCCAAGACCAAACAGGTCGACGGGTTCGAGAAACGGCTGGCCAACCCGGGCTATGTGAACAACGCCAAACCGGAACTGGTGGCCGAGACGAGGCAGCTGCTCGAGGTGGCCCGCAGCGACCTCAATGCGGCCCAGTCAGCCATGGCGGCGTTGAGCTGAGCCATACTGTCTGGCAACCTGGAGGTAGTTGAAGGTGAACGTCGGAGACATGGTGGAAGAGTTCTCGCTCGAGGACCAGCACGGTGACGCGGTGTCGCTGACGGCGCTGCTGGAGAACGGGCCGGTGGTGTTGTACTTCTACATCAAGGCCATGACGTCTGGTTGAACGATCGAGAGCAAGCACTTCCGTGATCTGCGTTCCGAGTTCGACGAACTCGGCGCCTCGATCCTGGGAGTGTCGTCCGATCGGTCCGATCGGCAGAAGAAGTTCGACGAGGCCAACGAGCTCGGGTTCCCGCTGTTGTCCGACCCGGACCGAACGGTGGCCGCCCAGTTCGGCGTCAAGCGGTTCGGTCCGCTGCCGACGAAGCGGGCCACGTTCGTGATCGACACCGACCGCAAGGTGTTGGGTGTCATCAAGAGCGAGACGAGCATGACCGGGCACGCCGACGAAGCACTCGACGTGCTGCGAAAGCGTGCCTCGGCCGGCTGAGCCTGCCCGACCGTCGGGTTGGTCTCCGGGGTCGGGTTCAGCCGCCGATAGGGGTGAAGGTTGCCGGCAGATGCTTGATGCCGTGGATGAACGAGCTCTGGAGCAGTGCCGGATCACCGGAGACGTGGATGTCGGGTAGGCGCTCGAACAGTTCCCGGAACATCACCAGGATCTCCCGACGGGCCAGGTGGGCCCCGAGGCAGAAGTGTGGACCAGGCCCGCCGAACCCGACATGGGGGTTCGGGTCGCGGCGCACGTTGAACTCGAGCGGGTTGTCGAACACCCCTCGGTCGCGGTTGGCGGCCAGGTAGAACATGGAGACCTTCTCGCCCTCGGAGATCCGCTGACCTGCGATCTCGGTGTCGGACATCACCGTACGACGCATGTAGGTGACCGGGGAGGCCAGACGGACGATCTCCTCCACCGCCCCCGGGCCGACACCCTCGAAGTCATCGGCCCAGATGCGACGCTGGTCGGGGTTGTCCGTCAGGTACTTGAGTCCCCAGCTGATGGCGTTGCGAGTGGTCTCGTTGCCGGCCACCACCAACAGGATGAAGAAGCTGGCCAGATCGGAGGCGCTCAACTCGTCGTCGGCCAGCTCGGCGTTCATCAGTTGGCTGGTCAGGTCGGTGCCGTCTCCGCCCTTCTTCGAGGCCGCCACCTCGTTCATGAGTCCGGCCAGGTCGCCGCCGGCGGTGAGCAGTGCGGTCAGCTGATCGGTGCCCTCGGGCGCGTACTCGGGGTCGGAGACCCCGAGGATCACATTTGTCCGTTCGAACACGAACTTGAACTCCGACTCCGGCACGCCCATCAGGTCGCAGACGATCTTCAGTGGCAGCGCCGCTGCCACGTCTACCACGAAGTCCACGTTGCCCCGAGCGCCGACGTCGTCCACAATGCTGGCCGCCACCTCCTGAACCGAATCCTCCAATCGCTTGAGCATGCGAGGGGTGAAGCCGGCCGAGACGATCCGCCGGAGCCGGGCGTGGCGGGGATCGTCCATGGCGATCATCGAGCTGAAGAACTCCAGGAACTCCGGCGGCATGTCGCCAACCGTGATGCCGGACGCCGAGCTGAAGACGTCCGGGTGCTTCGACACGTGGAGGATGTCGGCGTGGTTGGTCAGCACCCAGGAACCCGGCCCCTGGGGCAGCGGGATCTCCGGTGGGATTTCCGGTTCCTCGTGGAAGGTGACCCCGCCGGCGTCCTGCAGCAGTGCCAGGTCGTGGTCGATCTCAGACGCCGTCCGGGTCCAGTACTCGGGCAACAGAGGGTTCGGCAGGTTACTGATTTCCGGGCTCATAACCTTACACAGTAACCAATCCCGGGCCGGAGGTCCCGTCCGGCCTTCCTGGTCGACCAGCCGCCGAGGGGGCGTCAGGGGAGCGTGCCGACCTCGGAGATGTTGTACTTGGCGATGTCACGGCCCAAGATGGGCAGGTCGGCAGACGCCTGGCGCCAGGCCGCCATGTGCTCGGAGGCGAAATGGGCGTCGAGCGCGGCCTGATCCTCCCACAGCTCATAGAGGTGGACCAGGCCGGGATCGTCCACATCGGGGCTGAAGTTGTAGGCCCGGCAGCCCGGTTCAGCCTTGGTGGCGGCCACCATCGGTGCCACTGCGGCGAACATCTCGTCGCGGTGTTGTGGATCGACCTGGATGGTTCCGGCAACGATCAACATCAGATTCGCTCCAACTCGGCGCCGTCGAACAATGGCGTGATCCCTTGGGCCAGGGCATCGGCCTCCATGGCCTGGTCGGTCGGCGTTCCGGCAACGGTGGCTGCGGCCTCCAGGGCCAGGGGCAGGAGTCGGGCGTCGCTCGAGGTGTTGAGGAACAGGCCGGGCCGGCCGAGGACGTAATGGACGGCCCTGGTCAGGGCGTCGGGGTCGTCGATCGGCTCGTACCACGAGAATCGCCTGGTCGGTTGGTCGGCCCAACGGCGCCTGGCGATCGACTTGATCGTCTGGATCGCCACCCCCCGGCTCTGACACAACTCGATCAGCGCCTCGACGTCGGCCCGGTAGGAGGGGTTGCCCATCATCGTGAAGTTGTAGGGGAACAGCACCGAGTCGAAGGGGAACGCACCGAGACTGCGCAGGTGCATGGCCGGTATGCGGGTGCCGTGCCCGGTGACGCCGATGAACCGGCAGAGCCCCTCCGATCGGGCCTGGTCCAGCGCCTCGACGGCCCCACCTGGGGCGAGCGCCATTTCCCACTCGTCCGGTTCGACCAGATTGTGGAGCTGAATCAGATCGACCTGGTCGACCCCCAGGCGCTCCAGGCTCCGCTCCAGGCTGGCTCGGGCTGCGTCGCCGCTGCGATCGCCGGTCTTGGTTGCCAGGAAGAAGTCCTTGCGGTGGTCGGCCAGGAACGGTGCCAGCCGTAGCTCGGACTCTCCGTAGGAGGCGGCGGTGTCGATGTGGTTGACTCCCGCCGGCGCCAGCAGCGCCAAGGTGGCGTCGGCCCGGTCCTGGCTCATGCCGCCGAGGGCCGCAGCGCCGAACAACACCCGACTGCTGATGTGGCCGGTCGACCCGAACGGGGCCAATTCGATCGCCTCGGAGGTTGCTGCTTTGCTCATCTCGTGGTGCCTGCCATAGGTCGCCGATTGTAGCCGACCGGGGCGTTCGCTCGCCGGGTCGGGTGCCGTCGTGCGAGACTTGACCCATGAGCGAATCGGTGATCGTCAATCGCCCCTCGACCGGCCCTGCGCCGACATCAGGCACCTGCAGAGTGGTGGCCGCAACGGTGGCCGACGACCGAGTTGCCGACGACGCGGTTGCCGCAGCCCACCGCCGCTACGCCGAGCGGCGGCCGAACAGCGCGGCCCAGGCGGCGGCCGCGGCCAGGGTGCTCCCGGCCGGGTCGACCCGGTCGGTCCTGGACTTCGATCCGTTCCCGTTCCGGGTGGCCCGGGCATCGGGGTCCGAACTGGTCGACGTCGACGGTCACAGTTACGTCGACTTCCTCGGTGACTACACCGCCGGGCTGCTTGGCCACAACCCGCCGGCGGTGGCCGAGGCGGTCCGCCGAGTGCTGGAACGAGGGTGGTCGCTCGGTGCCGTTGCCGACGATGAGCATCGACTGGCGAGCCTGCTGTGCGATCGTTTCCCCTCGGTGGACCAGATCCGTTTCACCAACTCCGGCACCGAGGCCAACCTGATGGCCATCTCCCTGGCCCGCCATCACACCGGCCGGGACCGGGTGCTGGTCTTCGACGGCGCCTACCACGGCGGCCTGCTGTACTTCGGTGCTGCGGCCACCCCGATCCAGGCGCCATACCCCTACGTGCGCTGCCGGTTCAACGACATCGGGTCGGTGCGGCAGGCCTTGGCCGACCAAGGGTCCGAGATCGCCTGCGTCCTGGTGGAGCCGATGATGGGATCCGGCGGTTGCATCCCCGGCGAACCGGACTTCCTGGCCGAGCTGCGGTCCCTGTGCAGCGATGCCGGCGTGCTCCTGATCTTCGATGAGGTGATGACCTCCCGGATGTCGACCGGTGGAGCCCAGCAGCGACTGGGCGTCGTCCCGGACCTCACCACCCTCGGCAAGTACCTCGGGGGTGGCATGACCTTCGGCGCCTTCGGTGGTCCGGCCGCAATCATGGCCGCTTTCGACCCGGCCCGGGGTGGCACCCTCACCCATGGCGGGACGTTCAACAACAACGTGATGACCATGTCGGTCGGGGCGGCGGCGGTCGAGCAGCTGCTGGGGGCCGGGGCGCTGGAGGCGCTGTTCGATCGTGGCGAGGGCTTCCGTTCCCGGGTCGACGCTGCGCTCGCCCCGGTGGGGATGAGCGCCACCGGCTGGGGCTCGTTGCTCACGGTCCAGGCCGCCCGAGGCCCGATTCGACGGCCGGGCGATGTGCAAGGGGTGGACTCCCGGCTGGGGGAGTTGCTGTTCCACGCCATGCTCGACCGTGGTGTGTACCTGGCCCGTCGGGGCTTCATCGCCCTGTCGTTGGCAATCTCCGACGCCGACCTCGATCGGTTCCTGGCTGCGCTCGAGGACTCGCTCGACGAGTTGACGACCGATGGTGTCCTGGTGGCATCGACGAGTTGACCGGTTCCTGGAGCCGATGGCCGACCGTGGTCGTCGATCCGGCGGCGGACATCGATCGCCGTGCCAGATCGCCGATTCGGCTGGGTAGACTTGTATGCATCTCGGGTTCTGGCGGTGAGAACTGCGAGAATCAACGTTATCCGGTCACTATGTGTAGCAATCCCCTCCGGACCTTCTACCCTAAGTGACCGCATCCCGGCTGGTGCCGGTAGATGTCACTTGGACTATTGAGGAGCTCGCCATGGCCAAACAACGATCGAGCTTCGCGAAATTGCAGCGGGACAAAGCCAAGAAGGAACGAGCCGCGATGAAGCGGGCCAACCGGATTGAGCGAAAGAACGCTGACGAGAGCGAAGAAGTCACCGAGACCAACACCGACACCGACGCTGTGAGCCTGGTCACCGGCGAAGGCGAACCGTCGCCGGAAGAACTGCTCCAGCTGATTGAGGATCTGCACAAGCGGCGCGAAGCCGGGACCATCTCCGAGGACGACTTCGAAGAGGCCAAGGTGGAGTTGTTCGCACGGTTGCAGATCGACTGACCGCCGCCATCGGGTCGGGAACGGGCTCAGCGCCCCAACCGGCCGGCGATGGCGCTCAACCGTCGGTCGATCCTGGTGGTGCTGACCTTGCCCGGACCCTTGAGGTGCTGGGCGAAGGAGCTGACCCGCAGTTCCTCCAGTTCCCAGGTCACCTCTTCCAGCCCGGGCGTCAGACCGAACTCGGCCACCATGGCACCATGGCGTTGCTCCACCTTCACGCAGGCCGCGGCGGCGTTGAGGTCCCGCCCGGGCTGCTCGGTCAGATGGTCGACCCGATAGCGGATGGCGGCAAAGTAGCGGGCGACGTCCTCGATGCGGTCGACGCCGACACCGGCGACGAAACCGGGGTAGGCGAGCCGGGCCAGATGGGCCCTGGCGTCGCGAACCGAGACGTCGACTGACGAACCCTCCAACCCGTCGAGGACCGGCTCGATCGCGGTCACGCTGGCCACGATGGCGGCGATCGGATCGGCCAGCCGAACCAGGAGCTCCGGGACCGACGACTTCGCCAGGTCGACCAGGCCCTCGAAGCCGGCTCGAGTCCAGCGGGGACCACCGACCGATGCGATGACGTCGTCGATGGCCGCATCGATGCAGTCGTTGTACCAACCGGCCTTGGACTGCACCGGGCCGGTGGCCAGCTGCAACTTGGTCCGGTCGTCGAGCAGGCCGTCCAGTTTCCTGGCCGGCGCCGGCAGCGCCAGGCGGACCAGCCGCCTCGTCCCCAGCCACATCGCATCGTCGCGCTCGGCGCTGTCGGCGAAGAGCTGGATGGCCACGGTGTCCTGCCGGTCGACCAGGCCCGGAAATGCCTTGATGGTGTGGGTCGGTCCGGGCGTCTCGATCTGCTGCGGCAGGTCATCGAACTCCCAGGATCGCAGCCCCTCCCGCTGTATGTCGGTTGTGGCGGCGGCCAAGTCGGACAGCGTCTCCTTGACCTGCTCGGCCATGAGTTCCTGGAGCGCAGTCAGGCTCTTGCCCTCGGCCAGAACCTCGAGCCGGTCGTTGATGATCCGGAACGTTGGCCGAAGATGGCCCGGCACCCGATCGAGGTCGAAGCCGTTTCGGGGAATCGTGACCCCGGCCCGGCGGCCCAGGTGTTGTCGAAGCGCCTCGAACAGCCCGCCCTCGGCCGGGTCCAGTTCGGTCAGCGCCACCGCAACGGTCTCGTTGATCGGCATCAAGGCCTTCCTGGTGGACTTCGGCAAGGATCGGATCAGGCTCGACACCAGTCCGGTGCGCAAGCCGGGGACCGACCACTCGAACGGTTCGGGGTCGAGCTGGTTCAGCACTTCGACCGGCACGTGCACGCTCACCCCGTCGACATGGCTGGCGGTGTCGAACTGGTATGCCAGTTCCAGCTCGATATCGCCGTGATGCCACAGATCCGGGTAGGCCGACTCGTCGATGTCGGTGGCCTCGGCGACCAGTAGGTCGCCCCTGTCCAGCCGGAGTAGCCCGGGGTCACGAACCCGGACCTTCTTCCACCAGCGGTCGAAGTGACGGGCGGAGGTGATGTGACCGGGGAGACGCCCGTCGAAGAAGTCATGGCGTACTCGCTGCTCGACCAGCAGGTCCCGGCGCCGGCTCCGAGCCTCCAGCTCCTCGACCTCTTCGACGACCCGCCGGTTGTGTCGGACGAAATCGTGGTCGGTGTCCCAGTCGTCCTCGACCAGTGCGTGGTGGATGAACAGCTCTCGACCGAGCTCCTCGTTCACGCTGCCGACGGTGAGCCGACGATTGTTGACCAACGGCAGGCCGTAGAGGGTGATCCGTTCGGTGGTGTTGGCGACACCCTGCTCCCGATCCCACGTCGGGTCGGTGTAACTGCGGGTGACCAGGTATCCGGCGAGGTCCTCGGCCCAGGCCGGGTCGATCGGGGCGGCTACCCGGCCCCACAGACGATTGGTCTCGACGAGCTCGGCCGCCATGACCCAGGCCGGTCCCTGTTTCGTCAACGCCGAACCGGGGGCGATGGCGAAGCGGCTGTTGCGGGCGCCGATGTATTCGGCTCGGGGCGGCCGCCGACCCCGGTCGGCGCCGCGCGTGGCCTCACGCTGGGCCTTCAGGTCCTTCATGCCAATGTGGGACAGCAGCCCGGCCAGGATCGACCGATGGACGGCGTTTGCCAACTCCTTGTCGGCCAGGGTGTTGCCGCCCTTTCGGTAGCCGAGCTCCCTTGTGGTCCGATCGAGCTGGTTGTGAATGTCCTGCCATTCCCGTAGCCGGTTGTAATTGAGGAATTCCCGTCGACACATCCGCCGGAACTGACCGGTTGGGCGGCGCTTGCGTTCGGCGCGGACATGGGCCCAGAGGTTCAGGACGGTCAGGAAGTCCGACTGCTCGTCTGCGAAGCGCCGATGGGCTTCGTCGGCAGCCTGTTGTTGATCGGTTGGCCGTTCCCGGGGGTCCTGGATCGACAGCCCGGCCACGATGACCATCACCTCGCGGAGAACACCGTTGTCGGCGGCCTCGATGATCATCCGCCCGAACCTGGGGTCGACCGGGAGCTTGGCCAACTCGCGACCCATCGGTGTCAGCCACCGCTTCGTGCCGTGGTGCTCGGGGTCGAGTGCGTCGAGCTCTTCGAGGAGTTGGATGCCGTCGGCGATGCTCCGTTCGTCCGGGGGTTCGACGAAGGGGAACCCGGCGATGTCGCCCAGGCCGACCGAGGCCATCTGCAGGATGACCGACGCCAGATTGGTCCGCTTGATCTCCGGTTCGGTGAACTCCTCCCGGGCGTTGTAGTCGTCCTCGGCGTAGAGCCGGACGCAGATCCCCGGTCCGATTCGGCCGCACCGCCCGGCCCGTTGATCGGCTGAGGCCTGCGACACTGCTTCGATCGGGAGCCGCTGGACCTTGGTTCGTCGGTTGTAGCGGGAGATCCGGGCGTTGCCGGGGTCGATCACGAACCGGATCCCGGGCACGGTCACCGACGTCTCGGCGACGTTTGTGGCCAGCACGACCCGCCGGCCGCTGTGGGGTTTGAACACCCGATGCTGCTCGGCCGACGACAGTCTGGCGTAGAGGGGAAAGATCTCGGTGCCGGGCAGCGAGAGCTCGCCAAGCGCGTCGGCTGTTTCGCGGATGTCACGTTCACCGGCCAGGAACACCAGCATGTCGCCCGGCCCCTCCCGCTGGAGTCTTGTCACCGCATCGCAGATCGCCTCCTGCTGGGAGATGGGCTGCTCGATGTCGGGGCCGTCGATCGGCTGGTAGCGGATCTCCACCGGGTAGGTCCGACCGGACACTTCGATGATCGGTGCGTCGGAGAAGTGGCGGGAGAACCGTTCGGTATCGATCGTGGCCGAGGTGACGATGACCTTGAGGTCTGGTCGTCTGGGCAGCAGCCGGCGAAGGTAGCCGAGGATGAAGTCGATGTTGAGGCTTCGCTCGTGAGCCTCGTCGATGATCAGCGTGTCGTACTTGCGCAGCTCACGGTCTCGCTGGATGTCGGCCAGCAGGATGCCGTCTGTCATCAACTTGACCCTTGTCCTGGGGCCGACCCGGTCGTTGAACCGGAATGCATAGCCGATCAGATCGCCGACCTCGGATCCGGTCTCCTCGGCGACCCGCTCGGCGATCGACCGGGCCGCCAGCCGCCTTGGCTGGGTGTGGCCGATCAGCCCGTCCGCCCCTCGCCCGGCCTCCACGCACAGCTTCGGCAGTTGGGTGCTCTTGCCCGAGCCGGTCTCGCCGGCAACGATCAGGACCTGGTGGTTGGCGATCGCCTCGACCAGCTGCTGGCGCAACTCGACGATCGGCAGCTCGGGGGGATAGTTGAGCGAGGCCCGGAGCTCGTCGATCGCCGGTCGATCCGGCGCGCCTGGCTTGGCCACAGGTCAGGACGGCCGGAGCCGTCAGACGTCGCCGAGCCAGACCGGGGCCCGGTCGAGGAGGAATTCGCTGACCTCGAAGCAGCGGTCGAAGATATCGCACAGCGACTCACGTTGCATGAACAGATCGTCGAGCCCCAGCTCGATGACCGCGGTGATGGACAAGGTCCGCTCGGCGGCGTCGGTGACCTCGGCAGTGGAGTCGATCGCTGCGACCTTCAGCGGCAGATCGGCACCGCCGACACCGGCCAGTTCGGTGGCCAGCACGAGAAGGTCGGGGGCGTCGGTGAGGGGCGGCAGGGCCCAGGTGAACATCAAGGGGATCGTGAGGCCGGTTTGGGGCTCGGAGTCCTCGGGCATCGTCATCATCTGATCCTCGAAGCTGAGCGCAACGCGGGGATCGAGATCAATGGAGAGGTGCAGGTCAAGCGGGCCGCCGCAGGCCTGTTCTGGGTGCAGATCGACCTCCCACGCCTGGCGCATGGAGTAGGTCTCGACGAAGTGACGCTCGTCGTGGATGTGGAATTGGTGGTCCGTTGCGTGCTCTTTGATATCGGCAACGAAGCCGGGAATGTCGATGATTGCCACGTTCAGATCTCCCACAGCAAAACTACCTGCTGTTGTTCGACGGTCCTCGAATTTTACGGCGCCCCCACCGGATCGGAACCTAGAGTGCAGCGGGTGGATCGCTACCAACTCATGGCCCTGTTCGACGAGCTGGTGGCAGAGGTGGTCGACGGGCTGTCCCAGCTGACCGACTGGGGTCTCTCCGGGGTGCGGCCGGGCCAGTACAACCATGATGTGGTGGCCGACGACATCATCGTCCGTCGACTGCTGGCCGAGGGTCTTGCCGTCCTGAGCGAGGAATCGGGCCTGGCCGGCGACGGAGAGATCACCGTGGTGGTCGATCCGGTCGACGGCTCGACCAACGGTGCCAGGGCACTGCCGTGGTACGCCACCAGCCTGTGCGCAGTCGATGGCGACGGTCCGTTCGTGGCCGAGGTCGTCAACCTGGCCACCGGCGACCGATTCCGGGCCATTCGAGGTGAAGGGGTCGAGTCCGACGAGGTCGACATCGTCCCAACCGGCTGCACGTCGCTCGGTGATGCCATCGTCGCCTTCTCCGGGTTGCCTCCCAGCCACGGCGGGTGGCGGCAGTTCCGGGTCTATGGCGCGGTTGCGCTCGACCTGTGCGCCGTGGCCTCAGGGGCGTTCGACGGCTATGTCGACGTCGATCGGGCCCACGGCGTGTGGGACTACCTCGGGGCCGCACTCATCTGCAACGAGGCCGGGGTGGTGATCGCCGACAGCCTCGGTCAGGATCTGGTCGTGCTCGACCCAGATGCACGGCGAGGACCGATTGCCGCGTCCAGCCCGGAGCTGCTTTCCGAGCTGCTGGCCATGGAGCGGGGCTGGCGGCTCGATTCGCTGAGCTGAGGAACGAAGGATCGGTCAGGCCTCGGGGCACTGAATCGACAGCGTTGCGCGGTAGCTGGCCGACTTCGGGTGGCGCTCGTCGCGCATCACCGCCGAGGCGGTCAGCTCACCCTCGGTCGGCTGCCAAGCGACCTCGTTCACACTCAACAGCCAGAGCTGATTGTCGCCCGGTCGCTCGGTTTCCGCGTCCTGGCCGACCATCAGGTTCACGCCGTCGGCCGAAGCCGAGATCCAGAACGGTTCGCCATCGACTCGACCCGACCCGGCGGCGATGAAATCGTTCTCGGTCATCGTGCAGACGGTTGGGGCGAAACGGTAGGCCACCCCGTTGACGTCGAGCTGGGCGGTTTCGGCGCTGCTCGTGTCGGCGCTCAGGCCGGCCCCGGAGAGACCGAAGGCGAACCCGGTGAGCAACAGAATCCCCACGAGCAGGACCAACACTTGGATCGAAGGATTCTTCAACTGCGTAGGCACTTGGGATCTCTGATCGGGAAAGAAGGCGTCCCCCAATCGTAGGTAGCGGCCCAATCCACGCCGGTTTCCGTTCGGTGACAAGGCGGTGAAGAATGGCGGCGATCCCGGCGCCGAGGCCGGGTACACTTCGCAACCCGGAGTCGGACCGGCCACCCGGGCCGATCCCGAACTCGTCCCGGGCGCTTAGCTCAGCTGGCTAGAGCACCTCCCTTACAAGGAGGAAGTCACAGGTTCGAGTCCTGTAGCGCCCACGTATTCCCTTGTCAGAAGCGGTCTCAAGTACGGCTATTGGCCTGGTTGCACTGAGGAGGCCCTAGGGGAGGCCTTGCGGTGTGTTATCGAGTGCTCGGAAGTGCCGATGTCGGACGCTTCGCTTGGCGGTGCGGACACTCCTCGGTGCCGGTGGCCCTCGACCCCAGCTGTTGGACGGCCCCGAAATCGGCGCCGGTGCTAGTGGCGGGAGGATCGCTAAGCTGCCCGGCGTGAAACCATTCCTGCTGCTGGCCACCCGGGCCGAGGACACCGTCGCGGACAACGAGTACGAGGCCTTTCTGACCTACTCCGGTCTGGACGAGTCCGACCTCGTGCGCCACCGGCTCGAACGACATTCGCTCGGGCAGGTCAACCTCGACGAGCTCTCCGGGATCGTGCTCGGCGGCAGCCCGTTCGACTACACCGATCCCGTTGAGGCGAAGTCCGAGGTCCAGCGCAGGGTCGAGGCCGATCTTCACCGGTTGCTCGACGCCGTGGTCGCCGCCGACTTCCCGTTGCTCGGTGCCTGCTACGGCATCAGCACCGTCGGCGTGCACCAGGGTGCTGTCGTCGACCGGCGGTATGCCGAAGCGGTCGGCGCAGTGCGGATCACACTCACCGAGGCGGGTCAAGACGACCCGTTGCTGGCCGGCCTGCCGCGCTCCTTCGACGCCTTCGTGGGGCACAAGGAGGCGATCAGCACCCTGCCCGCTGATGCCGTGCTGCTGGCTGGCTCGGCGACGTGTCCGATACAGCTGTTCCGGGTCAAGCAGAACATCTACGCCACCCAGTTCCATCCCGAGCTCGACGTCACCGGCCTCTGCGCCCGGGTGGACATCTACAAGCACTCCGGGTACTTCGCTCCCGAGCAGGCCGAGGATGTCAAGGCGATGGCCCGGTGCAGCCGCGTCACCCATCCGCCGACCATCCTGCGCACGTTCGTGACCCGCTACGCCCGCACCGCGGGAGCGGAGCCCTTGGGTTCGACCTCGTGACCGTGCCGGGCCTCGGTCTGTGGCTCGGCTATCGTCGATGCTGTGCAGGTTGAGTCGCTGAAGCAGTTGGCGGAGCGGTTGGGGTTGCACTGGAAACGCTCGGAACTAGCCGCTCGACAACGTGCCCGTGGTCAGCGGCTGGCGTCCCTGTCGCTCGGCAGCCGGCTCAGGTCGAGGCCGTGACGCGTGGCGAGCTGTTCGGCTAGCTCGGCGACGGTCTGGTTGGTCTTGGCCGCACTGGCCCGGATGAGAGCAACCGCGGCGAACAAGGCATAGCGCCAATAGTCGTCGTTCCGGTAGGCGACTTCGTCGAGCAGGTCGGGATCAAGACCTCCTCGAAGTCCTGCGCTGCTCATCACCGCGAAGCGGATCTTGCGGTTCTGCTTGCCCTTGAAGTCGATCTCGGAGAGATGGTCTGCGAGCAGGGTCTCGTAGGTGATCGGGTCTCCTCGGTCGACCCCGGCTACCTCCAGGGCGTCGGCGGCCAAGCGCATGATCTCCTCACCGGGAAACGTGTTGTATTGCACGTGGAGGTCGAACGCGGCGAACGTCACCAGGTCGATGTCTGTTGTTGTCCACCGCGAGCCAGGCCAGGAGAAGCCGTTGCGCTTCGGTCCGGTCTTCATCGGTGACATCCCGTCGAGCCATGGTGCCAATCTGGCTCCTACAGAGAGTCTGGTCCCGTCATGGCCGCAGTCGTTCCGACGCCCGGCGAGCAATAGTTGCGGCTGTTGAGGTCCAATCCGCTGACGGGCTACATCAGACCTTGTGGCGGGGGAGGCCCTTCGGGAGGCCCGAGGCTGCGGACTGCCTCGAACCCGCACGATCGGATTTGCCCTGGCTGAGCGGCCTTCCGGCTCCTCTGGACCTGCGGCGGACGGCCTGTGCGTGCCTTACAAGGAGGGGGTCGGGGGTTCGAGCCCCTCAGCGCCCACCACAGAAACCCCAGGTCAGACGACTGCGTTGCTGGGCCGATGTCCCGCCGGGGCTGACAGGGACCCTTAGGGGGACCCTGCGGGTCACGTTGATCCGCAATCTGACACAGGCATTACCTGGTGTGACGCGACCAGCGCCATCAGCGATTGATCTGGAGATCCGTGCGCCGGGCGAGTGTCGAGGGACCGCGGTGGCGTGACCCTTTGCGCCGAGCCTTGGCAACTGACCGGAAGTCGCCCGACGGTCAGGACGAGGTCATCGGGCCCTGTCGCGCTGAACTTCACGATCAACACCGGAACCTCGTCTACTCCTGCCGCGCCGTACGGCTCATCGTGAAGGCCTCCCGCAGCAGGTGTACATCGATGATGAAGCCGGCTGCCAGAACTGCTTGCGCGAAGACGTACAGAGCGACACGGCTTCCAGCAGCACCGTATATTTGCTCCTCGTACGCGATAACGAGTAGGAAGAATCCAACGACCAAAGTAACAAAGGACAAAGCAGCGAGCGCTGCCTTGTTCAGCCTCTGCAACCTATCCTCGAGGAAGGGAAGCTCCAGGGCGCGAAGGAGTAGCGCGATCGAGATCGCCGCCGATGCTGCGATTGTGAGTGACCAGATGAACTGGCGCGAGCCGTCGTCGAAGTAGGAATCAGGTCTGTCGACGAAGACCGCCTCGTAGCTGTCGAAGACAAACGGAGGCGGGTAGATCAGGAGTGCAACGGCGCCAACCAGAAGAAGCAGATTGAGTCGTCTTTGTCTCTTCTGGGTCTTGGCGGCAGCTAGGTGCCTGGGGACCAAGTCCTTGAGGATTCGATCGCGTAGATTCTTGTCGAGACTGTTCGTTTCTAGGGAACCGAGGGTCGACAGCTCCGCCGAGATCTCCTCGTGAAGGAGGAAGTCCTCGCTGATTTGCTGCTGCAAGACATCGAGCTGGTTCTGGGGCGACCGCGATGTCGGACATGGCCATGCTCCGAGGTCTGCGCACGTTGTTCGGTCCGGTGGCATCGACGACGACGTTGTGGCGCACCTTCAACCGGATCGGTCCGGCCGAGCTCCGGGACCTGGCGGCCGCGGATGCCCAGGCGAGGGCTGCGGCGTGGGCGCTGGAGTCGCCCCGGTCCCAGCTTGTGATCGATATCGACGCCACGATCGTGACGTGTCGATCCGACAAACAAGACGCTGCTGGCACGTGGAAGCGTTCGTTCGGGTTCCACCCTCTGGTGGCGATGGACACCGGACGCCGAGAGGTGCTGGCCCAGATGGTCCGCCCGGGTAACGCCGGGTCGAACACTGCGGCCGATCACGTCCAAGTGGTCGCCGCCGCCATCGACGCCCTGCCCGAGGCGGAGCGGGCCGGGCATGGCTGGGATGATGACCCCGAGACGGTGGCCTGTGAGATCGTGATTCGGGCGGACAGCGGCGGGGCGACTCACTGGCTGGCTGAGGAGGCAGCCGATCGGAACTGCCGGTTCAGTCTGGGCTACGCCATCGATGACCGGGTCCGTCTGGCGGTCGAGGCCTCGATGGCTCTCGATGACGCCACCGCCCGCCGGGCCAAGCGCCGGTGGGTTCCCGCTGTCGAGGCCGACGGTGAGCCCCGCGACGGGGCCGAAGTGGCTGACCTCACCGGCTTTGTCGACCTCGGGTCCTGGCCCGAGGGGACCCGGCTGATCGTGCGACGGGAACGAGCCCACCCCGGCGCCCAACTCTCGTTATTCGACGACATCGAAGGCCGGCGCCACACCGCGTTCATCACCAACCAGACCGCCAACCCCGAGGTGCTCGAGTTGGCCCACCGGCAACGCGGCGCCGCCGAAGACGTCATCCGTGACCTCAAGGCCTGCGGCTACGCGAACTGGCCGTCAGAAGACGTCGTGAACAACCAGGCCTGGGCCCTGTGCTGCGCCATGGCGTTCAACCTGCTGTCACGAGCCCAACGGCTCACCCTTACCGGCCGCTACCAGGCAGCCACCCCGAAGACCATCCGCCACCGGCTCCTCCACATCGCCGGACGGATCACCCCATCCGGACACCGCCACCACAAGGCGTTCCCTGCTGCGGTCCGTTGCATCCAAGACGACCGCCAAGCTCTCACCGCGTTCCTGCGGTTCCCGCCCGAGCATTGGAAAAGGATCCGCCACACCAACCTGATCGAGCGGACCTTCGGCGAAACCCGACGACGGGTCAAGGTGATCGGCCGCCTCCCAGGCGAAGCCTCATGCCTATGACTCGTGTGGGCCGTCCTCGACCGGGCCTCGAAAGGCTGGCGAGGCCTTCGCTACACCCCGGCCATCGCCCGACACCTCACCGACATCCGCTACCAACTCCACCGACCCGCCAACACCGAGGAGGCCGCCGCCGAGCATCCCGACACTGTCACAACCGCCGCATAGAATCACCCACAGGAGCCAACGCCCAGGCCCCTGTTACACCAAACCTGGGACGCCACCCGGCCGGGCTCGGGTGGCTGGTTGGTGTCGATGAGGCGGCGGTCGAGTGCGTTGGAGATGGTTCGGCGGATCTCCAAGACGGTCTTGGTTGCGAGGCCGCTCTTGCGTCGCCCGCCGTGGCGAAAAGGTTCTGGGAGAGCGCGTCGAGGTCTCGGGCCGGATCTGATCGAGCGCGATGTCGCCGAATTGCGGTGCGATGAACTCGCCGAGAGTGCCGGGCCGACGGCATGGGGGACGCGCTTGATCCACGCGGATCTTGATTGCTCGGCAGCAGATCGGCTGGCGCCGGCTGGGTGCCAGCGGCGGCGTTCTCGGCCGGTGATGGGGTCGTGACCGCTGTAGGCGACGACGTAGAAGCGATGGTGGCGTTGCACGATGTAAGACATCGGCACCCCATCGGCACCCATCGGCTCGTCGGGTCATCAACCCGAGGATCAACCTCAGGCGGCGGCACGGCAGCGGCCGGCGTGCTTTGGTTCGGGGCGGCTCGCGAGAGATTCGCTACCGAACGATATCGGACACCGAGGCGCGATCGGATTCACTCGACAGGCTCGTACACGACTTGTTGCCGGTGAGCTCGGTCGAGTTCCGGACGGTCGGAAATGCCGGGTATGCGCTGGACGCGACCCGCAGGTGGCGAACGTTTCCGGACACACTGTTCGGCCCCGGATATCGGTTGCCTCCGTTTGATTCCAGCGCTGACACGAGGAACTCGGGCTGGTTGACTCCGGGCGGAGCTCACCTGCCAATGGTTCGGCTGCCGATTGTTCCTGTGTGATCGAGCGGTCGCGTTCGTGCCACCCGGGGTGAGTCGGGTGGCACGAAGAGGGTTGTCTTTTGTTGGGATGGTCGTTGCAGGCGGGTGCGCCCATGGATGGTTTCGGTCGGTCAGCGGGTGGGCGATGTCAGTCGTTCGATGCCCGGTTGACCATGTTGATCTTCGCTGTCGCCTCGGAGAGCCCGTCGAAGTCGCCGACTTCGAGACCGAGGCGGGTGGTGTAGGTGTCGATGGTCATCGCCGGGAACGACCGGTAGACGTCTCTTGGAAGGCCGAGCGCGCCGGCGACTGCGCCGCACCGGTTGACCACAGCGGGGATCCGGTCGGGATGCTCGATTGCGAGCTCGACCACTGCGGGTCCGCCGCCGCTCATCGACATGGCAGCTACCCGGTCAGCATCGAGGCGCCGATCGGCGGCGAGGGTGTCGAGTACCGCGAGGTGCCCGATCGAGCTCGAGGGTGGCGGCTACGACAACCGGCCCGATGCACTGGTGTCGGCGGCCGAGCTGCAGAACCCGAGGAACGGCGGCCCGGCTCCCGGGGCAGGGATCCTTCGCCTGGCCAAGAGCCGCGCCGCGCTGGCCGGAGGCGATCATCAGCTCGCGCTCGACTTGGCCCTCGAAGCGGCCGAGAGCGCCCGGCTCATCGCCCTCAAGGTCCTCGGCTATCTCGACGCGGCCAGCATCTACTGCGAGCAGGGCCGGACCTGGTGGTGGCGGAGTCCGCACCGCCTCCGTTCACGGTGCCAGTGGCCGCTCCATCGATCGGTGCCGGGAGCGCGGATCCGGCACGCAGCGGTAACCTAGGTGACGCCGTTTGTCACCCGGGTGACGGCTGGTGATCGAGATCGGCCGGGACTACAGTCCGGACGGGTATCGCATCGGTGCCGCCTCTCGCATGACAGCGACAGGACGCCCGTTCAACAACCACAGGAGTGCTGACATGGAAATGGGACCTCTTCAGATGCTGGTAGTCGGGTTCGAGAGCCCGACGTTCGACGGGAGCGTGCTCGCCGAGCTCGGTAAACTGAGGGATGAAGGGCTGGTGCGTCTCGTCGACCTGCTCGCCGTCTCCAAATCGGAGCAAGGGGATCTGACCGCCGTCGAGACTTCGGACCTCGATCTCGACGAGGCGATCAGCTACGGCGCCTGGGTAGGGGCTCTGCTGGGCCTCGGAGCGGGCGGCCCCGACGGGCTCGAGCTCGGCGCCTTCGAAGGAGCGCTGATGGCCGAGCACGAGTACGAATACGGCCTCGATGAGGAGGCCCTTGCAACGATCGGCGCCGACATCCCCGAAGGAGGAGCGGCACTGATCGCCGTCGTCGAGCATCGCTGGGCCATACCGTTCCGCAACGCCGTCCGCTCCCAAGGGGGCATCGCCATCATTCAGGACTTCCTCAACCCCGAGGCGCTGATAGCGATGGGCGCCGTTCACGGCGCCGAGCTGGTCGACTGACCTTGGCTCACGGCCCCTTTCGACATCAACGACCTAGGAGCGAGCAATGCCCCCAGTACGACGCAGGATGAGACGAACCGCCCGCCGGACGGGAAGGCGGACCGCAAAGCGAACCACGGGACGTCGGCGCGTGCAACGACGGCGTTGAGCACCTAGCGGGCCACAGCAGGGCTCCGAGGTCGAGGAAACGTGCTCACGATCGCCGTTGCCCTCCTGGCCGGTGCGCTGAACGTCAGGCTGTCATAGAGGTCGATACCCCTCCGATTCCTGGCGACGGTCCGTCGCCGTCGCCGAGGAGGTGATGGAGATCAGCGGTGGGTCTCAGCCAACCGCTCCGACGACGACGCGACCGTCTCAACGTTCCCCCTCGACCTCTCACCCGACGAGGCAACCCAGGCCGGAGAGCTAGCCACGATTTTTCGTGCGCCCAGTAGATGGAGGTGAACCTTATGGTTTGATTCTCAGCGTCTTGAAGCTCGTTGTCGCTTGCCGGTGTGAGTCCGGTCCGGGTAGCTGTCAGGAGGCCCGATAGCAGACTGGCGGCTCGGTCTGGAAACGGGTCGGGTCGAAGCCCAGTGTCGAAGGCCCCGTTGGGGGGAGCGAATGAGCGGTCCGCAGCATTACGCGAAGCCTGCCGCGTCGTTAGAGGCCCTGCCTGCGGGTGGGGGATAGGGAGTGCCGAGCCTCTGGAATCCGGGGCGAAGGCCATGGAAGCGGTGTAGATCCTGAATTTGCAGCCGTGATGGACTCTCCGGCGTATGGGGCGTGGAACGTTCAGATAGTGGCAGCGGGAACTGGGGAGGCCCTCCCCGGCCCGGCATCCTGCGGTAGTCGTGGTGTCGGATCTGCGGGCTCTATAACCGGTCTACGCCGGGAAGTGAGTTTCGTGTCGGGTGGGCGTCGGAGGCGGTCGTAGTACTGGTTGAGCCGAGCGGACAACAGAACCGCCGGTGAGGGAAGGACCGCTGCTTCGTCGATGCGTGTTGGTGTAGGGAAGGATTGGGTGAGTGCCAGGAATGGCTAGTTCCACCGCAATAGACAAGGTTCAAGTCCTGCAGCGGACGCTTTACCGGACGGCCAAGGCTGATCCCGGGCGACGGTTTCACGCGCTTTTTGACAAGGTCTATCGCAGAGACGTGTTGGAGCGGGCGTGGTCACAGGTGCGTGCCAATTGGGGCGCTCCTGGCATCGATGACATGTCCATCGCTGATGTCGAGGCGTTCGGGGTTGCCCGGATGCTTCACGAGCTGGGCACGGACCTCAAGGTGGGATCATGGCGGCCGTTGCCGGCACGCCGGGTTTGGATATCCAAGCCTGGTAGCGACGAGCAGCGTCCGTTGTCGATCCCGGCGGTTCGTGACCGGGTGGTGCAGGCTGCGGCGAAGATCGTTCTTGAACCGGTGTTCGAGGCCGACTTTCTGCCGTGTAGTTTCGGGTTCCGTCCGAAACGGTCAGCCCATGCAGCAGCCGAACGATCGCCGAGCGAACTAGCCGGAACGTGCTCGCAGTTGCAGCCCGTGCCCTTGAGCGAAGCTCGCCAGCAGCCATGTAGCCATGCTCCAGGCCGTTGCTTGCCTGGGTCGCCATCTGATGAGTCTTGGCATCACCGGCGAACACCAACTCACTGCGAGCCCAGCCGTCGAGAACTTCTCGCCATCGCGGCCGATCCGGATCGTCCGGATCGATGTCGACGGACCTTGCGAGGTCTTCAGCCGTGCAATCTCTCACCTCGCACTCATGCCTCACATGACAACGCGAGAGAGTCTCGGCGGCGATGTACAGATGAGCCAGCGCCAGTACCTCACCACCGAGGAACCACCACCGGAGCGCCAGCTCGTAGTGCCCGAGTGCTCTGATCAACCGCTCCCAGTCCCGGTGAGGGGTCAGACTTCCGACGAACGCCGTCAGCAGCGCCGGGTCCACCTTGCGGCCAGGTCGCACCGGGCCAGTCTCGTCTGCCAAGAAGAACTGGAGGTACTCGTGCTCCTCGACGTCAGGAGAGTTGTCGTATGCCAGGTTGATCCTGACGGTTCCTACCTCGGCGTTGGCGACGAATGCAACGAACGGGCCGAACAAGCGCGCCGCATCGCCAAACGCAGCCACCGCATTGTCGAGGCTCGACGCCGATCCGCGGATATCGAGCCACAGCTCTCGTGGGACGGGGTGGTCGAGTCCCGTGTCCTCCCATTTGCTACGGATCGTTACCCGTGCAGGGCCTTCCGATGTCGGAACCATGTCGATCGACCAGTCCAGCTCCGGTAGGAACCGGGCCGCTGACGGAGCCTTAGCGACCACGACGTATTGTCCACCTGCTTCTGTCACGGGACGAGACTAGTAGGCGGTCGAGCGACGGGTTTCCGGATTCCTGTTGCGCAGATGACCGTCATCGGCGTCTGGCCTGCCCTCACCCTCTTCGCCGGCCTCATCTTCGGCAGCCTGGCCGACCTCATCAGCCCGCTCGGCAGCGACCCCGACCTCCCTTGGCTCCAGAGCCTCCTCCTCATCTGGCTCCACATCGTCGCCCTGATCGCCGCCACCGTCGTCATCTTCATCGCCGCCTACCTGCTCTTTCATGCGACAAGAGATCCGCGCCTCACGACTTCACTCGGTCGATACAGCAGCGCTCAGAAGCGCCAACCCACCGACGAGTGAACATACAACACTCCCGGCGACTGTTGTGCTCCAGGCACTCGATAGCGCGACCACGGACTGTGACGTTCTTCGTTAGTCCGACTCGGGCCGCCGGTCGAGAGGGGATGCGATCGTAGACCCTGCGCCCGCTGCGCTCGCGGCTCCTGGGGACCCGAAGTGGGACCCAACGGTGGTGCACGGTGGTGCATCCGCCTGGTCAGAACCAGCTGACTGCCGTCCGGTCACGGTCCTGGCTGCACCGACTAGCACATGCCGACCAGCATGGTAAGGAAAAGGTCGTGAGTTCGATTCTCACAGGAGGCTCTTTTGCCTGGTCAGGGCGCCGCGGCGACGCTCGAGCGACTCAGCTGATCGTTTCCCGCTGGGGAGACACCTCGCGCATTCGTGGCCGGTTCGAAGTGAATGACGACACTGACAAAGCCCGGTTCAAGGTTGACGGCTGACCACAGCAGAGCCCGGGTCTCCTGAGGCCGCCGCCGATGGCGGTCGCTGAGGTCGATGGCGAGCTTCGTGGTCACGAACCCGATAGGCGACTGAGCGGGGCCGTGGGCGGGGCACCGGCGTCGCCGCTTGCAGAGAGGCTCAGGATCGGAGCTTGTCGGCCGACCGGGAAGAGAATGCGTCTCCCCTCTGCCGACATGACTTCCCTCGTACGCTCTCCCTCCCACGACACCCGTCGAGCACTGGCCGTGCTGTCGGCCTGTCTCATCGCAGTGACCGCGCTGGCTACACCGGCGTCGGCCGGCGACAGCCCCTCCGGTGACGTCGCGGTGGCCTGGCCTGCGAGCTGGGAACCGTACCGCTACGCCAGCGGCAGTTCGGTCGTCGATTCCAGCGACGAGAACCCGGGATACTCCGACCTCTGGGCCGGATCCGGCGACGACCGGCCAACCGTCTACTTCGCTTCCGACGGTGCGAACGTCTTCTTCCGGATGAGGGTGCGCAACGATCCCGCCTCGAAGAACGGAGGATTCAACTCGACCTCGTGGCTCGCCTCGATCGCCGTGGGCGGTACCCAGGCGGTGGTGGTCGGACTGAACGGCAAGCCCTCGGCCACCGACTTCGTCTACGCCAGTAACGCCGACGGAAGCGTGACCCGCCAGATCTACACAACGCCCTTCAGCAACGACGGCGCCGGCACCAGCGCCGGGGCCAGGGTCCTGGGCGCTCCCGACGAGGGCTACTTCGTCGACTTCCAGATTCCGATCATCCAGATTACCGCAGTGGCCCCGTCGGTGACGGGGACCACGCCGGTCCAGATCTACTTCGGCACCTCGCAGGCCGCCAACCTCTCGGTGATCAACAAGGACTTCATGGTCGGCGACGCCGTCAGCTACGTCGGCCTGGCCACGGTCCGACTCGACGGTGAAGACCCGGCGCCGCCCAACACCCCGCCGGATGCCGTCGACGATCCCGTCACGACCACCCAGGACACCACCGTCCTCACCGAGGTCTTGGGAAACGACACCGACCCTGATGGTGACGGCTTGACGGTCTCGGCCTTCGATCCAAGCTCCGCCAGCGGCGGCACGGTGGTCTGCACGGTGGCCGGCTCCTGTGCCTACGCCCCGCCGGCCGGTTTCACCGGGACCGACTCGTACACCTACACCGCCGACGACGGCAACGGCGGCACCGACACCGCCACCGTCACCGTCACCGTCACCGTCTCCCCGGTCAATACCGCACCACTCGCAACCGACGACGGGGCGGTCACTGACGAGGACACGCCTTCGGCCATCGGGGTCCTGGCCAACGACGCCGATCCCGATGGCGACCCATTGACCGTGACCGGCTTCGACCCCTCCTCGGCCAACGGCGGCACCGTGAACTGCACCGACGGGGGCGACTGCACCTACACTCCACCGGCCGACTTCAGCGGACCCGACACCTACACCTACACGGTGAGCGATGGCAACGGCGGCGCCGACACCGCCACCGTGACCGTCACCGTCAATCCGGTCAACGACGCCCCGGTGGCGATCGATGACACGGCCACCGTCGACGAGGACGGCTCGGTCGTCGTCGCGGTGCTGTCTGGTGACAGCGACACCGAAGGGGATCCGCTGACGGTGATCGCGGTCTCGAGCCCGGCCAACGGCATCGCGGTCATCAACGGTGACGGCACGGTCACCTACACCCCCGACCCCGACTACTCCGGACCGGACGGCTTCGGCTACACCGTCTGCGACGACGGCGGCCTCTGCGACACCGCCACCGTGACCGTTACCGTCGACCCCGTCAACGACACCCCCGTGGCCGCGGACGACACCCCGGTCACGGCCGAGGACGCCGCCGTCGTCACCGACGTGCTGGCCAACGACACCGACATCGATGGCGACGGCCTCACCGTGACCGCCTTCGATGCGACGTCGGCCAACGGCGGCACCGTGAGCTGCACCGCCGGCGGCGACTGCACCTACACCCCACCGACCGGCTTCAGCGGACCCGACACCTACACCTACACCGCGGCCGATGGCAACGGCGGCGCCGACACCGCCACGGTCACCGTCACGGTCGTCGGGGTCAACGACGCCCCGGTGGCGATCGATGATGCCCCGTCGACCGTCGAGGACACCCCGATCGTGGTGGCGGTCATGGCCAACGACACCGATCCCGACGGGGACACGCTGAGCATCGACTACTTCACCCAGCCGGCCCAGGGTGTGGTCACCGACAACCTGAACGGGACCCTCACGTACTCGCCATCGGCGGACTGGAGCGGGACGACCAGCTTCCTCTACCGCATCTGTGACGACGGGGTTCCCTCGCTGTGCGCCGAGGCCACCGTGACCCTCACGGTCGCCGGGACCAACGATGGGCCGGCAGCCAACGGCGACCAGGCCGCCACCGACGAGGACGCCGCCGTCATCACTGCGGTGCTCGGCAACGACACCGACATCGATGGCGACGGCCTCACCGTGACCGCCTTCGATGCCACGTCGGCCAACGGCGGCACCGTGAGCTGCACCGCCGGCGGCGACTGCACCTACACCCCACCGACCGGCTTCAGCGGACCCGACACCTACGGCTACACCGTGAGCGACGGCAACGGCGGCACCGACACCGCCACCGTAACGGTCACGGTCACCGCCCTGAACGATCGGCCGACCCCACTGCCCGACGCCATCACGGTCACCGAGGACATCGCCCTCGACACCCCCACCGCCACCCTCCTGGCCAACGACACCGATCCGGACGGACCACTGCCGCTCAGCGTCGCCGCCGTGACCAGCGGAGCTCACGGCACGGTGAGCCTGGCCGCGGGCACCGCGACCTACACCCCGGACCCGGACTACCACGGGCCCGACACCTTCACCTATACGGTCTGTGACGGGTCGGGGGGCTGCACGGTCGAGACGGTGGCCGTGACCGTCGCACCGGTCAACGACGACCCGGTGGCCGCCGACGACACGGCCACCACCGACGAGGACGTGCCCGTCACGATCGAGGTGCTGGCCAACGACACCGACGTGGACGGCAACGGGCTGACCGTGACGGCCATCGCCACGGCTCCGCTGTCCGGCACCGCCGTCGTCAACGGCGACGACACCGTCACCTACACGCCGGCAACCGACTTCTTCGGGGTCGACGAGTTCGAGTACGAGATCTCCGACGGCAACGGCGGGTCCACCACGGCCTGGGTTCGCTTCGTCGTGGTCAACCCGGTGAACGACGCACCGGTGGCCGCCGACGACTCGGCCACGGTCGACGAGGACGGCGCCGTCACCGTGACGGTGCTCACCGGCGACACCGATGTCGAGAACGATCCGCTCTCCGTCACCGCCGTCTCCGCCCCGGCCGACGGGGTGGTGACCATCAACGGGGACAACACGGTCACCTACACCCCCGACCCCGACTACTGGGGACCGGACAGCTTCAGCTACACCGTCTGCGACGACGGTGGTCTCTGCGACACCGCCACCGTGACCGTCACCGTCGATCCCGTCAACGACGAACCCGTGGCCGGGGACGACACCGCGTTCGGCCCCGAGGACGGGTCGGTGACCATCGGCGTGCTCGACGATGACACCGATGCCGAGAACGATTCCCTGAACGTCACCGCCGTCTCCGACCCACCCAACGGGACGGTCGTGGTCAACGGTGACAACACCGTCACCTACGTTCCCGACCCCGGCTACTCCGGGCCGGACTCGTTCACCTACACCGTGAGCGACGGCAATGGTGGCTTCGACACGGCCACGGTGGCGGTGACGGTGGTGGCGGTCAACGATCCGCCCACCGCCAGCGACCTGAACCCCACCACCATCGAGGACGAGCCGGTGACGATCGATGTGCTGGGCCCGGCCGGCGATCCCGAAGGGGATCCGCTGACGGTGACGGCCACCTCGTCGCCCGGCACAGGCACCGTGATCATCAACGGTGACGGGACGGTCACCTACCTCCCCGACCCCGATGCGTTCGGAACCGACACGTTCACCGTCACGGTCTGCGATCCCGCCGGCCTGTGCGACGTGGCCACCGTGACCGTCACGATCACACCGGTGAACGACGAGCCGGTGGCCATCGACGACGGGATCACGGTGCTCGAGGACACGCCGGCCCTGGTGCCGGTCCTCGACAACGACCGCGACGTCGACGGCGACGAGCTCAGGATCGTCTCGGTCTCGGACTCCCCCCACGGCACGACCTCCATCGAGGGCGACGTCGTGATCTTCACCCCCGATCCCGACTTCTTCGGCACCGCCGAGATCACCTACACGGTCGGAGACGGGAACGGCGGCACGACCACCGCCACGGTCATCATCGTCGTCGAGCCGGTCAATGATCCGCTCGCCTACACCGGCCCGACCACGGTGTTGGTGGGTGTGTCGGGTGCTCCCGACCCCCTGCCCCCGGTCGACGCCGAGGGCGACCCCCTGACCTACACCGTGATCGGCGGAGCGCTGCCCCCCGAGCTCTTCCTCGAACCCGATGGGACCTGGTCGGGAGCGGCCGACGAGGGGACCTACACCGTGACGATCGAAGCCTGTGACGACCAGGCGCCGCCGGCGTGCTCGACGCTCACCCTGGTGCTGCAGGTGTCGCGACTGGCGGCCACCGGGATCGAAGCGGTGGCCATGGCCCGGGCCGCGGTCGTGCTGCTGCTCGTCGGGTTCGCGCTGACGAGGCTCCCGGCCCGGGGCGGACGGGGGCTGTCACCGGCCGCAGCCAGGCGTGACCGCCCCGAGCGGCGCTGCCGGCGCTGATACCCCGGGGCTCTGCCTGTTCAGGGCTTTGCGAGACCGTTCGGCTGGGTCGGTTGACCTTTCCTCATCGGGTACGGTCAGCGGCGGAGGCCCCATCATCGAGCGCCCAAGTCGTGCCCTTCGCTCCATGGGTTTCTTGGTAGCTTGCCGGTGACACACGCACCCGCAGCGTTGGACGACGCTCTGTGCCGCGGCCGTAGCCCAAACCGTAGCCAAGAGTGCCCAACCGGTAACGACGGAGGCCGACGGGAGCGGCCGGAATCGGGCGGGATCGGGGTCGACTCGGGCCTGCAGGAGCGCATGGTAAGGAAAAGGTCGTGAGTTCGATTCTCACAGGAGGCTCTATTTCCCCTTGTCACGTCGGCTAGCGTTGTTCGAACTCTGGCAGGAACCTCCGGAAGACGTCTGACTCGTGCTCGCCGCATTCGACGCTGTTGAAAGCGATTGCGAGACAGTCGTGGTCCTTGGCTACATCGCTGTCATTGAGGAAGGGTCGGATGAAGCCCATGATGCGTGGTGGCTCGCTACCGACTCCTGTGAAGGCGATTCTCTCGATGAGCCCTTCGGCAATGCCCATGTTGGCGCGCATGGTTCTGGTTTCGCTTCCGCCGAGGATTGATGCGGTGTATTCACACTGCACGTTCCCGCTCTCTTGAAAGTAGATGCAACCGTCTGCGCGAATGGTGTCGTCATCGGCTCGTAAAGAGGCCTGCAAAGCATCGAATCCGTCGAAGTAGAGACTCTCAATCGTCTCGCCGTCCAACGTGCCGGTGATGCCGGCCCAGCCGATCACGGTGTTGTCTACCTGTAGGTCAGGACTGTGCATGGCGACGAACTTGGCACGGTCATTGTCGACGATCGACTGCACCCAGGCATCACCGACTGCTGTCAGGTCTGACTGAGGGATGGTCGAGGTTGACGAAGCGATGGTGGCCGAAGTCGCGGGAATGCTGGTGGTCGAAATTTCGGCTGCGGTTGCCGGGGTTTGTTCGATCGAGACACGATCCCCCCCACGCGTTGCCTGCACCGCCAGGATCGCAACCACCAGCAGTGTTGCGGCGAAGCCGATGGCAAGCAGTCTGCCTCTGGGCCCGAGCTTGGTCTTCGGAGTTTGTTCGTCATCAACATCGATCATGGTCACTTGACCCTCCTTTAGTCTCAGTTCGCTCATGGTCCGCACCTCTTGTTCGAGCACTTGGCGTAGCTTCAGCACAAAGTCGACGGATGGACTTCGCTCATCGACCTCGCGTAGCTTCTGCCGAAACTCTTCGTCGTTCATCCGAGATCCTCCAACGCAGCTCGAAACGCTGCCCGGGCCCTGGTCAGCAGCGACTCCACCCCTTTGGGAGAGCGCTCTAGTGCCACGGCTAGATCGGCGACAGAGTGGTCGTCCACGTAGTGCAACATGAGGACTACCCGATGATCAGGACTGAGCCTCAACAAAGCAGCCTCGACGTTTAGTTTTGCGATGACCAGCTTCGTGTGGTCTTCGCTGTGTGGCGCAAGTCCGTTTCTGAGGAGCCGGAGCTTTCGGTCATGTGTCGCTGTACGCCGGACGACATCGATCAGGCGATTGCGAGCCGTTTGAAGTAGCCATCTGGTCGAGATCCCGGTCAGGTCAGTGCTGCGGATCGCTGCGGTGAAAACGTCCTGTGTGATGTCCTCGGCCAGAGAACGATCGAGGCATAGACGATAGACACACCGGTAGACGGCATCGACGTTGGCGTCGTAGAGGTTCAGAAGCCGCTCTTGGCGGTCCCATTGCGAGCCAGCCGTATCACTGACGCCTACTTTTTCCGGGCCCATCAACATATTCAACGAGTGAGAGACCATGAACCCCTCACATTTTTCAGGGGAATCGAAGGTGGAGTGCCACGACCGGGCCCAGGTCACCTCGATCAAGCGCTCAGGCGACGTCCCACTGAAATCACCGCTCGGGGAAGCTCGATACGCAATACTACGACCGACAACCGGCCGACATAAGGCGAGGGGACCACTCGGAGATCGCAGCTGGTGGGGGTGGACGTGGCCGATGCCGGCGCGTTTGGCGACGGTGCGGACCCATCGGGCGACGGCGTGGCGGTTGAGTGCCCTTCCCGACCGGAGAGGAGACGTCCGGGGTAGTGGGGTTCGTCGCTTCGGGTGTAGTCGTTGAGGAGGTCGATGAGTTGGGGGTGGAGGGGGACGTAGCGGTCGTTGTGGAGTTTCCCGACGGGGATGCGGAGCCATGGTGCTTCGCCGATGGTGGTGACGGCATCTGCTTCGAGGTCGCAGAGTTCACCGACCCGCATCCCGGTTCTGGCGAGGAGTTCAACGGCGACTCGGCGGTAGAGGTGGGGTTCGGCAGCGAGGGCTCGCCTGAACTTCGTGTAAGCAGCGTCGTCCAAGAACTTGGGGAGCGATTCGTCTCGTTTCGGGACGTCGCCGAAGAAGATCGGGACCCGTGCTGGTGCGTCGTTCCAGTCCCACTCTGTGATCCGGATGAAGAACATTCGGAGGTGGGTGATCCGGCGCCGGAAACTGGCTGGAGCGTAGGTCCCGCCGCATCGGCCTGGTTGGGCGTGTTGCCAGATCTTGAACGCTTCGATGTGGCGGCGTTCGATATCGGCCACGCATTCCAAGGCTGGGTCGTGGCCGATCAGAAAGGTGGCGAAGATCCGTAGATCGGTGTTTGTGCCCTTCACGGAGGCGGGCCGGAGGGAGACTTTGACCTGGTCAACATAGGTGAGCATCGTGTTCGCCAGCTGCGGGACGGTGTCGTGAATAGCGGCCCAGCCAGCCGGGATGTCACCGGCGTAGCCAGCCGTGGGTTGGTGTCGAGGAGCGGGGATTGCGGTCATCGGGTCGCCCCGATTGTTTGAGCGTCGATAGCGTCAGCGGCTCGGCGGTATTGTTCGGCCAGCCAGTCATCGGCCAGATGGAGATAGAACCTGGTGGTCTCGATCGAGGCGTGACCGGCCTGGGCCTGTAATGCCTCGAGGGACATGCCCGCTTCTCGGAGCCGGGTCAAACAGGTGTGGCGGAGCTCGTGACACGAACCCCGTTTCAACCCGGCCCGGCGGCGGGCTCCTCGCATGATCTCGTCCAACCCGCGGGCCGTGAGTGGTCGGCCACGGCTTGGTCCTTTCAACACAACGAACACCCGATCACTCGACGCGTCGGCTGGCCGTTCTCGGTCGAGGTAGCGGCCGAACGTGGTGAAGAACCGCCCGCTGATCGGGATCAAGCGTTGACGGCCGCCCTTGCCATCAGCGACGAACACCCGCCGGTCAACGGCACGAAGATCTTCGAACAGGAGACCGAGCACTTCGTTGCGGCGAAGGCCGGCCAACAGCATCGCTTCGACCATGGCCCGATCACGATCGGTTCGCAGCGCACCCAACAACGAGTTCACCTGCTCCGGCGTCAACACCCTCGGCAACATCTTGGGGGAGCGAACCAGCGGGACACCTTGTCGTGGCCGGGACTGTTCCCGGCGGGTGACCAAACCGGTCGGGACCGGGTTCCGGGTCACTGACGTCGAACCGGCCGCCAACACATACGCGTAGAAACCCGACACCGACGACAACCGTCGCCGGATCGTCAACGGCGACAGACCCCACGAACCGTCGATCGCGACGACGGTCGAACCCGACGACTGCTGTGCCCGGATGAACGCCATCACATCCGCCGACGTCACCTTGACCGGTGACTTGCCGACCACCGTGAAGAACACCTTCAAATCAAACGCCCTCGCCAGGATCGCGTTCGGCCGGCACCTCGACCGGCAAAACACCAGATACTCATCCACCAACGGATGCCCCACCGACACCCCGTCACCGGACGCGACAACACAAGGAACCCAACGCACGCCAAACCCTCCCTCTCCCAGCCCCAACGGCTAAAAGATCACGTGCATATCATGCGTGATCGAGCGGGTCGACCAATCGGAAATCACGATCAGCGGTGAGCGCCGAACCTGAACACTTTCGGACACTGCACTCGTGGCTTACCAGGACGGTTGTTGCCGGTGCTCGCCGGGCTCTGCTGTCCGCTGATCTGGTAGGCCGTTTGGCCTTGCTCACCCTCGTCGTAGGTGTAAACGGCAGGCTCGTCGGGGCTCTTGCGACGAGGGGTGGGGGCGGGAAGCGTGTGCTGGTGAGTCGTCGCTGCCCTGCTGAGTTCGTTTCCTTTGCCGGGTACCGGTTCCCGCCGAAGTGATCCTGCTGGCCGTTCGCTGGTACCTCCCGGCGTCACGTCCAGCCAGCCCGTCGCCCGCATCAGCGAGGCCATCGACGAGGCCCTCGACCAGTTCCTCGGCTTCCTGTTCGTCACCGCCGGCGCCGTCTTGATCCTCGCCCTCCTCATCGCCTTCAACGCCACCCGCATCACCGTCGAAGAACGGAGGCGAGAACACGCCACCATGCGAGTATTCGGGCTCCCCATCCGGACCGTGCTCGGCGTCGTCATCAAAGAGAGCGTCATCGTCGGCATAGCCGCCACCATCATCGGACTCGTCGGAGGCGTCGTCTTCCTGCAGTGGATGCTGAACTCGCTGGCCACGACCACCCTCCCCGACGTCGGAATCGATGCCTACCTTTCACCGACCACGATCCTCATCGCCGCGATCGCCTCCGTCGCCGCAACCCCGCTCTTCCTCGTCGGACGACTCCGACGGATGAACCTCCCTGCAACCCTCCGCGTCGTCGAGTGACCGAGACCGAGGCCCACCCCTCACTTGACTGGAACGTCGTGGGTGATGCTTGCCAGCAGCTCCTCTTCCTGCGCGAAATGCAGGCGCAGAATCGCATCGAGGGCATACAGCATCCGGCGGGCCTCGCTCCGATCCTCGACACCGAAGCCCTCGGCGAATGCGTCGTCGACCAGCCGATCGAGCAGCGAGGCGAGGTGAAAGATCTCCTGGTGTGAGCGGCTCATGGCCGCCAGCGGATCGGCCCCACCGAGGCGCTCCGCTACTCCCGGATAGACCTGTGATTCGTCCTTGCGCTCGTGCGGGACCACCTCGTCGGAGATCCGGGCAGCGACATCGCGCAGCGACGCGAGCGCGGTCGCCTCGTCCGCTGTGTCCAGAGCAAGCGCAACGGATCGCATGTCTTCGAGAACCAACCTGAGCGGTCCGTGTCCCTCCGCCAACTGTTGGCTCCACGAGTCGGGCACCGCTCCGGCGTGTCGCAGCGACCGCGGTGGGCGCAGCGCCCGCAGAGCGGAGCCGATCGCCAGCACGTCGATCACCTCCTGCGCGACCGCCCCACCGACCGGTGCGAGCAGTCCGACTGCGGCGACGCCCATCCCCAGCATCGTCAAGCCCATGCCGAGCAGCACGCTCTGGCGGGCAATCGCCCGTGCCCGTTTTGCGATCACGACACCACCGGCCAACCTGTCGAGACGATCCACGATCAGCACCACGTCGGCGGCTTCCGACGACGCCGTGGCACCGCGGGCACCCATCGCCACCCCGAGGTCGGCGGCGGCCAGAGCCGGTGCGTCGTTGACTCCGTCGCCGACCATCGCCGTGATCCCGGACCGCGTCGACGATTCGCTGTGAACCACGTCGAGCTTCTCCGCCGGGTTCCGATCCGCGAACACCTGATCGATACCGAGCGACATCCCGATCGGTTCGGCCACCTCGAGGCGATCACCGGTCACCATCACGACCCGATCGACACCGGCGCGCCGCAGCGCCCGCAGCGCCGCGGAGGTGTCCGTGCGCAACTCGTCGGTGAACAAGATCATTCCGACCGGTTCGCCGTCGACGACCACCACCGTGGCGCTACAGCCCTCGCGACGGGCCCGACGCTCCGCAGCAGTCAGCCACGGCAGACGATCTTCAGCACCGACGGATGCGACCGTGCCTACCCACACCTCGCGCCCGTCGACCGTGCCGCCCACGCCGCTGCCCGGCCGTTCCACCACCCCGACCGGTTCCACCAGCTTCAAGCCCCGATCGAGGGCCTCGCGCACCATCATCGCGGCCAGGACGTGCGGTGATGCCTGCTCCACCGACGCCGCCAACGCCATCACGTCCGCGGCATCGCGGCCCGGCGCCGTCGCCACGGCGACGACGTGAGCCCTCCCGGCAGTCAACGTGCCCGTCTTGTCCAGCAGCACTGTGCGTATCTGCCCCATCGCCTCCAACGCGGCGCCGTCCTTGACCACCACCCCGTTGCGCGCCGCGGAGGCGATCCCCGACACCACCGCGACCGGGGCCGCCAACACCAGCGGACATGGCGTCGCAACCACCAAAACCGCGAGCATCCGCATCGAGTCCCCCGTCACCAGCCATGCACCCCCAGCGATCGCGAACACCACCGGCACGAAGACCACGGCGTAGCGGTCCGCCAACCGAACGAGCGGGGCCTTTCCGACGCCGGCGGACTTCACGAGCCTGACGATCCCCGCGTAAGAGCTCTCCGCTGCCGAAGCCGACGCCCGCATCCGGAATGCCCCGCCGGCGTTCAGTGATCCGCTGCGCGCCCACTCGCCCAGGTCACGCTCCACCGATTGCGCCTCGCCGGTGAGCACCGACTCGTCCAACACCGCAGCCTCGAGCACACTCCCGTCGACCGGCACGACCTCACCGGGCTTGACCAACAGAACCTCACCAGGCACCACCTCATCCACCGGCACCGTCTCGAGGGTGCCGTCCAGCAAACGGTGAGCGACTTTCGGTGCCAGCGACAGCAACTCCGACAACGACCGCTCCGCCCGACGATGCGCGTACTGCTCGAGCGCATCCCCCGACGCCACCATCAGCGCCAAGATCACGCCGGCGAGCGACTCACCCATCGCCAGTGCCCCCAACAGGGCGACCAACGCCACAACATCAACCGCCACCCGCCCCTCCCGCATCCGCACCGCCGTCACCACGACCAGATCAACCGCCACGACCCCCGACGCGACCGACCACACGACCACCGCAAGGCGGTCGGCGCCCACGAACGACGCGATCCCGCCAACAACCAACGCGGCAGCTACGAACGGCAACAACGCACGGCGAACACCGGCAACAACAGCAGAACTCACCACTTCAGCCTGGCCCCTTCGACAAACGAAGAACAGGGCACATCGTCATAGCGTCGGCACCCCGGGTAAGGCACCCGGGCGAGGCGTCAGAGACTGAACCAAGGGTCGATCGCTTGTGAAGGCATGGAACGAGTTTAGTCTCGGCGGGCGTTCCGATCGATCGGACGCCGTGTCGCCGAACCGGTCGCAACCGAGATCGATCAAGAAGGCGGACGACTCGCCGACCCCTGACCGGACGACCATGACACATTCGGCGTTCAATCCGTAGACCGCTCAGAACGTGAGCGATCAGCCCCGGATTCGTCGCACGCAGGAGGAGTTGGAGGAAGGCAAGTGCCGACCGTGTTGTTGACCGGGGTGCAAGCATCGTGAACGGCCCGGAACGTGGCGACCGAGCGTTCCCGGATGCGTCTGCCGCAGTGCGACTGTCATCACATCGTTGGAGCTGCGGGCCGACACGCTGCCGTCTTCACGTTCAGCCCATCTTGGTGAAACCTGCGGGCGGAGATCCTCGCGACGATGGCCTCCCGGAATCGTGTTCCAGTTCTTCAACCTGCTCGACGGGATGAGCTCGCTCGAAAACGTTGCGCTGCCAGCGATGATCGCCGGTTCGCGCCGCAAACGGCGGAGACGCGGGCTCGCGACCTTCTCGACCTCGCCGTGTTGTCGGATCCGGACGACGAACTCGCTCTCACCATCGATAGTATGCGACTCCTCTCAGGGCGCAGGCCGGCGCCGGACGCGCCGGCCGAGATTGTCGTCAATGAGCTTGCGGCCCAGCTGCTCGCAGAGGCATGACAAGCGACCGGACACCCGCCGTTGTTTTTGGGGTCCCGAACGACAACTGGCCGTTGTGCTCGACGAGGCTCCGGGTAACCGACACCTGATCGAGCTACAAGACGAGCCGTTGCTTCCCTGAGCAAACCACTGGTGTGCGCCGAGACTGTCAGATTCTTTCTCACCCACT
>CAMYLA010000019.1 GCA_947259095.1 uncultured Acidimicrobiaceae bacterium | reverse complement strand
GCCGAGTCCGAGACCGCTGGTCGTCCAGGACGTGACATCGGTCTCAACCGGGCGCCGCTCACAGGCTGGACACAGGTCGGTCGCCGACGATGCGCCAATGACCACATCCAACCCAACACGACGCCTGATCGGCCTCGCACTCGCCCTGGCGCTGGTCGCGTCGGCGTGCGGGAGCGACGAGCCCACCGCTGAGGCCACATCGGACAGCGCGACCGAACAGACCGACGCGACGGATCAGACCGACGCGAACGCGGAGCCCGCCGCGGACGACGGCGAGACGGTGGGTGTCGATCCGACGGCGTTCGTTGACGGAGCGTTGACCACCGACGTCGTGACGATCGATTGTGTGCTGTCGGGTGGCACCGAGACGTCGTGCTACGAGTTGACGGTCGCCGGCTTCCCCGCCAACCGGGACGCCATCGGACCCTGGTGCCCCGACACCACCTCCGATGGCGCGGCCGGGATCTGGTTCGACGGCGACGCGGTCTACGACATCAACGGCCAGTTCATCATGGATCTGGCCGAGATCTACAACGACCCCACCTGGCAGCTCTACGACGAAGACGGCAACGTCTTGTCGACCGACACCTCCGAGGCGTTCAACGAACTCGTCACCGGCGCACCCCAGGACGACGCCGATGCCGGCCCGGTGAACCTCTGCGTCTACGGCGAGATCGAATGGGCCGACGGCGGCGGGCCGATTCCCTCCACCGTCGAGATCCCCGCGATCCCCGTCATGGCCGACAGCCCGACCCAAGCCGGCGGCAACCTCGGCGTCACCCTCGACGGCGTGGTCATCGCCAACAGCGCACCGATCGATCTCACCCTGGGCAACTACACCATCGGCGCCTTCGACCCCTGCGGTGGCCACGTCAACCCACAAGAGGGCTATCACATGCACGCCACGACCGGGTGTTCGGATACCGACACCGCTGTCGGTGACGGGGAGACGGCGATGTTCGGCTACGCCCTCGACGGGTATGCGATCCACGCCCCCTACGACGGTGTCGAGCCCGACGTGGCGTTGGATGGGTGCAACGGCCACGAGACCGACGAGCTCGGCTACCACTACCACGCCAACCAGCCCGAGGAGAATGCCGTGCTCACCTGCTTCAACGGCGAAACCAGCCAAGCCGGAGCCGCTGGTGGTGGCGGTGGCGGGCGTCCGGGAGGCGGTGCCGGCCCGCCTCCCGGCGATGACGCCTTACACATTCACAGGGTGCTCACAGCAGCCGTCGGCATAGTCCCTCCCAACTCCCCAACGAAAGACAGAAGGAACCAGAATCATGCTCACCAACCCCCGACTCCGCCTCCTGGCCATGAGTCTCGCCGTGCTGCTGATCGCCGGGGCCTGCGGTTCCGATGACAGCGGTGACAGCGCGGCAACCGATACCGACGCGACGAGCGAGACCGACGCCACAACGTCCAATGACGTCTCGTCGGACGACACCTCCTCAGACAGCGACACCGCAGCGGCCGGTGCCGTCGACGTCGGCCTGTTCTTCGACGGCGCACTGGCCCAGGAGGTCACCACCGAGGACTGCACCCTCAGCGGCGGGACGGAGACGACCTGCTATAGCATCACGGTCGCCGGCGATCCGGTGAGCTACGACACCGGCCCGTTCTGTCCGGCCACGATCACCGACAGCGCGGAGGCCGGCGGGATCTGGTTCGACGGCACCGGCGTATATGACCTCGACGGCGAGTTCATCGCCAACCTGGCCGAGCTGTACGGCGACGACAACTGGATGATGTACGACGAGGACGGCAACGTCCTGGTCACCGAGACAGCCGAGGAGTTCGAGGCGGCGGCCCGCCCCGACGTCGACCCATCGCTACAGAACCACTGCGTCGAAGGCCGGGCCGAGTGGCTCGAGAACGGCGAGCCGGTCACGTCCACGGTCCTGATCCCGGTCGAGCCCGTCCTCGCCGACGCGGCAGCCGCCACACGGGGCAACCTCGGCGTCACCTTGGACGGCGTCGTGATCGCCGAGTCGGCCCCGGTCGACGCCATCCTCGGCGCCTACACGATCGCCGCCTTCGACGACTGCGGCGGCCACTACAACCCGTTCGACGGTTACCACCTCCACGGCGCCGTCGGCTGCTCGGAGGTCGATGAGGTGTCCGACGGCGAGACTGCCATGTTCGCCTACGCCATGGACGGCTTCGCGGTCCACAGTCCTCTCGACGACCCGGACTCGGCCGATCTCGACGAGTGCAACGGCCACACCACCGAGGCCGACGGCTACCACTACCACGCCAACAGCGCCGAGCAGAACCTGGTCATCGAATGCCTGATCGGCCAAACCGTCGACGGCGGCGGCCGATGAGGACCGAGCGACACCGCCGCCAAAGCCGGAGACCCAGCATGAACCAGTTCACTCGCCTCCTTCTCACCGCAGCACTGCCGCTCGTGCTGATCACCGCCGCCTGCGGCTCGTCGGACAATGTTTCGACCGATGAGGTTTCGACCGATGAGGCCTCGACCGACACGTCATCGACCGATGCGACATCGACCGCCGCCGAATCGGAGACCGACTCGTCCGACACCGATACCGACACCACGACAGGGACCGTCGGCGACCTGGGGTTGTGGTTCGTCGACGGTGCCCTCACCGCCGATGCAGAAGTCGTCGATTGCACCCTGGAGAACGGCAGCGAGACCACGTGCTACCAGCTCCAGGCCTCCAGCCTGCCCTCGACCGTCACCACCGACGGGCCCTACTGCCCCGAAACCGTTGGCGACGAGGCCGGGATCTGGGTCTGGGACGGCAACGATCCCGGTTTGTATGCCCTCGATGCCGACTTCTGGGCGATGATGTCGGAACAGGGTTACGAGTTCGTCGACGGAGACGGCAACATCTCGATCACCGACCCCGCCGCCGTCGGAGCGGGCTCGAGCGGAACCGCCAACTCGTGCCTGGAGGCGACAGCGGACGGTTCGTTCCACCTGGAGGTACTGCTACCGACGGTCCCCGAGGACCTCGATGAGCCGACCAGCCTGTCGACCATCTCCCAGGTCGGCCTGGCCCTCGATGGGGTGACGATCTTCGGTGATGCGCCCTCGGTGGCCGATCGGGGTGGTCTCCCGGCGCTGGACGCCTGTGGCGGTCACATCGACCCGTCCGGCTACTACCACTGGCACTTTGGGGCCGAGTCGATCCAGACCAACCTCGACGAGGCCGGCGCTGCGGTGACCTGCGAGGTCGCCCAAGACGTCGAAGCCCTGGTCGGGTTCGCCTACGACGGCTACGCCATCTATGGCCCCGAGGAGGATGGGGCGGTCCCGTCGGATCTCGATGAGTGCTCCGGTCATGTGTCCGACACCGATGAGTTCGGCGAGACCTACCACTATCACCTCAGCTACGACTCGCCGAACCTGCCGGCCTGCCGGGTCGGTGCGAGTGCGGTCGGCACCCTGTCGAGCCCCGACAACCCGAACGCCTCGCTGCCGAGCGGTGAAGGGCCCGGCCGGTGATCGTGCGGGCGCCGATCGTTGCGCTGCTGGCTTCGGTGCTCGTGATCCTCGCCAGCACCGGGCCGGCGGCGGCGCACGAGGCCGACGAGGGCATCGTCGCCGTCGTCGACGACAACATGGTGGTCATCACGGCTGCCGTCGCCTTCGACCAACTCGGCTTCACCGACACCTCCGGCGACGGCCTGCTCGACGGCGACGAACTCTCGGCCCAGCAGGCGATCGTGGCTCCATCGCTCGTCGAACGCGTCCGGGATCACGCTGGCCTGACGATCGATGGCGACAGCGTCGAGATCATCGGTGCCGGCGTGCCATCGCTCAGCGCCGATGGAACCGAGTCCGAGACATCGGCCTACGTGATGCTCGTCCTGGCATCTGGCGCCCACCACGGTGAGGTCGACGACTTCGAACTAGCCTGGACCTTCGACGGTCCATCTACCAAGGTCGTGCTGTCGAACGCGGCTGGGGTGGTCACCGGCGACCTCGGCGACGACGGCACGATCAACTTCTCCCTCAGCACCTGGTCGAGTGCGCGTTCGTTCTTCGAGTTCGGCATCGAGCACATCCAGTACGGGCCCGACCACCTGCTGTTCCTCCTCGTGCTCACGTTGGCCGCCGTTGGAACGACGATCACCGCAGCTACAACGTGGCGTACCGTCAAGCTGGTCACCGCCTTCACCGTCGGCCACGCCATCAGCCTCGGCCTCGCCTACTTCGAGGTGATCTCGATCCCCGCCGCCATCGTCGAACCCGCCATCTCGTTGTCGATCGTCGCCGCCGCCGTGCTCGCCATCCGCCGGCCAGGGCGGCGAGGCCCGTCCATGGCTGGCCGGGCTCGTCGGGGTCGTCCACGGGCTTGGTTTCGCCTCGAACCTCGGCAGTCTCGGCGTCGCCGCTTCCCAGCGCATCGCGGCCCTGGCGGCATTCAACCTCGGTGTCGACGTCGCCCAGACCGTGGTGGTGCTGATCGTGATCGGCGCCCTTGGTTGAGCACCCAAGTGCTCGCTGAACGTAGCTCCTGGGTCCGGATCGCGGGAGCGACCGGTGCGGCCGCGTCCGGCCTGGTCTGGACTGCCTCTCGCCTGGTCGAACTACCGACCTGACGACGACCATGTTGAGCTGACCCTAAGAGCGTCCGCACATCCCCACTCGCGGCGACCGGGAGACCGCCGATGGGGCCATGGAGCCCATCGGTGCCGGGGAGGGTTCGGGAGGTTCGCCGATCGATCCTGTGAAACGAGCGCACCCCGACGTCACCGTCGCCTCCGGTGACACCGACGCCTTCGACTCCAACGGCTCCATCACCATCACCGGGGGAGACATCACGATCACAGCACCCACCTCATCCTTCGACTACGACGGAACAGCAGCAATGGAAGGCGGAACCCTCATCGTCCAACGGCGAGGAGATGTCGTCGATCCCCGAGGACCACAGGAGAGGACGCTGAGGAGGCACGCCGACAGGCGGGCCGACCAATGAGCAGCCCGTCTCTTTCGCCGACGGAGGAGGCGAATCCAAAGGCGCCGACCTCGCCGCTGTCGGCGAGCAACTCAGCGCAACCGAAGGGGAGCTGGATGTCTGTCGCACCGATTGAGGGGTGTGCTGCATAATGACGCTTATGTCTGTTACAGATCGCATGGTGGGGTCGAAGTCCGTTGAACGCCTGGGCCGAGAGCAACCTGGCCCGCTCGACGTACCGGCCGACGAGCGTGGACCCCACTTTGTGCGCCTCGCCGACCGGTCCTAGCCTTTGGGCATGGCAGCCACAACGATCTCCATTGAACCGCTGGACGCCACCTTCGGTGCCGTCGTCCGAGATGTTCAACTCCGCAACATCGATGACGAGACCTTTGCCGCCGTGCACGAGGCCTGGTTGGAGTACGGGCTGCTCGTCTTCCCGGACCAGTTCCTGACCCGGGATGAGCAGAACGAGTTCGCACTCCGGTTCGGTGATATGGAGTTTGCCGCAACGGCCATCTCGAACATCGGCAGGGATGGCACGGTTCACAGCGACCCCGACGACGATGTGGTCAAGTCGCTCAGGGGCAACGAGGGCTGGCACTTCGACAGCACCTACATGCCGGTCCAGGCCAAAGGTGCGGTGTTCACCGCCGAGATCGTTCCCAGCCAGGGTGGAGCCACCGGCTGGGCCGACATGCGTGCGGCATACGACGCACTCGACGAGGCGACCAGGAGCCGAATCCAGGACATGTCGGCCTACCACTCGCTCTATTACAGCCAGGGCCGCGCCGGCTACCTGCCGAAGCAGAAGCCCGACGGCAGCTACGGCATGTACGGCTACCACGACGAGGAGGTGTCGCTTCGCCCGCTGGTCAAGGTCCACCCCGAAACCGGCCGAGCGAACCTCCTCATCGGCCGTCACGCCCACAACATCGTGGGCATGGATCCCGACGAATCCGAGCGCTTCCTGGACAAGTTGGCCGAGGACGCCTGCCAACCGCCCCGCGTCTATCATCACCAGTGGCAGCCTGGGGACGCCGTGATCTGGGACAACCGTTGTCTGATGCATCGCGGCACGCCGTTCGACATGACCGAGCCACGGCGGATGTGGCACACCAGGATCGCCGGGGAGCGCAGCTCCGAGGCGGCATCCAACCACCCACCGGCGGCATCGTAGCCGGGCACACCGCTCCCCCGCTCCCCCACTTCCCGGTCAGGGGTCGATGAGCACGCCGGGATTCAAGATGCCGTGTGGGTCGAGGGTCCGCTTGACCGCTCGAAGTGACTCGGCGAACAGCTCGGGCCGTTGGATGTCGTAGGCGTTTGGGCGGTGCATACGGCCAACCGCGTGATGGTGGGTTGAGGTCCCACCGGCTCGCACCACGACCTCGTTCGCCGCGTCCTTGACCTCCTGCCACATCGAGATCTCCGACCCCTGCCGACCCATGCCGCTCCAGGTGTAATACGGCGCCGGGCCGTCGGGGTACACGTGGGTGAAACGACAGCTCAGCTCGCCATGGGTGCAGACCTCCGCCAAGACCCGGTTCATCTCCTCCCGGACGGTGGCATCGAATTCCGGCCAGCGGTCCCAGGTGATGGCGGTCTCGAAGGTGTCGGCCAGGAGGCCGAGGCTGGTGGCGGTCCCGGGGTCGACGCCGATGAAGCTGCTGCGCCACTTCCCGACCGGTCCTTCGTGGCCGGTCGGTGCGCCGGTACCGTCGTCGATCACGATGTTGTCGTCGTCGATGTGGCCGCCGGCGTCACGGGCGATCTCCACCGCAGCGGCAATATTGGCCGCCTGTGACCACTCGGCGGACTCGAAGGCGATGATGACCAATGCCTGGGTTCCGTCGAGACCGGCTGCACGGCCGGCCTCGGCCGGATCGAGGATACGGAGGTTCGCCGGCCAGAGCTTGGCCTGGACGATGGACCGGATCGCCTCGGTGCCGGCCATCCAGGAATCGAACACCACACCGGCGGTGGCCCGGAACGTCGGTCGGACCTGGATCCGCAACCACGCCTCGGTGATGATCCCCAGAATGCCTTCGCTGCCGATGACCATCCGGTCCGGGCTCGGCCCGGCCCCGCTCCCGGGCAGCCGACGCGACTCCCACCAGCCGCTGGGGGTCAACATCCGAACCGATTCCACGAAGTCATCGATGTGGGTGTGGTTGGTGGCGTAGTGACCGCCGGACCGGGTTGCGATCCAGCCGCCGACGGTGGAGAAGCGAAACGACTGGGGGAAGTGGCGCAGGGTATGGCCGGACGGTTTGAGCTCGGCCTCGAGCGCCGGGCCGAAGATGCCGGCCTGGATCCTGGCCGCCCGAGAGGTTTCGTCAATTTCCAGCACGCGATCGAAGCGATCCATGGCGATCGTGACGCAGCTCCCGGTGTCCTCGGGCGGCGAGACCCCCCACACGACCGAGGAACCGCCGCCGAAAGGCACCACGGTGTGGCCGCCCTCGTGGCACCAGTCGAGCACGGCCTCCAGCTCGGCCTCGGTCCGGGGATGGGCCACGAAGTCCGGTGGGTTCGGGAAGTCCAGATTGAACGCCCTGGTGCGATCGGTGAAATGGGCGCCACCGGCATGGCGGGCCCGCTCGTAGGTGTCGCTGAAACAGAAATCGGCCATGGTGTCCGGCGGCAGGATCCTCGGCTCTCGGAGCTCGGCATCGGCCAGATCGGGGATCGGTCTGGGTGCCACCGCAACGCCGTACCGCTGCGAGATGTCGGCCGCCATTCGTTGCCGGTCGGCCTCGGTCGGTTCCTCCGATTCGAGGCCCCAGGCCCAGAAACTCATCCGGTCTGCCACGTCGACACCCTTCTGTCTTCGACTGGATTGGTTGGCACCGGACACTAACCGGAACCGAATTTGTTGGCGAAACGTGTAAGGCCGGGGCCACTCGACGGTCAGGACGGGCAATCACAACCACGTGACCAGATGAAGGGTGTGTCCCATGACCGAATCGAAGTACCGAAGCAGCGTCGGCACGGTTGCCGTCGCCATCCTGCTGCTGTTTGCCGCATCGGCGCTCACCGCCGACCCTGCCGCCGGTCGGGTCCGCCAGGATGAGCCATCGAACCGCGATTCGCTGCAGATCGAGCGCAACGACGTCGCAGACTCGCCGGCCGGTGGACTGAAAGCGTTCCGACCCGCCGACGACTTCGAGTTCCTGGCCACCCCGATCGACCCCTCAAAGGGTTTGGTGGCCGCCAGTAGGCGCCAACCGGGATTCATCAGCAACTGCTACGTCGATTTCAACGACGACACCGTGCTCCAGTTCCTTCCCTTCCAGGCGATACATACAGTGGTCGAGTGGCCGTACTGGAATCAGTACTGCGAAGGGCTGCCCGACATCGCCATCTCCATCGAGCCGATCGGTATGGAGCACTATCACATCAACTACAACGACGACGACCTGCGGTTCTGTCCGGATCTCGGCACCTTCGGTCGGCCGTTGGACCCCTCCAACCCGGTCAGCGCCTGCAGCGAGATCGACCCGCTGGCCGAGCCCCGGGAAGCCATTCAACCCCACCTCGAGGGCTATGGGGTCAGGGTGTTCGCCCGAAACGTCGCCACCGGCGAGCGGATTCCGTTCACCATGAACCAGATCCGGGTGGTGAGCGGGAGCTCGGAGCTCTGCTTCGTCAGAACCGATCTGCCGTGGATCACCTCGGCCCCGACCGACCAGCCCGCCGGCTACTGCGGCGACCTCGAGGTCGGCAACTGGGACATCTCGGCGACGGTCACCGACGCCTACGAGGTCCGGGTCTACTCCCGCTCCCCGGACAACTCCTTCTCCGACATCGGCCTTGCGACCTCCTGATCGGCCACTGCAACGGTCGAACACCGGCCGACCCGGGGTCTCCACTCCGGCGTCGGCCGGTCACCGACCAGAACCCAGGAGCTCAGAACAGCAGGCTCAACCGGATGTGGCCCCAGACGACGTGCCACAGCAGGTAGTAGCCGATCCGGAACTCCAACAGTGCAACGAAACCGACTCGGCGGAAGGCCGTCAGTTCGTAGAGGCCGATGGCAAACAGGTGAAGTGCGACGAAGACCGTCGTCGCCGGGGTGGCGTCGGTCGAGATCGAATCGGCCACCTGGAAGCCCGTCTCGACCGTGGCCACGATGATGATGGCGATCAAGGCCCGCCGCCCACCACCAACGGTGTCGAAGCGGCGGCCGCCGATGAGCGCCAGCAGGGCCAGTGGCAGGACATGGAACACGATCTCGGCTATGAAGCCGATCGCCGGGTAGTACAGCGCCGACCAGGGCCACGCCACGTTCATGTCCCGGCGGAACGGGATCACGACATCGAACGACACGGCGAAGGTGGCAAAGACCAGTGCGGCCACGACCGAACTCCTCAGCGGCCGTCCGACACCCCACCGGGGGTCGGCCTGGGACCAGCCTCGGGCCAGCAGGAGCCAAAGGCAGGCTCCGCCGATGATCACAACGACCACCATGACCGGGAGCGGCGGCCAGTCGCCGAGGAACCGGGCGAAGGAGTCCTCGCCGGCCAGGACCAGCACCGCAGTGGCCGACAACGAAGCGACGGCCCAGCCGACGAACGGACCGAACGATGACGGGACGTCATCGTCGGGCAGGGATCCGATACTAGGGAACATACTGTTCCTCGATGTCGATCACTCGGCCATCGTCAACCAGCAACCAGACGCCCGTCGGTTGGGCGGTGGGGGCCGTGGTTGCGTCGGCGCCCGTCGGGAACTCAGCCGCCCTGATCGACGAGGGCCGCCAGCCACTCCGGCAGCTCCTCTCCCGCCTCGCCCTTCATCATGATCCCCATATCGACGTAGTCCCGCCAGGCGCTGATCAAGGGCCCCTCGAACTCGTATACCCCCATATACGGTGCCTGGACCCGGTGACCATCCGGGTTGCGGTAGTCGTCGACTGCTTCGATGAACACGCAGTCCCCCGATTCGGCGTGGCGGACCAGCCGCCACTTCGAGTCGAGCTGATGGGCTTTGAGCCGGTCCAACATCTTCGCCATGTCGTCACGACCCAGGATCGGGCGGGAGCCGACCTGGTAGTGCCACTCGATGTCGGGTGAGATGTGGGTCAGCAGTTCATCTATGTCGTGACGGGCCCATGCCGCCATCACCGCTTCGACGACCGAGACTCGACCTGTTGCCATCGCCACATCATAGACCGGCGGCAGCGGTCGGCCGGCGCCGAACCCCAGCCGGCTGGTCGGCGGGGACACCACACTTGTAGGGTGGCCGGACGTTGGGGGAAGGGCTTTCGACATGACCGACTTCCGGGCATTCTCACGGCTCCTGGTGATCGAGCTCGGCCGATCGGCCGCCGGCGCCTACTGCAGCAAGCTGTTCGGGGATCATGGAGCCGAAGTGGTCCGGGTCGGCGATGGACCCTCGGGGCCCGGCTCGGACTTCTACGATCGATCGGTGACATCGGTCGACGCCGGGGCGGAGGGCACCGGCGCCACCGCTCGACTACTTGATTCGGCCGATGTGGTGATCCAAGCCGACGGCACCGGCCCCATCGCCGATCCCCACCGACCTTCGGGACCGGGCCAGGTCGTGGTCAGGATCGCCCCGTTTCCGGCCAGCGGTCCCGCTGCGACCTGGCGATCGAGCGACCTGGTCGACGGCGCCCTGTCCGGCCATCTTCGACTCTCCGGCGATCCCAACCGGGAACCCCTCCAGGGTGTGCCGGACATGATCCCCCACGCGGCCGGCGCCACCGCGTTCATCGCCGCGGTGGCCGCCCTCATCGCCAAGGTCCGTTCCGGAGCGGGCCAGGTGGTCGAGGTCTCGCATCTCGAGGTGGCGGCCGCGCTCCACCAGTTCACCCTGTGTCGTTGGACCCACAACGGCGCAGATCTCAACCGGATGGGCAACCGTTATGCCGGGCCCGGCTCACCCATCGGGGCCTACCGCTGCCGGGACGGCTGGATCGGACTGGCGCTGGCCCAGGAGGATCAGGTCGAGCGGATGCTGGAGGTGACGGGGCTGATCGCCATGTTGGAGCGCCCCGACGTCGAGTCGATCTGGCACCTGATGACCACCCCCGGTCTGCTCGACAGCGAGCTGGTGCCCTACCTGGAGAGCCAACCTCGGGAGGAGACCGTCGAGCTGTTCCAGGCCCTTCGCCTGCCGTGCGCGCCGGTGGCCGAACTCGACCAGGTACTGGCCGACGAGCACCTGGTGGCCCGCCGGTTCTGGCACCGAGCACCCGTCGATGGGGTGGAGGAAAAGATTGCGTTTCCCGGCCCGCCGTTCCGGATGAGCGGGCACAGGTGGTCGCTCGGACCCAAATCCCGGCCGGGCCATGGTGTCGATCTGCCGGCGGGTTCGGATCCGGCTGCCGACCTGTCGGCGGGTCCGCTCGCCGGCCTCCGGGTGATCGATCTGACCAGGGTTTGGGCCGGTCCGCTGGCCACCCGGATCCTGGCCGACCTCGGCGCGGAGGTGCTGATGACCGAGGTCCCGTGGAACCGGGCAGCCCGGGACGTCTCACCGACCTACGTGGAAGGCACCCACTTCTTTCCAGACGATCAGGCTGGTGAGCGGCCCTGGAATCGAAATGGCTTCCACAACAAGTACGCCATCAACAAGCTCTCGGCGGTGATCGATCTCGACAAGCAGCCCGGGCGGGAACTGCTGGCCGAACTGGTCAAGACCGCCGACGTGTTGGTGGAGAACTACTCGCCACGGGTCATGCCCGGCTTCGGATTCGACGACGAATCGCTGCATCGGCTGAACCCCGATCTGGTGTACGTGACCATGCCCGGATACGGGCGCAGCGGACCTCATGCCGATTGGGTTGCCTACGGGCCGACGATCGACGGCCACGTCGGCCACACCTCGCTGACCGGCTACCGGGACGAGGGCCCGTGGAAGTGCGGGATCGCCTGGCCCGATCCGATCGGGGGTCTGCACGGCGCAGCGGCGGCGCTGGTGGCCCTGCTCGATCGGTTGGTGGAACCGGGAAGCGGAGGCCAGACCATCGAGGTGGCCCAGGTCGAGTCGGCCGTCCACATGATCGGCCACCATCTCGTGGCGGCCCAGCGAGACGGGGTACCCCGGCGGTGGGGCAATCGGCGACCGGGTCGGGCACCCCAGGGCGTCTACCGCTGCCGAGGTCGGGACCGATGGATCGCCATCTCGATCATCGACGACGCCGCCTGGCGGGGGCTGTGTCGAACGCTCGGCATGGAGGACCTCGTCGAGCTCGACGCCGGAGCCCGATGGGACCGCCACGACGAGCTAGATCGACGCGTCGAGGCCCGAACCGTCGAACACGACGAAAGGGCGCTGATGGCCGACCTCCAGGCAGCCGGTGTCCCGGCCGCCGCGGTCAGTGCCGCCGCTGACGTGATGGCCGAACCGGCTCTGGCCGCGGTCGACTTCTTCGTGGAGCTCGACCATCCGGACGCCGGCCGGCACCCCTGGCCCCGATTTCCGGCTCGGCTCTCCGCCACCCCGGCCGCCATGGGCCGCCGGGCACCCCTCATGGGCGAGCACAACCGATATGCCGCCTGCGACCTCGCCGGCTACGGCGAAGCCGAGTACCGGGCGCTGTTGGCCGCCGACGTGCTGCGGATCGAACCGCCGACGTAGCGGTTTCGACTCTCGGGCGCTGCCGGCGGAGAGGCTGGCCGGCGGTCAGCCGGCTGGAACCGACACGGCGAGGAAGCGCCGCAACGCCGTAGCCATCTCCTCCCGGATGGGCACCGACGAGATCACAACATCGACCGCCCCGGGCGAAGTGTGGGTGTGGCCCCGGCACGGCAGGTGGGTGGTCTCGACGCCGGCCGCAGCCAGGGCGTCGGCGTAGGCCTTGCCCTCGTCGCGCAGCGGGTCGAACTCGGAGGTGACGACCATGGCCGGGGGCAAACCGCTGAGGTCTGCTCCCCGCAGCGGCGACGCCCGAGGGTCGCTGCGTTGGTCCTCGTCGGCGTAGTGGTCCCAGAACCAGTCCATCAGACCCCGGGTCAGGAAGTACCCGTCGGCGTTCTCGGTGTAGGACGGCCGGGAGAAGTCGCAGTCGGTCACCGGGGTCAACAGGAGCTGGCCCGCGATGTCCGGCCCACCGGCGTCCTTCGCCACCTGACAGACCACCGCCGCCAGGTTGGCACCGGCACTCCACCCCGCCACCGCCAGCCGGCCGGGAATCGCGCCCAGTGCCTCGGCATTGTCCGCCGCCCACTGCAGGGCCGCCATCGCATCGTCTGGTGCGGCCGGGAACCTGTGTTCCGGGGCGTGCCGGTAGTCGACCGACAGGATGATGGAATCGGTACGGACGCAAAGATCCCGGCACAGCGGGTCGTCCGACACCTCGCTGCCGAGGACCCAACCACCACCGTGGTAGTAGACGGTGATCGGATGGGGTCCCGGGCTGTCCGGCCGGTAGAGCCGGTATCGAAGACTGCCGGCCGGCCCCGGGAGCTCACCGTCGACGATCTCGCCGACATCGGGCCCTGGTGGGCTCTGCTCGGCAAACGACTCGAGGAAGTCCCGTGCGTCTTCCACCGACATCGACTCCACGGGCGGCACACCCGAGTCGGCCAGGAACTGCAACACCATGGCCACATCGGGCTGCAGCCGCCGGATGACCCCGTCGTTACAGCGAACCTCGCCGGAACCGTTCAGCCCGCTCCTGGCGAAGCCAAGATACTCCTGCTCCACCACCTCGTCGCAGGCCTGCCGGTAGGCGTCGACGCCGCCGACGTATGGCAGGAACACCCGTGGCTTGCCGGGCACGTTCGCGCCCATGTACCACGAGTTGGCCCGGGGGTAGAGGGTGATGTCGGCGCAGTCGTTGACATGCACGTTCCAGCCGGCCTCGGCGGTCTCGGTCGGCTCGATCACCGCCAGCCCCTCTGCCCGGAGATCGTTGATGCAGTCGGAGATCCAGTCAACGTGTTGCTCGATCGACACCATCATGTTCGACAGCACCGAGGGACTGCCGGGGCCGGTCACGGCGAAGAAGTTGGGGAACCCCCTCACCGTCAGACCGAGGTAGGTCTTCGGCCCGTCGGCCCACTTGTCCTTGAGCTTCAGACCGTCGCGACCGGTGATGTCGACCGAGACGATGGCCCCGGTCATGGCATCGAACCCGGTGGCGTAGACCAGCACGTCGAATTCATACGACCCGTCGGCGGTGTCGAGGCCGGTCTCGGTGATGGTGGTGATCGGGTGTGTCCGCAGATCCACCAGATCGACGTGCGCCAGGTTGAAGGTCTCATAGTAGCCGGTGTCGAGACAGGGGCGCTTGGTGCCGAATGGATGGTCGGTCGGGCACAGCGTTTCGGCGGTTTCGGGGTCGTCGACGATGGAGCGGATCTTGCTCCGAATGAATTCGGCGGCGATCTCGTTGGCGTCGGGGTTGACGATCAGATCGGCGAAGGTCCCGAGGATGGCAAAAAGCTCGCCGGCTTCCCACGCCTCCTCCAGCCGCCGTTGCTGCTCCTCGTGAGAGAGTGCCATGGCCGGGTCCTCGGTGGCCGGCCCCGGCACCCCACCTCGGGACCAGCGGGCGCTTTCCCGGTACCCGGCCCGGTCGGCCTCGATGGCCTCCACCTTGTAGGCCGGGATGTCGCCGTTGTTGGCCGGCAGCGAGAAGTTCGGCGTTCGTTGGAAAACCGTCATGGCCGAGGCCTGGCGGGCCATGATCGGGATCGACTGGATGCCCGATGATCCGGTGCCGATCACCCCCACCCGCTTGCCGGTCAGATCCACACCTTCGTGTGGCCAGCTGCTGGTGTAGTAGACGTCGCCGGCAAACCGCTGGTGACCTTCGATGTCGGGCGCCTTCGGCTGGGAGAGACAACCGGTGGCCATGACGTAGTAGCGGCAGAAGATCTCGTCGCCCTGATCGGTCTTGATCCGCCACAGCTTCGTCTCGTCGTCCCACGCTGCGGCATCCACCCGGGTACCGAATCGGATGTCGGGCCGGAGGTCGAACCGGTCGGCGACGTGGTTGGCGTAGCGCAGGATCTCGGGCTGGGTGGCGTACTTCTCGGTCCACTGCCATTCCGCATCGAGCTCGGGATCGAAGCTGTAGGAGTAGTCGATGGTGGCGATGTCGCATCTGGCCCCCGGGTACCGATTCCAGTACCAGGTTCCGCCGACGTCGTCGGCCGCTTCGAGAACCTGGGCCGAGAAGCCCGAACCTCGAAGCCGGTGGAGCAGATACATCCCGGCGAAGCCGGCGCCCACCACCACCACGTCCACATCGGGGCTGGTGGTGCTGTTGCTGGTCGCAGCGTCAGTGGTGGCGTCAGAACCGTTTCCGGTTGCCATGTCGATCCCCCTGTTGGTCGAAAGGTCAGCCCAGTCTCACACAGAAGGGCGGCTCGACACGAGCCACAGGTGATGGCGCTGAGCCGACGGTTTCCTACTCGCTCCGGTCCAACGACAACGAGGCCGACTCACCGTCGGCCCAGAGCCCTGCGACGGTGAACTCCGCCTGGATGATGGCACCGCCGACGTCGGCATCGAGGTGACCGTTGGACTCGACGGTGAGGTTCAACGTGTCGCCAACGTCCCCGGTGATGGTGGCCACGGAGCCGGGCTGGAGGCCGGTGGCCCGGACTTCGACACTGTCGCCGGTGCGGACGATACAAAGCTCGGCCTTCGGCTCGGCTTCTTCCCGACCAAGGCAGTACGAGCCGCCGTCGACGGTCATCACGGCGTCGGCCGGTGCCGACTCCTGTTGCGACGTCACGACCTCGACGGTGCCGCGGCCGACGACAACCGCGGCGAAGGCCAGTCCGATCAGCAGCACCGGGACCGCAACGATGACGGCGATCGTGATCCAGAGCCAGGTGAGGCGGCGGTCCGGCCTCGGCGGCGGTGGCATCGAGGGGGCCGGTGGTTGAGGTTCGGTCGCCGTGGTCATCGGGCCGCCATCCTGGTCAGCGGGTGACGGCTCGGGCATTCGGCCAGGGGCAGGGCCATTAGTTCAACATCTCCGTCCAAGGTCGCCGACCACTTGCAGCCGACACTGCCGATCATGGGCGCTCCGGCGACGGCTGTCAATAGCTATTGCCTAGTTATTGTCAGAGCGTTGGCTGACGGTGTTCCGACGGCTGCCGGGGTGGTGGGATCAGTGGGTTACCCTGGGCCGATGACCTCCAACAACGAACCGTCCGGATCGGTACGGCGGGTGGCCATCGTGGCCAATGCGTCCGACTATGCCGGGCCGGCCCTGGCTCGGGAACTGGCGTCCCGAGGCTGCGATCTGGTGCTCGGCGACCCGCTGCCGCAGCTGCCGACGCAGCTCACCGAGCTCGGCGCAGAGTCCTGGACCGTGGATGGGGTCAAGAATCTGGCCGATCCCACCGCCGCAGTGCGGCTGCTCGACATGGCGATGGACGCCTACGGCCGGGTCGACGCCGCCGTGTTCTTCAGCGGGACCATCGTCACCGGACCGTTCCTGGCCAGCAGCCCCGAAGAACTGGACGAGGTCATGGCCGGCAACCTGGCGGCCCCGTACCGGGCCCTTCGAGTGTTCCTGCCTCCCATGGTCGAGGCGGGGTCCGGTCAGGTCCTGGCCATCACCAGCGCCAGCGGACTCCGGGTCACCCCTGGCGCTCCCCTGTACTCCGCCACCCGGGCCGGTGCCAACATGCTGGTCCGCAATGTGGCGGCCGAGGTTGCGCCACAGGGGGTCCAGGTCAACGCGGTCGGCACCAACTTCATGGATTTTCCCGGCTTCATCGCCGCCTCCGGCGCCGAGGATCCGGCGGTCCGGGCCAAGATCGAGAGTCGGGTCCCACTCCGTCGCCTCGGTGGGATGGAGGAGTTCGCCCGCTTCTGCGCGGTGTTCCTCGACGGCTCGACCGGCTTCCAGACCGGGCAGGTCGTCGGCTACGACGGCGGCTGGTCGGCCTGATCCTGGCCGGCGTCGTCGTTGCCACCGATCGCAACGTCGTCGACCGTTGGCGGTGACCAGCCGTGGATCAGCCGAGCCGCCTCGGCCGACACCACGCCGTCGAGCACGTCACGGGCTACGAGATCCTGATTGCGGCTGCGGGGATCGCCCCAGCCGCCACCTCCCGGTGATCGGGCGATCATCCGAACCGGACCAAACTCCCCCAGACCGTATTTCGGGGCGACGAAGTCGGCTCCGGCGGCCACCTCGCCGGTGGTGGGGTCAAGCGGGCGGAGAACCATCTCGCCTCCGGCACCGTGCCGGCCGCCCTCGATCCCGTGGCCGGTCGGCCGGCCGATGCCCTCCCCCCGGAACGACCAACGGGCCGGGGTCAGGATGTCGACCTCGTACTCGATGCCGGTCCCGCCCCGGTACCGGCCCGCCCCTCCCCCGTCGGTGCGGAACTCCTGGCGGCGGTACCGCACCGGATATCGCTGCTCCACGAACTCGACGTCCGGCAGCGTCAGCCCACCAAGGGCCACGAGGTGCCCGATCTGGTTGAAACCGTCCCGATCGGGGGTGGCGCCGCCACCGGCGGCCGCTCCCCAGTGATACAGCACATAGGGCTCCTCGCCGGAGCCGGCGGTGACCCCGAAGATGTTCTTGCCCCACCCGGCCAGGCTCCGCGACGGGTCGGCCTGGGAGAGACAGCGCCACACAAGGTGCACGATCTCGTGGGCCGGGATGACCGTGTCCATCGTCATCGGGGCCGGCGGTCTGGCGTTCACGATCGATCCCTCCGGGGCGATCATCGTCACCGCTCGGAAGGTGCCCTCGTTGCGTGGCAGATCGGGTTCGAAGAACGAGGCCAGGCCCATCGAAACCGCCGACCAGGTGTTGACCCAGCCACTGTTCTTGAACCCCCGGATCTGATCGTCGGTGCCGGTGAAGTCGACGGTGATCCGGTCACCGTCGATCGTGACCCGGAGCCGGAGCTCCAGATCAGCAGGTCCGAAGCAGTCGTCGTCCCAATGCTCGACCGCCTGCCAGGAGCCGTCCGCCAGCCGGTGCAGCAACGCCCGGAAGCGGCGATCGGCGTGGTCGCAGACTGCGTCGAACGACGCCAGGGCCGCATCGATACCGATGTCTTCGACGAGATCGTCCACCAGTTCGATCACACGGTCGGCACCGATACTGGTCGAGCCCAACATGGCCCGGAGGTCACCGTCGAGCAGATCCGGGGTCCGGGTGTTCAGCATCAGCAGCCGCCACAGATCCTGGCGGAGGATGCCGCCCTCCACCAGCCGGAGCACCGGGAGCCGGATGCCCTCGTGGTAGATCTCGCTGGCCTCGGGGTTGTAGGTTCCCGCCGCTCCCCCGCCGATGTCGCTCTGATGGGCCCGGTTGCAGCAGAACCCGATCAGTGCGCCGCGGTGGAAGACCGGTCTCGCCACCACCCAGTCCGGCAGGTGGTTGCCACCGGCGGTGTAGGGATCGTTGAGCAGGAACACATCGCCGTCGCTGATCTGGTCACCCTCGGTCTCCAGGATCGCCCTGACCGCGAACCCGCCGCCGCCGGTGTGGATCGGAATGCCGTCGGCGGTCGAGACCAGCGTCCCGCCGGCGTTTGCGATGAAACAGGAGAAGTCATGACTCTGACTGAAGATGGGACTGCGGGCGGTCCTGGTCATGACCCAACCCATCTGCAACGAGATGTGGTCCAGCCTGGCCTGGACCAACGCCACCCTGACCGGGTCATGGCCATCCCGGTCCGCCGGCCGGGGCGACGGTCGGGGCTCCGACCGTGGTCCGTGGGTGTCGGTCATGGCAACGCAACTTCCAGATCGCCGTTTTGCCGAACCCGGAGCTGATCGCCGGGCAGTCCCAGGACCGTCGTGGTCGCAGCCTCGATCAGATACGGTCCGGCGAGCCGCTGGCCCACCGCCAGCTCGGCGCCGTCGAACACCGGTACATCGCCCCACCCATCGGCCGGCCCCAGCCAACACCGGCGACGGCCGAGTTCCGGCGGGGCCGATGGTACCGGGCCGCCGACCTGCGGCGAGGCCCGGGACCCTCCGGCGGCGATCGCCGCCGGATCCGAAGGGGTTGCCGCTGCGGATCCCAGGTCGCCTTCCACCGTCACCCCCACCGCCGTGACCTCCAGAATCCCGTCGGGCTGGATGTGCCCGTACAGCCGCTGGTATTCGGCCTCGAAGCCGGCCCGAACGCCGGCCGTTGTCGGGTTGCCGTCGACCGCGGTGCGAACCGACCACAGCTGGCCCGGGTATCGCAGATCGACGTACCACGAGGAGCTGGTCGACGTGGCGGGCGGCCATTCGGCGGCGGTCAGCCGTTCGGCCCTGGCCTGCTCCTGCTCGAGCGCCGACCGCAGACCTCCATCACCGAGTTGGTCGAGCCGGCCCGGCAGGCTTCGGGAGACGTCTCGCCGGAGGTTGCTGTGGAGCATGCCAACGGCGCAGAACACCCCCGCCTCGGCCGGGATGACCAGCCGACCACAGCCGAGCGATCGGGCGATCGGCGACCCGTGCAACCCACCGGCCCCTCCGGCCGCCACCAGGGTCATCCTGGCCGGGTCGCGGCCGCGCTCGATCGTGATCGTCTCCACCGCCTGGCGGAGGTGTTGCTCCAGGATGGTGATGACACCGACCGCCGCCTCCTCGGCCCCGAGCCCCAGAGGCTGACCGACCCCGGTCTCCACCGCCTTGCGGGCCAATCGCTCGTCGAGGTCGATTGCGCCGCCCGCCGAGCGTCCGGGACGAAGCCGACCGAGCAGCAGATGGGCGTCGGTGGCGGTCGGCCGGCTGCCACCGCGACCGTAGGACGCAGGGCCGGGATCGGCGCCTGCGCCCTGCGGGCCGACCCGCAGCATGCCACCAACGTCGACCGAGGCCAGGGTGCCGCCGCCGGCGCCGATGGTGTGGACGTCGACGGCCGGGATGTTGAGGTGATAGCCGCCGATCTCCAGCCCGTCGATCACCGAGACCGTCCCCTCGACCATCACCGCCACGTCGCAGGAAGTGCCACCGATCTCCATACTGATGATCGGCTGATGGGTGGCCGCCTCGCCGTCATCGCCCGACCGGCCGGTCGGCTCGCCGAGTGAGCGACGGAGGGCACCGCCGACCGCGGCGGGGCCGGAGAGGATCAGGTCGACGGGCCGGGCCGCCACCGCCTGCAGCGGTACGGTGCCGCCGTTCGACTGCATCAACAGCATCGGCTGTCGAAGCCCCAACCGCTGGAGATCGTCGGCCAGTCTTGTCAGGTAGCCGCCGACCACCGGCACCAGGCCGGCGTTGATCACCGCGGTCGAGGTCCGCTCGTACTCGCCGAGCAGTGGAACCAGATCGCTGGAGACCACCGTCAGCTCGCCGGGCCACCGCCGCCGGGCCAGAACCGCGATGCGCCGTTCGTGGCCGGGGTTCCGATAGCTGTGGAGCAGGCAGATGGCCACCGCTTCCACCCCCTGGTCGGAGAAGCTGTCGAGGGCGGCCACCACCGAAGCCTCGTCGAGCGGTTCGAGCTCGTTGCCGGCATGGTCGATCCGGCCACTGACGCCGAGGCGCCGGTGGCGGGGAACGACGACCGGCGGCCACGGCGCCCGGTGATCCCACTGGTCGTCCCGGATGCCCCGGCGAATCTCCAGGGCGTCGCGGAACCCGATGGTGGTGAGCAGCCCCACGGTTGCCAGCTTGCGCTCCAGCACCGCATTGGTGGCCACGGTCGATCCGTGAACGAAACGGGAGCAGTTGGCCACCATGTCCGCCGGCTCGACACCCCGATCGGCGGCCACCCGGTCGATGGCATGCAACACTCCCTGCGACGGGTCGGTGGGCACGGTCGGGACCTTGGACACCGACAGCCGGCCGTCGCCGTCGATCAGCACCAGATCGGTGAATGTTCCGCCGATGTCGACGGCGATCGAGCACGGCCATCTCGGCGCTCGATGTTCAGGGTTGGATCCCACCCCGGCGAGCGTAGTCAACAGCCGACCCGGTGGCCGAACGTCGGGCCCGATCGGATCTGCAACGGAGCCGGGCGCCGAGGTAGTTTGAGACGGTGAAGCGGGACACCATGCCCCAGCTGTACCTGGTGGCCGGTGTGACCATGGCCGGGGTCAGCGCCGTGTTCGCCCTCTTCGCCGAACTCGAGAAGCGATATGGACTGTCCACCACCTCGATCGGTTGGATTGCCGGAAGTGCGTTCCTGGCCAGCCTGGTGGCCCAGCTGTGGCTGTCCCGCTACGCCGACCGGGGCTACGCAGCACGGTTGCTCAAGACCGGTGTGGTGGCGGCCGCGGTCGGCCTGCTGTGGTTCGCCGCCTCCACCGAGCTCTGGCAGTTCGTGGCGGCCAGAGCGCTGCTCGGGGCCGGCGTCGGGATGATCATCCCGCCGGCCCGTCGGGCCATCGTCTTGACCGCTGACGGCGCCCCGGGTGAGCGGCTGGGTACCTTCTACGCCTCCTATCTGGCGGGGTTCGTCTTCGGACCCCCCGTGGCCGGGCTGCTGACGGTGGTCGGCGACGTGCGGCTGCCGTTCGCGGTCTTCGGCGTCCTGGTCCTGGCCACGCTGGTGCCGATTCTGCGACTCGAACTACCGGAGGCCACCCGTGCCATCGCCGACGGCGGCTCGACCGTGGGTGCCGAATCAACCGATCGGCGGGTTCTGCGGCGGCTGCTTGGCGGTCGACAGATGATCGCCGCACTGCTGGTCGTGGTGTCGTTCCGTTACTCGATCGGCGTGTTCGAACCGCTGTGGGCCACCCACCTCGACGACCTCGGAGCGTCGACCGCCGTCGTCTCGTTGTCGCTGGCCTCGTTCGCCCTGCCCATGTTGCTGGTGGCGAAGCCCGCCGGTCGACTGTCCGACCGGTACGGGGCTCGCCGGGCCTCACTGCTGGCGGCCCTGGCCACCGTGCCGATGATGGCCATCTACGGCTACGCCGGAATCGTCTGGGTCATCTTCGCCGTTGCGGTTCCCCACGGCCTGATGGAGGCGGTCCTGTCACCGGGATCGCAGGCCGCCATCGCCGAGGCCGCTTCGGACGACGACACCGCCTCGGCCCAAGGTCTTGCCGAGGCCGCAGGATCGGCGGCAGCCGCCATCGGAGCCTTCACCGCACCGGCGTTGTTCGACGGTCTCGGTCCCGGCCCTGCGTGGCTGATCGCCGCCGCGGTGATGCTGGCCCTGCTGACGAGCAGTTGGCTGCTCGACCCGCCACCGGTCACCGCCACGGCGAGGCCCTCGGTCGGGGCGCCGACCTGAGCATCGGTTTGCTCGTTCGGGCCCGACGGGCAAGGCTGGTGACCGGCACCCACGATCGACCTCCGACGACGATCACCGGCCGCTGGGAGGCCGGTCATCTCCCTTTCGTGGGCCGTCCGGCTCGAAAGGAGTCACCATGGTCAACCTGCCACTGATGGAAGCACCGGCCGTCGACTACGGCGAGAACGAGCCGGCGATGGAGCGCTTCCGCCGGGAGGGCACCGAACGGGCGCTCGCTCTCGGCAACCGGGGTCCGATCCGCTTCGACGACGACGGCCACCTCGATCCGGCCATCCTCGCTGCCTACCGCCGGCACGGGTTCTACATCTTCGAGGGTGTGCTCGAAACCGAGGAACTGGCGGACCTCGAGGTCGACGTCGCCGACATCCTCGACCGTGCCCCGGTGACAAAGAACGCCCCGGTCGACCGCCATGGCCGACCGGCGCTGGGTGCCGACTGTCGGGCCAGGAACGTGAGCTGGGTCCGCCCGCTGTCGGATCCGGTGGGGGGAACGTCGGCGTCCAACGGCCGCCACCCGGCGAAGATGATCGAGCCGACCGCACCGGACGGCGCGCCGGACTGGGTGGTGCAGTTGGTGCTCGGCTCGCTGCAATTCTCCGACGCATGCCTCCGGGTCTACGGTCACCCCCAGCTGCTGGCGGTGGCCGAGGCCATCAACGGCCCCGATTTCACACCGTTCAACGAGGCTGTGTGGATCAAACAACCACGGTTGGGCGGCTCGGTGGCCTGGCACCAGGACGGCTGGACCCATTGGGACAGCCCCGACCTCGACGAAGGCACCCACGGCTTCAACTTCATGGGCCAGCTCTACGGCTGTGATGCGGCCAACGGGTTGTGGGTGGTGCCCGGCTCCCACCGGATCGGCAAGGCCGACATCAAGGCCATGGTGGCCGCTGCCGGGTCGGACCGCCTGCCCGATGCCGTGCCGTTGATCTGCGGACCGGGCGATGTGGCCATCACCAATCGCCAGGCGATCCACGGCTCGTTCGCCAACACCAGCCCAGAGGTCCGCGTCACCATCAACTTTGGTTTCCACCGGCGCCGCTCGGTGCTCGACGTGACCAGCGGTGGTGTCCACAGCCCGGTCACCACCTACGACGAGGACTACATCCGTGAGCGGTCCAAGCTGATCATGTACGGCATCGACGCCCGGAGCCACCGGTTCCCGGACGAGTCGCGCTACCGCTACCAGCCGTTCGCCGGCCAGGAGGCCGACCATCGTTGGACGCCGGCGGCAAGGGCGTCGATCAAGGACTACAACCTGCAGGACCTGGGCATTTGACCGGGCCCGAGACGGCGAACCACGACGGCCTGGTGGTCGTTGTCAAGCAGGACTGCCCGACCTGCGTGGAGGTCGCTCCGGTCCTGGCCGGCCTGCAGGCGCACGGGCTGACCGTGTACTCCCAGGACGACCCGACCTTCCCGCCCGCCATGGACACGATCGACGACCGATCGCTCGACTTCTCCTGGCACAACGACATCGAAACGGTGCCGACGCTGCTGCGCTTCGACGACGGAGTCGAGCGGGAACGGATCGTCGGCTGGCACCGGGAGCAGTGGCGGACCTTCACCGGTGTTGCCGACCTGGCCGCCACCACCACAGACCACATGCCGGGCTGCGGCTCGCTGTCGGTCGACCCCAACCTGGCAGACGAGCTGGCGGTTCGCTTCGGTTCCGGATCGTTGCGCAGCCGCCGGGTGGAGCTGGCAAACCTTGAGGACGAGGCGGAGGCGATGTTCGACCGGGGGTGGTCCGACGGCCTGCCGGTGGTGGCACCGACCGAGGCCAGGGTGATGCGGATGCTGCAAGGAACCTCCCGTGACCCGGGCCAGGTCGTCGCCGTGGTTCCACCGGCCCTGGTGGAGGTCACCGTCGAGCAGGTGGCCATCAATGCGGTGCTGGCCGGGTGCAAGCCCGAGTACCTGCCGGTGGTGCTGGCCGCAGTCGAGGGCGCCTGCACCGATCGGTTCAACATCCATGGCCTGCTCTGTACCTTGTGGTTCTCGGGCCCGGTCCTGATCGTGAACGGCCCGATTCGCAACCGGATCGGGATGAACAGCGGCAAGAACGCACTGGGCCAGGGCAACCGGGCCAACTCCACCATCGGTCGGGCGCTGCAGCTGGTCATTCGCAACGTCGGCGGTGGGAAGCCCGGTGTCGACGGCATCGACCGTTCGGCGCTGGGAGCACCGTCCAAGGTCGGCTGGTGTTTCGCCGAGGACGAGGAGCACCTCCCTGCAGGCTGGCCGCCCCTCAGCGTCGAGCGGGGCCTGGCACCGGGACAGGATGCTGTGACCCTGTTCGCCGGGCACGGTCCGATCGCGGCCGTGGACCAGGTGTCTCGGACCCCGGAGTCCCTGACCCGATCCCTGGCCGCCCAGCTGCTGGCCGTTGGCCATCCCAAGCTGCCGAACGAGGCCATGCTGATCATGACCCCCGAGCATCAGCGGGTGTTGGCCGACGCCGGCTGGTCCAAGGAACGGTTTCGCCAGGAGCTCGATCCCCTGCTGATGCTCGACGGCGATGCGGCCCAGCGAGGTGTCGACGGGATCGAGGAAGGGCTTGGGCCATCGGCGGCCGGCCGGAAGATCCCCAAGTTCCGACCGAACTCGCTGATGATCGCCAGAGCCGGTGGCAGCGCCGGGGCGTTCTCGGCCATCCTCGGCGGTTGGCTCGGCGGACCGAAGGGTTCCGAGCCGATCACGGTTCCCATCGGGTAAGAGCGGCTGCCCGATTGCCACCGCCCCGGTTCGTGACCCAGGATGAGGGCATGGATGTAGCTGACAGACTCGAACTGCACGAACTGCCGGGACGTTATGGCGACGCCATCGACGATCGGGACTGGGCTCGTCTCGATCAGGTCTTCACCGATGATGCGGTGTTCGATCTTACCGACCTCGGTGTGCCGCTGCTGGAAGGACTCGACGCCATCAAGACCTTCATGGACGTCGACGCCCAACACCCCAGGACCCACACCATGACCAACATCTACGTGGACGAGACGGCCGACGGCGTGAAGCTGAACTTCCGTATCGTTGCGCTGCTGCCGGAGGGCAGGGTCGGAACCGCCTCGTACTACGACGACGTGGTGAAGACCGCTGACGGCTGGCGGGTCAAGCACCGGGTGACCACACTTCGGCGCCGGGACCGCAAGCGGGACCACTGAGCAGGGAAAGGGTGCGGCATGGGCAAGCAGGGAAAGAGCCGGTCGACCACCGACGAGGTCCGAGCCGAGGTCGAGCGATGGATCGAGGCCAACTGGAGCCAGGAGATCACGGTCCGGGACTGGTGGCGTCGCCTGGCCGACGCCGGCTACTCGTCGCCCGCTCTCAGCCCCGACGTCGGTGGTCTCGGCTGGCCCGGTGACCTGGCGGCCACGGCCATGGCCACCCTGACCAAGGCCCGGGTGCTCGGACCCCCGGCCGGACTCGGTCTGCTGCTGGCGGCGCCGACCATCGCGGCCCTGGGCCGCCCCGATCAGATCGACCGCTATGTTCGACCGATTCTCGACGGCACCGAGGCCTGGTGCCAGCTGTTCTCCGAACCGCAGGCCGGATCAGACCTGGCCGGGCTGCAGACCAGGGCCGAGCGGGACGGTGACGAGTGGATCGTCACCGGCCAAAAGGTGTGGAGCTCCACCGCCCGGACCGCCGACCTGGCGATGCTGATCGCCAGAACCGACCCCGATGCCCCAAAGCGCAGAGGCATCACCTACTTCGTGATGGAGATGGACCAGCCCGGCGTCGAGGTCCGCCCGTTGCGGGAGATGACCGGACGGGCGGTGTTCAACGAGGTCTTCCTCGACGAGGCCCGGGTCCGCCACACCGACATCGTCGGCGAGTTGAATGAGGGCTGGCGGGTGGCCAATGCCACCCTGGCCTTCGAGCGGGCCGGCGCCGGCCACGGCGGTGCGGCGTTCGCCGCAGCCAGGCCCGGTGGCCGGGCCGGCGACCTCGATCGGCCGGCTGCGTCCTTCGTCGGTGGCAGTGGCCCGATCTCCGGTGCCGCGGTCGGCCGCCGCCACCTGAAGGCGCTCACCGAGCTGGCTGCCGATCGGGGCCGCACCGCCGACCCGCTGGTCCGCCAGGCCATCGCCGGGGTCCGCTCGGACTACGACCTGCTGCGGCTGCTGGGCTGGAAGGCCAAGGCGGCTCCGGGCACCAGAACCGGGGCCGAGGGCAACATCGCCAAGATCTTCAATTCCCAGGCGGTGGCCAATGCCAGGGATGCGGCGAACCTGTTGCTCGGTCCGGAAGGCCAGCTCGTCGACTCCGAGGGGTCGGCCGGCATGTTCCAGGAGATGACACTGTTCTCGCCCGCCCCGCCGATCTATGCCGGCAGCGATCAGATCCAACGCAACGTGATCGGCGAGCGGACCCTCGGCCTCCCCCGGGAACCGGGGCCGCCGCCTGACACGCCGTTCAGCGAGCTGCCGACGAACTGACCGGCCGATGTCGATGACAGCACCGTCCATCGGGCCGACCACCCGTGCCACTCCCCCGCCGTGGTTGCTGCTGTTGGCCGGGAGCGTCATCACCGCACTGTCACTCGGTGTTCGCTCCACGTTCGGACTCTTTCTCGATCCGGTGATCGACACCCTCGGGACCGGTCGTGGGGCGTTCGCCCTGGCCATCGCCATTCAGAATCTGGTGTGGGGACTCAGCCAGCCCCTGGCCGGCGCCGTTGCCGATCGTTTCGGCAGCGCCAGGGTGCTGAGCGTCGGTGCGGTTGTGTACGCCCTGGGGCTGCTGTTGATGTCGACCGCCGAGTCCTCCGGCGCTCTCTATCTGTCCGCGGGCTTCGTCATCGGCGTTGGCACCGGCGCAGCCAGCTTCGCAGTGGTCCTGGCCGCGGTGGGGCGTATGGTCCCGCCGAGCCGGCGGTCGATGGCGCTGGGTGTCGTCACCGCCATGGGCTCGGTCGGCCAGTTCATCCTGGTGCCGGTGGTGCAACAACTGGTTGACGCATCGGGGTGGGAGGCCGCGGCGGTCGTCCTGGCCGTCATCATCCTGACCGTCATCGCCTGCGCCCCGGTCCTGCGGGGCCGCGCTGTGGACCACGCAACCCGTGAGGCCGGTGCCGACGCCGAGATCCGACCCCTGGGCCACGAGCTGCGGCGGGCCGCCCATTCGAGGTCCTACCGGTTGCTCAACATGGCGTTCTTCGTCTGTGGTTTCCACGTCACCTTCATCGCCGTCCACCTGACCTCCTATGCCGAGGACGTCGGGCAATCGCGAAGTGTCGCCGCCACCGCATTGGCCCTGATCGGGTTGTTCAACATCGTCGGTTCGCTGACCGCCGGGATCCTGGGCGGGCGGCACTCCAAGAGCCGCCTGCTGTCGCTGATCTACGCCGCTCGGGCCGTTGTCATCACCGGGTACGTGCTGATCCCGGCCAGCGCCACCACCACCGTGGTCTTCGGTGCGCTGATCGGCCTGTTGTGGTTGTCGACGGTTCCCTTGACATCGGGTATCGTCGCCGGCCAATTCGGCACCGCCCACTCGGGCACCCTGTTCGGCATCGTGTTCCTGTCCCACCAGCTCGGCGCCTTCGTCGGGGCCTGGATGGGGGGCACCCTCGCCGATCGGGCCGGATCGTACGATCCGGTGTGGTGGATTGCGGTCGGTCTCGGGGTGCTGGCGGCCCTGCTGCACCTGATGATCGACGAGGGCCCACAGCCGGCCCCGCCGGATGCGGTTCGAGTCGCACCCAATCCTGCAGGCGGGCTGGCTGCGGTGCTGGTGGTTGTGGGGCTGACCGCAGTTCTGTCCTTCGCTTCTGCCGATGCCGCCCCGGGCTCCACCGGTCGAGACAACGGTCGGGCCGCCACGGCCGAGAACTCGGGTCTGGAGACCTTGGTCGGGGTTGGGTACTTCTGTGCCCTGCATCCGGTCTGGTTGCCGGATTGACCGGCGGCCGGGAACCGCTGCCGCCGTTCGACCCGGTTTTGGTGGCGCGATCGTGCCTGGCGCTGGGGTCCGAAGCGTCCCCGCCCGGTGGATCGGCCTATGCTTTGGCTGGTGCCAAATTGGTTCGGCGTCGCCGCTTCGAGCACGGAACTGACCGGAGTGGCGGGCTGGATCGCCGACATCATCGAGCGTTTCGGCTCGCCCGGCGTTGGATTCGTGGTTCTCCTCGAAAATCTCTCTCCGCCCATTCCGAGCGAGGCCGTGCTGCCCTTGGCGGGGTACCTTGCCACTGTCGGGCGACTGAACTTCGTGGCGGCTCTGGTTTGGGCGACCATCGGCAGCGTGATCGGCGCCTTGTTGCTCTATGGCGCCGGTGCGGCGGTAGGCCCCGCACGTGTCGCGGCGATGGTCGAGCGGCTGCCCCTGTTGTCGGTCGATGATGTGGATCGGGCCTGGCGGAGCTTCGATCGTTGGGACCAGAAGGCGGTGTTCCTCGGGCGGCTGATCCCGGGGGTCCGGAGCCTCATCTCGATCCCGGCTGGTATTTGCCGGATGCCGCTCGGTCGGTTTGTCGCTCTTACCGCTGCGGGGTCGTTTCTGTGGAACCTGACCCTGCTGTCGATCGGCTACTGGCTCGGGGATCGCTGGGGGGAAACGGCGGCGTTCAATCGATGGGCGAACATCGGCGTTCTCATGTTGGTCCTCGTGTCGATCGTGGCAGGGCTGCGGGGGCGATTCGCAGGTCAGCCCCGAGGCTGACGGGTCGACCGTCGGAACGGCTACCGGTGGGGCACGACCACGGTCGGAACCGTCGGATGGTGGGCCAGTGCAGAGGAAACCGATCCCATGCGAAGGTATGGCACGCGCCGGTGACCCCGAGTCCCGACGACCAGCAGTCCGGCGTTCTCAGCCGCTTCGCGCAGTGTCAGGCGAGGATCACCGGTTTCGACCATCACCTCGAGGTTCGGACGGTCTCCTCTTTTGGCTCCGACTTTGGCCACGTACGCTTCGAGGCGTCGTTGCGTGGTGTTCATGTCCGGGTCGGTCGCCTCTGCGCTGTTGGCCGAGAAGGGGACCACGCTCAGGACCACAACGGTCTCGTCGGCTCCGGCATGGTCGATGGCCCAACGACAAGCGACGTCTGCGTCGTCCGAGTGGTCCATGCCGACCACGATTCTCGACCACCGACCAGACGGTCGGGTACCTGGAGGGATGATCGCCACCGGAGCGGTGGCGTGCCTGGCACAGTAGGAGGCGACGGAACCGAGCAGTGTCTCGGTGAGCGGGCTCCTACCTCTGCTGCCGACGACGAGCAGGCTTGCGCCTCGGGCGGCGAGCTCGACGAGCCCGGGACCGGCCCGATGTTGCACGACCTGGGCCGCTGCCATCAGTGTCGGGTCGACCGACTCGACGATGACCTTCATCCGATCGCGGGCCTGGTTGCGGTACGGCTGCCCCGAACCGTCGGGCCCGGCCAGCGTGCCGACGCCGTCGACCAAAGGACCGGTACGGAACATGATTGCCGGCACGACGGGCCCGAATCGCTCCGTCTGGTCAGTGGCCCACCGGAGGGCCAGACGAGAGCCGTCGGACCCGTCCACCCCGACGACGACTTTCTGGGACATGGCTTCGGTACTGGTCACGGATGCAGCTTGGCCTCGAACGGCACCGGCTAGACAGGGGCGAAGGTCACCGGTACTCGCCCGGGCCGGGGCCCGCCACGCTCATTCGGCCCGCATCGGCGACATGACCTGATCGACGAACCGCTGGATCGGTTCGGTCTGTTGCGGATGGCCAAAGTCCAAAACGAAGTGGCTCACGCCCAGATCCCGGAAGTGGGACAGGAGCTCACGATACTGCTCGGAATCCTCGTCGTTCTCCGGGAGCGCCCGCTCGACGGTGGTGCTCATGACGATCGACTCGGGGTCGCGTCCGGCGGCCTCGGCCGACCGGAACACGATCGACCGCTTCTCGATCCAGTCCTCGTCGCCACCCCGCATGCCGCTGTTCCACATGTCGGCCTGGCGGCCGACCAGCGGCAGACCCACCTTCTTGCCCGATGCACCGATGCAGATGGGCGGCACCGGGTCCGGGAGGGGCGGCGCCGCGGCACCCTCGATCGAGAAGTGGGCGCCGGTGTAGCTCGGCTCGTCCTCGGTCCACATCAGCCTGCAGATCTCGATGACCTCCTCGAGCTGGGCGAACCGGATCGATGGTTTCGGGAAGTCGTAGCCGTATGCCAGGTACTCGTCGCCTCGCCAACCGGCGCCGATGCCGAGGATGAACCGGCCGCCGCTCAGCACCTGCAGGGTGGCCGCCATCTTCGCCGTGAGGGCCGGCGGCCGGTAGCCGTGGCCCAGCACGTGATGGCACAGGTCGATGTCATCGAACTTGCCGGCCAGCCATGTGAGGGTGGTCCAGCCCTCCATGAAGGGGTCGGTCTTGGCGTCGAAGCCGTAGAAGTGATCTGCGATCCACAGGCTGTCGAAGTGGGGCACTGCGGTGGGAAGGATGTGCTCGGCCTGGTGGACGACGATCGGCTGGTGATCGCTCCATCGGTTGCCGATCACCGGTGACAGCCAGCCGAACTTCAGATCGTGGGTCATCGGGCCTGTCTAGCAGCCCGGGCGCCGCTTCCACGCCGGCCGAGTGCCCGATCCGGCCGGTCCGAGCCCGCTCCTGGCGGGCTCAGTACGGGCGGTCTCCCTTGACGGTGATCCTCCGCATCACCCGCCGCTGACCGGCATAGTCGTGCAGGGCATAGTGCTGCACGCTGCGGTTGTCCCACATGGCCAGGGTGCCGGGCCGCCACGACAGCCTGCAGGTGAAATCCTCCCGGGTGGCGTGGTCGAACAGGAACTGGAGCAGCGCCGCAGACTCCGCTGACCGCAGTCCCTTGATCCGCGAGGTGAACGCCCGGTTCACATACAGGCTCTTTCGCCCCGACTCGGGGTGGGTGCGGATCACCGGGTGCTCGACGGTGTCGTTGGCCGCGTCCATGTTCTTCGTTTCCATGGCGTTCGATCGGGTCGACAGCCCGCCCTGGCCGTACTGCATGCCGGCGGTGTGGACGGCGACCAGACCGTCGAGCATGTCCTTCATGGTGTCGCTGAAGGCCTCGTATGCCGCATGCTGGTTGGCGAACAGGGTGTCGCCCCCCGCCGATGGGACCTCGACTGCGTAGAGGATGGAACCCAGGTCCGGCTCGGCCAGAAAGGTGACGTCGGTATGCCAGCCCCCGCCGAAGTTCATGCGATCGTCCGGTTCGGTGATGATGTCGAGTACCTCTGGATACTCCTGGTTGCCGTCAACGAACGGATGGGTGTCGAGGTTGCCGAATCGTCGACCGAACGCCATCTGCTGTTCGGCGGTCAGGCTCTGGTTGCGAAACACCAGCACATGATGGGCCACCAGCGCCGCACGGATGGCGGCGACGGTGCGGTCACCTAACGGGGCCGAGAGATCGACGCCGCCGACTTCGGCGCCGAGCACGCCCGATATCGGCTCGACGGTGAGCGGCCCGGACAGGTCCGAAGCGGGGTCGGTGGAACGACCCGCAGGCGGCTGCGTGGTCTCGGTCATCGCGTCTGTCACGTTCTCGGCCTCGGTGTTCGGCCGCTCCCGGCGCGGCTGTCGACCATTAGTCTCATCCAGCCACGGTAGACCCGGGTGGTGGCGGAGGCCAGCCGACCCCGGTCGTTGAATGGCCTCCCACCGGCCGGCGTGCCAGGCTGGAAAAGCCCCGGCGGCCACCCATTCGACCGCCACCGCTCCGACCACAGGGAGGCCTCATGTCCGCCACCGCAACCAGCGAGGATCCGATCGTCGACCGGCCCCACGGGACGATCGATGGCCCTGCGGCCTGGTACGGCCGGGACCTGCAGCACGACGACAGCTGGATCGAAGGGCTCTCCTCGGCCGAGGTCGACGAACTGCTGTCAGCCGTGCGTCAGGTCGAGGCCCGGGACCTGGCCATGCTGGACCTGAGCGCCGACGACTTTGCGCTTCCGACCCTGGCGCCCCGTCTACGGGCACTGGCCGCCGAGCTCGACCGGGGCCGAGGTTTTTGGCTGCTCCGAGGGCTGCCGATCGACCGGCTGACGGAACGTCAGGCAGCTTTCGCCTATTGGGGACTTGGGCTGCACATGGGTACGCCGGTGTCCCAGAATGCCAGGGGCCATCTCCTCGGTCACGTCACAGACGAAGGCCGAGATCTGAACGACCACGGGACGAGGGGCTACCAGACCCGGCTCCGACTGCCGTATCACACCGACAGCTCCGATGTGGTCGGCCTGCTCTGCCTGCAGCCGTCGAAGCGGGGCGGGCTCAGTTCGGTGGCATCGACGACCTCGGCCTACAACGAGGTGGTACGTCGCCGACCCGATCTGGCCCACCTCTGGTTCCGGGAGTGGTGCTACGACCGCCGCAACGAGGAGCGACCGGGCGAAGATCCGTTCTTCCGCACGCCGCTGGCGACCTGGAACGACGGCCTGCTGTCGATCCGCTACGTTCGCAACTTCCTCGACTCGGCCCAGCGCCACGAGGCGGTGCCGAGGCGGACCGAGGAAGAGACCGAGTTCCTCGACCTGGTCGACGAGATCGCGAACGAGCCTGGATTCGCCCTGAACATGGACTTCCGCCCCGGAGACATCCAGTTCGTCTGCAACTACTCCACCTTCCATTCCCGCACCGCCTACGAGGACCACGAGGACCCGGATCGCAAGCGGCATCTGCTGCGATTGTGGCTGACCCTGAAAGACGGTCGCCCCGTACCGGCAGACTTCGGCCGGGGCACGCAGGCCGGCGTCTCCGGCCGTGGCGGCATCGCCCCGGTCCCCGACCAGGTGGAAGCGCTGGCCGGCACCTACCCCTGATCGGAGGGCCGGTCATGGCCGCTGTCGAAACCGCCCGTGGTCCGATCCCGGCCGAGGACCTCGGCCGGGTCCTGATGCACGAGCATGTGTTCGTGATCTCGCCGGAGATCCAGCAGAACTACCCCGAGGACTGGGGTGACGAGTAGGAACGGGTCGACGACATGTTCGTCAGCGACATCGACCACGGCATCGCCGATACCGGGATCAAGGCCGGTGTGATCAAATGTGCCACCGACAGACCCGGCGTCACCCCTGACGTGGAACGAGTGCTGCGGGCCTCGCCAGGACCCACCTCGAGACCGGCTGCCCGATCACCACCCACACCAACGCCGAGACGAGGCGTGGGCTGGAGCAGCAGGCCATCTTCCTGCGCTGCGGCGGTCCGGGGTCACCGAGGAACAGATCGACACCATGCTCATCGATAATCCCAGGCGCTTCCTCGACACCCGCTGAGCCGGCCAGATCGCAGATGGGGGGACTTGTTCGACGATTGCCGTGTTACGACTCCATGACGCGCCTACACTCTGTTTCGGGTCATTGCACCGCCTACCACCGAGGTCGACGTGGCAGTGAGATGAAAATGGCGGGTTTGGGTGAGGTTTTCCGGCGCGATGCCGTCGAGCCGATTCCGACCTCAATGGCGTGGGCTGGGCATCGACCAGCACTGAGGTAAATACAACGTGAAGTTACTGCTCCGTTCTTCGATCACACTGCTCGCCGTGGCGCTTTTTGCCTCGGCATGCTTTCCACGCGGTGGAGGTGGTGGCGGCGGTGAAGACAAACCCGAACCGACCGTCGGCGCCCTCCCCGCAGCCGGCGAAACCCCGACGAGCGGGCAGACGGAGCCAACCGATGGTGAGCCGACCACGAGCTCGACCGGCGCCCCCGGCGAATCGACCCCTGACACCGTGACGACGGCGCCAACCGGCGCCAGGAAATCCTCGACGACGAAGGCGCCGCGACCGAAGGCCCCGGCAACGCCGCCGGCCACGGCACAGGCCCCGAGGCCGGCGGCGAAGACACCGACCACCGAACCGCCGGCCACCCGGCCGACCGCCGGGCCGTCGTCGACCGTGGCCCAGACCACACAGCCACCGTCGACCCGCCCGGCCGCCACCCGGCCGTCGTCGACTGTGGCCCCGACCACTCGGCCGCCCAGCACCAGGCCACCTACCACCAGACCGCCGAGCACACGCCCGCCCACCACCCAAGCGCCGACCACCAGACCACCCACCACAACCGCCCGATCAGGTGGCGGCAACTCCTACTTCGCAACCCTGGCCCCCGGCGCCACACTGCCGAGTGGCGATTCGTGCGCAGCACGGGTGAAGTCGGCGGCCGAGACCCGGCCTCGCAACGCCAACTACAACAACACCCGTGGCACCAAGAGCAACGGGCGTTATCCGCGGGTCGACGGCAACTTCGTCGGCACGACCGACGAGATCATCCAGTGGGCCGCCTGCAAGTGGGGTATCGACGAGGACGTTGCCAGGGCCCAGGTCGCCAAGGAGTCGTGGTGGGACATGACGGTGGCCGGTGATCGCAACACCGATCAGAGCACCTGCCATCCCCAGCTCCGCACCTCCGGCCCGGATTGCCCGGAGTCGGTTGGTCTGATGCAGGTCCGCTATATCTACCACCTGGAGGCGTTCGAGGACGCCAACTCCATTCGATCCAGCGCCTACAACATCGACTACGCCTATGCGTCCTGGCGTGAGTGCTACAACGGCAACTTGGGCTGGCTGAACAACGTCGATCGGGGTGCAACCTACGTCGCCGGCGACCTCGAGGGGTGCCTCGGGGTCTGGTTCACCGGTCGATGGTACACCCCGGCTGCCGGACCCTATATCGCTGCGGTCAAGGAGCTCCTCCGCAATCGGGTTTGGGAGCAGGCGGACTTCTTGAACTACGGCCGGTAACGTCACGTCGCCGGCGGAAGCTGGGTCAGGAACGAGGACTGGTCGGGATCCTTGGCCAGGAACCGGCCGGACCAGACCTGGCCCGAGGGTGAGGCGACCAGCTCGCCGAACAGTCTGGCATCGTTGGCCAGGCCCGCATCGAAGTCGAGTTCATAGCCCTGCCGGAGCCCTTCGAGGGCAATCCGGGCCGCATAGCGGCGGGCCACCACCAGATCGGCGGCCGCGGCCCCGTCGGGAGCTTCAGCCTCGAGGAGCGACGTGACCATCGGATCGGTTATGAGGTCAGCCAGCTCGTCGGCCTGCGACCGGGCCATCGCCTCCCAGTTCGGTCGCCGGGATCGGCGCCCGCCGTCGGCCATCGCCTTGGCCACGCGGAACGCCCGAGCCATGGCCGAGGCGGCCGGCCGGTGCTCGTGGGCCAGCCCGATCCGGACCGCCTCCAGCGGCCCGATCGGTTCGCCATTGACCGAAAGCTCTGCCGCTTTGCGAGGCCCCACCAATCTGGGAAGGCGCTGCATCCCGCCGTACCCGGGCATGATCCCCAGCTTGACCTCGGGCTGACCGAGCGCCGCATTCTCGGTCACGATCCGGTGATGGGTGCTCATGGCCAGTTCGTTGCCGCCGCCGAGGGCGAAGCCGTCGATCACCGACACGACGGGGACCGGCAGGTTCTCCATGGCGGTGAAGACCGCCATGTTGTCGGCCGCCAGCCGCTCCAACTCGTCGGCTGACCGGCCGATGAACACGCCGATGTCGGCCCCGGCCACGAACGCCCGACCCCCACCCCGAACGATGAGCGCCTCGACCTCGTCGCCGGCCAGCCCACCGCTGTTTCCCACCTCGTCGACCACCGCTGCGAGCTGACCGAGCAGCTCCTCGCTGAGGGCGTTGAGGGCGTCTGGTCGGTCGATGGTGACGATGGCAACACCGTCGAGAAGGCTGACCTCGACGAAGCGGCCACCGCCGGGATCCGAGGATTGCACCGTCGTGCCCCAGAACCCCCGCTCGTAGTCGGCGATCGCCCTGCCCGGACCATCGGCCTGGACAAGGGCCACCCCTTTCGGCTTCACCATCGTTCCATCCAGCATCCTCTGCTGGATGGCGGCCAGCTCGTCGAGGGCCACGATCTCCAGGTCGTCCTGTTCCATCACGATGCGGCGCTCGGCCAGGAGCCGGACCACCTCCCGGGCCTGGGTGTCGTGATACATGTGGGAGCCGAGCACGCCGAGATCGGTGTCACCGCGGGAGAGCACGTACCCGGTCGCCATGGCATCGTTCTCATCGAAGTCCCTGGCCAGGAAGGTGCTGTAGTGGAGCGTCGATTGCCTGCGGCTTTCGACCACGAAGTCGGGGCTGATCCTCGGTCCGAAAACGCCCCAGACCGCCCGGCCGAGGGCGCGGGCGGTCGTCTGAAACTCCTCGTTGTACGCCGGGTTCGGCGTGCCGTTGCCGAGCAGCGGATCCGGCATGTCGTCGCTGAGGGTGAACAGGTCCCGGTCGATGATGCGGTCGTCACCGATCCCCAGCCCGGCCAGCGCCGCGATCCCGTCGGCTTCGGTCGAACGCGATGCGATGACCACCAGATCGGCTCGGCGTTCCAATGCCGCCCGCACGAACTCGAGGGCCGAGTCGTCGGCCCCCCAGATCAATCCCCGGCGGCCCGGTGGCAGGCCGATCTCGGCGAAGATCTGTTCCGCCGGTGCCCGGCGGAACAGCACCTGCTTCTGGCGCATCCACACCCACCGGGCATCGAGCACCTGGCGTCGATCGCCGACGAAGAAGGTCTCCTTGTACTCGCCCTTCAGTCCGTGGCCGGTGGCGCCGAAGAACGCCAGTGAACCACCGTCGGCCAGCACCGAGGCCAGCAGGGGGAAGTTCTCCCCTCCGGTGTGCTCGAACACCGCGTCGACCGGCCGGCCATGGTTGGCCCCGTAGACCGACTGGCGGAACGGCTCGGTCCGCTCCCACCACGTGGCCCTCTCCTCGCCGTCCTGCAGCACACCGTAGACCGCTGCTGGGACGAGTCGACGGTTGACGAAGGCATCGGCGATGCCCCGTTCGATGAGCTCGTCGGCCAGGGCCTGGTTCGATCCGACCAGGATCACCCTCGCCCCCATCGCCTTGGCGATCTGGGCGCCGGCGTAGCTCGTTCCCTTGCCACCCCCCATGACCAGCATCGACTGGCCCGGTTGCACGTTGAGCCGCTCGACCACCGCCCGATAGGCGGTGCCGTAGGTCAAGAGCATGGCCGCCAGCCGCTCGGGCGAATTGTCGACCAGCTCGGGGGGAACGGGGATGGCCCGCTCCTCGTCGACGACGGCGAACTGGCCGTTGAAGCCGTCGTGGGTCTCGTAGCCTCTGATGTTGTGGCCGGTCCAGGAATCGAGGATGACGGCCTGGCCGACCGCCAGTGAACCCACCGCCGGTCCGGCGTCGACGACCAGCCCCAAGGCGTCGCTTCCGGGGATGTGGATCGTTGCCGAGTCGCCACGGCCGAAGACCGGGACCGGCAGACCGAGTGCGGCGAAATTGGTGTTGAAGTTGGGTCCGGTGGCCAGGATCGACACCAGCACCCGACCGGCATCGGCCGGGGTGAGGTCCGGCAGCGGCACCGGTTCGCAGGCCAGCACGTCGGCTGGAGGGCCGTAGCGATCGCGGTGGAGGGTCAGCGCCATCATCCGACGTGGTAGTGGATCGGCCAGGGTCGGTGGCTTCCCCCGATCCCACAGGTCTGGTCGGTTGCCGCTGGGAGAAGACATGGTCCGAGAGGCTAACCCAGCCTCGCCGCCGGCATGGAGTTCGCTTGATCCGGTGACCGATCAGCTCCGGATGTTGATCTCCAGTGCCACGTTGTTGGGGTCGCGAACGAAGATCTGCTTCAGGTTGATCGACGGCAGCTCGTTCACGCGATAGGCGATCGAGAGCTCGTCGAGCGTTTCGCAGGTTCCTTCGAAGTCCGAGCCGGCGAAGGCCACATGGTTGAAGGCCCCCGACTTGGCGGCGTCGGCCAGCTTGGCTGCGGCGTCACTGCCGGGCTCGTGGAAATTGAGGTGGATCATCGCCTGGTCGTTCTTGAACAGCCAGGCACCGGGGCCGATGCCGTCCGGTCGGTCCTCCGGCCGGTTCTCCAGGCCGAGAACGTGCCCGTAAAACTCGATGGTCTCCTCGGGCTTCGTGGTGTCGATGTTGATGTGGTCGATGCCGTGGATGGCCATGGGTAATGTTAGCCCGCGCGCCGGTTCGGCGGCATGCCGAGGAGTGGCCGGCCGTGGTCGGCGGGAGCGGGCCGAATGCTATGAGGGACCTCTCGGCTCACAACGGTGGGGTACCGTCTCCCCAGGGTCGGCCGCCGAGATGCTCGCGGTCGTGGGGCGTGTTCCAGCCGGCGTCGGCCGGACCCTTCGGCACCACCCCGGTCGGGTTGACGCCGGTGTGGACCTCGTAGTCGTGCGACTTGATCTGATCGAAATCGATGGTCTCGCCGAATCCTGGCAGTTGCCACAGGTCCCGGGCATACGCCCACAGCACCGGCATCTCGCTCAGCTTCTGGGCCGTCCACTCGGTGGACAGGTCGAATTCGATCTGAGGGAAGTCGTTGGTGACCACCCGGGTGGTCGCAACCTCGACGACGGCCGGGACGGTGATACCCCGGGGGTAGCAACCTGGTCGACGGTCGTCTCGCCGGCGTGGTCGCCACCTCGATCGGTCATGTTGGCAAGGTACCGGCGGTTGCCAACGGTGGGCCGATCGGGCCGGCCTCCAGCAGGCTCACGCCGGCTCGCCCTCGACCATCGTGGCCGGTAGTGTCCGGCCATGCGTCTGTTGGGCTCGTCGCTCCGGTCGTCGCTCCGGTCGGCGGGCAGTGGCCAACCGTCGCCGGTCGACACAGCCATCGTCTGAGAGGATTCGACTCACATGAATGCCAACTCCGGGAAATCGCTCGCCGGCACCGCCGGAACCACGGTCGCCATCGACGGACCGACCAACATCCTGTTGGTCGAGGGCCTGACCATGGCCAAGGTCACCGACCGGTACCTTGCCGATATCGCCGCCGCCGCTCCGGACGGCAGCGAAATCAACGTGGTCGGTTCGTTGAAGGATGCGGCGGCACACGCCGCCGACGTCGAGGTGATCCTCGGCATCCTCAATCGGCGGTTGCTGGCTGACGCCCCGAAGCTGCGGTGGGTCCACGCCACCGCCTCGGGGGTCGACATGTTCATGTTCGACGAGTTCATCGATTCCGAGGTGGTGCTGACCGGCGAGAAGGGGCTGGTCGGTGGCCACCTCGCCGATACCGGCATGGGCCTGTTGCTGGCCCTGACCCGGCAGATCCACACTGCGGTGAAACTCGGCCCTGAGGCGTGGGCCCACCGGGTCGAGATGCGGTCCAAGGAAATCGAATTGGAGGGCCTGACGATGGGCATCGTCGGTTTCGGGGGCACCGGGCGGGCCATGGCCCGGCGGGCGGTGGCATTCGGCATGGAGACGATCGCCGTCGACGAGTTCCCGGCCCCCGCCGCCTCGCTACCCCCCGAGTGTGGCGTCTCCGAGGTCTGGCCGATCGACCGCTTCGACGATCTGCTGGCCCAGTCCGATGTGGTGGCGGTCTGCTGCCCGCTGACCGACAGCACCGACAAGCTGTTCGACACCGAGACCTTCGCCAAGATGCGGTCCGGCAGCTACATCGTCAACGTGACACGGGGCGAGATCATCGACGACGAGCCGCTGGTGGCCGCCCTGGAGTCCGGTCATCTGGCCGGGGCGGCGCTCGATGTGGTCCCCGGCGAGCCGCTGCCTGCTGATCACCGGCTGTTCAGCCTCGACAATGTGGCCATGACCCCCCACACCGCAGGGGCGAGCCAGCTCCGGGCCCCGAAGAACGTGGCCCGGTTCGTCCGCAACCTCGGCCTGGCCACGCGGGGTGAACCGTTGGAGGGTGTCGTCGATAAGCAGCTCGGCTACTGATCAGTCTGCGTTGATCGCCGTGCTCTGGTCGGACCGATCGCCGGGGCGGGACGGATCGACGTGCTCGCCCTCACCGGAGTGTCCCAGGATCTCCCCACCCCTGAACACCGTGACCGGCCCGTCTTCGCTGACGGCGATCACGATCGTTGCCGGCTCGTCGAAGCTGAACCGCCTGCCGTTGGTGTGGCGGGTACCCCCGAACGGAGCCACGGTTTCCTCGGCCGCCCTGCTCGGCACGAGACGGACCCCCAACCCGACCAGGGTGCCATCGTTGTCGAACACCGCGGCCCCGTCCATCTGGCTCAGCACGTGCTGCATGGGCGCCAGGTCGACCGGCGCGGCGATGCCGATCGGGGGCGGCGTCGGCCACGGCGTCTCCATGCTGCCGCTGTGTTCGCCCATGCGGTAGACCAGCAGTGCCCCGATCCTGCGGGACCCGAGGTCGTGGACCGCGAACCGGAGCAGCCGCTTGAGGACCAGGCGTTGCCCCGGGCTGTGACAGGCACTCACCGCATCGAGCCAGCCTTCGACCGGCGGCTGGTGATGCCAACCGTTCGGGGTCAGCCTGGCCACTCCGAACGGTCCGACGACGCGGACCCGTCCGGTGGGGTGTCGTTGGACGAGAATGCCCCCCGATACCTCGGACAGGACCACCAGATCGCGTTCCGAGCTGGCCAGCCGGTCGAACACCACGAGCTCGGTGGTGTCATCGGGGCGCCGCAGCGCCCAACTGGCCATCCCATCGGCGAACCGGCGGGTGGCGTCGTTGCTGAGGCCACGGCCGAGCCGGTGGTGAACCGACAGGCCGGTCTGCCGGTTCCAGCTCTCCGGTTCCGAGCGAGGATCGACGATCGCCCCGTAGGTCGCCACCCGGCCCTCGTGGACCGGTGGCCACAACACGTAGGTCATCTCGTCCAGCACCGCCTCGGCGGCCGGGATCGATTCGAGGATGCCGGGGAGCTCCTCCTCCACCTCTCCCCGCAGGCGGCCGAGGCGACCGGGCGATACTCGACGACTCATCTCCACCGGTTCCAGGTTAGTCAACGTCGATCGAGACTCCCCCGAGGCCCGTGCCAGGGCTCGGCGCCGACAACTGGGCCCGGTGGCCGCCGCGGCGCTAGGTTTCGGGCATGACCCTGATTGCCGTCGTCCCCGGTGACGATGCCGCGCCGGAGGCGGTCCTGGCCTCACTGGCGGTGTTGGAGGCCATGGATCTCGGCGTCGAGTTCGACGTCCTGCCGGATGGAGCCGAGATGTCGTCCTCGCCCCCGGACCAGCGGGAGGCGATGGTCGTCGAGCGGCTGGATCGGGCCGACACCGTACTGTTCGGCGCCAGCAACGGCACGACGCCGGGTATCGCCCATCTCCGGTGGGGTCGGGGCACGTTCGCCAACGTCCGTCCGGTACGGTGGCGGCCCGGCTATCGCTCCCCCATGGCCGACCCGACCAAGCTCGACTACGTGATCGTCCGGGAGAACTTGGAGGATGCCTACGTCGGCATCATGGGGGACGCCGACGACCTGCGGGCCACCGATCTGATCGGCCCGAGATCAAGGCTGGCCTGGAGCGGTGAGGGCCGGTTCGCAGTCAAGATCATCACCCGTCAGGGCACCGAGAAGGCCGCCAGGTTCAGCTACGAGCTGGCCATCGAACGGGCGGCCGCGGCCGGGCGTCGACCGAGGCTGACAGTCTCGGCCAAGACCAACATGTTGCCGGCAACCGATCGCTGGTTCTGCGATATCGTCGAGGAGGTCGGCGCCGAGTACCCGGATGTGGACCTCACCCGCTACATCGTCGACGACATGGCCCACCGCTTGGTGCTCCATCCCGAGGAGGTCGACGTGCTGTTGTTGCCCAACCTGTACGGCGATCTTCTCTCCGACCAGGGGGCGGCAACGATCGGCGGCATGGGCCTCGCACCGTCCGGCTGTTACGGCGACGACTTCGCCTACTTCGAATCGGCCCACGGCACTGCGCCGGACATCGCGGGCCAGGACCGGATCAACCCCACCGCCACCCTGCTGTCGGCCACCATGATGCTGGCCTGGCTCGGGGAACAGGGCCAGGCCGACCGGCTCGACCGGGCGGTCGGTGCGGTGTACGAGCAGGGACGATCACTGACCGTCGACCAGGGCGGCACCGCCACCACCGGCGAGTTCTGCCAGGCGGTCATCGATCGGCTTGGCTGACGATCATCGGGCGCCTGCGCCTGCGCCTGCATCACCGTCGCCGGTCGCCTCGTCTCGGGCGGCGGCGAGGTAGGGGCTCATGTCCATCTCCGGGTATCGCAGGCCGACGTCACGCAACGTCTGTCGGTTCCAGTAGACATGGCCCGGCGGCGGGAAGCCGAACAACTCCCGCTCCCGAACGCCGGCCCTTGCCATCATCGGTGCCCACCCCGGGTGGTTGGCCAGCCGAGGCCAGCTGATCATCCCCATCCAGGGATTGCCCCGAACCGAGTAGTCGGCCAGGAGCATGAATCGGCTCCGACGATCGCCGACCATGGCCGAGCCCCGATGGAGCACATCGGTGGTGTACAGCAGGAGCGTGCCGGCCGATCCGGTCACCGACAACTCGGCCTCGGCCAGCCGGCCCGGCGGCAATTTGGCCGGCCACAGCGGTTCCTGGTCGCCGACCGACCGGGGGACGACCCTGGTCGGTCCGTCGGCCTCGGTCACATCCGACAGCAGCAGGAACGTGGTCAGTTGTGGCCATCGCCGGTCCGCCCGAGGTACCACCAGGCTGTGGTTCCCGTAGTCTCGATGGAGCGGCTGGTCGTAGTCGACGGCACCGGAGTACTTCGGCCACAGCTCGACCTTGTAGAGCTGGAGATCGGTCGAGCCGCAGAACCGTTCGGCGGCATCCACCAGGTCGGGATGGAACGCCAGCCGATTGAGATCCCACGAGTGGTATGGCGGCAACCTGATACCGGAGAACTGGGTGTCGACCAGCTCGGCGTTGGCGGCCGGGTCGGCGAAGTAGTCGTCCGGCCGGGGGAACTCACGGAAGAGGCCATCCTGGGCCAGCGCCACCTCCTCGTCGGTGAGGAACCCCTCGATCACCGCAAAGCCGTCGGTCCGGACCCGGTCGAGAGCGGCATCGGGGATCCGCACCGCTAGCCCCGCCCCCCGCCATGTGGCCCTCTGGTTCGAACCGCTCCGGACTCGGTTCGGGTCGTGACTCCAGACCCTGTTCGGATCGTGAACCTGTGTCGGCGCTCAGCCATGGAGCCAGTTGTAGTCGGCGATGGGGTCGATGTCCGATCGATCGGGACGGTCGGCGGATCGGGATCGCCTGCGGTCAGTTCGCCAGTCGGTGACGAAATCTGCTGAGCTGGAGGTGAGCAACCTGTGAGACGGGGGAAACACCATGCGCTACTACTCATGCGATTCACATGTCGTCGAGGGCCGGGGTGCCTTTGCCGGACTGGAGGAACGGTTCGGTTCCAAGGCACCCCGGATCGTCAAGGACCTCGACGGCAAGCGGGGCGAGTTTCTGGTCATCGGTGACACCCGACCCGTCCCGGTCGGCAGGCTCGGTATCGCCGGCAAACGGCTCGACGATCCAGCTACCGACGAGTTGATCGCCATGGGCTATGAGGGCCTGAATCCGGGGGTGCTCAACCCTGAGCTCCGATTGGCCGAACAGGAGACCGACGGGATCTGCGGCGAGGTGATGTACCCCAGCCTGTCGATGTTCACGTTTGCGGTCCAGGACGCGAAGATCAAGGCCGCGGCGTTCGAACGACACAACGACTGGGTGTTCGACTACTGCACGCCGAACCCCGATCGTCTCATCGGGATCGGCTGCCTGCCGATCCCCGACGTTGAGGCCTCGGTCCGGGAGGTGAAGCGGGCCGGCGAGAAGGGGGTCCGGGGGTTCTCCATCCCCTCGCACGCCCCGGTCGATCAGAACTACGCCGACCCCCGCTACGACCCGCTGTGGGCCCTGCTGCAGGAGATGGATCTGCCGGTCACGATGCACATCTTCACCGGCACCTCCTTCGACTGCGGTCTGCCGGCCCACTTCGGGACGCCGGGGGGCACGGTCAAGGGATACACGATGTCCCACATCTCCATCGTCAACTCGGTGATCGACCTCATCATCGGGGGCGTTGTCGAGAAGTTCCCCCGGCTGAAGTTCGTGATCGCCGAGTTCGAGACAGGGTGGGTGGCGCACTTCAAGCAGCGGTTCGATCACGCCGCCTACCGGACACCATGGGAGCTGTCGGATTCGCTGACCATGAAGCCCTCGGAGTATTTCGATCGGAACTTCTGGGTGACGTTCGAGGATGACCGCCAAGGCATCGACACCCGCTACGACATCGGCATCGAGAACCTGGTCTGGGGCAACGACTACCCCCATCATGATTCGATCTGGCCGAACTCGATGCGCGTCCTCGACGATGTGCTGGCCGGGGTGCCAGACGACGAGAAGGAGCAGATGGTGTGGGGCAACGTGATCGACCTGTACGACATCGACGTCAGCAAGCTCCCGGCCTGACCTCGACCGGCGCCGGCCGTCCCGCCGACCTCGACCCCCGGCCCCGGTCATGAGGATCGGGTTGATCTCCGACACCCACATCCCCGAGGCCATGCCACGGTTGTGGCCCCACGTGTTCGACTTGTTCGACGGCTGCGATTCGATCCTCCACGCCGGCGATATCTACGATCTGTCGGTCATCGATGGCCTGAGCGAGGTTGCCCCGACCTTCGCCGCCCGAGGCAACGGCGACGACGGCTCGGGCGGCCGCAGCAGTCAGCCCGACGACGAGCGGCTGCGGCCGACCTGGATCATCGAACGCAAGGGGCTGAAGATCGGTCTGACCCACCATATGCCGATCCCCGAACTCGGCTTCTACACCGTGGCCAAGGCGGTCGACCGTCACTTCCAGGGCGCCGATCTCGACGTGATCGTCTACGGCGACACCCATGTCGAGCACATCACCACCATCGACGGCACCCTGTGCGTGAATCCGGGGTCGCCTACCTACCCCCACAACCTCGACGTCCAGTATGGGACGATCGGTTTCATCGACATCGGCGACGACGGTCCGATGGCCTCCATCTGGAGGTTGAACGAGTCCGGCATGGAACCGTTCGACTGGGAGACCTGGGGTCGACCCTGGTAGACCCGGCCTGAGGTGCGGGGATCGTCGGGCCGGGTCAGGTCTGGTCGATGGCGAGGAAGTGTCGGATCAGGGCGATGATGGCGTCGTCCTGACCTTTCGGGGCATGGTTCCCGGGAACCCACTCGAGCCGGACCGAACCGGCGATGGCCTCGGCGTTTGCCTCGAACTCGGCTGCGGTGCCGAACGGATCCTTGGTTCCGGAGACGAACAGCGTCGGTGTCACCAGCCGTTCGAAGTGCTCCACCCGCAGGTTGTCCGGCTTTCCCGGCGGGTGGAGCGGGTAGCTGAGCAGCACCAGGGCCGCAGCAGCGAGCCCGTCGGCCACCGCCACCGAGCACGCCCGGCCGCCGAAGCTCCGACCGCCGAGGGCGATCCGATCGGGAGCCACCCCGAGACGGTCGGCCAACGCCTCGGCTGCGGTCCGTACCTTGCCCACTGCGTTCTTGATGCTGGTGGTCGCCAGGGTCAGCCGCTCGACGGCGATCTCGGGCAGCCCGTCGTCGATCGCCACCAGGGTCTTGTGGTCACGATCGGCACTGGCCCCGGGGGTGAGCAGCAATCCAGCGGGCGGCTCGGCCAGGACGAGCCGGCCGGCCGGCCGATCCGACGAGGCGGTTCCGGTCGAAGATGCAGACCCGCCCTTCCGGTCTGCCTTCCGGTCATCGTCGGCGGCCATGGGGACCTTTCTACCGGCGGATCGAGGCGATTCTGGCCGTCGGCAGCATCGAGCCTCGGCCGGCCACCGAACTCGATTCCCGCCCGGTCTTCGTCTCGACGACGACTCGACCTCGGCTTGACCTCGTCTTTATCGATGCATCGCTACGGTTGTGGGTGTGGTTGTAGCCCATCCGGTCGAGATGTCCTCGGCGGTCGCATCGTCGAGGATCATCGGGATCGATCTGGCCCGGGCGTTTGCCATGCTGGGCATGGTGATCGCCCACTACGCCTGGCCGGACGGCTCCGCCGGCCTGTTGAACGGCGTTGCCACCGGGGTCAGCGGCCGAGCCATGCCACTGTTCGTCCTGCTCGGCGGGGTCGGTGTGACCATCCTGAGCAGTCGGTCGGCCCATCCGGATCGGGCGTTGCTGATCCGGGCTGCGATCCTCTACCCGGTGGGTGTGGTGCTGCAGGAGGTGACCACCTTCATCGCCATCATCCTTCAGTACTATGCGCTGTTGTTCGTGCTGGCGATCCTGTTCCGGCGGCTCGGCCGCAAGACGCTGGTTGCCCTGGCCGTTTTGTTCACCGTGATCGGCGCCTGGACCTACCAGGTGGTCGGCCCCCAACTCGATCGTTTCGAGGGCCCGCTCGACCTGATCGAAAATCCACCGGCCGCCCTGTGGTCGTTGCTGTTCAACGGCAGCTATCCCCTGTTCCCCATGGCTTCGTTCTTCCTGGTCGGCATGGTCCTGGGACGATTGGATCTGCGATCGACCCGGCTCCAGGTTTGGCTTGCCGCCGGGGGCACGGTGGTCGGTGTCACGACGGCGTGGCTGGCCAACCGGTTTGGCGAAGGACGGGGCTTCGAATTCGGAACCAGACCGGCCGGGAGCGAATTCTCCTGGACCCGCCTCCTCGACACCACCGGCCACTCCGAAATGCCGGCCTGGGTGCTCAGCGCCACCGGCACCTCGGTGGCGGTCCTGGGTATCTGCCTGCTGGTCGCCCCCCGAATGGCCGGATCGGTCCGGCCACTGGTGGCGCTTGGTCAACTGGCGTTGAGCTTCTACGTGTTCCAAGCGGTGCTGGTCCGCTTCACCCCCCACCCCGAGACCACCCCGCTGGCTCAGGAGTTCGTCACCGCACTGGCGATCTACCTCGGCTTCATGGCCTTCGCCACGATCTGGCAGCTACGTTTCCGAACCGGCCCGCTGGAAGCGGCGCTGCGGGTCGGCTCATCGCCGCGGCGGCAGCGCCGCCCGCCGGTAGACCGCTAGCCTACGCCGGCGGGGAACGCCCGCCGCGGTGGCTCGGTGCCACAGATCGAGACCCGCTCGCCACGCCGGATGTGCGGGTGATGGTCCCAGATTGCGAAGTGCTGGACGGCCCGGTTGTCCCAGAAGACTGCCCACCTGATCCTCGGTCCCGCCGCCGGACCGGTCACCATCTCGAGTGGTGGCTGACATCGGGGACGGTCCGGTCTACCCTCCGCTGCGATGAGGACCCCCGAAGACCTCCATCGGCTGATCGATCCCGACCGTCTGGTCGACCGAACCGTTGAGCTGATCGGCATTCCCAGTGTGAACCCGTTCGGAACCCACGGCAACGACACCACCGGTGAGCAAGCCGTTGCTCGGTGGCTGGCCGACCACCTCGATCGTCTGGGTTTCGAGCCGGCGATCACCGAGCCGGAGCCGGGCCGTGCCAATGTGGTCGGCCTCGGCCCGGGTGGCGACGGTCCGGTGTTGGCGCTGGCCGGACACACCGACACCGTCGGGGTCGACGGCTACGACCGCCCGTTCCGGGCCGTGGTGGAGCGGGGAAGGATCCATGGTCGGGGGGCCTGCGACATGAAGGGGGCGCTGGCCGCGTTCATCGAGGTGGCCGAGGTGTTGGCCTCCAGCCGTGATCGGCTCCGGGGACGGCTGATGATCGTCGGTACCGCCGATGAGGAGCATGCCATGATCGGGTCCCGAGCCCTTGGTGCGGCCGGTCCGATCGCCGACCACGTGATCGTTGGGGAACCGACGGAGCTTCGGATCTGCTCCGGTCACAAGGGCCAGTTCGCCTTCTCCATCCAGACCTTCGGTCGTGCGGTGCACTCCAGCATCGCCGATCGGGGGGTGAACGCCATCGAGCACATGATGGAGATCGTCGAGATGCTGCGGGCGTACCGGATCGAGCTGGCCGACGGCCCGGGGCACGGGCTGTGCGGGGTGGCCACGGTCAGCCCCGGGGTGATCGAAGGTGGTCGGGTTCCGTCCATCGTCCCCGACCATTGCCAGTTGCAGGTCGACCGCCGGCTCCTCCCGGGCGAGGACGCGACGCTGGTGGCGGAGGAGATCCGGCAGCGGATCGCCTCGTTGGCCGAGGGGCGGCCGGAGTTCCGTTGGCGCCTCGGCCCGACCATCATCGACGCCGCCCCGCTGGACACCGATCGCGGCGCACCGATCGTCACCGCCGCAGGCGAGGCCTTCGCCGCAGTCGCCGCCCGAGAACCACTGGCGGCAGGACCTGCCACCCCGAAACCAGGCGTCGTGCTCTCGGCCGAGCCGGTGGCGTTCACCGGTGCGACCGATGCCCCCAACCTCGGCGGGTCGGCGATCATCTGGGGGCCAGGTTCGCTGGCCCAGGCCCACACCACCGACGAGTGGCTGGACATCGGCCAACTCAGCGTGGCCACCCACCTCTACCTCCGAACCGCACTCCAGATGCTCGGCTGACGGCCGGTGGCACCGTCGAACGGCGGCCGATCCACTGCGCCGGGAACCCCGGCAATCGACCGCCACCTGCACTGCGATGTACGCTCGGCCCGATGGGTGAGATCACTGTCGCCGGTATCGGCCTCGACCCAATGACCGACCGGCGGCGCCGCCGGGCTCGGCGGAGGGATCGGCGTTGAGCGGTCCGTTCGAGGGGATCCGGGTTCTCGATCTCGGCACCGGCATCGCCGCCCCGTATGCCGCCATGTTCCTGGCCGACCAGGGGGCCGACGTGGTCAAGATCGAAGCGGCCGCCGGCGACCCTTACCGAGCCGATCCGGGCTTCCAGACCGTGAATCGCAACAAGCGTTCGGTGGTCGCCGATCCTCAGCGGTTGATCCCCGCCGCCGATGTCGTCTTCGTCGATCAACCGGGGCGGGCCGCAGACATCCGCGGCCTCAACCCGGCGGCGGTGATCATCACCATGCCGCCGTGGGGCGAGCACGGCCCGAAGGTGCACGATCCGGTCAGCCGAACCCTGCTCCATGCTGCCACCGGGATCGCCTGGAATCAGCAATCCTACGGGGAGGTACCGGTCGACGTTGTGGTCCCGGTTGCCGCATACGGCACGGGGGTCCTCGCCGCATTGGCCGCTGCCACCGGCTTGCTTGTCCGCCGGGAGCGGGGGGTTGCGCCCACCTACGAGGTGTCACAGGTCGCCGGTGCGGCGGCAATGCAGCTCGGTGAGTTCAGACTCGACGGTGATGACGAGCCGAGAGCCGTCGCCTCGGCGCTGGGCTCAAAGGGCCGAGTGGCCTGCTACCGGCTGATCGAAGCCGGCGACGGCAAGTGGTTCTTCCTGGCCTGTGGCACCCAGCGGTTCTACACCCGGATGCTTGACGTGATCGGCCACCCGGAACTGATCGACGACCCGCAGCTCGCCAACCCGCCGTGGGGTTTGCTGTTGGACGAGGCGATCGAACGGATCACCCCCATTCTCGACGAGGTGTTCGCCACCCGCCCCCGCCACGAGTGGTTGGAATTGCTGGCCGAGGCCGATGTTCCGGCCCAACCGGTGCTGACCAGGGACGAGTTCCTCCGGACCTCGGTGGTTGCGGCCAACAACATGGACGTGACGGTGGAACACCCGGCGTTGGGCGAGGTTGCGATGATGGGTCTTCCCGTCACCGTGGCCGCCGCCCCGGGGGCCGTGGTCCGCCCCGCTCCCCTGCTCGGGCAACACACCGACGAGGTGCTGGCCGAGTGGTCGCGGGCGGTCGATGAGGCACCGCCGCCGCCCCGGAACCCGAGCGGGTCCGGCACCGGCGAATCGGCGTCTGCGGAGCGGCCCCTGGCCGGCCTGCGGGTCATCGACCTGGCTTCGTTCATCGCGGGACCGGTGGTCAGCCGCCATCTCGGCATGCTGGGTGCCGACGTGATCAAGGTCGAACCGCCGACCGGCGATCCGTTTCGGGCCATCGGCCCGATGTTCCAGTCCTGGAACCAGGCGAAGCGGAGCACCATCCTCGACCTGCAGACCGAGGAAGGTCGGCTCGCCCTCCACCGCCTGGTGGCCACCGCCGACGCGGTGGTCGAGAACTTCCGACCGGGGGTCAGCGAACGCCTCGGCTGCGACCGCCCGACCCTCCAGGCCGTCAACCCCGACCTGGTGTTCCTCTCCTCGCCGGGGTACGGCCTCGATGAATCGATGGCCGAACGACCGGCTTTCGATCCCCTGGTCCAGGCCATTGGCGGTCTCATGGCGGCCCAGGGCGGTCTCGGCGAAGGCGGTGAGGGGTTCGAGCCGGTGTTCCTCACCGTGCCGGTGCACGACGTGATGACCCCGCTGATCGGTGCGTTCGGCGTGGTGGCCGGCTGGTGGCAACGGGGACGCCCGAGCGAGCAGGGTGGCGGCGGCGGCCAGCACGTGCTCACCTCGCTGGCCCAGAGCACCATGGCCGCCCAGGCCGCGGAGTACACCCGCCACCACGGCCGGCCGCAAGCCGAGCTCGGTGGCTTCGACCACCCGGGATCGGCCGACAACACCTGGGAGGAGACCGGGGGGAGGTTGCTTTGGCGCGACGGCAAACTGTCGACCGACGTCGAGACCCACGGCCTGACCGCTTCCCCCCTGGCCGCAGCCAACGGCCTGTCGACCCACCAGGATTCCACCCGGTTCGGACCACTGCTGGTGTTCGGCCAGCTGGTGGGCGGCGCCGGCCCCCACCCGGGACCGGCCCCCGATCTCGGCGCTCACAGCGATGAGATCAGCGCCGAGATCGCAGGGGAGATCCGGCCCGAGACGGCGGCCGAGAGCGCGGCCGATTCGACTCGGTGACGGTCGGCCCCGAAGCGCAGCCGCCTGCGGCAACGGGTGGGCGACCGCCCGGTGTGAGCGGGCCGGTGGCGCAGGCTATGGTTCGACCCGTGCACCTGTCGGATCGGTCACTCGGTTGGCTTCGCTACCTCGATCGCAAAGCCAACACGGCTGACAACTGGAATCGTGATGGGCGACCCCACCCTCACTGGGACGACCGCTCCGACCCGCCGATGGCCAGCTGGCATCGCTTCGACCTCGTCGACTCCTCCTATGCCCTCGGGCTGATGGCCCACCGGACCCCGGCCTGGACCGAACGCTACGTCGCCATCCTCGACCAGCTGATCGAGCGCCATACCGGCTGGTGGTCGGCCGCCGACTGGCTCACCCAATTCGGCAACGACCCCGATCGGGGCGACTACCCCGACCGGTATCGTCTGTTGATACCGGAGGAGCTGTGGGGCGACTACGACGTCCCCGGCTGGACGGCAAACGGGATCGAGCCGTGGGGGGTCCAGATGGATCCCATCGCCGCCGACGGGATGCTCTTCTACAAAGGGTTCTTCCTGGTGCTGTTGGGTATCCGGTCGATGATCGATCCCGACGACCGATGGAATCGGCCGTTCGACATGATCCGCGACGGTGACAACTCCTTCACCTGGACCCACTCGGAGATCGCAGAACATCTCCGCCGGCAGTGGCTTGCCGCCCCCATCGGCTGTCATTGAGAGAACACGAAGATCTGGCCGTTTTGACTGGCCGGAGCGGGCCTCGGTCTGAGGCTGCACGACAACCGACACGGCACCGACCACCACCGCCAGGCCTTCGAGCCGTGGTGGCGCTACGCCCGCAACCACTACCTCGATCTGGCCGGTGAGTCCGGCCCAGAGACCACCACCCTGTACTACGACCCGCAGCTCGACGTTCACCACCGGCTCCCGGTGTCCTCGGCCATCACCACTTCGTACTACGCCGCACCCCAGGTCGCCGACGACGCCCGTCGGCTGTTCGATGCCGCCTGCCGGTCGCTGGGCCTCGACGCCGATCCCCCGCTGCCGCTGCGGGCGGGCCGGGGCTATCCATCGGCCCTGATCCTGGCCAGGGAGTGGGAATTGGACGAGCTGGACCAGCGGCTGGCGGCCGCCATCGAAGCCTCCTACCAGCCGACCTGGGATCGTGGGACCGGCGAGTTCACCTGGGGCATGGGGCTCGACGAGGCACACCCCCGCGGTCAGTTCAACGCATTCCTGGCCGCAGCCGAGGCGGCCGGGCCCGGCCTGTGGGAGCGGTTGTCTGCCGCACCGCTGGAGCCCTGCCCTCAGGTGGTCGACGTCGACTTCCCGACCGTGGCCCTCACCACGGCCGAATGGCGGAAGGGGGCGCTGCACCTCACCCTGGCCCCCTTGGTGGAGGACCCGGCGAGGTGGACGACGTTCCGCATCGCAAACGTCGAACCGAGGCTGTGGTATCTCACCGGCATCGACGGGGCGACCATGGACGTAAGACCGGATTCGGTGCTGGTTCGGGTGCCGCTGGTGGCCGGGGATCTCGAATTCACCCCTGGGAGCTACTGATCGGCCGAGGTCCGATCAGGATCCTTCGAACTCGTAGCCGTTCATCGTCACCACACACTTGCCGATGACGTTCCTCGACTCGAGCATGCGGAGGGCGTGCAACGCATCTGGAAGCGGAAAGGCCTGGCAGACGTAGGGGCTGACGATCCCATCTGCGGCCAGCTCGTAGATCGCCCGCTGGTTCTCCACCCCCCGATCGGGGTACACCCTGCCGTACTCGCCGGCCCGGACCCCGATAACCGAGAGTTGTTTGATGAGGATCAGGTTCACCGCCGCCAGCGGCCAGCGCCCACTGGTGAAACCGATGGTGAGCAACCGGCCGTCGACGTTCACGCACCGCATCGACTCATCGAACACGTCGCCGCCGACCGGATCGTAGACCACGTCGGCCCCCCGACCATCGGTCAGCGCCTTCACCTCATCCCGGAACCCGCCGAGGCCACCGTCGTCCATGGTGTAGTTGATGACGTGGTCGGCTCCCCGCTCGGCCACCACGGCCAGCTTGTCGTCCCGGCCACCGGTGGCGATCACCGTCGCCCCCAGATGCTTGCCGAGGTCGACGGCGGCCATCCCGACCCCGCCGGTGGCGCCGTGGACCAGGAGCGTCTCCCCCGGTTGAAGATGGCCCCGGCACACCAGGGCCACCCAGGCCGTCAGGTAGGCGGTCTGGAACGACGCCCCGGCGGCGTAGCTCATCGAAGCGGGCAGGGGCCGCACCGCCTCGGCCGGCACATTGATGGCCTCGGCGAAACCCCCGTACCGGCTGGCGATGATCACCCTGTCGCCAGGCTGGAAATCGTCAACCCCCTCGCCGACCGTCACAACGTCGCCCGCCGCCTCACCGCCGGGGGCGAACGGCAACGGAGGCTTGAACTGGTACTTGCCCTGGATCATGAGGATGTCGGGGAAGTTGACGGCGCAGGCCTTCAGCGTCACCTGCACCTCTCCGGGCGCCGGTGGTTCGAGGTCGACGGTATCGACGGTGATGGTCGAGATGTCGTCGTCGATCGCATGACAACGGACGGTCTGGATGGGGCCCATCGCCCCATCATGACCGCTGCATCTTCGACCGGGAAACTCGTGTCGGCCCGGACCTCCAAACCGGACGGGGGCCGGTCCCGCCGGGCCCGTGGCAGGGCATCTACGGCGGCATGGCTCTCGGCCCGCTGATGGGCGAGGTGGTCCAGCGTGCGGCCGGGTTCGCCGCCGCGTTCGTTGCCGGTGGCCTGGCCCTGGCCGTGGCCGCAGTGCTGGCTCTCGCCCTCCCGGCCGATGATCGCCGGCCGGCCCAGCCGATCGGCCAGGCGTCGAACCGACCCGGCCGCCGCCCGAGTTCTGCCGGAGCGGGGCCACCGTCGGGCGCCGGGTCGCGGTCGGGGGGCGCCGGCTCGTTTCTCTATCGCGCTGCGGTGACCCCGGGGCTGATCCTGATGGGTGGGCTGTTCACCTTCACCGCGCTGAACGGGTTCATGCCACTCTATGTCGAGGAATTCGGCCTCGGATCTGCCGGCCCGGTCCTGCTGGTCTACGGCCTACTGGTCCTGGTGATGCGGATCGTCGGGTCCAAGCTGCCGGACCGGTTCGGCACGCTGCGGATGTCGACGGTGTCGTTGGTGGGCCAGGCGGCGG
>CAMYLA010000018.1 GCA_947259095.1 uncultured Acidimicrobiaceae bacterium | reverse complement strand
CGGTGTAGACCCGGAGACCGAAACGGCGGACGATGACCCGCTGTACCCGGCTGTAGAGCACAAAAAGTGCGGCGGTGACGGCCACCACCACGCCAACGGCGATCCAGTTCTGCAGGGTGACCCCCAGCACCACCACGCCGAGGATCGTGGCCAAGGAGGGGATGACGTCGGAAATCATCGGCGGGGTGAACCGCTTGTGTGATCAGTGAAAGGCGTCATCGGCGGGTTGGTCGGCACCGGACTGGGCATCCGGGCCGGTCCACTCACCGTACACCGCAGCGAAGTCGGCGGTGATCAGATCCAGGGGCAGATCATCGAAGCTGCCCCGCTGCTTGACGTACTCCATATGGCGGTTGCCGGCCTCGTCGTAGGGGTGGAACAGCGCATCGTCGGTCCCGTCGAAGTCGAGCACCTTGACCCCGAACCGCTCACACAGCTCGATGTTGAACGCCGAGCTGACCTTGAACCACCGATCGCCGAGCAGCAGCTCGGCGTAGCCGTGCCAGATGAACAGGTCGGTGCCCATCCGCTCGCTCAGCTTCTCGCTGGTGAGGTGGTTGCGAACATCGGCGAAGCCCAGGCGGGCCGGGATGCCCTGGCTCCTGGCCGCGGCCGCCAGCAGCACCGATTTCGGGGTGCACCAGTTGGCCGTCGATGCCGCGACGGAACTGGCCTTGTAGTTCTCGGGCTCCTCGGCCATGACGTAGGGGTCGTAGCGGATCCCGTCGCGAACGGCCAGGAACAGGGCGACAGCCCGATCGGTCCGCTCGGTCCGATCACCGACGGCTGCGTCGGCGAACTCGATCACCGCCGGGTGGTCGCTGTCGATGAACCAGGTCGGATCGAGCCAGGCCCGATCGATCGTCTCCGATTGGGTCATGATCCCCTGTCTAGCAGGACCCACCGGTCGACGATGAATGCGGCTCGTCGGCTCCATCAACCGACTCGGCCGGATGGGCCGAGTCCCGGCATGGCCAGGGGCCAGGCGGCGAACGTCGTCTTCGGTGACCATCGGCCGATAGTGCCACCGGCCGGCGGGCGCCGCCACTGCTGGCCGACCGGGGTTCGGACGTGGGCTCGAACCGGTGGCCGAGCCACTACTAGGCTCGACCGATGACCGGGGCACGGTGGCCCGGTCGAACAGGGGGCCGGGATGGCAGACGAACCAGCGGGCGACGGATCGACCGGGGCGACCGGGGACACCGGGGACACCGGGATGCGGTCCCAGGACTGGTACGGCCGACCACTGGCAGGCTTCGGCCACCGGAGCTGGATGAAACGGGGGCTCCCCGACGACGCGTTCGACGGCAGGCCGATGATCGGCATCGCATCGTCATGGTCGGATCTGACACCGTGCAACGGCCACCTGACCGACGTGGCCGAACATGTGAAGCGGGGGGTCTGGGAGGCCGGGGGCGTGCCGCTGGTGTTCCCAACCACCTCCCTCGGTGAAACCCAGATCCGGCCGACCGCGATGCTGCTGCGGAACCTGATGTCGATGGACGTCGAGGAGTCGATCCGGGGCAACCCGATCGACGGTGTGGTGCTGCTCGGCGGCTGTGACAAGACCACACCGGCCCAGTTGATGGGGGCGGCGTCGGTCGATCTGCCGACCATCATGGTGTCGGGCGGTCCGATGCTCAACGGCCACTACCGGGGCCGGGAGCTCGGCTCGGGAACCGATCTGATCCGCTATACCGCCGACGTCCGGGCCGGGGTGATGGACATCGACGAGTTCACCGATCTCGAGAGCTGCATGACCAGGAGCTGGGGTACCTGCAACACGATGGGAACCGCCTCCACCATGGCCTGCATGTCCGAGGCGTTGGGAATCGCCCTGCCGACAAACGGGGCCATCCCCGCCGCCGACTCCCGGCGTCTGCGGTTGGCCCACCTGTCCGGTCGGCGGATCGTCGACATGGTCCGGGAGGGTCAGCGAATCTCCACCGTGCTGACCAGGTCGAACTTCGAGAACGCCATCCGGGCTCTGGCCGCCATCGGCGGGTCGACCAACGCCGTTGTCCATTTGCTGGCCATCGCCGGTCGATTGGGGGTGGAGCTGACCGTCGACGACTTCGACCGGTTCAGTCACGATTCCCCGCTGCTGGTCAACCTCAAGCCTTCCGGCGATCACCTCATGGAGGACTTCTTCTACTCCGGTGGGCTCCCGGCGGTGCTGGCCCACCTCGGCGACGTGATCGACGGTGACGCCCCGACCGTGACCGGCCGGCCCTTCTCGACCTATGCCGATCCGGTGGCGGCGGAGAACGCCGACCCGGCGGTGATCCGAACCCCGGCCGATCCGGTGCTTGCCGATTCCGGTATTGCGGTGTTGCGGGGCAACCTGTGCCCCGGCGGGGCGGTGATCAAACCCAATGCTGCAACCCCGGCCCTGATGACCCACCGGGGCCGGGCGGTGGTGTTCGAATCGATCGAGGACTACCACACCCGCATCGACGATCCCGACCTCGACGTCGACGAGAACTGTGTGCTGGTGCTCAAGGGCTGCGGCCCGAAGGGCTACCCCGGCATGCCGGAGGTCGGCAACTTCGGTCTACCCCGCAAGATCCTGGAGAAGGGCATCCGGGACATGGTGCGGATCTCAGACGCCAGGATGAGCGGCACCGCATTCGGCACGGTGGTGCTCCACACCGCGCCGGAGTCGGCGGCCGGGGGTCCGTTGGCGGTGGTGCGTGACGGCGACATGATCAGCCTCGACGTTCCCGGGCGCTCGCTGGCGCTGGAGATCGACGATGCCGAGCTGGAGAAGCGCCTGCAGCTGTGGACCCGGCCCGCGTCGCCGCACAGCCGGGGCTACTACCGGCTCTACATCGATACGGTGCTGCAGGCCGACCAGGGCTGCGACTTCGACTTCCTGGTCGGCAACAGCCCCGAGAGGGTCACCAGGGATTCCCACTGACCGGACCGCCAAGACCGAGATTGGCGGGGGCGCGAGATGGCCCCGGATGACCGCTGACGTTTGGCGGTCATCCGGGGCCTTGACAGTCCGGCGGCCGCGGAGGGGGGAGCGGGCCGGACCTCGGCTGTGCTGATTCGCTACAGCCGGGTTCAGTTGGAGGCCGAGGCCTCCACATCGATGGCCGGGGCCCTGGTACCGATCTGGATCTTCTTCGGCTGGGCCTTCTCGGAGATCGGGATACGCAGGGTGAGCACACCGTCGGCGAAATCGGCCTCGATGCCGTCGACGTCGAGGTTCTCACCGAGATGGACCTGGCGCCGGAAGGTGCCGGTCGGCCGCTCGATCATGTAAGCCTGATCGTCCTCCTCGTATTGCCAGTTGCGCTCGGCGCTGACGGTCAGCACACTCCGCTCCACGCTGACGTCGATCGAATCGGAGGCGACGCCGGGAAGATCGAGATGGACCCAGACATCGCTGCCACGCCGGTAGGCGTCCATCGGAACCGTGGTGTGGCCCTCACCCCGAGCACCCAGACCCCGGAAGAAGCGGTCAAAATCCCGGAACGGATCATTTTGAGTCAGCATGTCTTGTTCTCCTTGTCCCTTTTTCTGCTGTGGACGGCGTGTGGTTCACGAACAGCGATCGGTTGATCGCTAAGAATTGTAACGTCAGTTTTGGTGAAAGTATTTCAGAAGACCTGATATTCGATCGAATTTTCGGAAAGACCGGTGGGGAGCCGGCGGCGGCGACCGACAGGGGCCAAAACGCCGATCGGGGCGGCCGAAGCCACCCCGATCGCACGCTCTTGTTGTCCGGCCGGGTGGGCTCAGGTGAGCGCCGGCTCGGCCTCCGGCTCCTCGACCTGATCGGCCAGCGCCGGGGGCGGGGGCTCGGTGCCTTCCACGTTCAGGTTGGGGATGATCCGGTCGAGCCACTTCGGCAGCCACCAGTTCCGGTCACCAAGCAACTCCATGGTGGCCGGCACCAGCAGCATCCGAACCAGGGTGGCATCGAGGAACACTGCCATGGCCAGGCCGAGGCCGAACAGCTTGATGATCCGGTCGTCCTCGAACATGAACGAGCCGAAGACCACGATCATGATCGCCGCGGCCGCGGTGATGACCCTGGCGGTGGCGGCCAAGCCGTCGGCCACCGAGTTGCGAGAGTCGCCGGTTTTCTCGTACTCCTCCTTGATCCGGGACAGGAGGAACACCTCGTAGTCCATGGACAGGCCGAACACGATGGCGAACAGCATCATGGGGATGAACGGCTCGATCGGGGCGCCGGCGATGCCGAAGAAGTCGCCGAACCAGCCCCACTGGAAGATGGCGACCACGATGCCGTAGGCCGCAGCGATCGACAGCACGTTCATGATGACCGCCTTGATCGGCACCACAACCGAGCGGAACACCGCCATCAGCAACAGGAAGCTGACCGCCAACACCACGCCGAAGAACAGCAGGATCCTGGCTCCCAGATAGGACGTGAAATCGATGTTGGCCGGGACCGCTCCGGTGACCGCGATGTCGAGGCCGTCGTCGACACCGGGGATCACCTCGGTCCGCAACGTCTTGACCAGGTCGTCGGTGGCCGCGTCCTGGGGGGAGGTGTCGGGGATGACTTGCAACAGGACCGCCTCCGAGGCCGACGGATCCTCGAAGTTGTTGGGAACCAGCGAAACCGCCACCACCCCGTCGGTCGACTCGACCGCCTCCTGGAGGGCGGGCACCTGGCCGAAAGCGGCCGGGTCGTCGAGAACCGCAGTGATGAGGATCGGGCCGTTGAAGCCGGGCCCGAATCCGTCGGCGATCAGATCGTAGGCCTTGCGGGTGGAGGTGTGCTCTGGAAAGTTGCCCTCGTCGGAGAAGCCCATCCGTAGGCCGAGCACCGGGGCGGCCAACACCAACAGGATGCCGGCGCCGGCGATCATGGAGATCCAGGGGTGCCTCTGGATGACCCGGCTCCAGCGGTAGGCCAGGGTCTCCCGGATCGGCTTCTCGGGCCGATGGGGCACAACCCGATTGAGGTACGGCACGAACCTGCCGACGACCAGGATCAGCAGGGCCCCGCCGAAGGCCACCAGGGCGATCGGACCGGCGCCGAGGCCGAGCGACAGAAGGGTGAGCGAGACCAGTCCGGCGGCCACGATGCCCCGAACCCGGGACACCTCGACCCGGTCCCCCACCATGCCCAGCAGGGCCGGCAACAGGGTGACGGACGCAACCATGGTGATGGCCACCGTCGACGCCGCCCCGATACCGAGCCCGGAGATGAAGGCAAGGCCGATCAACAACATGCCGAGCAGCGAGACGACGACGGTCAGACCAGCGAAGATGACCGACCGGCCTGCGGTGTCGATGGCGATACCGACGGCGTCGATCTGGGTGTGACCGGCAGCCAGCGAGTTTCGGTAGCGGGTGACGATGAACAGGGCGTAGTCGATGCCGACGCCGAGGCCGATCATGGCCCCGATCTGCACTGCGAAGTCGGGGATGGAGATCACGTTGGTCAGCAGGGTGATGATGCCGATGCCGGTGCCGACACCGGCCACCGCGACCCCGATCGGCAGACCCATGGCCATGACCGACCCGAAGGCCAGGATCAGGACAACCACGGCGAAGGCCAGGCCGATGAGCTCGGTCTCCGGTGGCTCGAACCCGCCGAGAATGGCACCCCCGGTTTCGATCTGGAGCTCACCCTCGAGGTTGTTCTCCTCGATCAGTTCGGCGGCCCGGTCCCGCATCTCCTCGCCGTAGAGACCGGCCTCGACCTGATCGATCTCGAGCGAAAGTGTGAGGTCGGCGTATGCGATCTTGCCCGCCTCCTCACCGGCGAAGGCGATCTGGGGCTGGGGGCCACTGTCGTAGGGGCTGGTGAGCTGGATACCTTCGTCGAGCCCGGTGGTGTACTCGAACAGTTCGGTCATCACCGCCTGGACCTCGGGGTCCTCGACCCCTCGTTCCGAGTAGAACACGATCGAGCCGGGCTGGCCGCTGCCGAAACCACCGAAGTACTCGTCGAGCGCATCGAAGCCGTCGCGGCTCTCAGACTCGGGGATCTCGAACGAGCTGTCGAAGGCACCGCCGATGGCCCCCGATGCGGCACCGACGCCGATGAACACCAGCACCCAGGCCGCCACCACCAGCTTCCAGTTCTTGAACGACCATTGGCCGAGTGAGCGGTACATCGGCGTCTCCTCTGGGGAACCCTGTGGCGCGAAGTCTATAACGCTACTTCAAAGTAGCGTTATAAACCCGGCAATCCATCGGGCGCAACGATTTGTGCCTGAAATCACACCCGACGAACACAATTGCAGGACTTCCGACCCTCCACGGCGATGAGCAGCCACATCATTATCGCTACGATGGAGTAGCGAGAGGAAGTTCGACGTATGCCCCGTCCGCTGAGCAAAAAAGCCCGCAACAAGGCCATCGAGGCCAGTCAGATGCTGATCGCCGAGTGCGGCATCGAGGGCTTCACCATGGACGGGGTGGCCAAGCTCTCCGGGGTGGCAAAGACCACCCTCTATCGCCACTGGAACTCGGCAAGCGAGTTGCTGGTCCATGCCCTCGACTGTCAGGTCGAACGGATCCCGACCCCCGACACCGGATCGTTGCCCGGCGATCTGTTCGAGCTGTTCTCCACGATGCGGGCCATCATCAACCAACCGGGGACGCGGCAGCTTTTCCTCGAGATGGCCAGCGCCTCGGCTCGCGACCCCGAGTTGGAGTCGGTCAAGGAGGCGATGGTCGGCGAACGCATGCGACCGATCCGGGAGATCGTTCGCCGGGCCGTCGAGCGGGGCGAGATCCCCGAGACCGACCTGGAGGTTGCGGCGGTGACGGTGGAGGGCCCGTTCGTGGCCAGGATGTTCATGTCATCGGAGCCGCTCCGGGAGGACGAGGTTCGGGCCTACATCGACTTCATCGCCCGGGGCCTCGGCGTCAGCAGCCCGATCCATCAGCCGGGCTGACCGGCCCCGGGCCGGCGTTACTGGTTATTCGGCAGGTCCTGGAACGGGGTGTTCCGGTCCGGCCCGGGTTCCTTTGGCAGGCCGAGGGTTCGCTCGCCGAGGATGTTGCGCTGGATCTGGTCGGTACCGCCGTAGATGCTGGGGGCCGAGGCGTGGAGGGCCAGCTCGGCGATGCCGGGGTCGGTGGTCGACGAGGCGCCGGCCAGCATGCCGTCGGCTCCAACGATGCGCAGGCTGACGTCGCGGAACCGGCGGTGGAGCTCGGCATCGAACAGCTTGGCGATGTTGGCCTCGCCGCCGGTCCGCTGGTTCCTGTCCCTGGCCCGCTGGAGGTTCATCCGGTTGAGCCGCAACAAGGTGTACAACTCGATGATCTCCTGGCGGAGCACCGGGTCGTCGGTCCGGCCGAGGCTGCGGGCCAGCTCGGTCCACCGCTCGTAGAGTCTCATGCCGACGCCGGGTGCGTGCCCACCGACCTTGGGTGTCGAGGCCGCTTCCACGATGTCACCGACCTTGTGGTCGAAGTTGTCGGCCAGGCTGCCGGGGGCGGCCAGGATGTTGCCCGCCGAGCCGACGCCGATGGTGGAGCGCTCGTAGGCCAGGGTGGTGTTCGCCACCCGCCAGCCGTCGCCCCGGGAGCCGATCATGGCCTCGGCCGACACCAGGGCGTTGTCCATGAACACCTCGCTGAAGAAGGTTCGGCCGGTCATCTCCTTGAGGGGCCGAACGTCCACACCGTCCTGGTCCATCGGCAGCGCGAAATATGACATGCCCTGGTGCTTCGGCAGCTCGGGGTCGGTCCTGGCCACCAGCATCCCGAGATCTGCGTTGTGGCCCTGAGAGGTCCACACCTTCTGCCCGGTGACCCGCCATTCCTCGCCATCGACGTCGGCCTTGGCCTGCAGACCGGCCAGGTCGGACCCGGCGGCCGGTTCCGAGAACAGCTGGCACCACGCCTCCCGGCCGTTGAGGATCTGGGGTATGTAGCGTTCCACCTGGGCCGGGGTGCCGTGGTCGGCGATGGTGGGGGCGGCCAGCATATGGCCGAGCCCGGGGGCCGGGCCGACCACTTTCTTGTCGGCGAAGACCCGCATCACCCGCACCGCCATGGCCGGACTCCAGCCCTTGCCGCCGGCGTGTTCCGGCAGGCTGGGATGGGCGAAGCCGGAGTCGGCCATGCGCTGCCACCACTCGCCGAGCGTCATCTCGGGGTCCCAATTGTCATCGACCCAGTCGGCCACCATACGATCGACCTCCGCTTCGGTGGGCGCGGCTGTTTCGGGAGCGGAGGTGTCGGTGCTGGCCATGACTGGATGGTACCCACCGGTAGCCGGCGGCGGCGAAGCCAAGGGCACTCGAAGTCCCGGTCTGGCTTTCCCGCTGGGCCATTGGCCGGTCTCGTGATCACGAGCGATACTTTCCAACGACCGTTGTTGCCAACGACCCTGTTGTTGCCAACGACCCTGTTGACCTTGGGAGACGAGAACCATGAGCACCCGTTCATTCGACTGGATCGCCCACCACGCAAAGGTCCGACCCGATCAGGTGGCCCAGGTTGATCTGGCCACCGATCGCAGCTTCACCTGGGCCCGGATGAACGAGCGGACCAACCGCCTGGCCGCCGCTCTGGCCACCGAATTCGGCATCGGTCACGAGGACCGGGTGGCGGTGCTGGCCAACAACAACACCAACTTCTTCGAGGTCCAGTTCGCCTGCTGGAAGTTGGGCGCCATCTTCGTGCCGCTGAACTGGCGGCTGGCGGTCCCGGAGCTGGAATACATCGTCGGCGACTGCTCACCGAAGCTCATCGTCTTCGACAACGACATGGCCGAACCGGCAAACCAGATCGCCAAGCTGTGCGGCATCGACCACAAGGTCAACTGGAACGCCGGCTCCGGAGCCGACGCCTCCTACGACACCGCCGACTACGAGGAACTGTTGGCGGCCTCCGATCCTGCCGCGGTCCGGCCCCACCCCTCCACCCACGACACCGCCCTCACCATCATGTACACCTCGGGCACCACCGGTCGGCCGAAGGGGGCGATCATCACCCAGGGCATGACGTTCTACAACGCGGTGAACTGCACCGAGTTCTTCGGGATGCGCTCCGACATGATCAACCTGGCGTTCCTGCCGCTGTTCCACACCGGTGGACTCAACGTGTTCGCCAACCCGGGCTTCCATTTCGGCGGCACCACCCTGGTCATGCGAACCTTCGACCCGGCCGAGGCGCTGCGGTTGCTCAGCGATCCCGAGATCGGGGTGACCCACTTCATCGGCGTGCCGGCCAACTACCTCTTCATGAGCCAGGTCCCGGCATTCGCCGACGCCTCGTTCCCCACCATCACCGCAGCCTGCGTCGGCGGGTCACCGACCCCACTCCCGCTGATCAAGACCTGGGAGGCAAAGGGGCTGCCCCTCCAACAGGCCTACGGCATGACCGAGACCAGCCCCCTGGTACTGGCCCTGAAACCGGAGGATTGTTCGGTGAAGATCGGCTCGGCCGGGCTCCCGGCCATGCACTGCGAGGTCCGGGTGGTCGACGACAACGGCAACGACGTCATGGTGGGCCAGACCGGCGAGCTCTGGGTCCGGGGGCCGAACATCACCCCCGGCTACTGGAACCACCCCGAAGCCACCACCGAGTCGTTCGACGACGGCTTCCTCAAGACCGGCGACGCCACCCGCCAGGACGATGACGGTTTCTACTACGTGGTTGACCGCTGGAAGGACATGTACATCTCCGGCGGGGAGAACGTCTATCCGGCCGAGGTCGAGTCGGTCATCTTCGGGCTCGACGGGGTTGGCGAGGTGGCGGTGATCGGCGTGGCGGACCAGCGGTGGGTCGAGGTCGGCCGGGCCGTGGTGGTGGTCAAGGAAGGGGCCGAGCTCGACGAGTCGACGGTGATCAACCACTGCCGGGCCAACCTGGCCCGATACAAGGTGCCGCAGTCGGTGGTGTTCATCGACGAGATCCCCCACAACGCCACCGGCAAGGTGCTCAAGCGGGAACTACGAGACGCCTACGGCCAGTAATGGATTGGCCGGTCGGCCGGGCCGATGGCCTATCCTCGGCCGTGATGAGCAACTTCTTCGACTTCGAAATGAACGACATCAACGGCGAGACCGTTACCTTCGACAACTTCCGCAACCAGGTTTCGCTGGTGGTGAACGTCGCCAGCAAGTGAGGCCTCACCCCTCAGTACGCAGGTCTGCGTACGCTCCACGACGAGAACCACGACGCCGGCTTCAACGTGTTGGCCTTCCCCTGCAATCAGTTCGCCAACCAGGAGCCGGGCAGCAACAGCGAGATCCTGGAGTTCGCTGCATCGAACTACGGGGTGACCTTCCCCATGTTCGAAAAGATCGAGGTCAACGGCGACGAGGCCGCGCCGCTCTACCAGTTCCTTCGGGCCGAGCAGCCCGGTGAGGGGGATTCGTCCGACATCGCCTGGAACTTCACCAAATTCCTGGTGGGCCGGGACGGGTCGGTGCTCAAACGGTACGAACCGATGACCACGCCGGAGGAGATCGCGGCCGAAGTCGGCCAGTACCTCTGACGCTGCCCGGCGACTTCCGTCAACCTCAGTCGGCAGGAGGAGGCGGCCGCGGGGCGGTCAGCGGCCACGCCTTGTCAGACGGTCCGTTGGCCCGCAGATGGGCCAGCCGCTCGTAGCCGTCTGCGATGTCGGGGATGGCGCCGGCCGGGATCCACCACAGGGCGGTGACCACCTCGGTCGACGGTTCGAACCACTCGGTGCGGCGACGGAGGAAGCCGACATGATCGGTTCGGTACATGAAGTTCTTCAGCGCGGCGAGATCTTCCCATACCGAAAAGTTCACGATGTCGAGCGGATCCTCATGGCCCGCCACCGCCACGTAGCTCGATGAGTTCCCGTCCTCGTCCTTCAGCCGCCACACGAATCCGGGGCTGGCCTCGGCCAGGGCGTTGATCGAATCGAGGGCCTCGGTGAACTCCGACGTCTCGGCCGATTCCAACCGATGGTGAAGCCGGCCACTATTGATCTGGGCCAGATGATGGTTGGTCACCGGGGCAGTCTACCCAGCGGCCGAATATCGAGGGGCCGCGCAAGGGGGAGATCGAAGCCCGGAAACGACCTGCAACCAGGTAGCCGGTTACGGCCGGTGTGCCGGTGGCCGGTACTGTGATCACAGGGCCGACCATCGGCCCGAGAGGAGCGGGACATGGCCGTACTGTCGACCGGTCCGGTTGACCCGGACCACCAGAAGCTCGGCGACGAGGCGCTGTTCGAGGTGTTCGCCTCGGCCCGGGGGCTGGCCGATCCCAACCCGTTCTACCGCACACTCCGGGAGCAGGTACCGGTTCACATCTCCGGCTTCGGGGGCACGGTCTTCACCCGCTACGACGATTGCCGGGCCATCCTCCGGGACAACAGGTTCGGCAACGGGGCCGCCGGCCCCACCCAGTCTTTCGGCTCGGGCGGCTCGGAGGTGCTGGCCTACCGCCAGGAGATGATGGCCCGGCGCCGGGAACGGGGCCGACCACAGTCGATGCTGGGGCTGGACCCGCCGGACCACACCCGGCAACGGAGCCTGGTCAGCCGGGCCTTCACCCCCCGACGGATCGAGGGACTGCGGGGCCGGATCGGCGAACTGGTCGACGATCGGCTCGACGCCCTGGCCCAGGCCGGAACCGGCGACGCCATGGAGCTGTTGGCCGAGCCCCTGCCGGTGTCGGTGATCTCGGAGATGCTGGGGGTACCCCAAACCGACTGGCCGGAGATCCGGGTCCTGGTCAGCGACCTGGTGGAGGCGCTGGAGCCAAGCGCAACCGTCGACGGCCTGAAGAAGGCCGAGGCCGCGTCGGGCGAGCTGTGGCACTACTTCACCGGGCTGGTGGCCGTCCGGCGGGCCGAGCCTCGCGATGACCTGCTGTCCGGGCTGATCGAAGCCCGCGACGAACAGGACATGCTGTCGGAGGGTGAGATCCTGGCCGTTGCCAACCTGCTGTTCGCCGCCGGGGCCGAGACCACCACCAACCTGATCGGCAACGGCCTCAATGCACTGTTCAACCACCCGGAACAGCTCAACCGTCTGTTGGCCAACCCGGACCCCGACCCCGAGCTCGTTGCCACCGCGGTCGACGAGATCCTCCGCTTCGACAGCCCGGTCCAGCTCGACGGTCGGGTCTGCCTCGAGGATGCCGAGGCCTGCGGTGTGCGCTTCGACAGAGGCGACCGGGTGCTGACCCTGCTCGGGGCCGCCAACCGGGACCCGGCCCACTTCCCCGACCCGGAGTCGTTCGACATCGGGCGGCGGGGTGAGCCGGTGATGAGCTTCGGGTCCGGCATCCACTACTGCCTCGGCGCCAACCTGGCCAAGGTCGAGGGCCAGGAAGTGTTCGCCGGCCTGATCCGACGGTTCGCGGTGATCGAACCCGCGGGCGAGCGGCCGTACCGGAAGCGGTTGGTGCTCCGGGGCCTCGAAACCTGCCCGGTGACGGTGACCCCGAGGTAGCGATCGGCGATCTCGGGCGGGTGTGGGGTGGGGCCCTTGAGTACGGTACTGCCATGACCAGAGCCACCCCGATCACCTACGACGAGACAACACCGGAGCAACGCGAGGTCTGGGACAACATCGTCGCCACCAGAGGCGACCCGTCCCGGCTGGTCGGCGAGGACGGCTCGCTGGTCGGGCCGTTCAACTCGATGGTCGCCAGCCCCGATCTGGGTGGGCGGATCGGAGAGCTCGGATCGGCGGTGCGGTTCCGGAGCGCGGTCGACAATCGCCTGCTGGAGCTGGCCATCATCACCGTCGGCGCCCATTGGCGGTCCAACTTCGAATGGCACGCCCACAGCCGTATGGCCGCCGACGCCGGCATCGACCCGACGATCATCGACGCGTTGGCCGAGGGCCGGGCCCCGACGTTCGACAACGACGACGAGGCCACCGTGCACCGCTTCGCCGCCGCCCTGGTCGGCACGGGGCGGGTCCCCCAGGACGCCTTCGACGCGGCCAAGGACCTGCTCGGCGAACGAGGGGTGATCGATCTGATCACCACCATCGGCTACTACAGCCTGATCTCACTGACCCTCAACGCGCTGGAGATTCCCCTCCCCGGTGGCCTGACACCGACCTGGCCGGCTTGAGGAGGGTCGCCATGCCCAAGACGCAGCCAGGGGTGGTGGAGCCGCTCCCGTCCGAGATAGAGATCCTGCCCGGAACCGACGTCGACGGGCTGTGGCAGCCGTTCCGGTTCTACGAGGCAGGCCACCACCGGATGGCGATCATGAACCCCATGGGTTCGACCGAGCTCGATCGGCTCGTCACCGCACTCCACGCCACCCCCGGCGAACGAGTGCTCGACATCGGCTGCGGCCATGGCGAGCTGCTGGTCCGCCTGGCCAACGTCGTGGACACGACCCGGGTCAACGTCGTCGAGACGACCCGGGTCAACGTCGTCGAGACGACCCGGGTCAACGTCGTCGAGACGGCACCGGCCGAGGGGGCCACACCCCAGACCGTCGGGGTCGAGCTCTCGCCATGGACGATCCGCCGAGCCCACCGGCGGCTGGTGGACGCCGGGCCACCGGCCGATCGGGTCCGGCTGGTGCTTGGCGACGGCAGGGCCTTCGTCGATCAGCACCCCGATGACCGGTGGGACGTGATCGCCCTGGTCGGCGCCCCCTGGGTCTGGGATGGTTTCGCCGGCTCGGTCGAGGCGCTGGCCCCACGGCTCACACCGGGTGGCCGGCTGGTGATCGCCGACGTCGTCGTACCGTCGCCGGACGCCAGGGGCCGGCTCGACGCCGAGTACGGCGAACCCCTCACCACCGAGGAGCAACGAACCGCCCTGCTCGACGCCGGCCTGACCGAACTGCTGACCATCGCCCCCCCGGCCGCCGAGTGGCGGGCCTACGACGACCGGGTGCTCGACGGCATCGAACACTGGCTTCGGGTCTTCCCCGAGGACAACGAGTTCATGGCCCGCCAACAGCGATACGAGGACGTCCGAGCCGACGACGACGACGTCGGCTGGCAGGTCTGGATCGGCACCCTTCGATAGACCAAATCCGAACCTGTCCGATCTGCGGCAGGTTCGGGCCAGAAACCCTTGTGTGGTCGAGCTGGGAGGCGTAGCGTCACCGGTCCGAGGCTGCTTTGCTCCTGGTCAACCACTCCTTGGGCCGCCAGGTGCTGCTAGGTCCCCGATAGGAGAAACCATCATGCCCGAACGCCAATCGTACGATCACGGAACGCCGAGTTGGATCGATCTCAGCACCAGCGACCCCGCCGGGGCCCAGGAGTTCTACGGGGCGATCTTCGGCTGGGATTTCGACGCCCAGCCCACCGATCAGGGCAGCGACTACATCATGGCCAGCAAGGCCGAGCGGGCCACGGCCGGCATCATGCAGCAGGCACCGGAACAGGCCCAGCTGGGCATCCCGCCGATGTGGAACAACTACATCACCGTGACCGACATCGACAGTGCGGTGGCCAAGGTCGGCCCGGCCGGCGGCACCGTGATGATGGAGCCGATGCAGGTCATGGACGCGGGCCGGATGGCGGTGCTCGTCGACCCCACCGGGGCCGTCATCTGTCTCTGGCAGGCCGGGGACCACATCGGCTCGGAGGTGGTCAACGAGCACGGGGCGCTGACCTGGAACGAGGTCCAGACTCCTGACGTGGCCGGCGCGGCCAAGTTCTACGGCGACCTGTTCGGATGGACCACCGAGGAGATGGACATGGGCGACCAAGGAAGCTACACCGTGTTCATGTTGAACGGCGATGGCGTGGCCGGCGGCATGGCACCGCCGATGGAGGGCATCCCACCCCACTGGGCCACGGTGTTCGGCGTCGACGACGCCGATGTTTGCGCCGAGAAGGTCAGGAGCGCCGGCGGCACCGTGGTGGTCGAACCGTTCGATCTTCCCATCGGCCGCCAGGCGGTCATCGCCGACCCCCAGGGTGCGGTGTTCTCGGTGATCGCCTTGGCCGATCAGTCTTCGACCTGAACCGAGACCTGCAGCCGCCGGCCCTCCCCCACCGACACCTCGGTGAGGTCAGCGACCCTGGCCGCCGGCTCGATCGACCACTCGATCGAGCCGACCGCAACCACGGTGGCACCGGCGGCGGCCGCCGCCAACCCACCGGACGGTGAGTCCTCGAAGACCAGGCACCGCCGCGGGTCCACACCGAGCACCCGGGCCCCGATCAGGAACGGTTCGGGATCGGGCTTGCCCCGTGACACATCGTCTGCGGTGACCGGCCGGACCGGCACGCTGATACCGGCGCCGGCCCAGCGGGCCTCGGCCAGCCTCCGGGTGGCGGAGGTGACGATCGTCCAGGGCCGGCCGTCGAGCTGAGCCAGCAGGTCGATCGCCCCCGACAGCGGCTCGGTGTCGGCCGCCAGCTCCACCTCCAGATGCTCCAGCCGCCGGGTGGCGGCCCGGCAACGGTCCGGCGAGAGGTAGCGGCTGAGGGTGTCGACGGCCCGGACGCCGATCAGCTCCGGCAACAGGGTTTCGGCGTCGAGGTCGAACTCGTCGGCAAGCCTGCGCCACGCCAGCTCGACCTCCCGGTGGGAGTCGACGAGGACCCCGTCGTTGTCGAACAGGATGGCATCGGCCTCGATCAGCACGGAACCAACCTAGGGTCCGGCGGGCCACGATGGTCTGCCGGGCCGCCGGGGTCGATCAGCGTTCCGCCAGGGCCCGTTCCATGGCGGCGACGTCGAAGCCGACGATGAACTCGTCGCCGACCTGGAGGACCGGGGTGGTGCGAATGTCTCTCGACTCGAGCAGCTCGCCTGCCTCCTCGTCCATCATCACATCGCGCACTGCGAACGGGTGACCTCGCTCGCTCAACCAGGCCTTCATCCGTTCGCACGGCCCGCACAGCGGCGAGGAGAAGACGGTGAGTTGGGGTGGCAGGCTCACAGCTCTCCCGCCGCCTTCTTGTCCCGGTAGCGCTGCTTGGCCGCCAGCCAGTTCTCCAGCGCCTCGCCGCTGAGGAAGGGCTGCTCCTCGGTGAAGATCAGCTCCTTCCAACTGTCGTCGTCACTCCACACCGCCGGCACCTGGACCGTGGTTCGCGGTGCCACCGCGGTCTCCAGCAGTTTCAAGCCGAGCTCGATCACCTCGTGCTGGTGGTCGGCGTCGAAGCTCCGGCCACAGGAATTCCCGAGCGGAAAATCCACGAAGACGAAGCGGGCGACACCGCAGTGCTCGACGATGTCCTTGGCGGTGCCGAACATCACGGTCGGGATGCCGTTGGCTTCGAGGTGGCGGGCGACCAGACTCACGGTCTGGTGACAGACCGGTCAAACCGGTGTCATCACCGCCACGTCGACCTCGTCCTCGATGCAGCGTCGGAGCACCTCGGGGGCATCCACCTCGGCGGTCTTGCGTTTCGAGTAGCCGGTATACACACCATGGAACCGGGGCGCCAGCGAGCCGATCCGGCCCCGCTCCACCAACTCCTGGAACCGGCTCACCGGGTAGTAGGGGTTCACGTCGTCCAGGGTGGTTGCGTGCTGGTCGTAGTGCTCCTGGCGCGAGTACAGCTTGTCGACCGGGGTGTCCGATGGCAGCGAGTACACGTTGCCGACCGCGAACTCGTTACTCCGATCCCGCTCGCCGTCCGGCCCGTGGATGGCGATGTCGGATGTGGACACGATGGCCACCTTCGACTCAGCGAGCGGCTTGGTCAGCGGGGTGAACGGGGCGTCGGTGTGATGGGCCCACTCGTACGGCTTGTCGTAGCCCTGCCCCAGATAGTAATCGCGGGTGCGGTCGATGTAGCGGACGTGGCTGCTCATGGCGTCCCTCCGAGCCTCGGCGAGGCCGATGCGGTTGATGAGGCCACGATAGTCACCGCCGGTTCTGGCCGGAAATCCCGTCAGCTCCGCGGCAGCTCCGACGACGAATCAGCTCCGCGGCAGCTCCGACCATGGCTTCTGCCGCTGCTCGGCTTCGCCCGGCTCCCTTGGCAGGCCGAGCACCCGTTCACCGATGATGTTGCGCTGCACCTCGTCGGTGCCGCCGGCGATCGACAACGCCGGGGTGAACATCGAGTAGGCGTGGAACAGACCGTTGTGCGGTGCGTCTTCACCCCACAACATCCCGTCCGCTCCCATCGCGTCGAGGCCGGCGTCGCGAACCTGGCGGGCGATATGGGAGCCGAGCAGTTTGAGGGTCGAGACCTCGGGTCCCGGCTGACCGCCGGCCTTCACCGCAGATGTCGCCCGCTCGCTCGACCACCGGGAGGTGCGGCGCTGGGCCAGGATCTCCATCAGCCGCTGTCGCGCCACCGGATCGGCGGTGGCGGGCAGGCCGGACGGCCCATGTTCGGCCACGATCCGCTCCAACAGCTTCGGGCCGCCGCCACCGATGGCCAGCGAGAAGCCATCGACGCCGGCCACGATGGTCGAGGCGTGGGCCCCGACCGGGGTGTCGAGATCGATGTCGCCGAATGCCACACCGTCGCCCATGCCGGGATTGTCGGGATCACGCTCGTGGGACAGGGTGGTCATCGCCACCCGCCAGCCTTCGCCCGGCTCACCGAGCCGATCGGCATCCGGCACCCTGGCTTCGGCCAGGAAAACCTCGTTGAAGGCGGCGTCGCCGGTCATTTCCCGCAACGGCCGGACGTCGACCCCCGGTTGTTCCATGTCGATCAGGAAGTAGCTGATGCCGCGGTGCTTTGGCTGGGCCGGATCGGTCCTGGCGATGAGGATGCCGTACCTGGCGAACTGGGCGCCCGAGTTCCAGACCTTCTGACCGGTGATCACCCATTCGTCGCCGTCCCGCTCGGCCCTGGTGGCCAACCCGGCCATGTCCGAACCCGAACCCGGTTCGGAGAACAGCTGGCACCACCGGTCCCGGCCATTCACGATGCCGGGCATGTAGCGGTCGAGCTGATCCTGGGTGCCGTAGGCCAGCAGGGTCGGCGCGGTAAGGAAGGTGGCAACGCCGTTGGGGGGGCCGAAGGCGCCGGCGTCGACCCTGGCCCGGTTGGCCTGCTTGGCCGCCGCGCCGGACAGCCCTCGGCCGCCGAACCCGACCGGCCAGGTCGGGAAGGCCCAGCCGGCGTCGGCCAGGCGCTCCCACCACGCCGCCAGGGAGATCGTGGGATCCCAATGCTCGGCGTACCAGGCCGCGGCCGCCGAGTACACCTCGCCGTCGGGTGCCGTTGTTCGGGGTTCGGCGTTCTCGGCCCCGTTCGGGGCCGAGGATTGCCGCCCGGTCGGTGTGTCGATCTCGAGTTCGGTCATGGTCCGGATTTTCGCGCACCCGGGGTGGTCGGCGCATGTTGCCGGTCCGGCGCTGATAGGACGGACGGGTGGCCGGCCGCAAACCATTCGATCCCGGCGGGCTGCGGTTCTACTACGGATGGGTCATCCTGGCGGTGGGCACGGTCGGCATGTTGGCCAGCTTCCCCGGCCAGACCGCCGGGGTCAGCGTGTTCACCGAGCACCTGAGCGAGGCCACCGGCCTCAGTCGGCTGCAGCTGGCGCTGGCCTACCTGATCGGGACCACGTCGAGTGGGCTGCTGTTGCCGATCGGCGGGCGCTGGATCGACGTCTTCGGGTCCCGGGTGGTGGGGTTCGGCGCCGCGATCGGGTTGGCCGCCACCCTGAGCGCGTTGAGCTTCGTCGGGCCCATGGATCGCACCGTCGGGCTGGTGGTCATGTCGATCGGCTTCGGCGCGCTCCGGTTCTGTGGTCAGGGGCTGCTGACGCTGTCGTCGCGGACGATGATCTCCCAGTGGTTCGAACGGCGACGGGGGCTGGTGTCTTCCGGATCGAGCGCGGCCTTCGCCTTCGTCTTCTCGCTCACCCCGACCATGCTGTTCGCCCTGGTCGAGCTGTCGGGGTTCCGCTGGGCTTGGCGGCAGCTGGCGGTTGGCCTGGCGGTTGGCCTCGGCGGGCTGATCCTGATGTTCTATCGCAGCACCCCGGAGGAATGTGGCCTCGAAATCGACGGCGGCGAACCGGAAACCGCCCAGGCAGGGCCGACCGGGGCCGTCGAGGGTGGCCAGGGTGCTGCCGACCCGCCGGCCTTCACCAGGGACGAGGCGGTCCGGGATCGACGTTTCTGGATCGTGACCCTGCCCATCTTCTCCATGTCGGTGGTCGGCACCGCGCTGACGTTCCACATCATCGATCTTGGAAACGAGGTCGGGCTCGACGAGTCGACCATCGTGTTGATCTTCGTGCCGATCGCCCTCATCAGCATCCCCATCACCCTCGTCGGCGGTTGGTTGGCCGACACCGTCCCGATCATCGGGCTGGCCGTCGCCATGGGGGTACTGCAGGTGGTCATGTACCTGACGGTCGGCGAGCTGGGCGATCCGCAGTGGCGGCTGGTGGCCATCGGCTCCTGGGGAGCATCGTCGGGGCTGCGGGCGGCGCTGATGGCCGCCGCCCTCCCCCGGCTGTTCGGCCGCCGCCATCTCGGGGCCATCGCCGGGGCCCAGATGAGCGCGCTGGTCATCGGCAGCGCCCTCGGCCCGTTCCTCTTCGCCTGGATCGAAGCTGCGGCCGGCAGCTATCGCCGGGCCCTGTGGTTCTCGCTGGTCGGTCCTCTGGCCGCCCTGGCCCTGGCCGCGGCGCCCGGTCGGGACCGGGCCCAGCCGGACGTGAGCCCGGCGCCGACCTCGCCTAACCTCTGAGCCATGGAGATCGGGGTGCTGTTCAACACCGACCGCATGAGCGGTTCGGCATTCACCGACTACGCCAAGCGGATCGAGCAGGCCGGCGTCGATTCGCTCTGGCTGGCCGAGCTGTTCGGCCGGGAGCCGTTCGCCGCCGCCGGTGCACTCCTGGCCTCCACCGACCGGCTCAAGGTGGGCACCGCCATCGCCAACATCTACGCCAGGGACGCAGTGGCCGCGGCGGCGGCATCGGCCACCCTGGCAGAATTGAGCGGAAACCGATTCGAGCTGGGGCTCGGCGTGTCGAACCGGGGCCTGAACGAAACCCGAGGTCACACCTGGACGGCCCCCGCACCGAGGCTGGCCGCCTACCTGGCCGATCTGCGGGCCGCCAAGATCACCATCCCGGAGAACCACTATCCGGTCTACGTGGCGGCCCACGGCCCCAAGATGTTGGCCGTTGCGGCCACCGGGGCCGATGGGGTCCTCACCTATCTCATGAACCCCGAACACACGGCCAGAACCAGAGAGGGGCTCCCCGAGGGGAGCGAGGTCTCGCCGATGATGATGTGCCTGCGCTGCGAGGACGCAGCCGAGGCCCGCCGCCTCTGCCGCAAGGCCATCGGCTACTACACCGGGCTCGACTACTACCACCGGGCGTGGCGGACCCTCGGCTTCGATGACGGCGACTTCACCGGTGGTGGGAGCGACCGACTGATCGATTCGGTGATCGCCTGGGGCTCGATGGCCCAGATACGCGACCGGCTCGAAGCCCAGCGTCAAGCGGGGGCCGGCCGGGTGGTGGTCATTCCGTTGAATCCGGAGGGTGGCGGCCAACCCGACTGGAAGCTCTTGGAGCAACTGTCGGGCTGACCGCCGCCGCTGCCGGGCTCACCAACGCAAAGGGACGATGCGATCGGTGAGCCCCCGGGTGCGGGTGGGCGAAGGCCCGCCCCGGGATGAACGGTCGGGCCGGTTGTCCGCCCGTGGTTCCACTGCGATCAAGAGAGCACCGCATCGAGGGTGAGCGTGGCATCGCCCCGTTGGACTTCCAGTTCGACGCTGTCGCCGCTGAAGCGGCTCTGCACCAGGCCGGTCAGCTCCGAGATGCTGGTCACCGGCACGTTGTCGATCGTCAGCACCCGGTCGCCAACCTGCAAACCTGCGGTCTCGGCGCCCGAACCCGGGGAGACCTCGACGACCGGCACGCCGGCGCCAGTGTCCTGACGCTGGCCGCTGACGCCGAGGACGCCGGGCTCCAACGGGTCACCTTCAACGATGCGGTCGGCGACCTCGATGGCGGTGTCGATCGGTACTGCGAAGCCGATGCCGACGTTGGAGTTGCTGCGGCCGTCGGTGCGGATCGAGGCGTTGATGCCGACGAGCTCACCGTTGCGGTTGGCCAGCGCCCCGCCGGAGTTGCCGGGGTTGATGGGAGCGTCGGTCTGGATCATGGCACTGACGCTGCCATCGACATTTGGGACCGGCCGGTTGGTCGAAGACACGATGCCGGAGGTCACGGTCTGCTGCAATTGGAACGGGCTGCCGATGGCCACGGTCAGCTGACCGGGCTCCAGGGCGGCGCTGGACCCGATGGGGGCGACCGGAAGGCCGCTGCCGGGGGCCGACAGCACGGCGATGTCGTTGCGGGGGTCCGATCCCAGGACCTCCACCGGAACCACCAGGCCGTCGGAGGTCCTGATCTGGACCCGGTCGGCCCCGGCGATCACATGATGGTTGGTCAGCAAGAGGCCGTCGGCATAGACCACGCCGGAACCCTGGCCGAGATTGGTCTCGACCTGGACGACCGACGGTCCAAGGATCCTGGCCACGTCGGCGGCGGGCTCGACCCCGGGGGCGGTTGCGGTCTGGGGGTCGACCCCTTCGGCCCGGTCGGTGCTGCCGACCGCGCCGTCGGTCCCGGTTGAAAGGTCGGCGGCGGCACCGACGGCCGGGGCTGAGGTGTTGATCACCGCGCCAACCGACTCGGCGGGCTCGTCTGCGTAGCGCATGCCGAGACCGAAGCCACCTGCTCCCACCGCACCGCCGACCACGAAGGCCATGGCGGCGATCAACGCCGGCGGCCTGCGTTTGCCGGCCGAGGGCGGAGACGACTCCGGGGAGGGGGGGTATCCGGCGTTGCCGGAAGAGTCGCCGACGCCGACGGCCGGTCGGGGCGGTGCAGTGGGAGGCGATGATGACCCGGCCCGATGCCCGTCGGGGGGCGATGGGGCCGGGTTCGCCGCAGCGCCGGCAGCCGGCGGGAGGTGGGCCGGGTGCGACGCTGGCGGTGTTTGAGGTATCTCTTGGGTCTGGCTCTGGGTCTGTTGTGTTTGGGGTGGGGGTGACGACGGGAAGAGGCGGCGACCCGGAGCTGCGGCGTGCTGGGGTGGGCCGGTCGACGGCGCAGGGGTGGCCGGTGAGCTGGTTGCGGTCGATGTCTGCTGGTGGTTGCTCGGCTCCTCGGCGACACCGGGGGCGGCAGGCCTGGCGTCATTCGGTGTTGGAGCGGGGACGGGCGACATCGGGTTCTTCTCCTGTTCGGTCGTAACTCTGAAACTAACGATCGGGGCCGAAAGGGGAGGCAAAGAAAACCGAGCTAAAGCGCGGCCGGTTCGGCGGCTAGGCTCCGACTCCGATGGCCGGCGAGCGCAAGAAGATCACAGACGACGTAGCCTGCCCCTGCGGCAGCCAGTCGAGCTACGGCTCGTGCTGTGGACCAGTCCACGCCGACGGCGCCGGACTCGGTTCCACCGCCGAGCAGCTGATGCGGGCCCGTTACAGCGCCTACGTCCTGCACGATGGGGAGTTCCTGCTTCGTTCGTGGCACCCCGACACCAGACCGGCCACGATCGGGTTCGACGCCGAGCACATCTGGCGGGGATTGAGGATCGAGGCCACCACCGGGGGCGGCGGGCTGGAACGCACCGGCACGGTCGAGTTCCGTGCCCGCTTCCAGCACTTCGGTCGGAATCTGGAGCTGCACGAGCTGAGCCGGTTCGAGCGGGTCGGCGGTTCATGGTTGTACGTCGACGGGTTCGATCCCGACGCAGGCGGTGCCGGTCGACGCCAACGCTGAGCACCGGGTCCAGTGTCTCCGAGATCGATGTATCAGGGTCGGTGCCGCCGGGTCTCGTCATCAGAACCAGAGCAGACCAGACCGGACGAGACAGGGCCGACCGCGGCACCGGGGCCGATGCCGGCGACCAAGGGAGATCAAGCATGGAGGCAGGGATCACCGGTCTCGCAGCAACCGCCGACACGGTGCGACTCCTGGTGGCCCGGGCGGAACCGGCCACCGAGCTGAGCATCGAGTTGTCCGAGCTCGGCGGCACACTCGTCGAGCGGGTGCCGCTGGACCGCTGGCACAGAACCGCAACCAGGATCCGGCCGGTCCAGTCGGAGTTCCTGTTCTGGACCAAGCCGACGATCGGTGGCCTCCGGCCCGCCACGTGCTACGAGGCCACGATGGTCGACGGCACCAGTCGGCGGCTGGCGACCGCCACGGTCACCACCGCCCCGGCGAGCGACACCGATCGTCTCAGCCTGGCGGTCGGCTCCTGTTTCGAGCAACTGGTACCTGCCGGACGACCACGAGTTCTGGAACGGGTACCCCCATCCCAGCTGGCTGACCCTGTTCTGGCACCCCGCGGCCAGGATGATCCGCCAAGTCGGGAGGGTCGCCTGAGCGGCATGGCCGTCATCGACCTCGAACTCGGCGACGGCCAACCGATCGTGACGGTCAACCACATCTTCGGGACGATGGTCGACGGCGAACCGATGACCAGCCGCAAGGTCAACTCGTTCCGGTGGGAACGCACCGTCGACGGAGCGGCTCGGGCGATCGTCAACCGGTCTCGGCTGTGGTGGCGCCGGCTGCGGTGGTGAAGGTGATCTCGACCGGTCGGATCGCCGTCCCGTCCACCGAACGCAGGCCGAGGATGGCCATCGAATACCCGGTCTCGGGAACCATCGGGCGGTCGAGCACGAACGACAGGTTCTCCCCGGTGGGATCAACGGCCAGCGATGATCGGTCGACGGCGGCCGGGGCGACAACGCCCCGGTTCCGGATCTCGACCACCACATCGGTGGGCTCGGCGATCGGCTTGTCGAACCGGAACCGGAACGCCGCGTCGAGCCCGACATCGACCCCGCGATCGGCCGGCTGCGACTCGACTACGACCGGCGGGCCCTGATCGGAGGTGGGGTCCGACCCGTCGCCCGACCCGACCGAGCCCGGTTCGTCGGCGGGTGAGCCGCTCGTCGCCGCGGTGTCGACCGGGTCCGCCGAGTCAGCGAGCCGGTACCCCACCAACCCGATGGCCACCACCAGCGCAAGGCCGAGGGCCACCACCGCAGCCTTTTTCGGCCCGCCGTTGGCAGCGGGGGCGGGGGACGTTGGAGCAGGCGCGGCGCTGGCGGCGGGATCGTTCATGGGTTCTCGGCGGAGCAGCGGGCGGCCGATCGGCCTGCCGTCGCTGCCGGTTGGAACCGTACTCGATACCGACGGCGGCAGGCGGGACCGATCGTGGCCGAGGCCGCTCAGAGGTGTCGCGTCGCCCCCGCTATATTGGCCGGGCCATGAGTATCTCCCGAGACGAGGCCCGCGAGATCGCCATCGTCGGCATCCTGGCCACGGTTGTTCTTCGGGTCGGGGCCGGGGTGCTCCAGCTCATCGACGACATCGGCCAGCAGTCGACCGCCCGCTCGCTGGCCGGGCGCCTGTTGGCCCCGATCGGGTCGACGGTTGGGATGTTGGCGCTCGGTGCGGTGCTGTTGATCGTGCTGTCCCCCACCGGCAGCATCACCCCGGCGGTGGTGAAAGCGGCCAGAAGGGTGGCCGGTCTGGTCGCCCTGCTCGGCATCGCCGCATCGTTCCACTCGTTGGCCCTCGGCTACAGCGACGTGCTGGCCAGGATCTGGTTCGCCATGATCAACGGGCTCGCCGCCGCCACCTTGGGCACCACCGGATGGTGGATCCTGAGAAACTTCGACGCCGACCGCTGAAGGCTCCGCCCCTCCCCGGCCGGGGCTACAGGGTGACGCCGCCGTAGGCGATGCCGGTGAGCTTGGCCATCTCCCGATCGAAGGTGGTGAGGTCGTCGGTGCAGAACTCGTCGAGCCGGGTATGGCCACAGGCCCTGGCCAGCACCGACATCAACTCCACGGTGGCGCAGAAGAACTTGTGGAGCCGCTCCGCCGCCTCATCCACCGGCAGCCGGGCCCGCAGCTCCGGCTTCAGGGTGGCGATGCCGACCGGGCAGTTGTTGGTCGAGCAGGCCCGCATGCCGAGGCAGCCGATGGCCTGCATGGCCGAGTTGGAGACCGCAACCGCGTCGGCGCCAAGGGCCAGCGCCTTGGCGAAGTCGGTGTGGGTCCGAAGCCCACCGGTGACGACGAGGGTGACATCCCGCCGGCCCCGGGCGTCGAGATGGCGCCGGGCCCGGGCCAGGGCCGGGATGGTCGGGATCGAGATGTGATCCCGGAACAACACCGGGGCCGCGCCGGTGCCGCCGCCCCGACCGTCGAGGATGATGTAGTCCACGCCGATCCGCAGGGCGGCGTCGATGTCGTCCTCGATGTGCTGGGCCGACAACTTGACCCCGATCGGGATACCGCCGGAAACCACCCGGACCTCGTCGGCCACCCGCCGGTAGTCGTCCTCATGGTGGAGATCGGGGAAGGTCGACGGTGAGATCGCCGCCGTGCCGGGCTCCAACCCACGGACCTCGGCGATCTTGTCATTCACCTTGTTGGCCGGCAGGTGGCCGCCGGTGCCGGTCTTGGCTCCCTGACCGAGTTTGAAATGGAACGCCTGGACGTCCTCGACCTTGTCGAGCGACCAACCGAACTTGCCGCTGGCCAGCTCGTAGAAGTAACGCGAGTTCTCGGCCTGCTCCTCGGGCAGCATGCCTCCCTCGCCCGAGCTGATGCCGGTCCCCGACAGCTCCGCCCCTTTCGACATCGCCACCTTGGCCTCCTCGGAGAGCGAACCGAAGCTCATGTCGCTCACGAACAGGGGGATCTCCAGCCGCAGCGGCCGCCTGGCGTTGGGGCCGATCACCACGTCGGTCGACACCGGCACCTCGTCAAGCTGAGGTTTTCTGGCCAGCTGGGCGGTGACGAACTGGATGTCGTCCCACTTCGGCAACTCGTCTCGGGGCACCCCCATCGAGGCGACCGGGCCGTGATGGCCGAGGTATTCGAGACCCTCGTCTGCCAGCTGGCGGATCAGGCTGACGTGGGTTTCGGTGGGCGCACCATGCGGATCCTGGTATGCCCCCTGGTAGGCGCCACGGTCGTAGGGCTGAGGGTGTTCCTTTTCCCAGACCAGGATCTCGTCGAGGTCGACCAGCAGCTCGTCGCCGTCGACCCAGGACGGGAACTTGTGCAACCGTTCGGAATTGTCGTAGCTCGAAACGCCGGTCTGGAACACATAGTCCCAACCGTGGAGGCCACAGATCAGGTTGTCGCCGGAGATGTGCCCGTCTGCCATCAACGCCCCCCGGTGAAGGCAGCGGCCGTACAACACCGAGTGGTTGTCGTCGAAGCGCACGATCACCAGATCCACATTGCTGACCAGGGCCCCGACCGGTTGACGGTCCGGCAGCTCGGACCAGGTGGCGATTCGTATCGGTTGCATGGGATCCTCCGGGTTCGGTTGCCGATGGTGGCGGCCGTGACCGCCCGACAACAGCAACAGCCTAGATACTGTCCTTCGTTCCGGCTCGGGTCGGGCCGTGGGAAAGGTCGAGGGGTGCACAACCTGGACCGGGGCGGTCCCCTGGGGGATGCTGTTCGGCGATGATCGACAACGTCACCCCGGTCCAGGTCCTTGCGTCGTTGACACTGGTGGTGTTGGCCGGGGTGCTCGGGGTGGTGCTCGAGTTGGGGGTGACGAGGCGCCTGGTGGTCGCAGTGATGCGGGCCGCGGTGCAACTGCTGGCGGTGGGGCTGTTGTTCGGTTTCATCGCCGAGGCGGGACGGGCCATGGTGCTGGCCTGGCTGTGGGTCGTGGTCATGGTGGTGATCACCGCGGTCGTGGCCCGGCGACGCTCACCGGAGTTACCCGGCGGCGGTCCGGTGGCCGCCGCCGCGGTGGCCGCCACGGTTGGCGTGTGCCTGGCGGTGATCTTCGGGCTCGGCGTGCTTGACTACACCCCGGTCAACGTCATCGTCATCGCCGGGATCACCATCGGCAATGCCATGCCCTCGCAGGTGCTTGGGGCCAACCGGGTGGTGGCGGAGTTGGAGGAGCACCGCGGTGAGCTGGAAGCGATGCTCTCGCTGGGGCTGTCCCGAGGCCGGATCATCCGACTCAGTGGCGGTCAGATCGTGCGAACGGCGCTGATTCCCCAGATCGAGCGGACCAATGTGGTCGGGCTCATCGCCCTGCCCGGCGCCATGACCGGCCTGTTGCTGGCCGGCGCCGACCCGGTCGATGCGGTGCTGGTCCAGCTGATCGTGATGTACCTGGTCCTCGGGGCGGTGGCGACCTCGGTCATCATCACCGTGGTGGCCGGCATGCGACAACTGTTCACCCCCGACCTCCGGCTCATCGCTCTCGACGGCGATCGCTGACCGGCCGCGGTCTTTCCCCTACCGCTCGGGTTGGCAGGTCGGGCACCACCAGATCGACCGACCGTCGATGTCGGCCGATCGGATCAGGTCGCCGCACCGTCGGCACGGAAGCCCGTCCCGCTTGTAGGCATACAACCGCTCGCCTCGTTTGAGCTTGGCCGCCGATGCCGCCCCGACCTCGGCCGGGTCGACGGTGACGATCCGCCCCGACCGCTCCCCCGCCCTGAGCTGGGTCACCGAGAGCCGCCACAGGTCGTCGACCAGTGCCGGAGGCGTCGCCTTGGCCTCGGTGAACGGATGCAGGCCGATCAGGAAGAGCAGTTCGGCCCGGTACACGTTGCCAAGGCCGGCCACCACCTTCTGATCGAGGATGGCGGCGCCGATGGGAATCGACCGCCGACTGAGCCGCTTGACCATCTCCTCGGCCCCACCGGCCGGCGCCAAGATCGGATCGGGCCCGAGACGGTGCGCCACCTCGTCGGCCTCATCGTCGGTGAGCAGCTCGCAGGTGGTGGGGCCGGCCAGGTGCAGCCGATCGTCGTCGGTCGACAGGAGCAGCCTGGCATTTGGCGACGGATCGGGGAACGGCGGCGTCTGCATGCGGAATTTGCCGAAGAGCCCCAGGTGCACGTGCAGCACATCGCCGGAGGCGAACCGGTAGAAGATGTGCTTGCCCTTGGCATCGATCCCATCGAGCTTCTGATCATCGAGGCGGGCCGCACCGCTCTCGAATCGACCCTGGGGCGACTCGGCGGCCACGGCCCGGCCGTTGAAGCGCTTGCCCTGGAGTCTGGCCGCCCGGTGGAGAACGTGTCCTTCTGGCATGGGAACGATTGTGGCCCGGCACGGCCGACGATGATGGGTCGGGACGATAAGCTCCCTGGTGATGTCTATCGATCCCCACATCCCAGCCCAGGAGGCGCAAGACGATTGGCCGGCCAAGGCGTCGGCAACGATCGTGCAGTACGTCGGCACCGTCCGGGAGAAAACCACCGGCCCGGCGCTGGTCGCTTCCCGCTATGCCGTCTATGTCGTCGCCATGGCCCTTATCGCCGTGGTGGTTGCGATCCTGCTGCTGGTGCTGTTCATCAGGCTCCTGGTGGCGGCCACCTCGCAGTTGCCGTTCATGGAAGACGGCGAGACGTGGCTGGCGTACTACATATTGGGGGCGATCTTCGTGCTCGGCGGTGCGATCATGTGGCGGAAGAAGGAACCGGTCTAGCCGTTCCAGGCCGTTCCAGGCCGTTCCAGGCCGTTCCAGGCCGTTCCAGGCCGTTCCAGGCCGTTCATGGTGCTGGGGAAGGAAGCGGCATCGCCGTGGTCTGGCGGTTTCTCCGGCGGTCCGGGCGCCGGTCCGGAATTGTGAGCGGTTGCCACCGGTTTGAGACAGTGCATCTCTCATCGGAGCTTTGCCACCCGGGCCGGTAGGTGCGGGTGGCAGCTTCGCTACGATTGATACAGGCGTTCCGAACCACAAATTCGGAACCGTCATCGAGACGATACGCCGCAACGGCGAACCGTCCGGTTCGCCCCGGTTGCCCCGGGTGTATCCCCAGTAGGAGTGGAACGTGTCGGAATTGCATGATGTGGTGATTATCGGAAGTGGTCCGGCCGGCCTCACTGCGGCCATCTACGCCGCCAGGGCCAGCCTGGCCCCGCTGGTACTGGAGGGCGAACCGTCGTCGACCGGCGATCAGCCCGGGGGCCAGCTGATGCTCACCACCGAGGTCGAGAACTATCCCGGGTTCCCCGAAGGAATCATGGGTCCGGAGCTGATGATGAACTTCCGGGCGCAGGCCGAGCGGTTCGGCGCCAAGCTGGAGACCACAAAGGCCTCCAAGGTCGATTTCTCGGAGCGGCCGTTCAAGATCTGGGTCGGCGACCCGGACGTGCCGGAACCGAGCTACCTCGCCCAGTCGGTGATCATCTCCACCGGCGCAACGTCGCTGATGTTGAATCTCCCGAACGAAACCGAGTTGATCGGCCACGGGGTTTCCACCTGTGCAACCTGCGACGGTTTCTTCTTCCGAGATCAGGAGATCGCCGTGGTCGGCGGCGGAGACTCCGCCATCGAGGAGGCCACCTTCCTCACCAAGTTCGCATCGTCGGTGACCATCATTCATCGACGGGACGAGCTCCGGGCGTCCAAGATCATGCAGGAGCGCGCCTTCGCCAACCCCAAGATCAAGTTCCTCTGGGACACCCAGATTCGCGAGATCAAGGGCGCCGAGAAGCTCGAGGGCGTGGTTGTGGAGAACGTCAAGACCAACGAGAAGTCGGATCTTGCGGTCACGGGGCTTTTCGTTGCCATCGGCCATCGGCCGAACACCGATCTCTTCATCGGTCAGCTCGACATGAAGGAGAACGGCTACCTCGTCACGAAGGCGCCGAGCACGTACACCAGTGTCGACGGCGTGTTCGGTTGCGGCGACGTCCAGGACGACGTCTATCGCCAGGCCATCACCGCCTCCGGATCTGGTTGTGCGGCGGCCATCGATGCAGAACGATGGTTGGAGGCCACGGTTCACGGGAATAGCTGAGAACACGTTCCGTGTTAGAGACTGTGTCAGTCTCGATCGCAGCGGCGGCGGTCCGGGAGGGCCGCAACCAAGGGACTACCAGAAGCAACGACGGAGGTCGTAACGAATGTCAGACAAAGTTAGCCATCTCACCGACGCGACCTTTGACGAGGTCGTCAACAGCTCGGCCGAGCCGGTTCTGGTCGATTTCTGGGCCGAATGGTGCGGGCCGTGCAAAATGGTGGCCCCCATCCTCGCCGAGATCGCAGAAGAGCAGGACGGCAAGATCAAGGTCACGAAGCTCAACGTCGACGAGAACCCCAACAGCTCGTTGAAGTACCAGGTGCAGAGCATCCCGACGATGTTGCTGTTCAAGGACGGCGAGGTCGCAAAGACGATCATCGGTGCCAAGTCGAAGGCCAACCTGATCGAGGAGCTCGGCCTCTAGGTCGCAGCTGCCCGATCCCCCATCGATGTTCGGAGCCCCTTCGGGGGCTCCGTTCGGGTTTTGGGGCCGGGCTGAGCTGCGCTGAGCACCCCGCCGTTACCCCCGATTGTACCCAGGGTGTACCGCCGCTGTCCCTGAACGGCCCCGGAACCGACCCGGAACCGGCTCTCGCCTACTACAGTGGCGTTCGACAGCACTCGAGAGGTGGTAGGGGATGCGAACAATTCCGCACTCGGTCGTGGTCGGCATCGGCAAAGGTGGGAGCTGTAAGACCACCCTGGCCACCCAGCTGGCCGGCATCTGGGCCAGCGAGGGAAAGCGAGTCCTTCTGGCCGACCTGGACATGCAGGCCTCGGCAACGAAGGTGGTCGGACTCGATCCTGCCCAACACGGCGACGGCCGCCACCTGATGGACTCGGTGATGTACGGCGACGAGCTGATCATGGTCAAGGCCCGGGACGGCCTGGAGATCGTGGTCGCCGGACGGCACACCAAGACGCTGTCCAACCACCTCGTGACGGCGGCCAACGGGCCGGAATCGTTCGCCCTGCCGTTCGAGAAGGTGATGGCCACCGGACGGTTCGACCGGGTGGTGTTCGATCTGCCGCCGTCCGGCTCGTCCCGCCTGGCCGATATGGCCATGCAGACCGGCAAATACCTGCTGGTGCCAACCAGCAGTGGTGTCGACAATATCGAAGGGCTGCGGGTCCTGGCCGGCGAGCTCGAGGAACTGGAGTCGGACATCCTGTTGTTGGGTGTGGTGCTGATGAAGATCAGCGCCGCCGCCCCCCGAAAACGAGCCGAAGCCCGCCAAGATGTGGCCCAGGTCCTGGCCGGGGTGGCCGATCCGTTCCAGACCATCATCCGCGAGGCCGGCGCGGCATACGACGACAGCCGCAAGGCGGGGCTTTTCCTCCACGAATATGCCGAGTGGGCATCGACGGTGTCGATCGGCAACCAGATCCGAAGCAAGATCAAGATCCCGACCAACTTGGCCGACCTGGCCCGTGAGTTCTACGAGCTGGCAGACGAGGTTGATGATCGTATCGCCCTGGCCGAGCGACTTCTCGAGGGGAGTGTCTCGTGAGTGAACGCACGCTGGGAAAGGCCCGAGGGCTCAATTCGATCGCCGATCCGGCCGATTTCAAGGGCAGCCGCGGTCGGCGCGACACCCCGGTGGACGAGCCCGAGGCTCCCCCACCGCCGAGGCCGCAGGATCGTAGCGTCGCGACATCGGAGACCGCCGAAGTCGGGGTCGACACCGATCCGGTCGAGGTGCCCGCCGCCAGGCGACTCCCGCCGACGCCTCATCGGGCGGTCGTGCCCGGGGTTCGGCGAAAGCGCCGTGAACTGTCGATTCCGGTACCGGTGGCCGACGCCCTCGCCGCAACCGGGATCAACCCCGCCGACATCGTGATGTCGGCCTACCGAACCCACGGCGACGCAGTGTTCGCCGGCGCAGGGGGCAGGCTGGTGTCGCGTGGCCGGGAGCGGCTCAGGCTGTCGATCTCAGATGCCGAGTTCGACAAGATCAGCAGGCTGGGCGAGGCCCGAGGTTGGAATCGTTCGGAGACGGTCGCGGTCCTGTTGACCATGGAACTGCTGCCATCACAGCTCGGCGCCGATCAGCCCGGCTAAGAATCGGCATATAGCCTCGGAATGTCGTGTTCGGGGTCGACTTCGGGTTGGGCTCCGGGTTGGCTCGGCCTCGCCACGGCTCCTTCCTGGTGCTTGACCGGCCACGGCCCTCTCGCTGCACCCAATGGCCCTCGGGTTGCACCCAGCGGTACCCCTTGCAGCTCGTTCCATACCCATCTGTACCCTTTTTGCCCACACCATCCCCCTGCATCTCGTCCGGACCTGTTCTTTCGTGGCGGATGGCGCAAACCAACCCCGGCGTTGACACCTCCGACCGATCCCCCCCGTGTCCACGTGGCCGATGGGGGCCGCCACGGAAATCACCAGGACCCGTCACGCAACCCTCCGACGACGGACACCACTCCCCCCGACCGCCGACATCGACACCACCAACACGCCAACCCCACGCCCAATCGCCGCCCGGGCGGTCAGGCTCTCATGGCGCTCGCCGCTGCGACCGCCCGCCGCCGGCGGTGGCCCGGCCGAAACCGGCCCCCTATTGATTGGCGAAGCCACGTGGCTCGACGCAACCCCGGTGCCACCTAGACGTACCCCCTTGACCCCCACCTATACCCTAAACGTCCCGGCATGCCCCCTCGATCTCCCGGGCCCCCCCCCCAGGGCACAAGTCGGTCACCATCTTGCGCCCTGCCCTGGCCCGGACGCGCACCGGCACCCAACGGCGACGGCCCGCAGCCAGTCCGCGCCTTCACGACCGGCTCGCTCGGCAACGGCACGCCATGCTGCTCAGATATCCCTGGGCGGAAGAGCAGCAGGTTTCCAGTCACCACCGCCCCACCCCCGGTGCTACCCGCCCTTCACCGTTGTATCCCAGTTGTGTACCACGTTGTGCCCACTCCGTACCCAGGCTTGCTCAGAACACCCCGCATGCCGCATACGTTGTACCGCAGCCGCATGCGACCACCCGTAGGCCGAGCCCAACGGCCGTCGTTGCACCCCATCAACGCCCCAGCACACAGTCCCCCTCACGATTCGTCGTGTGCCGTCCGCCGGTGTCGACCTCTCCATTCCCCGGTCCGCCTCGATCGACCCCTGACGCCGCCCCCCAGAAATGCTTCTCTCGCCTCCCTCCGGGCGCCTCGTGCGCACGGTCGCCACGATCCTGCGGCTTCAGCTCTCGAACGCCCGGACGGTCGTCCGCACCAGCACTTCGGACCGGCCCCGCAACAAACCTTGGGTCGGCCCCGGGTGACCTGCTCACCCGCGGCCGACCCAATTATCCCCTGATCTTCCCGATCTGCACCGCATCTATCGCCTTCTCGGACCCATTGCCTACCCAGCTGCGGGCCCACCATGGGTACCTCCGGGTGTCTTCGTGGCAGGGCGAAACGCTGCCTCGGCTGGCGCCTGGCCCCGACTCCACGCCGCCACCGGACATCCACGCCCGACGATCACCGATGAGTCGGCCCATCGACCCGGTCCTGAAGCCGCAGCCGGGCTCCAACCCCTCTCCCGGCTTTCACTGCCTACCACGGGCCGCCAGAACCCATACAGCCCTCCAAGGCGCTACAAGACACCACAAGACGGCACAGCCGCCTCGAAGCGACGATCACCACCACCGTGACCGCCGATCGACCGCACCAACGGGTGCGTCCGACACGCCGGCAGGCCCAAACAAACCGAACCGGCCCCGCAACCGCCGGACACCTCCGACCACGCACACCCGCCGATCACACCCAACATTACACCCGCAATTCACCATCTCTACCTCATCTACCCCAGTCGACACCCAGTAAAGCACCATTACCTACCCCCTCGCGGGTATCTTCAGGGCAGCGCCGGGGTGGATCGAGTTCGGACCGGATGCACATCGCCGAAAAGGGGTCAACTGCTCGGGCCCGTCGGCCCTCGCACGATTGCCGCCACGATCGGCAACAGATCGGGCGTACATCCGCCCACTTCCAGGCCGCCCCTACGCTCCAGGTGGCCCCAAATCAACCACGAACGGTGGCCAACAGGCACATCCACAGGCTGTGGGTATATTGGGGGTAGTCACCCCGTACGCCACGTCACCCCCTTTGCCAAGCAGCGGCCGTCGATACCCCCACCCAACGTTTCACGTGAAACAGAACCCGACCCCCTCCACCGTCGAGCCCCGTTTCACCCTGGCCGCAGGTACCGCCATCCGCCTGGGTCATCACACCCACTGTCCACATCCCGAGCCCCGTCTCCAGGCCGGTTGGCGCGATCCCCACAGCTTTTCCACACCCTGTGGGTCGAACCGAGAGCGGCACGACCGCCAATTCGGCGACTCAATTCGGCCAGTCACCCAGGGTCCGAACCGCGTCGTTCCCCCGCCGGCAGACGACAAACAGGTGCGCAACGGCGCCCGGCCAGAGTCCAACCAGGGACCGACTAGGAATCCCCGGCGGCCAGCAAGCGGAAAATTCGGTCGAGGTCGACGTCATCGGCGAACCGGATGACCAGCCGGCCGGTCCCCCCGGTCTCCAGGACCTCCACCCGAGTCGCCAGCCGCTCCTCCAGGACCCGCTCCACCTCCAATGCGCCCACCGACTTGACGCCGACCGCTGGTGACGCCCCGGCATCGCCCCCTCGGCCTTGTTCGGGCATCGACCCGATTCCATCATGGTCGACCTCTCCGGTGCGCACCGCCTGCTCCACGGCCCGGACGCTGAGCTCCTCGGCCGCCGCTCGTTCGGCAAGCGCCACCTGGGCTGCGGGGTCGATGAGACCGAGGATGGCCCGAGCGTGCCCGGCCCCGAGACGGCGCTCGGCCACCATACGTTGCACCACCACCGGCAGCTGGAACAGCCTCAGCGTATTGCTGACCGCTGACCGACTTTTCCCAACACGGGCCGCCACCTCGTCCCGCGTCAGCCCAAAGTCATCCACAAGCTGTTGATAAGCGTGGGCTTCCTCCAATGCGGTCAAATCCTCTCGATGCAGGTTCTCTACGATTGCCTGCTCGAGCGCACCCTGATCGGCGGTCCGTCGGATCACCGCCGGAATCAGCGTCAACCCAGCTCGCCGGGCCGCCCGCCAACGCCGCTCGCCGGCGATCAGCTCAAAGCGGCCACCGCCATCGGGCCGCACCAGCACCGGCTGCAACACACCGAGCTCACGAACCGATTCGGTCAGCGACTCCAGCGCGGCGTCGTCGAACCGGCGACGCGGTTGGAACTCGTTGGGGATAATGACATCGACCGGCAGCTCACGAAGCTCGCCCACAGTGGCCGCCGACGACAGTGATCGTGTCGGTGGTGGTGGCGGCGGGGGAGTGGTGGCGGGCCCGGTCTCCGGGTCGGCGCCGGTGGGACTCGGCGACGGGGTTCGTCGTGACAGCAGTGAATCTAGATCCGGGTGCGGGGGCCCGGCATCCGATTCAGGTCGGGACACCGGCCACCTCGCGAGCCAGATCGCGATAGGAGAGCGCACCTCTGGACGCAGTGTCGAACACGGTGATCGGCTGCCCGAAACTCGGAGCCTCAGACAAGCGGACCGTGCGGGGGATCACGGTCTTGCAGACCAGATCGCCGAAATGCTCCCGGACCTCGGTTGCCACCTGCGAGGCGAGATTGGTCCTGGCGTCGAACATCACGAGCACGATGTGGGACAGGTGCAACTCGGCATTGAGGTTGCGCTGCACCAGGTCGACGTTGCGCAGCAGCTGGCCGAGGCCTTCCAGGGCGTAGTACTCGCACTGGATGGGGACCAGCACCTCCTTGGCCGCGGCCAAGGCGTTCACCGTGAGCAGTCCCAGCGATGGGGGACAGTCGATCAGGATCAGGTCGAAGTCATCGGCGATCTTGGCGATGGCATTCTTCAGCCGCATCTCCCGGCTGAACGCCGGTACCAACTCGATCTCCGCTCCGGCCAGATCCAGATTGGCCGGAGCCAGGAACAGGTTCCGCACCGCCGCGGCCTCGATGGCATCGTCCATCGGCACATCGTGCAGCAGCACGTCGTACATCGAAGACTGCAGCGTCCGGGGGTTGATACCGAGCCCGGTGCTGGCATTACCCTGTGGGTCGAGATCGATGATCAGGACCCGGTGACCCAACTCGGCCGCGGCCGCGCCAAGGTTCACCGTGGTAGTGGTCTTGCCGACGCCGCCCTTCTGATTTGCCACTGCGATCAGGCGCGCCCCGGCACCGCCGTCCGGCGGCCGGATGGTCTCACTTGCTTCGGTGGCGGTCAACGGACACTCCTCATTGCTGGCGTTATCTTCGCCCGCTCTCGACCCAACATCAACCTACCCCTGACCATTTACCGAGATTAGACCTCCTTGGGTTCGACAACGGGTCAATCGACCTGGAAGGTTGCCGTCGGGTCCAGCTCCTTGGGGTGGCAGCCGCCCATGCGGCCAACATCATGGTGCGCCGACCGCGCCGGATCCCGGATCCGGACAACCCGCCGCCACCACGCCGCAACGAGCGAAACCGCCGAGACGAGGGAACAGAAGGCTCAGGCGATCTCGAACAGGGGGGACCGTTTGAGCTGCTTGGTCGACCGGGGGAGTGACGGCGGCAGCGGCCCGCGGCGCTCGAAGACCGCCACCCCGGCCTCGGCGTCGATCTGGTTCAGCCCGATCGCTGCCACCGCGTCCACCGGCCAACGCCGGGCCACCGGCGGTTCGCTGACCACGAGACGGCCGCCGTCCCGCAACAGCGGAGCGCCGCATTCCAGGGTGACCGCCGGTGGCCCGAAACCACGAGCCACCACCGCATCAAAGGCCTGCCGGCCCCGGGCCTCACGGCCGATCTGTTCGGCACGACCGCACCAAACCTCGGCCCGGTCAACCAATCCCAGCTCGGCCAGCGCCCACACCAGAAACGAACACCGTTTCCGGGAGGCGTCGATCAAGACCGCGGACAACCCCGGCTCGGCGACCAGCATCGGCAGGCCGGGGACGCCCCCGCCGGCGCCGATGTCGGCAAAACGGCAGTCGGCCGAGCCGAGGGCCCGGCCGAACCGTTCAGCATGTTCAATATGGGTTTCGATCGGACCCGGCCCCAGGAATCCGACTGCTCGAGAGCGGTCGAGCACCTGGGCCAGGGCCGGGTCCATCGGGCCGGGCGTCCGGCGCCTAGTCTTCGACCTCGCCACCACCGGCGTCGACGAGGTCACCCTCGTCTTCCTGACCGATGTCGTCGGTGTCGGTGTCAGTGTCGTCGGTGGCGGTGTCGGTGGCGGTGTCGTCGACCTGCTCGTTGCCGTCATCGGCCGAACCGTTGGCCGTCTCCTCGTCGTCGTCTTCCTCGTCGTCTTCGTCGGCATCGACGAGCGGCACGACCAGGACCTTGCGGCGAGGCTCACTGCCGACCGAGCGGGTCTCCACCCTGTCGTCCTCGCTCAGTGCATCGTGGACCGCTTTGCGATCGGCGGCCGACATCGGCTCCAGCGCCACCTCGGCCGATTCCTCCACCGCACTGGCGGCCGCCTTGCGGGCGAACTCGCCCAACGCGGCGATTCGCTGTTCGCGGTAGCCTCCGACGTCGACCTTGATCCGGATGCTGCTCGGCACCGCCCGCTGGCAGGAGATGCGGGCCAGCTCCTGGACCGCATCGAGGGTTCGGCCCTTGGGGCCCACCAGCAGTCCGTGCTGGCCTTCGATCCGACCGATGAGGACATCCTGCTCGGAACTGTCGACCGTCACCTCACTGTCGAACCCGAATGCCTCGGTCAGGCCGCTGAGAAACGTCCGCAGGTGCTCTTCTACTTCTTCCACTGGTGTGTCCTCTTTCGGCTTCGTGTCGTGATCGTTGCTGCTGCTCCGCCCCTGGGAACGCGTTCGGCCTTCTTCTCGACCACCGCGCCCTCGCCCTTTGCCACCGCTGCCCGAGCCTCGGCCGGACCCGGTGTCGTTCGGGCCCTTCGAACCGGCAGACCGATCGTTGCCGGAGGCCGAGCTCTCGTCCTTGCCCCGGCCCCGACCGCCGCCGTCTCCTTTGCCACCGTCGCCGCCGCTGCGGCCACCGTCACGACTTCCGGACTGGCCGCCGCTGCGATTCCGGGATCGGTTCTTGCCTCGATCGCCACCCTTGCCCTTGGATCCACCCTCGGACCGGCTGCGGCGGTTTCGGTTCCGTTCGATCTTGGGCCGGATGGCTTTCGGCTTCACCCGAGCCTCGACCCGGGCCGTGCCCCGCATCCTGCCGAACAGCCCCGGACGGGGCTCCTCCAGGACCACGATTTCGGCCTCGGATTCGTCGACACCGAGATTGTCCAGTGCGAGATCAATCGCCTCGGGCAGTGTTTTTGCTGTTGTCTTGACCCACTCCACGCGTTCTCTACCTCTTTCGTTTCTTCTTCGCCGCCGGTGGTTTCGTACCCTTCGGGGTGACCCGGCTCGAACCCTCGGCCGAAGAATTCTTCTTGGTGGCTTGCGCCTTGGTTCGCTGGGCCCGCCTGCGAGCCCATGCCTCATCCCGGTCGGCCCCACCGCCAGACGGCGGCGAGCCGTTGCCGGCGGAGGCGTCCTTGCGACCGGGCCGGCCGTCGCCGATCAGGGAATCGGCGGTGTCGCCGTTCGCCGAGCCGGCCTTGCCCGAGGTCTTCGGTTGATCACCGGCCTTGGAGGGCTTGGTCGACTTGGCGGGCTTGGTCGACTTGCCCTTCGAGGGTTTGCCGGCTGCGGCCTCGGGTTCGTCGTCGGACGTGGCCGACATCGATCCCTCCGCATCATCGGCCGATACTTTGCCTTGGCGGAGGTCGTCCTTGTAGAGCGCCTTGGTGATATAGGCCTGCTGGCCGATCCTGAACAGGTTCGAGGTCGCCCAGTACAACACGAGACCGGCAGGGAACAGGAAGCTCCAGACACCCGACATCAGGGGCAGGATTCTGAGCAGTTGCTGCTGGGTCTGCTGCTGGGGCGTGGGGTTGTCCGGCATGGCGCCTCGACGCGACGAGACCTGGCGCTGTTGGTAATAGCTGGAGCCGACGACGAACAGAATGAGCAGGATGTAGGGAATGGACGAGAGCGGGTTGTCCTGGACCACCTCCCAGGCGGTGGAGGCCAGATCGAACGGGCCGAAGAGCATCTCGGTCTGGGTCGACAGGCTCTGGTAGAGCTCGGTGCTCTTCTCGAGATGGTTCGGATCGAACGTGTCGGCCCCGGTCGACGGCACCCCGAGCAGATCGTGGGCCCGCTCCGAAACTGCGAAGTACGGCTTCTCCGAGACCCGGCGGGTGAGACCCCGCAGCACGTTGAACAGGAGCAGGAACACCGGGAGCTGGGCCAGCATCGGCAGGCAGCCGCCGACCGGGTTGACCCCGTTCTCCTGATAAAGGGCCATCATGGCCTGGTTGAGGTTGGCTTTGTCGTCCTTGTATTCCTTCTGCAGTTTCTTGAGCTCGGGCTGCAGCTGGGTCATCTTGATGGTGGACCGGGTGGCCTTCAAGGTCAGCGGCATCAACATGATCATCACCGTTGCGGTGAGGAGCATGATGGCGACCCCGTACGACCCACCGACGACGGGGAGCGAGTAGAAGAAGGCCAGCACCGATGCGACCGCATCGAGGGAAAAGTCCTTGACGGTGTTGAACATGACTACTTCTCCGGGACGGGATCAAAGCCGAATGATCCAAAGGGGTGGCAGCGGCCGAGGCGGCGGATGGCCAGCCAGAGGCCGCGGCCGGGGCCATGGCGTTCGATCGCTTCCGCGGCGTACTCCGAGCAGGTCGGTAAGTAGCGGCATCGTGGCGTTCGAACCGGGGCGGTCATCCGATAGAGCCCGATGGCGCCCAACATCAAGCGTTTGATCAGGCCCGGCCGGGCGGGCTCAACGGGTTTGACGATGGTTTCGGCGTCTTTCATGGCTGTGGTTCCCGCCCCGACGGTGCGTGCGCTGCGATTGGCGGTGGGCCGCCGTTCCTCGCTCCGGCCGCTGCGGATTTTTCGAGACAGACCTCGACGTCTTCGACCAACCGGGGAAACCCGTCGGTCAACAGGCCCCGGCTGCCGGCCAGCAGGAACGCGCCCCGTCGATCGAGATCCCGGCGCCCCACGGCCTCAACGAAGGCGGCCCGGAGTCGGCGCCGGCCCCGATTGCGTTCCACCGCATTCCCGAACGACCGCCCGATGGCGAACGCCACCTGGGGCTCGACGGTTTCGAGCGGCAGGAACGTCAGGCGGACCGACCCACTCCGGACCCGGTGGCCCCGGTTGCGGAGGTCAGCGAACGTTCGACGGCGAGCGATCGACCTGATCACGCACTGAGACGATGGCGGCCCTTGGCCCGACGGGACCGGAGTACCGCTCGTCCGCCGCGAGTCGCCTTCCTGGCACGGAAACCATGCTTGCGTGCTCGTTTGAGGTTGTTTGGCTGGAAAGTACGTTTCACGACAGCTTCTCCGGGCGGGTTGTTGCACGTTGGGTTTCTTGCGGGTCGGGAGCGCTCACACGTCCAACACACGAAGAGGGAATTCAGTGCCCAGGCTCGACCCGAGTCGGCGTACCGATGGCGAGCGGGGGGCAGATCTCGTTCAGACCCGACACGGCATCCGTCAACCAGAATACGGTTGTGGCGCCACGCCGGCCAGAACACCAGGCTACGGCGGCGCGAGGGCGCTCCCAACTAACGGCGGGGAGCGCAACCCTGCCGACACCGACGCCTGGCCAATCGGCCGTTCCGGTGGTGCCACCCTGCCGGTTGTAGTAGACCGGATCTGTACGCCGTCAGTCGGGAGGGGGGCGGCCAAGCTTTTCCACAGCGCAGGTGGGGGCCACCGTTCGTCGCTGCTAGCGTTCTATCACCCGCAACCCCACAGGGTTGCTGCTAGGAGGGAACCACCGGGCGACTCGGTTTCGGCGTCTCGCATTGTTGACGTTCGATCGTTGCCCTGGTCCCATTCGGCACCCTGTGGAAAAATCTGTGGGAAGTGGGGAGAAATCCCCAAACGAAGTTGGGAAATCAGGTTGTTCGACCCGGCTTGCACCGTTGCATCCCGATTTGGTCGACGGTACCGAGGACCACTCGAATCCGAAGCCAGTTAAAGAGTCATCCAGTGAAAAAGCTCTCAAAACGGCCAAAATCAAAGCCGACCACCCGGTCGATGTGCACCACCGTGGCGGCAAACCAACCGGCAACCGACGATCAGGATCGTGCGGGTGCCGGGTCGTGCTGACGGCGGAGGAACTGTGGGTAACCGCCTCCGCATTGCTGCGTAGTCAGGTCTCCGATGGGGTCTGGCAGAGCACTTTTGCACAGGTTGCCCCCATCGAGCTCTCCGACGACACCTTCCTCTTGGCGATGCCGAACGGCATCATCCGGGATCGGCTCGACGGGCGATACCGGCCGCTGGTCGAGGACGCGGTGGCCGAGGCGGCAGGCTATGAATTGAGGATCGACTTCCGAATGGTTGTCCCCACCCTGTTCGACGACGCCGAGGGCCGAATCGATCTCACCACCGAGGCCAACCGGTTCGATCGACGCTCGGCCGGACCGGGGGAGCGACCCGGCCAGGGCATGACCGCCCGCCTCGGCGAGCCTTCGATCCCTTCCATCGCGTCGGTCCAGTCCCCCTCGATCCACGATGGACGCCCGGTCCACGGCGACAGCCATGCCGACCGGTCGGCCGGTCGACGTCCGGACGGCATGGGAACCGATCCACTACATATAGGTGCGCCCCACATCGGGGCCCCGCCGAGGAGGGATCCGCGCCAGGACGGACGGCTCGGCGGCATCGACGGCAGCGGGATCGACATCGACGGCGCCCCCGAGTCGGCGTCGATCGGCGTCGAGCTGGCCAACCGCTACACGTTCAAGAACTTCGTGACCGGCCCGTCGAACCGTTTCGCCATCGCGGCCGCGCTGTCGGTTGCCGAGCGCCCCGGCGGTTCCTACAACCCGTTGTTCATCTACGGCAGCGCCGGCTTGGGCAAGACCCACATCCTGCGGGCCATCGAGCACTTCATCAACGACCTCGAACCGCAGAAGAAGGTGCTGTACGTCTCCACCGAGACTTTTCTGAACGAATTCGTCGACTCGATCAAGAACTCCTCCGGCAACGACTTCAAGCGGCGCTATCGCCAGATCGACGTGCTGCTGGTTGACGACATCCAGTTCATCGAGGGAAAGGACCGGCTCCAGGAGGAGCTGTTCCACACCTTCAACGATCTGTACGGTTCGAATCGTCAGATCGTGCTCTCATCGGATCGCCCGCCGGATGCCATCCCCACACTGGAGGAGCGGTTGCGGAGCCGGTTCATGATGGGGCTCCTGACCGACATCCAGCCGCCGGACATCGAAACCCGGATGGCCATCCTCCGCAAGAAGGCCGAGCGGGACGGCATCCCGCTGCCAAATGACGTGAGCGAGTTCATCGCCGCCAACATCACCAACAACATCAGGGAGTTGGAAGGCGCACTGAACAAGGTCACGGCGTTCGCCAACCTCAACGGCGAGAAGATGACCACCGCCCTGGCCGAACAGGTGCTTGGCGATTTCATCGCCGACCGCCAGCCTCGGCCGATCACCGCGGCCATGATCCTCGATGCCACCGTCGAACAGTTCGGCTTCACCCTGGAGGAGCTGACGGGCAAGTCCCGGCGCCGGCCACTGGTGATCGCCCGGCAGATGGCGATGTACGTCACCCGCCAGCTCACCGATCTCAGCTTCCCGCTGATCGCCAAGGAGTTCGGTGGTCGCGATCACACCACCGTGATGCACGCCTGCGACAAGATATCAGCGCTCATGAAGGAGCGATCCCAGATCTACAATCACGTGATGGCTCTGGAAAAGTCTGTGCGAAACCAGGCCCACGCTGGGGACCGCTAGGGGACGACCATGTGCACCGGTCCCCCCTCATCGGTGGATGACCCGACGGTCCTGCACAGCCCACGCCGGCCGGCACCACCACCCTGGGGAGATCGCAACACCCCCTCTGGACGACCGAACGCCCCCTGACCAGGCAAGACGGCTGTTCATCCACAATCCACAGCCCTACTAGACCTACCACCGTTTACAAATCAGACCTTGGTATCAACTGCGGACAACCTGTGCGGCAGCGCTCACCGGGTTCGCCCCCACAACAACCACCACCACAACAACAACCACCACAACGACCGCAACAACACCGCCGCCGGAACGGTGGCCGACCGGCCAAGCAGCGGCCCCATCCCGATGACCGAACCAAACGCTTGTGCCACGCTGATTTTCCGGGCATGGTTACTACGCTCGCAACGAGACACCAGAATGCACACCAGAATGGCGGCCACCGATTGCCACCAGCCCAGCCCGTCCGAGATCGACCCGAAAGTGCCGGCGCGATGAAATTCCGATGTGAGAGAGACGTGATCGTCGAAGCGCTCGGCATCGCGGGCCGCGCCGTCAGTGGCCGGGGCGGGATGCCGGGGCTGGCCGGCGTGCGAGCCGAACTGACGGGCGACACCCTGACCCTCACCGGCAGCGATCTGGATCTGACCATCTCGATCGCGGTAACCGTGTCCGGCGAATCCGATGGTGTTGCCGTGATCCCGGCCAGGCTGGCAACCGACATCGTCAAGGCCCTGCAGCCCGGTGCGGTGTCGTTCGCCGCGGCCGACGAGTCGCTCAGCATCGCCGCCGGTCGAAGCGAGTTCAGCATCAGGCTCATCGCCGGCGACGAGTTCCCCCAGCTCTCGGAGTTGGGTTCGGAGTCGGTGTCGTTGGCCTCCGAGCAGCTGGCCGAATCGCTCAAGCAGGTCGTGCTGGCCGCCAGCTCCGACGATTCCCGCCCCATCCTCACCGGGGTGCTCCTGGCCGCCGAGGCCGACGGGCTTCGCCTGGTGGCCACCGATTCGTTCCGCCTGGCCATGCGAGACGTCGCCGGTGTCTCGGTGCTCGACGAAGGCCAAAGCGTCCTGATCCCGTCGCGAGCCCTGGGGGAGTTGAACCGCATCCTCGGGCAGGGGGAGACGGTCGAGCTGAAGCTGGGGGAGCGGGAGGCCTCGTTCGAGGTCGGCGACGTCAAGCTCATCACCCGGTTGATCGAGGGCGAATTCCCCAACTACCGCGGTCTGATCCCCGAATCCCATCCCAACCTGCTCACCGTCGATCGGGCCGCCCTGCTCGACGCCCTGCGGCGGGTGAAACTGCTGGCCCGTGAATCCACCCCGATCCGGTTGGAGATCACAGACGGAAGCGTCGAGCTGGTCGCCATCACCCAGGATGTCGGCACCGCCAGGGAGAGCGTGGAGGGCGGCTACGACGGCAACGATCTGACCGTTGCGTTCAACCCGCAGTTCCTCCTCGAGGGTATCGAGGTGGCAACCGGCGACGAGATCACCCTGGCCACCATCGACGAGCTGAAGCCGGCGGTGGTCCGCTCGGTCGGATCCGACGAGTTCCTGTACCTGATCATGCCGGTTCGGGTCTCCTAGACCAGGCCTTCGGGGCGGGTCTCCCGGGCCGGGCGACGGCCGGGGCACCGCCGCCGGCCGAGGAGTTGGCAACGGCGATGCGGATCACCAGGCTCTGGCTCCAGGATTTCCGTAGCTACGAGTCGCTCGAACTGCCACTCGACGTCGGTCTGACCGCCATCGTGGGTGCCAACGGCATCGGCAAGACCAACCTGCTCGAGGCCCTCGGCCTGTTGGCCACCCTCAAGTCGTTCCGAGGTGCGCCGACCGAGAGCCTGGTTCGGCGGGGGGCCGAGACCGCCATCATTCGAGCAGAGGGCGTGCGCGATGATCGGGATGTGCTGATCGAGTTGGAGATCGGCCGGCGTCGGAGCCGGGCCCAGGTCAACCGGCAACGGTTGCAGCGCAGCCGGGACCTGTTGGGGGCGCTACGGATCACGGTGTTCGCTCCCGACGATCTGGCGCTGGTCAAGGAGGGCCCGTCGATCCGTCGGGGATATCTGGACGACGTGCTGGTGGCGCTGGACCCCCGGGTCGACGCGGTGCTCCGCGACGTCGAGCGGATCCTGAAGCAGCGCAATGCCCTGCTTCGCCAGTCGCACGGCCGCCTCGACGAGGCGGGCCTGGCAACGCTCGACGTCTGGGACGCCAAGCTGGCCGACACCGGAACCGACCTGACCGAGCGGCGCCAGGCGCTGGTCGCTCGCCTGCTGCCGCTGGTGACCCGGTCCTATGAGGTGTTGGCCGGGGCGCCGGTGCCGGTGGGAGCCGACTACCTCCCGTCGTGGCCAACCGACACCTTGGCCGAGGCCCTGGCCGACGCCCGCCAGAGCGACGTCCGGCGGGGGGTGACCTCCGTCGGCCCACACCGCGACGAGCTGACCCTCACACTCGACGGCCTGTCGGCCAGGACGGAGGCTTCACAGGGCGAGCAGCGGACGCTGGCGTTGGCCCTGCGGCTGGCCGGCCACCTGCTGGTCAGCGAGGTGCTCGGCGAGCCGCCGCTGCTGCTGCTGGACGATGTCCTGTCCGAACTCGATCCCGAACGGTCCAGCGCCCTGTTGACCAACCTGCCGGCCGGGCAGACCGTGATCACCTCGGCTTCTGCGTTGCCACCCCAGACCAGGCCCGATCGGGTGCTGACTTTCGACGAGGTCGGGACCCCCCGATGAGCCGGTTCCGACGGTTCGACGGGCGAGAAGAAGAAAATGATGAGTTGCGGCAGAAGCTGGGGAAGACCGGCGACCCGGCAAAGCTGTCCGACCCGCTCGAACGGCTGGTCAGGAATCTCGGGGCGCCGCCCATCAGCATCCTGTCCCAACTCCAGGACCGATGGCCCGAGCTGGTTGGTCCCGGGTTGGCGGGCCCGACCCGGCCGGTGGAGCTGGTCGACCGGGTGCTGACCATCGGCTGCGAGGATGCAGCCTGGGCCGCCCAGGTCGGCTGGATGGAATCTCAGATCAAGCAACGGTTCGAGGCGGTGTTCGGGACCGACCTTCTCGACCGGGTGGCGGTGAGAATCGACCGTTGAGCCGGCTGCCCCGGCCTCGCCACGGGTCGATCAAAAACAGCTCAAGTTGTAGTATTTGAGCTGGTTTCGGGAGGTGTCGTTTCACCGCTCGAAGGCTTGGAAGTGGTAGACTGGGGCCCTGGGAGAGCGCAGGACCCGCATCGGGTTCCCTTCCCGCTCGGGCGCAAGACTTTGGCCCCTTCTTCCCGGCTGATCGGAACGTTGATTTCTGTATGACAACGAACTCCCAGAGTGAGAGTAACTCCACGAGCGATGGTTTGATGCCTACCGATTCCTACGGTGCATCCTCCATCCAGGTTCTGGAGGGGCTCGAAGCCGTCCGCAAGCGCCCCGGCATGTATATCGGCTCGACCGGTCCCACCGGCCTCCACCACCTCGTGTGGGAGGTTGTGGATAATGCTGTGGATGAGGCGATGGCCGGGTACTGCGATCGCATCGACGTGCAGGTGCTGGCCGACGGCGGGATCGAGGTCACCGACGACGGTCGTGGCATCCCGGTCGGCCTCCATCCCAAATTCGAGGACCTGACCGCGGCCGAAGTCGTGCTGACCGTGCTCCACGCCGGTGGCAAGTTCGGCGACGGCGGCTACAAGGTGTCCGGCGGGCTTCACGGCGTCGGGGTCTCGGTCGTCAACGCCCTCTCCGGCAGGGTCGAGGTCGAGATCGACCGCGACGGCAAGCGCTACGCCATGTCGTTCAAGGACGGTGGTGAGCCGGATACGAAACTGGCCATCATCGGGGACTCACCGCGCAACGAAGACGGCACTCCCCATACCGGCACCATGGTTCGGTTCTGGCCCGATCCGTCGATCTTCAAAGAGGGCATCGAATACCGCACCCAAACCCTGCTCGACCGGTTCCAGATGATGGCCTTTCTCAACGCCGGGCTCGAGTTCCATGTCATCGATCACCGCGACCCCGACTTCGAGGAAGTGGTGCTCCGCTACGACGGCGGCATCAAAGACTTCGTCCAGCACCTCAACGCCTCGAAGGAGGCCCTCTTCGACCAGGTCGGGTGGTACGCCGAGGAGGGCGACCAGGAGGCGGTGGAGCTGGCGTTCTCGTGGAACACCGGCTTCCAGACCGACGGTATCCACAGCTTCGCCAACGGCATCAACACCACCGAGGGCGGGATGCACGAGCAGGGGTTCCGCTCCGCCCTCACCGGCACCGTGAACCGGTACGCCAGGGACAAGGGGCTCATCAAGGAGAAGGACGAGAACCTCCAGGGCGAAGACATCCGGGAAGGCCTGACCGCCATCATCTCGGTCCGGGTGGTCGACCCCCAGTTCGAGGGCCAGACCAAATCGAAGCTTGGCAACGTCTCGGTCCGGTCCCTGGTGGAAAAAGCCACAAACGAGCGGCTGCGAGAGTGGTTCGAGGAGAATCCGAGGGAGGCCAAGGCGGTCCTCACCAAGGCCACCAACGCCGCCAGGGCCCGTATTGCCGCCACCCAGGCTCGGCAGAACATACGGAGAAAGTCGGCCCTCGACGGGGCAGGCCTGCCGGGCAAGCTTGCCGACTGCCAGAGCAAGGACCCGTCGGAATCCGAGCTGTACATCGTGGAGGGCAACTCGGCCGGCGGTTCGGCAAAAGAGGCGCGAGACCCCCGCACCATGGCCATCCTGCCCATCAGGGGCAAGATCCTCAACGTTGAGCGGGCCCGCATCGACCGCATGTTCAAGAACACCGAGATCATCTCGCTGATCCAGGCCATCGGCGCCGGGCTGGGCGAGGAGGAGTTCGAGCTGGAGAAGGCCCGGTATCACAAGGTGATCCTGCTGGCCGACGCCGACGTCGACGGATCCCACATCCGCACGCTGCTGCTCACGTTCTTCTTCCGGCAGATGCGGCCGCTGGTCGAGGCCGGCTACATCTACATCGCCCAGCCGCCGCTCTACTCAACCGAGGTCGGTCGGTCGAAGATCTACCTCAAGGACGATCCGGCCCGAGCCGCCTATGCCGCCGAACATCCGAACGCCGAGTTCCAGCGACTCAAGGGTCTCGGCGAGATGGACGCCGACGAGCTGTGGGAAACCACCATGGATCCCGAGCAGCGAACGCTGCTGCAGGTCACCGTCGCCCAGGCCGCCATCGCCGACGAGGTCTTCGCCGTCCTCATGGGCGACGATGTGGAGAGCCGGAAACATTTCATCCAGACCAACGCCGACGACGTGAGGTTCCTGGACATCTGATGGGATGTGATCAGTGAGTGACGTGACCCCACCGACCGATGCCGACGAGGACGACGGCGGGCGAGACAATGTCGAGCCGATCGAGATCCAGAACGAGATGGAGCAGTCCTTCCTCGAGTATGCGATGTCGGTCATCGTGGCTCGGGCCCTGCCAGACGCTCGGGACGGGTTGAAGCCGGTCCATCGCCGGATCCTGTGGTCGATGTTCGACGCCGGCCACTTCCCGACCCGCAGCCACGTCAAGTGCGCAACCGTGGTCGGCGACGTGATCGGCAAGTACCACCCCCACGGCGACAGCGCGATCTACGACTCGCTGGTCCGGATGGGTCAGAGCTTCTCGCTTCGCCATACGCTGATCGATCCCCACGGCAACTTCGGCTCGCCAGACGATCCCCCCGCCGCCTACCGCTACACCGAGTGTCGGCTCACGCCCCTTGCCATGCAGCTCCTGGCCGACATCGACGAGGACACCGTCGACTTCTCCGACAACTTCGACGGCAAACACGCCGAGCCCGATGTGCTGCCGGCCCGGTTCCCCAACCTGCTGGTCAACGGAAGCCAGGGCATTGCGGTCGGCATGGCCACCAACATCCCGCCCCACAACCTGCAGGAAACGGTCGACGCAGCCATCCACCTGATCGACAACCCCGAGGCCACCCCCGATGATCTGATGCAGTTCATCAAGGGCCCGGACTTCCCGACCAGGGCCCAGATCCTCGGTCGGGTCGGCATCCGCGACGCCTATCGAACCGGCCGTGGCTCGGTCCGGATGCGAGCGGTGGCCGAGATCGTTGAAGGCGGCTCCTCGAGAGGCTCGACCTCGGACCAGATCGTGGTCACCGAGGTGCCGTACCAGACCTCGGTCGATCAGATCGCCAGAAAGACGGCCGAGCTGGTGGAGCGGGGCGACCTCGCCGGGCTGCGGGAGATCCGCAACGAGTCGGCAAAGGGCAAGACCCGGCTGGTGTTCGAGCTCAAGCGGGACGCCAACTCGCTGGTGGTGCTCAACAACCTCTACAAGTACACCCCGATGCAGACCAGCTTCAGCGTGAACATGGTGGCGCTGGTCGACGGCATCCCCCGCACCCTCAACCTGCGGGAAGTTCTGGTGGCCTATGTGGAGCACCAGCAGGAAGTGGTCAGGCGCCGCACCGAGTTCCGTCTGCAGAAGGCCAAGGCCCGGGCCCACATCGTCGAAGGTCTGCTGAAGGCCCTCGACCTGATCGACCAGATCATCGCCGCCATCCGGGCCTCCGATGATCGGGCCGAGGCCAGAGAGAAGTTGATGGGGGAGGGCTTCGAGTTCTCCGAGGTCCAAGCCAACCACATCCTCGACATGCAACTGGCCCGGCTGACCCGGTTGGCCCGATCGGCGCTTGAGGACGAGCTGGCCGAGTTGGCCGAGACCATCACCTACCTGGAGTCGATCCTGGCCGATCCGGCCATGCTGAACCAGGTCATCAAGGACGAGATGTCGGCCATCGCCGAGGAGTTCGCCACCCCCCGCCAGACCATCCTGGTCAACGATCCGGGTGAGATCGACATCGAGGATCTGATCGACGACGAGGACCTGGTGGTCACGCTGTCGTCGAGCGGCTACATCAAGTCGGTCTCGGTCGAGGAGTTCCGGACCCAGGGTCGGGGCGGTCGCGGGGTCACGGCGGCGAAGCTCAAGGACGACGACGACGATCTGATCGACCACCTGCTGCACACCACGGCCCATGCCTACCTGCTGTTCTTCAGCAATCGGGGCAAGGTCTACCGGATCAAGACCCACGAGATCCCCATCTCCAGCCGGACCTCGCGGGGCACGGCCCTGGTCAACCTGCTGCAGCTGGAGGCCGACGAGCAGATTCAGGCCATCATCGACACCAGGGACTACGAGACCAACCGGTTCCTGTTCTTCGCCACCCGTTTCGGCCGGGTCAAGAAGACGCTGTTCACCGCCTACGACTCGTCGCTCAAGGCCGGGCTGATCGCCATCAGGCTGAACGACGGCGACGAGCTGGTTTCGGTGGTGCCCACCAACGGCAGCGACGACATCTTCATGACCTCGAGCCGAGGTCAGGCGCTGCGGTTCTCCGAAGAAGACGTTCGCCCGATGGGTCGAACCGCGGCCGGTGTTGTCGGCATGAAGTTCCGTGATGGCGACCAGCTGGTTTCCTGCGATGTGTTCTCCGGCGAGACCGAATTCCTGGTGGTGACGAGCGAGGGTTTCGGCAAGCGCGTCGATCCGGAGCAGTTCGCCCGCAAGCGGCGTTCGGGGCTCGGCGTTCGGGCCATCGGGGTCAACGAGAAGAAGGGCTACGTGATCGGCGCCATGTTCGTGTCGCCGGACGACGAGATCATGTTGATCTCCGACGGCGGGGTGATCATCCGAACGACGGTCGGCGACATCTCGGTCCAGGGCCGCGATGCCACCGGGGTCACGGTGATGAGCCTCAGCGACGGCGAGCAGGTCTCGGCGGTGGCCAGGCTGTTCACCGTCGAGGCCGACGAAGCCGTCGACGGATCAGGCGAGACCGAAGACGAGTCCCGGGAAATCGAAGACGGGTCCCGGGAAATCGAGGCTGGCGGCGAGCTGATCGAGGGCTCCGGTCCCGCCGATGACGGCGTCGCCCCGGCCACGGCCGACACCGACGACGAGCCGCCGGGCCCACCGGGATCCAACGGGTCGAGCGACCCTTCGGCCTGATCCTCCGGGCCCAAAGCCCGGTGCCTCGTCGACCACGGTCGACCGAATCGACACCAGATCCGCGAGGCAGCCCAATGGACACCCCATCACCGAGCCGGGCAGGTGGTCGCTGCGGTTCCGGCCGTTGTGACCGGCCTCGCCGCTCACCACATCACCAACACGGGAACAGGGGTGACCGCTGCGGTGCCCGCTCCAGCGGGACGTCGGAACGGGGGTCGGCGCTGCCGTTGCTGGCCATGGTGCTGGCCGGTTTCGGCCTGGCCGTCGGCCTGATCGCAGTCACGGCCCGCCACGAGGTGCGATCGGCCAAAGCGCAGTGGGCAGCCGATGCCGCGGCGCTGGCAGCGGCATCGGTTGGGGTAGGGGTTGAGGGCGGGGCCAACACCGCCGGTGGGGGCCACCGGGTGGCCGCTGCGGTGGCGGAGGCGAACGGGGCCGACCTGCTCGCGGTCTCGGTCGTCGACGGCGACGGCGCCCCGGTCGGCCGGTCTGCTGAGTCCCGATTCGAGAGAAACTCGCCGATATCCGGCGGGAGTGGGCAGTGGCCGGTCGTGGTCGTACGGGTCGACTATCGTGGAGTCCCGGCTGCTGCGGCGGCCCAGCGTTTCACAGCGAGGAATCCCTGATCAGAGCCGGGCCGGGCTGAAAAAGATCCGGTTGCGATGCATCCGTTCGCGACCCCCATGTGGCATATTCGTACCGTACACTGAGAGGCTGTATGAGCGCAGATGACAATCCATCGGCCAAACCGGCCGACATTGGCGAAGCGCTTGTCGAGGCGCTCGGGTTCGAGCCCACCGAAGGCCGTAAGCGAGGGCGCCGTTCGGTCTCGGCCGATGACCTGATCGACGGGGCGAAGCACGACGCTGGCTTCTCGGTCGTGGCCCCAAGTCCCGACGGCGCCGCCGCCGGCGACGGTGCCCTGCAGGCGCTGGACGAGATGGCTGCATCCGAGAACGCCTCCAAGAATTCCGCCGCCGGGTCCGCCAAGACCTCGAGCGGCGGTGGCTCGTCGCCTTCCGCCGCAGCGAACGGAGCGGCGGCCGCGTCCGGTGGAGCAGCGGGCACCAGGAACCGTTCTTCGTCTTCGAAGAAGTCGTAGAGGCGGCGGAACCGGAACAACAACACCCGGTCAAAGCCCGGCGCAGAGGCAACCGACGCTTCGAGCGGTCGGAGCGGGCAGCGTGGCGCTCACGACGAGATCAAGTTCGCAGCCAAGCCGAGGGTGTCCACATCGTCGAAGGACAATCCGCCACCCACCGCCGATGCCGACCAGCCTGTGGCCGACAATGCGATCACGATCGCAGCCCCCGAGCAGCCGGCACCCCCGGGACTTCCATCGGCCGAAACCGGCTCGACGCCCAGCGGGAATGGGAATGCGGCTCCGTCAGGCAACGGCGAAACCGCCGGAGCAAAGGGGTCCCCAGCGACCCGGCGCCCCGGGCGCCACGACGCCGACCCGAGCGAGCCGCCGATGGCGGCCGCCGCGGCGGTGACCGGCGAGCTGCACGACATCGTCGACCTCGCCAAACCCGATGGCCAAGCCGCCCCTCCGCCGCCAAATGCTGCGGACGCGATCGCCGCCGGCACGGCCGCCGCTCGATCGAAAGCGGTAGGTGGTGCTCCTCCCACCGAACAGCTCGACGCTGTGCCCACCGCACCGCCCGCCATGCCGGCCCTCGACGCCCAGGCGGATCTGGGGAAGCCCGGCCCATCAACCGCTGCCGTCGCTGCCGCGGCTGGAGCCGCCACCGCAGCGGCTGCCACGGCCGCCGCCACGCAGGCCGCAGTGGCCAAGGCGGCGCCGACGGTCAGCCCCTCCACAGACGTACCGACCGCACCGGGGGAGCCGACCCCTTCCACCTCGGCGCCCAAGCAGCCGCTGGAGCTCAAGGGCGATGTGCCGGAACCGGCGGTCCAACCTGCGCCAGTCCCCACGACGCCCGCCTCCGGTTTCGATCTCGGCGCGCTGCCGAATGTGTTCCGCCGCAAGCGGCGAGTGCAGGCCCGCAAGGTCCGCCGGGTCATCCGCCATATCGACCCATGGTCGGTGCTGACGTTTTCGGTGCTGTTCCATCTCTGCGTGTTCGCGGCATTGCTGCTGGCCAGCGTGTTGGTGTGGAATGCCGCTGAGGCGGCTGGGACGATCGAGAATCTGGAGGCCTTCATCCTCGAGCTCGGCGACTACGAGACGTTCGAGATCAAGGGAGATGTTGTCTTCCGGGCGTCGGTGGCCATCGCCGGCATCCTGACGCTGGCGTCATCGGTGCTCCTGGTGCTGCTCACCGTCGTCTTCAACCTCATCTCCGATCTGGTCGGCGGTATCCGCCTCACGGTCATCGAAGAGGAGACGGTCCGGGTCCGCCGCAAGAAGCAGGCATCCTGAGCTCTCCGGCCTGCTCGATCTGAACTGCCGTAGCCCCTCACCCGCCCCCGAATCCGGTAGTGGACCGCCCCGCAAACCGATACCGTTATCTGCCGCTGGGGCTATAGCTCAGTTGGTTAGAGCGCACCCCTGATAAGGGTGAGGTCACAGGTTCAACTCCTGTTAGCCCCACGTGAAACCCGCTAGAAATAGAGGGTTTTGTCGTCTCTGAGGTCCCAGCCTCGGTCAGACTGCTTCGGTGGTGGGCCTAACGGTGGGCCAACTGTTGTCTGCCTAGTTGAGCAGGCCTGCATGATCCCCTGTCGTCACGTCTGAATCGACATAGTTGACGGTCGCGGCTGCGATCCGGTTGGGGACCTGGAAGGATCCGCCTATCGAGCGCAGACCTTTGGGAGCAAGCCCAACGCGGCTGCGTCGGCAAGACACCATGCGTCGGCGGGCTCGGAGCGACGAGCACCAAGCGAACCAGCGTCAGCATCACTCCAGCCACCGCTCTCCCGTCCGGCGGCGCTCATCTGGGGCGCCAGGGCGAGCTGGATCGTAACCGCCACCACCAGCGCAATCAGGATGCGCATCCCGGCCCGTGCCCCGGGGAACGGCCCGTTGGCGGCAACGGTACCTCTTGCAGAACATGTCGATCGGGCGATCTTGGTCTCAGTCATCTGTCTTCCTCGGTGCTTGTTGGGTTTCACTGGTGAGTGCGACCAAATCAGGAGATGGGGGGAATCGAACAAGTTTGAAACCACTGGTCAGATCAGTTGCACTCACTTCTGGAGCGGTCGTGCAACGATCCAACGACAGGGAGGGAGCGCAGGTGCGAGGAGTGAGACCCCTTGAAAGCAAGACCCTGATCGATGCCGCACGCGCTCAAGACGAGGCTGCTGTAGTTGCTTTCATACGCCGGTGTGAGAGGAGAATCGCAGCAGCACTCCTCAGCGTAGGACTGACCCCTTCTGACCCTCTCTACGAGGACGCGCAGAGCCAGGCCTTGCTTTCTATCTGGCAGCAGTTTCCCGGCTTTCGAGGCGAGGCATCGCCATGCACATGGATGTATCAGATCGCGCGTCGTTCCGCGTTGAGTCGCACGATCGAACCTGAGATGCGCGCGAGGCGGCGGACCTCACGTCAGCGAGAGGCGGCGCTTCCGGACGACTTCGTGCACCCCGCTGGCGACGACCAACTCGCAGAGCGAGACTTGCTCGCCCGTGTGCTCGATCAGCTCGATGATGAACACAGGGAGATTCTCGTGCTCCGTGTCGTCCTCGAACTCACGACACGAGAGACCGCTGATCACCTCTTCCTCTCCGAGGGCGGAGTCAAGACGCGATTGCTTCGAGCCAAGCGGCGGGCGTTGCAGTTGGCTAGACAGCTGGAGGCTGACCAATGAGCAAACCTCTTACACCGGAGGAGGAGCGCGAGCTGACAGCGCTCTTCGAAGGTAGAGAAAGCCTCCGCCTCGTCGGCGATTGGGAACGTCGACTGAGGGAGATGATCGCGTCCGGGTCTCCGGTCGAGGTTGTCGGCCAGCGCGAACACGCGCCGATACGAGTCGCACCGATCGACGATGGGCGACGCATGCCCACTCGTCGTCGCCTGCTGACCATCGCAGCCGCCCTGCTCCTGGTCGCACTCGCCGCTGCATCGTTCAGCGCCGTGCAGACGAACACTGTCCACGTCGAGAGCGCAGACTCGACCTCGGCGTCACATGCCAAGTCCAGTGAGCGCCTTAACCCTCTTCCCGTTGAGATTGTCGGCGTGCCAGAAGCCGGGCTCATCAAGGAGACCAGCTTCTCATTCCACTACGAAACGAACGGGGCGTGTAGCGTCCCGAGTTTCAGCGCCGTGCAGAAGTCCACGGGTGAACTCGTTGATAGCTGGGAGGGCTCTTCGATCTGCGTACCGACTCACTTCTTGGCTTCGGCGTTCGGCAGCCACTACGAGCCGGGGACGACATACGTCATCACGGTCACGGTGACCGGTGCGGAATCCAATGGGGCTCAGCCTGCCGGCCTCGGGACCGACTCGGCAACGTTCGAACTCACGACCGCTGACAACCAAGGATGAGCTGGCCACCGCCCGCCTCGTGCGGCGCATCCTTGTCGCCTCGCGGCCATAGACGGTTGCTCTATAACCCCAGCGGCGGTAGATCAATGACTTCCCCGAGTAGATGGCGGTAGTGGAGGTAGATCATCTTCTCGCTCGTGCCAGCCCAGTCGGCGATCCGCCACGCGTGGTGGCCGGCCTCGCACTGGTGCGTGATTGCGGTGTGGCGTAGTTCGTAGGGCGTCATGGCCGGCTCGATCTCGGTCTCAGCGCAGAGTCCACGGAGCGAGCGGTTCAGGTTGTTCCGGTCGATCGGCGTTCCTATCGCCGTCGTGGCCACCAGGTCGAGTTCGGTCCAAGCTTCACGGGCCGTCCGGCGTTCGTCCGCCTGACGAGGGCGCCAGGCGTCGAGGCGCTCCGCCGCAGCTGGGTGGAGCCGGATCGTCCTGGCCGCCCTGGTGGTCTTCGGCGGCGCAACGGTGTTGGTCGCTCCGATCTGCGCCGTGACCCGCAAGACACCGCGGCGTAGATCGACGTTGTGCCAGGTC
>CAMYLA010000017.1 GCA_947259095.1 uncultured Acidimicrobiaceae bacterium | reverse complement strand
ACCGCCATCAGCATGAAGGCGATGCCGATCACCGTTCTGGGCAGGATCCGGTGTCGCAGTTTCTGCTTGCCGGGGCTGAGGGGGACGAAACCCTGCCTGGCCCACTCCCGCATTCGCAGCCGGCGGCTCAGCCGGTTCTTGGGCGGCACGAACGGTGCCACCCCGCCGGTGGCCGAACCCGACCGGGGCACCAACTCGTCGAACCGGGCCCGCAGTCGAGCCCGACCGCCGGCGAGGCCGGTCGAGGTGGCCCGAGCCGGTGCGGACCGAGCCGATGCGTTCCGGCTCGATGTGGTCCGGGATCCGTCCTTTCGCGCCGACGTGGTCGAGGACTTGGACGTCGTCGAGGACTCCGACGTGGTCGAGGCCTTGGACGTCGTCGAGGTCTTGGAGGTGGCCGAACCGGCCGCAGAGGCCCGGCGGCCGGACAAGCGCTCGGCGCTGACCGAACGAGCCGTGCCTTTGCCGGCGCCGCTGCGGGCCGAGCCCGAGCGGGACGGCTTGGCTTTGCTCGACCACCGATAGGTCGAGCCCGACGTCGATCCGGTGCGGGATCCGGCGGCCCCGGTCTGTCCGGCCTTGGCCGACGATGACCGGGAGGTGCCCGAACCCGACCGTTTGTCGTCGGTCTGGTTCGAGCCTGGTCTGGCTGAGGCTGGCATGTTCTTCTCCGAGGTGGTGAGGGGTGGCTCGAGCTGGTGGCTGGGCCGATTGTCTTCAGAAGGCGGGCTCGGCGGAGGGGGTTCGGCCAGGGGCCGGGGCCGGGCTGCGAAACACGGTGTTCGGGGCGGTCAGTCGGATGGGGCTCCGGTGGCGGCATCGGCCGGCGGAGGCCGTTCGACCGCCGACGCCGCGGGCGTGGTCGCCGTTGTGGTCGTGGTCGAGATCGCCGGACCGGGTGGGGTTGTCGTCTTCGGTGGGGCGGTCGCCCCGGTGGTTGGTGGGCCGCCGACCGAATCAGCGGTACCGGTGGCGTCGGCGGTCGTGGTGGTGGCGACGGTGGTTGGGAAGGTCGGTGTCGGCACGGTCGGCAGCGGTGCCGACCGACGCTCACATGGCCCACCGTCGCAGTCGGCGGGCAGCGTCGGCGCCCGCCGCTGCTCCCCCGGTTCGGTGAACTCCCGGACCCGGAAGAACAGCACCTCGGCGGCGTCTTCGGCGATGGGCACGATCTCCACCGGTTCAGGGAACTCCCGGACCTCCACACCGTCGTGGGCCGCCTTCATGATCTCGGCCCAGGCCACCGCAGGGTGCGACCCGCCGGTGACGTTGCCGACCCCGTTCACGCCGCGAAGCGAGGCGAGACGGTCGGCGTGACCCATCCAGATGGCGGTGGTGTAATTCGGGGTGTAGCCGACGAACCACGCCGCCCGGTAGGCCTGGGCGGTCCCGGTCTTTCCCGCCGCCGGTCGGCCGATGGCCGCCGCCTTTCCGGTCCCGTTCTCGATGACCCCGACCAGCACGTCGGTCACGTTGTCGGCCACCACCTCGGTGAGCACCCGCTCACCGGGCCGGGCCCGGTTGTCGATCAGCACGTTGCCGTCGCGGTCGATGACCCGTGACAGTGCGGTCGGAGCAACACGAATGCCCCGGTTGGCGAAGGTCCCGTATGCCGAGGCCATCTCCAGCGGCGAGGATTCGGCTGCCCCCAGCGCAAGCGACGCACCGTATTGGCGCTCGGGATCGAGACGCTCGAGTCCGAGGTTCCGGGCCAGATCGACGGTCCCGGCGATGGTCACGTCCAGCACCAGCTGGGCGAAGACGGTGTTGACCGAGGCGTGCATGGCCGAGCGGAGGCTGAGGTCGCCTCGGCCACGATGATCGTAGTTGGACACCGTGCACTGGCTGCCGCTGCACCCGGGCACGACCCAACGGGCCGGGGCCGGGTAGTCGGTTTCGGGGCTCAAGCCGAGCTCGAACGCGGCGGCCAGCACGATCGGTTTGAACGAGCTGCCAGGCTGGAACCCGGTGCTGCCCCCGGTGGCCAGGTTGACCTGGCTGACATCGTGGTCCCGCCCCCCGACCATGGCCACGATGTGGCCGGTCGACGGATCGATGGTGGTGGCCGCCATCTCGATCGGATACTCGGTGTTCGCCAGCCGTTTGGCCACGGCCTGCTCGGCCGCCTGCTGGATGTCCGGATCGATGGTGGTCTCCACCCGCAGCCCGCCGTTGTAGACCAGGTCGGGGCCCAGCCGGTCCAGTAGTTCGGCCTCAACGTGGTCGACGAAGTACGGGAAGTGCATGGCCCCCCGTGCCGGGCGGGGAACCAGCGTGGTCACCGGGCCACCGGGGAGCTCGTCGTCCTCGACCGACCACAGGCGCCGCAGAACCTCCCGCTCGTACTCGGCCTCGGTGATCAGCCGCTGATCGAGCATGGCCTGCAACACCAGACGGCGCCGCTCCTCGGCGGCGTCCCGGTCGACGTATGGCGACAACCGGGACGGCGCCTGGATCACGCCGGCCAGGGTGGCGGCTTCGGAGACGTCAAGCTCGGCCACCGGCTTTGCGAAGTAGATCTCGGCCGCGGCACCGATGCCGTAGGCCCCGGATCCGTAGTAGGACGAGGTGAGATAGCCGAACAGGATGTCCTCCTTGGACAGCTGCTTCTCCACCTCGATGGCCAGCAGCGCCTCGGTGACCTTCCGTTCGATGGTCTGTTCACCGGACAGGTAGACGTTCTTGACGAACTGCTGGGTGATGGTGGAGCCGCCCTGGGCGATCCCGCCCACCTCGAGATTCGTCCTGGCGGCCCTGGCGATTCCTTCCAAGTCGACACCGTCGTGATCCCAGAACCGTTGATCCTCGATGGCCACCACCGCGTCCTTCATCGTCTGGGGGATCTCCGACGGGTCGACCTCGACCGTCTGATCGAACCCCCGGAACAAGCCGATCTGACGGCCGGTGACGTCGTAGACCTCGGATGGCTCGGCGGTGACGGTGCTGCGTTGTTCCGGGAGCTCACCGACGGGAAGCGGGGCTTTCAGCAGGGTGGTCACCGCCACCGCACCGGCCACCGGCGGGATGACGATCACCGCCACCACAGCGGCCGTCACCAACCGCAGCGAGCCGGCGAGGGCGTTGAAGAACCGCCCGTCGGACCTAGCCACCGGGCTGGGCCTCCAACTGTCCGGACGGTGCAGCTACCCCGCCCCCGGGTCCGGCACCGCCGGAAGGCGACGCCGCCGAAGGCACAGGCGGGGCGGGCGGCACCGGCCGGCATCCCGGCAGGGCGAAGGTCTCAATCCGTTCACCGGCTGCTGCGATCAGCGTGCCGTCGGCGGCCGAGGCCGCAGGGACGGCGGGCGTCGAGGCCCCAGGAACATCGGGGTCCGAGGCTCCAGGGACGTCGGGGGCCGCCGATGGTCGGCACTCGAGCACGAACCGGGCTGCGCCCTGGTGGTCGGTGAACTGGATGGGGCTCGAGGCGAGGGTCACATCCCGACCGACCTTGATCGAGACCGGGGAGCCGGCAACCGGGTTCGTCACCACCACGCCATCGAGATCGACCGATCGTTGGCTCATGACCACCGCCACCGTTGCGGAGAGGTTCTGGTAGATCGGTCCGCCGTGGAGGAACTCGAGTACCGGCTCGGGGTCGACCCCCCACAGCGAGAAGTCGAAGGCCGCCGGCTCCTCGTCGGCCAGGAACGCCACCTCGGAGCGGCCCATGGTCATCAAACCGGGCAGCCAGGCCCGGACCCGGTACCGGCCACCGGGGAGTCCGGCCGCCGACCAGTTGCCTCCGGCGTCGGTCGCGACACGAAGCGAACCGACACCATCGCTTGTGTGTCGCTCTATCCCCACCACCGCATCAGCGACCGGGCCATCCGGCCCCATCACGTTGCCGGTGAGTCGGGCGTCGCCACCGGACATGGCCACCGGCGGTGTTTCCAGCAGCGGTTCGGGGGGTGACAATGCCGGAACCGGGGTTCGCCGGGTGTCAGGGGCGGCCGGCACCTCAAACGGGGACGGGCCGATCTCGCTCTGCGTCACCGTCAGGTCCACGCCGCTCAGCCGTACTTCGAACGTGTTCGGGGTGGTCCGGTAGGCGTCGGTCACGGTGGACCGGGTACTCCACATCATCGCCAACGAAGCGACGATCAACCCCGACAGGGTGGCCTTGACGAAGCGCACCCTGAACCTTCGACCAAAACGCCGATGAGCTGAGCCTTTCGGCCCAGCTCATCTAGTGCTTCGTTCCCAGTGCCGGTCGACGGCCAACACCGTGGCCGGACCGTTCGACGGTGGCGCCGCTACTCGGGAACCTCGATGAAGATGCACTCTCCTGGGCACTCTTCGGCCGACTCGATCACCCGCTCCAGACCACCTTCGGGGATCCGAGCCATACCCTCGGCACCGGCCGGGTTGGCCTCACCGTCGAACAGCTTTTCGGCTCCGAAGTTATCGGCCGATTCCTTCACGTAGTAGAGCCCATCGTCCATTCCGAAGAACACGTCGGGTGCGATTTCGGCACAGAGGCCATCGCCGGTACACAGATCCTGGTCGATCCAGACCTTGACGTCTGACATTTCTTGAGCTCCTTGCAGCCTACTGAACGTGCGTTCGGGCGGTCTGGGGGCCAGACCTTCCGGGCTCCAACCATATCGGCGCCAACGATCCAATCCGTTAGGAGGACCGGTGAATAGGTCGCCGTCACCGGCTCGAACGTAGCCGAGACCGCCGGCCCCGCTCCAACTGCGGCCTCGATCGGCCGTTGCAAACGGTCGATGGCGGCACGAGACTGGAGGGCCACTCGAGGAGGCCCGAACCCCAATGGGACAGCAACTGTCTGACACCGAGGCGCTGCTGTGGTCGCTTGGTCGGGATCCAAATCTTGCCTCCACCATGGGGTTCGTCGCCTTGCTCGACGGCTCGCCCGACCTCGATCGGGTACGCACCACCATTGCCGACACGGTGGCCGCAGTCGACCGCCTCCAGCAGCGGGTCGTCAGCCCCACGGTGGCCGACGCCACCACCAGCGAGGCCAGGGGCGTGCTGGGCACCGGCGCCTTCGCAAAACCGGAGTGGGTGGTCGACGACCAGTTCGACTTCGACCACCACGTCCGGGCGGTCAGGCTGGTCACCAGGGGCCCGGCCGGCGAGGCCGATCTCCGCCGGGCCGCGGCCCGGTTCATCAACGACCCGTTCGATCTGGCCAGACCGCTGTGGCAGTTCCTGATCGTCACCGGCTTGGCCCGGGGCCGGGCCGCCCTCATCGGCAAGGTCCACCACTCGATCTCCGACGGCATCGGACTGCTGCGGCTGGCGGCGAACCTGCTGGAATTCGAGGCCGACGCCGAGCCACCGGACCCGGTCGATCTCGATGCGGTGTTCGCAGACGGTGGCGAGGCCAAGGCCGGCGCGGCCGGGAAGCCTCGGTCGGGGCCGGAGCGAATGCTGGGCTGGGTCCAGTCCGCGGTCGACAACATCCCCAATCCGGTCAAGCTCATCGGGGCCGGTGCCGATGCGGTGGCGTCGGCCAGAACGGTTGGCGGCCAGCTGCCAAAATCGCACGGCTCCCAACTGTGGTCGACCCGATCCCGGAATCGGCGGCTCGAGTTCTGCGCCGTCTCACTAAACTCGCTCAAGGAACAGGCCGATGGGCGGGACGTCACGCTCAACGATCTGTTCGTGGCCGCCTGCGCCCAGGCCGCGGTGCACTATCACGAGCGTTTCGACGCCGAGCTGTCGACGATCACCGCCACGGTGGTCATCAACACAGACATCGCCTCCGACGACGACCCGCCGGGCAGCGGCGACAACTCGTTCCTCCCGGTGGCCATCGAGTTGCCGGGCCGGGCCGCACCGGCCGAGGAACGGCTGGCCACCGTGCACAACGAGATCCGCAAGCGCCGGGCCGAACTGGAACAGCGGAGCGGGGCGGTGCAGACCATCAGCGCCATCGGAGGCCTTGTCCCCTCCAGCGTCGCCGCCGCACTGGCGGTCGACCAGGCCGCCAAGGTCGACTTCGCCACCAGCAACATCCCCGGCCCACCGCTGCCGACCTGGCTGGCCGGTCGTCCCATCCGCCGGCTGTACCCGGTCGGGCCGGTCGCCGGTACCGCATTCAACATCACCCTCATGACCTTCGACCAGGAGGCGCTGATGGGCATCCACCTCGACCCGGCCGCGGTCACCGACCCGGCGGCCCTGCAGCAGGCCATCGCCCGGGGATTCGCTGATTTCGGCGTGTCTCGACGCTGAGAGGTGCCGAGGGTGGCTACCGTTCGCATGGTGAGTCCATCAGATACGCAGCCAGCCGCACGGCCGCTACCAGCAGATGGGGCCGAGAGCTTTCCGAGGATGTACGCAAAGACCCGCCGGTTCTCCGTCGGGCTGCCGCGTAACCTCACCATCTCGGCCGACGGTCGGGTGCTGTTCCTCCGCAGCCGCAACGGCACCGACCCGGTGCTGTGCCTCTGGCAGCTCGACCCCACAACCGGGGGCGAGTCTCTGGTGTTCGACCCGGCCGACGCCGTCGCCGCCGAAGAGGGGGAGCTGCCGACCGCCGAGCGGGCCCGGCGGGAGCGGGCCAGGGAGTCGGCGGCGGGGATCGTGTCCTATGCGGTCGACCAGGCCGGTCGACGAGCCTGCTTCAGCCTCGGAGGCTCGCTGTTCATCGTCGATCTCGAAACCGGCGAGCTCGCGGGCCTCGGCGAGCCGAAATCGGTCTTCGACCCCCGCCTCAGCCCCGACGGCAACCGTGTGGCCTATGTCTCCGGCCGCGAGATGCGAATCGTCGAGCCGGCAGGCGAAGGCGAGCACGGGACCGAGAACGTGACCGAGGACCGGAGCCTGATCTCAGCCACCGAGCCGGATGCCGGTTTCGGCCGGGCCGAGTTCATCGCCGCTGAGGAGATGCAGCGCAGCCGGGGCTACTGGTGGAGCCCAAACGGCGACAAGCTGCTGGTGACCAGGGTCGACGAGTCGCTGGTGAACCGCTGGTGGATCGCCGATCCTGCCCTTCCCGGTCAGGAGCCGGTCGGGGTCCGCTATCCGGTGGCCGGTTCGGCAAACGCCAAGGTCGGGTTGTTCCTGGTCGACCTCGAGGGTGAGCGGCGCGAGGTCGACTGGAACGAGAACGGCCGGTTCGAGTACCTGGCCGACGTGCTGTGGCCGCCAGATCACAACCCGCTCCTGGTCCGCCAGACCCGCCATCAGCGGGAGGTCTCGATCGCCGAACTCGACCCGACCACGCTGTCGCTGACCGAGCGGCGGACCATCACAGACGACATCTGGGTCGAGTTGCATCCGGGATCTCCGACGGTGTGCGACCTCGGTCTGCTCACGGTGGAGGACATCATCCCGGCACCGGTCGGCGACGGGCCGGATGTCACCGGGCATCGGGCCCTGGTGCTCGACGGCAGACCGGTGACCGACGGCTCCTTCCACGTCCGCTCGATCGTCGGCGCCGTCGACGATCATGCCGTCGTCACCGCCTGGACCGAGCCGACCGAGATCCACCTCCTCCTCATCGACCTGACCGGTGGCGATCCACCCCTCCAGTTGACCACCACACCGGGGGTGCATTCGGCCACGATCAGAGCGATCCCCGGTGACCCTGAGGCCAACGGTGGCAGCCGGGTGCTGGCGGTGGTGACCGCAGCCAGACCGGCCGCCGACGGGGTCGAGGTGGCGCTGAGGCCACTGTTGCTGCCCGATCGGGAAACCGAGCCTCGGGCCGGCGATCGTGGTCTCGGCAGCCCCCTGGCCTTCATCGAGGATCTGTCGGAGCGACCGCCGATCAAGGCCGTCCCCACGTTCTGTCAGCTCGGCGCGGACCGGCTCGAATCGGCGTTGTTCCTTCCTGCCGGGTTTCAGGGCGAACAGCTGCTCCCGGTCCTGCTCGACCCCTACGGCGGGCCCCACGCCCAGCGGGTCCTCAAGACCCAGACCGCCCATCTGGTGTCGCAGTGGTTCGCCGATCAAGGTTTTGCGGTGCTGGTGACCGACGGCAGGGGAACCCCGGGCCGGGGCCCGGAGTGGGAGCGCCAGGTCTGGGGAGATCTGGCCACACCTGTCCTGGAGGACCAGCTGGCCGCACTCGACGACGCGGCCGACGAGTTCGACGTGCTCGACATGAACCGGGTGGCCATCCGAGGCTGGTCCTTCGGTGGTTACCTGGCAGCCCTGGCGGTGCTGCGCCGGCCCGACCGCTTCCACTGTGCGGTGGCCGGCGCACCGGTCACCGATTGGCGGCTGTACGACACCCATTACACCGAGCGCTATCTCGGCCGCCCCGACCTCCATCCAGGCCACTACAACGCCACCGACCTGACCGCCGAGGCCGACAAGCTGAGCAGGCCGCTGCTGCTGATACACGGCCTGGCAGACGACAACGTGGTTGCGGCCCATACCTTGCGCCTCAGCACCGCGCTGCTCGGCGCAGCCGCCCCCCACCAGGTGCTGCCGTTGTCCGGGGTCACCCACATGACACCCCAGGAAGCGGTGGCCGAGAATCTGCTCTGGCTGCAACTCGACTTCATCCGTCGATCACTGGGGATGCAATCGTCAGGGTCGCAGGCCGGCCCGAGCCCGGCCATGGCCGGCGGGACGAGCTGATGGTCACGTGATCGACGATCTCGCCAGATTGACCCCCGACCTGGCCACACTCGGCTGGGACGAGACACTCGACGATTGGGCCGCAGAGCGGGATGACGCCGACGGGGAGCGGGCCAGGGGCCGGATCGCCAGGGTCAGCCGCGGCTTCAGCCTGGTCTTCACCGGTGGTGATGCGGTGCTGGTGGCGTCTGGCTCGACCAGGAGCCGGACCGAACTCGTTCCGGCCACCGGCGACTACGTGATCGTGGTCGACGATCCCGAGGACGGACCGAGCCTGGCCGCCATCGCCCCCCGCCGCTCGGCGCTGACGAGGCGGGCCGCGGGCCGGGTACCGGAGCCCCAGGTCCTGGCGTCCAACATCGACGATGTCTTCGTCATGGAGGGACTCGATCGCGACATCAACCTCCGCCGCATCGAACGGCAGCTGGTGGTGGCCTGGGACAGCGGGGCCGAGCCGGTGGTGGTGTTGACGAAGGCCGACCAGCTCGACGACCCCGATGCCGCCGTGGACGAGGTCTCGGCCATCGCCCCCGGGGTCGAGGTGGTGGCCATCTCCACCATCACCGGGAGAGGTATCGATGCCATCGCCGGTCGGGTGGCGGCCGGTCGGACGATCGCCCTGATGGGCCTGAGCGGCATCGGCAAGTCCACCCTGGTCAACGAGCTGACCGACGGTGTCGTCCAGCGAACCGGCGAGGTCCGGGCCGCCGACCAGCGGGGCCGTCACACCACCGTGACCCGCGATCTGATCCCCATCCCCGACGGCGGCTTCATCATCGACACCCCCGGCATCCGGGAGATCGGTCTGTGGCAGGCCTACCGGGGTATGGCCAAGGCGTTCCCCGAGATCAGTGGCGAGGTCGACAGCTGCCGCTTCGCCGACTGCGAGCACGAGAAGGAACCGGGCTGCGCGGTTCGGGCCGCCCTGGCCGAAGGGCTGATCCCCGAACGCAGACTGGAACACTGGCGGGACCTCATGGCCGAACTGGGGCTCCAGGAAACGCAGCTGGAGGAATACGCCAGGCGCTCCGAATCGAGGGACCGGGCCGATGCCGAGCGGCGGCGCGACGCAGAACGGCCAAACAAGCGCAAGCGAAGGAAGTCGGGCCGGCGGGGGCGACGCGGCCGGTGACCTCCCCCCGTGGTGCTGATTCATGGGCCATACTCGGAGATGCCATGCCGAGCATCGACGACCTCCATCCCGGGCCTCGGGGGTTCCACCTTTGAACGCCGTGGGGCCGTCATCGTCATCGTCGGTGCCGTCATCGTCGGTGCCGGTCAGCCGTCGACCGGTCGGGCCGGTCAGCCGGATGATGGTGGGGCTGGCAGCGCTGGCCATCCTTGGCGCGACCGCCGGCTGCGGCCGCTCGGCCCCGGAGGGAGCCGCAGGAACGAACGACGGCGACACCGAGCCGGTGATGGCCGGGATCGAGGTGGTCAGCGAGGAGCCGGTGATCGTGCCACCATCGACAACCGCCACCGTGGAGACCACCCCCACCACCACTCCCCCGGCCGCAGCCCGCAGCTATGTGGTCGAGCCCGGTGACACGCTGTCGGTGATCGCCCGACAATTCAACGTGTCGGTCGATGCGCTGTCGCAGGCCAACGGCATCACCGATGTCAACGCCATCAAGCCCGGCCAGGAGCTGATCATCCCCGGCTGACCGGGCGCCCAGCAGGCTAGGGACCCGACGCGGGCCTCGACTCGGTTGGCGCAGTCGCCATCGACCACAGTCTGCGCCAACCCTGACCGTCGATGCCGCTGCCGTGGAGTCGCTGCTCGGCTGCGGTCACATCGCCCCGACCGCAGTGGGCCATCACAAGATCCAGCAACAACCTGCTGGTCTGGTCGTCGGTCTCCGCCAGTTCCGCCGCCGCGTCGGCCAGGGCCCGATCGCAGCCCGCCTCGTCGCCACGCTGCAGCCTCGACGCGGCCCGGGCCGAGAGCGCCAGCACCCGATCGAGGTAGGTGGCGTTGTCACTCAGCACGTTCTGGACACTGCGTTCGACCGACTCGTGGCGGCCCTTGATGGCGGCGATCACCGCTCGAACCGACTCCTCGTAACGACCGGACGAGGTCGAGCCGTCCGAGCCCGACCACGACAGCTGGGCCTCGGCCTCGTCGACGGCCCCGCGCTGGAGCAGGGCCAGGGCCAGCGAAACCGCCAGATCGGCTTCGCCGACGCTGGTCGGATCGTCGTGGATCCCGTCGAAGCGGGCCGCCCAGCGGATGGCTCGCACCGGCTCGCCCAGTCGGGCCGCCGAGGCACAGTTGGAGATGATGGCGACCCGGCGGGAGTTCCGTTCCCCCAACCGGTCGGCGGTGATGAAGGCCTGCTCCAGGAGGCCGGTGCCGGCGCCGATCTGGCCCAGCGACACCAGCGCCCTGCCCTCCAGCGCCATCGACTGGATCAACAGCCCCTGGTCCTCGGCCCGCTCCGCCACCTGCTGGGCCGTCTCGGCCAACTCCTGGGCCTCACGGGCCTGGCCCGACCACAACGCCAGGGACGCGGCCAGGTTCAAGGTGATCGCCTCGGCCCACGGGTCGCCCTGGCGGCGGGCCTCCGGCAGCACCACAGCCACCAGTTCCCGGGCCGTGTCCCACTGGTTGAGGTGGAACGCCACCCAGGCCTGGACCCCTCGGGCCCAGGACAGACCGGTCCGGTCGCCCAGTTCGGCGAAGATGTCGATGGCCTGGCCGGCCAGGTCGTTGGCCGGGTCGACCTTGCCCCGGACGAAGGCATGCCAGGCCAGGCTCTGCAGTGCCCACCCCTCGCTCCTGCGATCGCCGGCCTTCGACGCCACCAGCCGGGACGAGGTGAGGGCCTGGGTGGCCAGCGAGTCATCGTCGCGGTCCAGCTCGGTGAGGCCGAGCAGCCGAAGGGCCAGCGCCTGCTCAACCGGTTCGTCCAGGACGGCAAGACGGTCTGCCGCCTCCCGGAGCTCGCCGGCGGCCCGATCCAGATCACCGGCTTTGCGGTCAACATCGCCGCGGACCACCAGCGACCTGGCGGCCAGGGTCGGATCATGGTCGAGCAGCGGATCCAGCCGGTCGAGGTCGAGCCGGGCGCCGACGATGTCGTGGATCTCGCATCGGGCCTTGGCCCGACCGAACAGGAATCCGGCCAGGGACTCGTTGTCTCCGGCCAGCTCGATGCCCTGCTCGAACCACCGCTCGGCCTGGGCCGACTCGCCGACCTCGAGGGCCCGGTAGCCGGCCTGGTCCAGCCAGTAGAAGGCTCGGTCCAGCATCTCGATCTGGTCGACGTCTGGCACCGGCGCCACCTCGGCCGAGAGCTTGGCCGCGGCCCGATAGTGCTCGGCGATGGCCACCACCACCGAGTTCCGGATCCGCCCCGATTGTGATGCCTCCAGGTAGCGGGCGATGCCGGCGTGTCGTTGGGCCCGCACCGTCTTGGTCAGCGTGCCGTAGGCGACATCGCGAACGAGATCGGAGCCGAACTCGTAGCGGGAGCCGTTGACGGCCAGGAGGTCCTCGGCGATGAGGCTGGCCAGGTCGGCGTGGATGTTGGCCGCCCCCCGTCCCTGGCCGGCCAGGGTGGTCAAACCGGCGAGCGAGCCACTCCGGCCCAGCACCGATGCATCCTCGATGAGCGCCCGTTGACCCGGTTCCAGGGCGTCGAGCCTGGCGGCCACGATGCCCCGGAGGGTGTCTGGCAACGCATCGAGATCGGCCACCGATTCGGCCCGGCGACCAGCGCTGGTGGGCAGCGGACCTCGGTCTTCGGTCACGAAACCGGCCAGTTCCTCCAGGAAGTAGGGGTTGCCCCCGCTGCGGGCCACCAGCTGGTCGGACGCTGCATCCGACAGTTCGCCACCGACCTCCTCCAGGAGCTGTCGGGAGTCTTGTTTTCGCAGCGGACCCAGCCGCATCACCGAACCGACATGTCGATTGCCATACAGATCCGGATCGTCGAGTGTCTGGGCCGAGACCATGAACACCAGGGGGCTTCTGGCCAGCTCGCTGAGCACATGGTCGAGCAACGCCCACACCGCCTCGGCGGCCCAGTGCATGTCGGTCAGCACCATCACCACGGCCCGGCGTCGCAACTCGAACTCCAGTACCTGGGTGACGGCCAACATGACCTCGGACCGGTTGCGGTTCCGGTCGCTGCCCCGCAGCGGCGTGTCATACCCCAGGATGTGCAGCAGTGCGGTCACGCAGCGGGCGATCTCGGGGCTGCCACGCCCGAAGCGCTCGTCGAGCAGGGCCTCCAGCCTGGCCGCGGCATCGGTTCTTGACAGATCGGGGCCGAGGCCGAACAGCTCCCGCAGCACCTCGCCGATGGGCCACCACACGTTGGCCTCGCCGTAGGCGACACAGCGCCCCTGGACCACCACCAGTTCCACCTGCTGGCCCAGCCGATCGGCGGCCTCCTGGATGAGCCTGGTCTTGCCCATGCCCGTCTCGCCCAGCACGATGCAGAGCTGGGCCGCGTTCAGATCGAAGGCCATCATGGCCTGGGCCTCGAGGAAGGCAAGCTCCCGCTCACGACCGACGAACAGTTCGGCCTTGCGCCGCCTGGCCCCCGGCGGTCTGGTGGTCTCCACCGCAATCCACGCGTCGAGCGGGTCTTCGCGGCCCCTGGCCGGCAGTGACCCGGCGGCCTTGAATCGAACCGAGTCGCCTGCGGCGTTCTTGGTGGCGTCGCCCACCAGCACCTGGCCGGCCTCGGCCAGGTCTTGGAGCCGGGACGCCGAATTCATCACATCGCCCATGGCGGTGTAATCGCCGCCTGCGGTGGTGCTGCCGACCAGCACCTCGCCGGTGTTGATGCCGATCCGGATCGCCACGCCGGGACCCAACTCTGCGCCCAGCCCGTCGACGGTCGACTGCATACGCAGACCGGCCCGAACCGCCCGCTCGGCGTCGTCGGAGTGGGCGATCGGGGCGCCGAACAAGGCGACGATCTGGTCGCCGACGATCTTGTCGACGAGACCACCGAAACTGGTGATGTCATCGGTCAACTCGGCGAAGGCCCGATCGACGAGATGTTTGATCTCTTCAGGGTCCCGACGCTCGGCGAAGCCGGTGAAGCCGACGATGTCGGCAAAGAGGGCGGTGACGATCCGGCGCTCCTCGTCCACGGTGGCCTGTGATGCGCCACAGTTGGAGCAGAACCGGGCGTTGTCCGCCAGACGTTGGGCACACGACCGGCAGTTCATTTCAATGGCCATTCCACTGGGGAGTCTACCGACGCACGGCGGTCGCTGTCGGGAATACCGGTCGCCGCAGCCCACCCGCAGGCTGCGGTGACCGGAACCGGGTGTACCCGGTTTGCGTCTCGACAGGGAGATAGCCCTTCTGCCCCGTTCAAGCGTGACCTAAGTCAGCCATAATCAGCCACTTTCGACAATAGGGTCCGGACCCTACACGGGCCGTCGGAACCGATTGGCTGCCCCCGTTCAGGGCACATGCAGGTGGGAGATGGGCGCGACGTCGGCAATCGATGGGCCCCGACGTCGGGGTCGCCCGCGGGATCGAATCAGCTCGATCGGAGCGTCGCCGGGGTGTTTGGCGCCGGTTGGCACCGGGGACACCAGTAGCTGCTTCTGGCATGTTGGCCGTGGACCCCGTAGTCGATGGGGGTGTCGCACGAGGGACAGGGCAGGCCCCGGCGTCCGTACACCGCCAGCCCCGCCGCGCCACCCCGACCGGTGCCGCTGACGGTGACCCTCGGCCCGGCGCCCAGGTTCTGCCGCAACAGTCGATGGGCGGTGGCCACCAGCCGGCCTCGCAGTTCCTCGGGCACCGAACGCAGCGGGGTCAGCGGATGCAGGCCGCAGGCGAACAGGACCTCACTCTTGTAGACATTTCCCACCCCGCAGCAGATCCGCTGGTCCAGTAGGGCCTCCACCACCGGCTCGTCTCCACCGCGCTGCGAGAACCGACGAACAGCCTCGGCCAGATCGGGCTCGGGGGCGCAGAGATCGGGCCCGAGATGGGCCGGGCCACCCGCGGTGCGGCGCAGCTTCACATGGGGCGCCGAGAAGCAAACGGCGATCCACCCATTGTCGGTTTCGATCACCGCCCTGGCCGACCGCGGGGATCGACGCCACCGCTCGCCGCGGCGGTAGATGTGCCAGCTCCCGGTCATCTTCATGTGGGTTTCGAGGGTCAGCCCGTCGCCGAAGCGGACCAGCAGGTACTTGCCCCTCGCCTCGACTCCGTCGATCGTCGTGCCCGGCTTCGGGCCGGGCTCGATTAGCCGCTCGGCCTCGAATCGCAGAACGGTCCGGCCGGTGAGCACCGGCTGCAACCTGGCTGCGGTTCGGTGGATGGTGTCGCCTTCTGGCACACCGACCAGTGTGCCGCCCGAACCGCCGGCCCGGTAGTCAGCAAGCGACCGAGGGACCGGTAGCGTTTCCTCCGATGAGCTCAGCTACCGATCAACCGTCCTCGAGCGACCCGGCCCCGTGGTGGCGGCGAGGCGTCGTCTACCAGGTCTATGTCCGGTCGTTCGCCGACGCCGATGGCGACGGCACCGGCGACATCAACGGGCTCCGAGCCCGCCTGCCCTATCTGCAGCGGCTGGGGATCGATGCCATCTGGATCAACCCCTGGTACCGGTCGCCGCTGGCCGACGGCGGCTACGACGTTGCCGACTACCGCAGCATCGAACCCCGCTACGGCACCATCGACGACGCCGAGCGGCTGATCGCCGAAGCCCACGACCACGACATTCGGGTCATCGCCGACCTGGTGCCGAACCACACCTCCGATCAGCACGCCTGGTTCCGGGAAGCGGTGGCCGCCGCCCCCGGCGACCCGGTCCGCGATCGCTACCACATCCGCGACGGTCGGGGCCCGGACGGTTCACAGCCGCCGAACGACTGGAGCAGCGTCTTCGGCGGGCCGGCCTGGCGTCGGTTGCCGGACGGCCAGTGGTACCTCCATCTGTTCGCCCCCGAACAGCCCGACCTCAACTGGGAGAACGAGGAGGTCCGTCGGGAGTTCGATGCGGTGCTGCGGTTCTGGCTCGACCGCAACATCGACGGCTTCCGGATCGACGTGGCCCACGGCCTGGTCAAGGACATGTCGTTCCCCGACCTCGGCACGGCCGGTGTCGAGATCCTCGGCACCCCCCGGGAGGCCAACCACCCCCATTGGGATCGCGATGCCATCCACGAGATCGTCCGCCGGTGGCGAGCGGTGCTCGACGGCTACGACGGCGACCGGATGATGGTGGCCGAGGCCTGGGTCCAGCCCCACCGGCTGCCGATGTACCTGCGACCGGACGAGTACCACCAGTCGTTCAACTTCGACTTCCTGGAGGCGCCGTGGGATGCCACGACATTCCGCGACATCGTGTCGGCGGCGACCGAGGCGGTGGTCGACATCGGTTCGACGTCGACCTGGGTGCTCTCAAACCACGACGTGATGCGGGAGCTGACCCGCTACGGCCTGCCGAACGGCACCAATTGGCGGTCCTGGCCCACCACCGGGCCGGCCGAGCTGCTCGACGTCGAACGGGGCCGGCCCCGAGCTCGTGCCGCGGCCATGCTGCTGCTCGGCCTGCCCGGGTCGGCCTACATCTACCAGGGCCAGGAACTGGGCCTGCCGGAAGTCTGGGATCTCCCGGTCGAGGTGCTCGACGACCCCGTCTGGAAACGATCCGGCCACACCCGCAAGGGTCGCGACGGCTGCCGGGTCCCGTTGCCGTGGGCGCCGGATGGCCCTTCGCTCGGCTTCGGTGACGGCCCGGCCTGGCTCCCCCAACCGCCGGACTGGGCCGAGCTGTCGGTCGAGGTCCAGGAGTCCGATGCCGGCTCCAGCCTCGTGCTGTACCGGACCGCACTGGAGCTCCGGCGGCGCTGGGCCATGGCCGACGAGGCCATGTCCTTCATCGACGGTCTCGGCCCGAACGGCTTCGGCTATCGCCGGGGCAGCGGCCTGGCCTGCGTCGTGAACTTCGGGGAGACCGCCATCGACCTCCCCGACCATCAGCAGATCCTGCTGTCGAGCGGCGACACGGCCGCCGACGGCACCCTGGCCCCCGACACCGCGGTCTGGCTTCGCTGAACCGGGCCCGACCACCGGGTCATCTCCGGTCGGTGGCGTCGTTCGTCTGCATTCGGCGGCGTTCGAAGTCCGACCGGAGGCCTCTAGGCTCGGCCCATGTCCACCCCGATCGATCAGACAGACCAGTGGCAGGCCCTCGGCCGGCACGCCGCCGCCATGGGGGACCAGACCCTCCGCCGCTTGTTCGACGACGATCCGGACCGGGCCGAGCGCCTCTCGGTCGACGCCGCCGGCTTGCACGTCGACTTCTCCAAGAACCTCATCACCGCCGAGACCCGCTCCCTGCTGACCGATCTGGCGGTGGTTGCCGATGTGGCCGGCCGCCGTGATGCCATGTTTCGGGGCGACCGCATCAACGCCACCGAGGACCGGGCGGTGCTCCACACCGCGCTGCGGCGCCCCGAGGGCGACCGCCTGATCGTCGACGACGAGGATGTGGTGGCCGATGTCCACGAGGTGCTCGACAAGATGGCGACCTTCGCCGATGCGGTCCGCAGCGGTCGGTGGGTCGGGGCCACCGGCAAAGAGATCTCGGCGGTGGTCAACATCGGTATCGGCGGGTCCGACCTGGGGCCGGCCATGGCGTATCGGGCCCTTCGGCCCTCCAGCGACCGCAGCCGTTCCGTTCACTTCGTGTCCAACATCGACCCGACCGATCTCCACGAGACGCTGCTGGACCTCGACCCCGAGACCACCCTGTTCATCGTGGTGTCCAAGACCTTCGGCACCATCGAGACCCTGACCAACGCCCGGTCGGCCCGAGACTGGCTGGTCGCCTCGCTGGGGGCCGAGGCTGTCGGCCGACACTTCGTTGCGGTGTCGACCAACGCAGAACGGGTGGCCGAGTTCGGGATCGACACCGCCAACATGTTCGGCTTCTGGGACTGGGTCGGCGGCCGGTACTCGCTGCCGTCGGCGGTGGGCCTGTCGTTGATGGTGGCCATCGGACCGGAGGGTTTCGCCGACTTCCTGGCCGGCATGCACGAGATGGACCAACACTTCCGGACCGCCCCGGTCGAAGCGAACCTGCCGATGCTCCTCGGGCTGCTTGGGATCTGGTATGGCAACTTCTTCGGCGCCCAGTCCACGGCGATCCTCCCCTACGCCGACCACCTCTCCCGATTCCCCGCCTACCTCCAGCAGCTGGAGATGGAGAGCAACGGCAAAGGGGTCGACCAGCGAGGTCGGGCGCTGAGCTACGACTCGGGGCTGATCGTCTGGGGCGAGCCGGGCACCAACGGCCAGCACGCCTTCTATCAACTCATCCATCAAGGGACCCGGCTGATCCCGGCCGACTTCATCGGCTTCATCGAGGCCACCGATCCGATCGGCAACCATCACGATCTGCTGATGGCCAACTTCTTCGCCCAGACCGAGGCGTTGGCGTTCGGGGCCGATCACGAAGACCCGCAGCGGCGGTTCACCGGCAACCGGCCGACCACCACCATCCTGGCCCAGCGGCTCGACCCGAGAACCCTGGGCCGGCTGATCGCCCTCTACGAACACAAGGTGTTCACGATGGGGGCGGTCTGGGGCATCAACTCGTTCGACCAGTTCGGGGTCGAGCTCGGCAAGGTGCTGGCCACCGCCATCGAACCCGAACTGCACGGCGACGAGCCGCTCACCCACGACTCGTCGACCAACGCCCTCATCGGGCGCTATCGGGCCGGCCGGGTATCGGATTGACCGCGGACGGGTCGGCCGCCGGTGACCGCCGCTACGACGGTGGCTGCCAGTGCGGTGGCGTCCGCTGGCGGTCCACCGGTCCGATGCGGCCGGTGTCGGACTGTCACTGCGAACCATGCCGCCGGTTCAGCGGCCATCACATGGCCGCCACCGCAGCCGACATCGCCGATCTCACCTTCCTCACCACCGACACCCTGACCTGGTACGAGTCGGCCCCCGACGTCCAGTACGGCTTCTGTGGCACCTGCGGCTCGAGCCTGTTCTGGCGCACCGCCGAGCGGCCGTGGCACCTGTCGATCACCGCCGGCTCGATCGATCCTCCCACCGGGCTTCGAACCGACACCGCCCTGTTCATGGACCAGCACGGCGACTACCACCAGGCCCAGCCGGTGGACGAGGCCCACCCCGCCGACCGCCCCGAGCCATAGCGGGGAGTGGCCGGCCGGCGGCATGGCCACAACCCGGCCCCGGCCGCTCGGTCCCCCGGCCGCTCGGATCGCCGGATCGCCGGGCGTCGAGGCCGCAGAGTACGGTGCTGGACCATGGCATTGGTTCGATGGATCACCGAGATGGGCATGGGGGTCGACGTCCACGGCGGCGACTACACCAAGGCCGCCGAGCGGGCGGTTTCCGATGCGCTGCGCCACAGCAGCCTGAACTTCTTCCACGCCGCCGGGAAGTCCCGGGACGACATGCACGTGGAGGTGGTGATCGCAGTCGGCGAGCCAGACCATATCGACCACGATCGCATCAAGGCCCAGGTGCCATACGGCACGGTCACCGTCTCGCCGACCGCAGGCGGGCTCGACGTTGCCGCCCCGAACGGAAGCGACCTGATGGTGATCGCCAACGCGGCGATCCTGGTCTCGTTCAGCGAGTAGTGCGAGCCGACGGAGGCCAAACATCGTGGCCTGCGGGGGGCTGCTGATCGCCGCCGTCCAGTCGTTTCGGGCCGCTCGGCTGACCAGAAGCGCCGGCTGATCCCGGTTCGACGGGGGTCGACACCGGTCAGCGGCGGTAGGTCGGGCCCCGGTACCCGGGTTTGAAGCCACCGTTGAGCAGCGCCTCCTGGATCTCGGGGTGCTCGGTGACAGGATCGCCGTTCACCTTCTGGATGTCCAGCGAGCGCAGCCGCCTGTCGGCCACCAGGGCGGTGAGGGCCGCAGTCCAGTCCTGGTCCTCGATCGCCCCGTCGAACACGGTGATGCTCCTGCCGCCCTTGTGGCAGTAGGCCAGGGGCAGACCGTTGCGCAACACCACGTAGGCGCCGGTGGATCGAGCCGGGCGACCGTCGGTCTCGGGCCACGGGATGGCCGCCCCGTATGGCTGGGCCGGATCGACCGCCGACAGGGTGACCATTGGCGGCTGCTCATCGACCGGTGCGTCCTGGCGTTCGTCACGCAGCCGATCGACGGCGCCGGGCAGGGCGAACTGGGCCGCACCGAGGCCGGTCACGAAGTAGCCCCGACGAACCTGCCCCCGATCCTCCATCTCCTTGAGGATGGGGTAGACACCGGCGAAGCCACCCTCTGCCCCCTCGGCCAGCGCCATCTCCCTGGTCAACACCCCGTACCGTTCCAGCAACTGCAGGGCCCGACTGGTGGCGGCCTCGGTCGGGGTGATGATCCCCATACCCTTTCGCAGCTCGTCGACCAGCGCCCACCGGCCGGTTCCCGATGCCGGACCCAGCCGGGACAGGGCCCGCATGTTCGGCCGTCTGGCCCGACCACCGGTCCGACCGCTCGGCTTCTTCGGGGTCGACCCCGACACCAGGGCCCGCAGCGGGATCAGCGAATCGTTGGTGACCTCCCCGGCCCAGACCAGGTCCCACAGGGCGGTGAGCACCGCCCGGTCGGTGTAGTCGCAGCCCGCCTCCTGGGCCGCCATGACCAACTCGGGCCAGAAAGATGCGCCCCGGGCCGCCAGATGAGCCCGCAGGGCGTCGTGGATGGGCGCGGCCGGTCGCTCGTCGGGATCGGGCTCGGGGATCAGCGCCGGGACCTGGTCCCGCCACACCAGCCGGACCCGGCCGTCGTTGGAACCGAGGGAACCGCCGCCGACCCACACCAGCTCACCGGCGGTCAACAGGGTGTCGAGATCGGCCGACTGGTACCCGTCGATCCGGGCCGGGAGGATGTCGGTCTCCAGCGCCGAGGCCGGCAGGGCCGCCCCCTGGAGGGTGGTGAGGACCTCGGCCAGGCCGTCGACCGATCGCAGCTTCGAGCCGACGTGCTGCCAGGACGGCACGAACCGGGCCAGCACCTCCTGCTCCACCGGCTCGACCTCCTTGCGCAGGGCGGCCAACGAGCGGCGACGGAGGACCCGCAGAACGTCGTTGTGGCACCACTCCCGCTCGATGCCATCCGGCCGGAACTCGCCCCGGACCACACGGCCCTGGCGCTCCAGCTCCTCCAGTGATTCGACGGCCCGGTGGGGCTCCACCCCCAGGGCCCGGCAGACCTCCCGGGTCAGGAACGGACCATGGGTCCTGGCGAAGCGGGAGACCAGATCGAGCAGCGGTGCGTCGACCGACTCGGTGAAGGCCGCCGGGAGGCCCGGCGGCAGCGCCAACCCCAGGGCGTCGCGCAGCCGGGAGGCGTCCTCGGCCGCAGCGACGTTGAGCTCGGCGCCGCCGGCCACGTTGGCGACCGGGATGATCCGGCGCTCGTCGAGCAACTGGTCGACGGCCTGGCCGGCGTCGATGTCGACGACCCGCTCGGCGATCTGCGAGCGGCTCAGCGGACCGAGCCAGCGGAGCAGATCCTCGACCTGATCGACGTTCTTGGCCCGCCACGACTCGGCGGTCCGCTGCAGCTCGGCTTCCAGGTCGGCCAGGACATCGGGGTCCAGCAGTTCCCGCAGTTCCTCGGCGCCCAGGAGGTCCCGCAGCAGCTCCCGGTCCAGCGACAGGGCGGCGGCCCGCCGCTCGGCCAGCGGGGCGTCGCCCTCGTACATGTACTGGGCGATCCAACCGAACAGCAGCGACTGGGCGAACGGCGAAGCCGACGGGGTGTCGACCGGGACCATCTTGATCTTGCGGCTCCGCAGCTCGGTCAGGACCTGGCGGAGCGCCGGTACGTCGAAGACGTCGTTCACGCACTCCCGGCTCGCCTCCAACAGGATAGGAAAGCTCGGATACTTGGCCGCCACCGTCAGCAGGTCCGCCGCCTTCTGCCGCTGCTGCCACAGTGGGGTCCGGCGGTCCGGCCGGCGGCGGGGCAACAGCAGCGCCCTGGCCGCACACTCCCGGAACCGGGCGGCGAACATCGCGGTTTGGGGCAACTGGGTGACCAGCAGCTCGTCGAGCTCATCGGGGTCGACCAGCAATTCGTCGAGCGGCAACTGGTCGACGGCTTCCGGCAACCGGATCACGATGCCGTCGTCGCTCCACATCAGCTCGACGTCCCAGCCCCACTGTTCGGCCAGCCGGTACTGGAGGGCCATGCCCCACGGGGCGTGGACCTGGGCCCCGAACGGGCTGAGCACGCAGATCCGCCAGTCGCCGATCTCGTCCCGGAACCGCTCGACCACGATGGTGCGATCGTCGGGAACCCGGCCGGTGGCCTCGACCTGCTCGTCGAGGAACTGCAGAAGGTTGACCGCCGCCAGTTCGTCGAGGCCGTTGCGCTCCCGCAGCCTGGCCAGCGCCGAAGGGCGGTCGGCGGCACTGATCTCTCGGACGAAGGCCCCCATGGCCCGACCCAGTTCCAGCGGCCGGCCGGGCCCGTCGCCGTGCCAGAACGGCATCTTGCCCGGCTGGCCCGGCGCCGGGGTGACCACCACCCGTTCGTGGGTGATGTCCTGGATCCGCCAGGTACTGGCACCGAGCAGGAAGGTCTCGCCGGGGCGGGACTCGTAGACCATCTCCTCGTCGAGCTCGCCGACCCTGGTGCCGTCGGGGAGGAACACGCCGTACAGGCCCCGGTCGGGGATGGTCCCACCGCTGGTCACCGCCAGGCGCTGGGCCCCGGGGCGGCCCCTGACCACGCCCTCGACCCGGTCCCAGATGATCCTGGGCCGCAGCTCGGCGAACTCGTCGGACGGGTAGCGACCGGCCAGCAGATCCAGGGTTGCGGTCAACGCCTCGTCCGACAGGTCGGCGTAGTTGGCCGCACCGCGCATCATCGAGGCCAGCTCGTCGACCGGCCAGTCGTCGAGGGCGCAGGCGGCGACGATCTGCTGGGCCAGGACGTCGAGGGGATTTCGGGGGTAGTGGGTCTCCTCGATGAGGCCGCCGTGCATTCGCTCCACCACCACCGCGGCCTCCACCAGATCGGCCCGGTGTTTTGGGAAGAACTTGGCTCGGCTCGGGGCCCCAACCTGGTGGCCGGCCCGCCCGACCCGCTGCAGACCCCTGCTGACCGCCCCCGGTGATTCGACCTGGACCACCAGGTCGACCGCGCCCATGTCGATGCCGAGCTCCAGCGAGGAGGTGGCCACCAACCCCTTGAGCACACCCTGCTTGAGCTGGTCCTCGATGTTGAGTCGTTGCTCCCGGCTGAGCGACCCGTGGTGGGCCAGCACCAGTTCCTGGCCAGGCTCGGCCGACCGACCATCGGCCTCGGCGGCCCGGTTCTCACCGTCGATGGCCAATTCGTTGAGCCTGGTGGCCAACCGCTCGGCCAGCCGCCGGGCGTTGACGAACACGATGGTGGACCGGTTCTCCTGAACCAGCTCCAGCAGTCGGGGATGCATCGACGGCCAGATGCTGCGGCGGGCCGGGCCGGCCGCCGCGGGACCGGACACGGGTTCTTCAGTGATCTCCTCCCCCAGCCGACTCATGTCCTCGACCGGGACGATGACCTCGACGTCGAGCTGCTTGGAGATGCCGGTGTCGACGATGGTCACCGGCCGGGGTCGGCGGTGCCCGCCCGGTCCGGCCGGGGCGCCGCCGGCCTCGTCGGGCACCGTCTCGTACCCGCCGAGGAACCGGGCGATCTCCTCCAGCGGACGCTGGGTGGCGGACAAGCCGATCCGCTGGGGGCCACGGCCTCCTCGGGCGGCATTGTCGGTGATGCGCTCCAGCCGTTCCAGGGTGATGGCCATATGTGCCCCCCGCTTGGTGGCGGCCAGGGCGTGGATCTCGTCGATGATGACCGTCTCCACCCCGACCAGCGTTTCGCGAACCCGGGAGGTCAGCATCAGGTACAGCGACTCGGGGGTGGTGATCAGCAGATCGGCCGGATCCCGGGCCAGCTGGCGACGCTCCTCCGGCGAGGTGTCGCCGGTTCGTAGCGCAACCCGGGGTTCGTGGAACGGTTCACCCAACCGCTCGGCGGCGAGGCGGACGCCCTGCAGCGGGGCCCGGAGGTTCTTCTCGACGTCGACCGCCAAGGCCCGCAGGGGCGAGATGTAGAGGATGCGGGTTCGGCGGTTCTTGTCCTCCGGGGGCGGCCGGGTGCTGAGCTGATCGAGCCCCCAGAAGAATGCGGTGAGCGTCTTGCCGGACCCGGTCGGGGCCAGGATCAGGGTGTTGTCGCCGGCGGCGATCCGGGGCCAACCCTGGGACTGGGGTGGTGTCGGTGCCGGGAAGGTGGTCCGAAACCACGCTGCGGCCGGCCGACTGAACCCGTCGAACAGGTCTTGCTGGGGGTTCTGCTCTCCATCGGTTTCACGCCGATCAGCCACCGGTCCAGCCTACGAGGTGGGCCGATGGCCGCACCGAACCGGCAGGGCGCCGGTTTTGATACGGGGCGTCGTTCGATGACCGGCGGGCTCAGCTATCCTCGGACTCGTCCAAGACCACTCGACTCTGTGAGGTCCATGCCATGTCTCTTCCCGCCACCCGCAAACGGCTCGGCAGCGCTGCCATCGCAACGATTCTTCTGGCACTGCTCATCGCTTTGCTGAGCGCACGTAAGTCGTCGAAGGCCGCCTGACAAACCGCCTCGGGCCGCCCGAACGCACCGTCTGGTGCCGGAGGAGGGCCGTCTGAGGCCACAGGGCACGCCCGTCAGGGCCCGGACATGGCGTGGACGCCGAGCGCCCGCCGGAATCGATCGACCAGAGACGGGCCGTCCCGTTCGGGAACCACCTGAGGCGGCACCGCGTCCGAGACCTTGAACACCGCCAGTGCCGGGCCGGCACCGGACCGCAACAGCCGCACCGCCCCGGCCACCTCGTCTTGCGAAGTGGCCGTCACGGCGGCGGGGAAGCCGCAGGCCATCGCCACTGCGGCCAGGTCGGTGCCGGTGCCGTTTTCGTTGCTGGTGTTGGTGATCTGCATGCCGGTCTCGCCGTAGCGCTCGTTGTCCAGCACCGCGATCGACAGGTTGGCGGTGGCGGCCGAGCCGATCGTCGACAACGAGCCGAGGCCCATCAACTGCTCACCGTCACCGGTGACGACCAGAACCGGCCGCTCCGGCCGGGCGATGGCCAGGCCCAACCCCACCATGGCCGCCCCTCCCATCGCACCCCACAGTGGGACGTTCAGGTCGTGGTCGCCAACCGCGGTCACATCCCAATTGGGAGCGCCGAGCCCGGCCACGACCAGGAGGTCGTCACGATCGTCGAGCAGCTCGGCCACCACGGCCCGACGATCGAGCACCCCGCTCACGGCTTCGCCCCGTCGTCGCCCCGGAACTTCTTGATCCCGATCACCTGCTGATCGATCAGCACCGCGGTGGCCCGGCGGGCCGCGAACCCGTCGGCACAGGCCCGGGTCACCGCTGCGGCCACCTCGTCGGAGCTGGTGGCCCGGCGGACGTCGACCCCCATCAGCGCCATCGAATCTCCGGCGGCCCGGCCCATCGGCAACTGCCACGGGTTGGCCTCACCTTCCTGGCCCCGCATCGTCACCAGGAGCAACCCCGGGACCCGACAGGTCGCCAGCAGGCTCAACATGTTGATGCAGTTCCCGACCCCGCTCGATTGCATCAGCAGCGCGGCCCGGCCACCGCCGAGCCAGGCCCCGGCCACCAGCGCCACCCCCTCCTGCTCGGAGGTGAGGCGAACCACGGCGAACCGGTCGTCGGCCTCCAGCCCGGCGATGAGCCTGCTCAGTCCGCCGTCCGGCACGTGGCCGATCACCGTGATCCCGGCGTCGACCAGTGCCCGGTGGGTCGGCCGAACCCACCCCGGGTCGGTCTCCGCCGGCCCGGATTCCGGGGCCGGCTGCGCCGGGCTGGATTCCGGGGCCGGCTGCGCCGGGCTGGATTCGGGGGCCGGCTGCGCCGGGCTGGATTCGGGGGCCGGCTGCGCCGGCCGTTGCGATGAGGTGCCTGGTGCCGGGCTCATGGCCAGAAGCTAGTTGCTCCGACCGGCCGGGTGCAGGTCCGACCGCGTCAGCTGAGCACGATCAGAAAGATTCCCACGATCGTGAGGGCGATCCCGGGCAGCTGATCCCGGGTCCGCTGCTCCTTCCACACATAGATGGCCAGCAGCACCGACAGCACCGACTCGATCTGGCCGACCGCCTTGACGTAGGCCACCAGGGTGAGGGAGAAGGCCCAGAACCAGCCGAGGCTGCCGGCGAAGCTGGTGAACCCGATGGCCGCCAGACGGGGCAGGTGGGCCGGGACCTTGGTCAGCGCCGCCCGCTCCCGGGCCAGCAACCACACGGTGAGCACCACCACTTCCATCCAGGTGACGTGGAACAGGGTGGTGGCGGCCAGACCGAAACGGCCGTCGATGGCCGGGTTCCGGTCTGCCAGTTCCAGTGTGGCCCGCTGGATACCGAACCCGGCCACGACCAGCAGTGCGGCCGACAGCAGGGCCAGGCCCGTCCCCTTGTTTGCCACCAGGAGACCCTCGGCCGGGAGATCGTCGCCCGCCACCCGACGGTCGAGCTGTTTCGCCCTGGCCGAGGCATAGCCGATCATCGCAACCCCGATGGCGCTGATCAGGATGCCGATCCACCCCAACACCGGCGGCACCTCGCTGAAGAACAGGAACCCGGTGATGGCGGCCAGCGCCACCTCGGTCTTGTGGACCACGATGGCCTGGGCGAAGGTGCCGAGCTTGAAGGCGTTGATCAACGCCACGTTGCCCAGGATCTGACCGATGCCGCCGATGAACCCGAGGACGAAGAACCGCGCCGACAGGGTCGGTGGACCGGTGGGGCCGAGCAGGTACACGATGGCCAGCAGGGCCAGGGAGAACGGCAGGTTGAAGGCGAAGCGGGACCAGCTCAGCAGCGAGGCCGGAAGCACGCCGGACAGGCTCCTGGCCAGCCCGTTGCGAGCCGTCTGGAACGTGCCCGCGGCCAGTGAGATGAGAACCCACACCGTCGGGCACGGTAGCAGCGCCGGAGAAGGGGTGACCGGGGGCGGCACGGCCATTATGCTGCCCGGTCTATGACCAGACCGTTCCGATTCGGCGTCCAGACCAAGACCGCGACCTCTCGGCGGGAATGGGTGGAACTCATCAAAAAGATCGACGATCTCGGCTACGACTCGGTCACCATGCCGGATCACTTCGACGATCAACTGGCCCCCACGATCGCCCTGATGGCGGCGGCCGACGTCAGCGAGCGGCTCCGGGTCGGGGGCCTGGTGTGGTGCAACGACTACCGCCATCCCGTCGTGTTCGCCAAGGAGGCGGCAACGCTCGATCTGCTGACCGACGGCCGCCTGGATCTGGGGCTCGGGGCCGGTTGGATGGTCTCCGACTACGAACAGGCCGGCGCGACCTACGACCGACCCGGGGTGCGGATCGAACGGATGGTGGAAGCGGTTGAGGTGCTCAAGGGCCTCTTCGGGGAAGGCAGCTTCAGCTACCGGGGAGACCACTACATGATCACCGATCTCGACGCCACGCCAAAGCCGGTCCAGCGGCCCCACCCGCCGTTCCTCATCGGTGGCGGCGGTCCCCGATTCCTCCGGTTGGCCGGCCAACACGCCGACATCGTCGGCATCAATCCCAACCTGGCGGCCGGCGCCATCACCCCGGCCATCGGCGTCGATGCCACCGCCGAGCGCTACGAGGAGAAGGTCGGGTGGGTCATGGACGGGGCTGGGGATCGCTTCGACGACATCGAGTTGCAGATCAGGACGTTCTTCGTGGTGGTGACCGATGATCGCATGGCAACCGCCGAGGCGTTGGCCGCCGGGGTCGGATTGACCGTCGAGCAGGGCCTGGAGTCGCCGCTGGCCCTGGTCGGCACACCGTCGCAGATCGCCGAGGATCTCCGCCGGCGCCGGGATCGGTTCGGGTTCAGCTACATCGTGGTCGGCCAGGACCAGTACGAGGCCTTCGCCCCGGTGGTGGCCGAGCTGGCCGGACACTGAGCCCAGGACTCCGAGGCCACCGCCGACGCCACGACACCGAGACCGAGACCGAGACCGAGACCGAGGCTGGCGGCGGGGACCGTACACTCGGGAGGGACATGGAAATCGAGTACGACGACCTTGAACCGGGGATTTCGGCTGACGAGGACGCCCACGGCGTCAAACGGTTGGTTCAGATCGGGTTCGGGGTGCTGTTGATCGTCGCCGGCATCGTCATGCTGGTCATACCGGGGCCCGGCCTGGTGGCCATCATGGTCGGGCTGAACCTGATCAAGCCGGACAACGCCATCGTCCGGTGGATGCGACGAAAGATCCCCGGTATCCCCGAGCAGGGGGAGGTGCCACGGCGGTACCTCTACCTCGGCGCGGCGTTTCTCGTCGTCGGCACCCTGTTCGGCATCCTGTGGGGCCAGTCGACCACCAACTGGTTGCTCGAATCGACGGGGATCAGCTCCTAGTGGTCATGCGTATCGGCATCGACACCGGGGGGACCTACACCGACGCCGTGCTCTGCGCAGAGACTCCCCGATCGGTCGGCAACGGTGCCACCAAAGGGCCGCCGGTTGTCCTGGCCAAGGCCAAAGCCAGGACCAGGGTGGACCTGTCGGTCGGCATCGCCGAGGCCCTCGACGGCGTCCTGGCCGCAGCCGAACTCGAAGACCGGTCGCAGATCTCACTGGTGTCGTTGTCGACCACCCTGGCCACCAACGCCCTGGTGGAAGGGATCGGTGGTCGGGTGGCGCTGGTCTTCATCGGCTTCACCGCAGCCGAGCTCGACCGGGGCGGCCTCCGCCAAGGGCTTGGCGACGCACCGGTGGTCATGGCCGACGGCGGCCACGACTCACTCGGGGTCGAAATCGCCCCGTTCGACGCCGGGGCCCTGGTCGAGGCGGCGGCCGGGCTCGAGGTCGATGCCTTCGCCGTTGCGGGGCAATTCAGCGTCCGCAATCCGGCCCACGAATTGGCGGCCCGGGAGGCACTGGCCGGGCTTGGCAAACCGGTGGCCTGCGGCCACGAGCTGTCGGCCAAGCTCAACGGCCCGAAAAGGGCGCTGACCTGCCTGCTGAACGCCAGGCTGATCGGGTTGATCACCGAGCTGTGCCGGGCTGCGGAATCCATCCTGGCCCGACGGGGCATCACCGCCCCGCTGATGATCGTTCGGGGTGACGGTTCGCTGGTGTCGGCCGCCTTCGCCGAGGACCGCCCCATCGAGACCATTCTCTCCGGTCCGGCGGCCAGCCTGATCGGTGCCGGCCACCTCACCGGGGAGACCGACATCGTGGTCTCCGACATCGGGGGCACCACCACCGACGTCGGCGTGTTGCGCCGGGGTCGGCCAACCATCAGCGTCGAAGGGGCGACGGTGGGGGGTCATCGAACGATGGTGGAGGCGGTCGAGGTGTTCACCTTCGGGCTGGGTGGCGACAGCGAGGTCCGGCTCGAAGACCGGACGACGAGGGCCAAGGGTCCTGGCCCGGAGCCGGTGATCGGCCCTCGCCGGATGACCCCCCTGGCCCTGCTGGCGGCAGACCAACCGGCGCTGGTCCACCGAACGCTCGACCGCCGGGTACCCCCCCTCCGCAAAAACGACACCGTGTTCGCCGTCGCCACCGGCCGGGGCGTACCGGTCAACAGCCGGCAACGACGAATCCTCGATGGGCTCGGGGATGGCTGGCTGCCCGTCGATGAGGTGGCCACCACCAACCTGGAAACATCGGCCCTGCGAGCCCTGGTGGCCGCCGGCTCGGTCCGGCTGGCCGGCTTCACCCCCACCGACGCCGCCGGGGTGCTGGGACTGCACGATGCCGGAGACGTTGCGGCGGCGATCAAGGCCGCCGAACTGCTGGCGGTGGCCCCAGACGGGTCCCCGGACCCGGCACTGCCGGACGGGGCGTCGCTGGCGCGGCTGACCATCGACACCCTGGTCAGGCGCTCGGCCCAGGCGGTGCTGTCGGCGTGCCTGACAATCGACGGCTTTCCCGCCGCCACCGTGGAATCGGCGTTGGTCCAGCGGGCCCTCGACGGCCACGACGGCGCAACCGCGGTCACCGTCGGTGTCGCCGGGCCGCTGGTGGGACTGGGGGCGTCGGCCGCCACCTATTATCCGGCGGTGGCTGCGCTGCTCGGGGCCGACAGCATCATCCCCGAACACGCCGAGGTGGCCAACGCCATCGGCGCCGCCATCGGGTCGGTCCGTATCGCCCGCCACGCCACGGTCAGCCAGCCGTCGAAAGGTCAGTTCCGGATCCACCTGCCCGGCGCAGGCGGCGACCGGGGCGACCTGGAACCGACCATCGAGCGGACCGTCGAACTGTTGACCGAGGAGGTCCGGGGCCAGGCCGCGGCGGCCGGGGCAACCGAACTGTCGCTGGAGGTCGATGTCGAACGCCGGACCGCAGACGTCGGCGGTCGGGAGCTGTTCGTGGAGGCCACCGTCACCGTGATCGGCACCGGTCCGCCGAAGACGGCCTGAGCCGGCCCAGCCGGTCCGGGCCGGCCGACGCAGGCCGGCCGGGGAGGGCCTAGCGGAGGATCTCCGGCAGTGGCTCGGCGTGGACGAGGGCCACCCGTTTGGTGGCTCTGGTCATCGCCACGTAGAGCGAACGGTACCCCTGAGGTTCCTCCTCCAATATCAACGACGGTTCCACCACCACCCCGACGTCCACCTCGAGCCCCTTGACCAGGTTGACCGGCACCGCGGTGATCTGACGATCGAGACCATCGCGGGCGGCGCTGCCGATGCCGACCCCGGCCTCGGTGAAACCCTCGACCACCGCCCGGTACAACGAGCGGGGGCAGATCACCGCCACGTTGCCTATCCCACCCCCGGCCGCCTCCTCGGTCACGACCTCGATCAGCCGCTCGATCAGCGCCGCCTCACCACCGGCGGTGTGATCGCCGGGCGTGGCCCCGGAAACGGCGACGAACCGCGGTTCGTCGCCCTCGGTCCGGACCGACACGGGGGGGGTGAGCTCCGGTGCGGCATAGGTCAGGACCCGGGAGGCCAGCTCCATGGCCGGGCCGGGAATCCGGTAGCCGACGGTCAGCTCGGCTCGACGCGGCTCCCGCCGATCCGGCAGATGTTCGAGGATCTCGCTCCAGTCGCTGTGGGGCCAGGCCCCGGTGGACTGGGCGATGTCGCCGACGATGGTCATCGAGCCGTTCAGCGACCGGCGGGTCAGCATCCGCAGCTGCATCGGCGACAGGTCCTGGGCCTCGTCGACCACGATGTGGCCGTAGGTCCGGACCACATCGTCGTGCCTGCGCCTGGGCCTGGGGCCCAGCAACTCGAATGCCTCGTCCAGCACCGGAACATCATCGACGGTCCACACCACCGATGAGGCGTCCATCTCCTCGGCCCAGGGCCGGTGGAGCGCATTGCGCTCCTGGGCGTTGAGCTTGCGGCCGGCCGAGCGCAGCAGGGCATGGGAGCCGTACAGATCATGGAGCAGCTGGGCCGGGGTGAGCACCGGCCACATCCAGGCCAGCGCCTCCCGGACCTCGGGGGTCTCGGCCAGCTGCTCCCGGGCCACCTCGGGGGCGACCCCGTCCGGGTGATGGGCGCCCAGCGCTTCGAACAGCGACTGCACAACGTGCTTGCGGGCCGCGTTGTGGGTCCGGTAGCGGCGCCGGGCTTCGTCGACGATACGTTTCGTCTCGGCCATCGGCACCCGGATCTTGCGGATACCCATCCCGACCACCAGATCGGATCGCAACGGCCGCTGGCGATCGCGGACCGCCCTGCGGACCAGGTTGACCATACGAAGGTCGCCCTTGATCCTGGCCCCGGCCTGCTCGTCCCGCCCGGTGACCCGGACCTCCGGCACCAGGTCGGCCAGCACCGCCATCTCCACCCCGGCCTCGCCGAGCGAGGGCAACACCTGCTCGATGTAGCCGAGGAACAGCCGGTTCGGACCGACCACCAGCAACCCCTGACCCTCGAGAGGGAATCGGTGGGCGTAGAGCAGGTAGGCGGCCCGATGCAGGGCCACAACCGTCTTGCCGGTGCCGGGCCCGCCCTGCACCACCAGTACCCCCTGCATCGGGGCCCGGATGATCTCGTCCTGTTCGGCCTGGATCGTGCCGATGATGTCGCCGAGGCGACCGGTTCGATTCTCCTCGAGGGCATTGATCAGGGCGCCGGTGCCCCGCAGTTCCCGACCGTTGACCGTGACCCGACGCGATGTTGCCGCCTCGCCGAAGAACTCGTCCTCCAGATCGAGCACCGTGCGGCCCCGGGAGGTGAAATGGCGGCGACGCACCAGGCCCTGGGGGTCCCTGCCGGTTGCCCGGTAGAACGATTCGGCCACCGGGGCTCGCCAGTCGACGATCAGCGGTTCCTGGGACGAACTGGCAACGGCGATCCGGCCGATGTGGTAGCTGCCGCCACCGGTGTCCTCGGACTGATCGATCCGCCCGAAACACAGTGACCGTTCGCCAAGATCCAGCTGCTTGAGCCGGTTGGCAATGTTCTCGTAGAAGATCTCCCGCTCCCAGCGGGCCTGGTTGGTGCCACCCCGGCCGACCTCGACCATATCCTTGAGGCGGACGGCCTCGGCTCGGGATTCGTCGAGGCGCTCATAGGCCAGGTCGACGTGTGCCTGCTCCGATTCGAGCTCTGGATGTGATTCAGCCACCGCACTCCCGCAGGTAGACCCCGGTGCCGCGACGCCGGATGCGCATGTCGTTAGGGGGATGAATATTGTAACGGAACGGGAGGCCGGTTCCGATGCCGCAAACCCGGTCGGGGCGCCGATACCGTCAACCAATGTGACGACGAGCTCGACGGAACCGGCAGCCGACCAACCGAGCGCACTGCTGCGGGCCGCCCGTCAACAGCCCGGCGATCGGGTCCCGGTGTGGTTCATGCGTCAGGCCGGGCGTTCGCTGCCCGAGTACTTTCCGGTTCGGGGTGAGGGCACGATCCTCGATGCCATCCAGGTGCCGGAGCGGGCCACCGAGATCACCCTCCAGCCGGTCAGGCGCTACGGGGTCGACGCCGCCATCCTCTTCTCCGACATCGTCACCCCGGTCTGGGCGGTGGGGTTCGGTATCGACATCACCCCCGGCGTCGGGCCGGAATGTGAGCGACCGTTCCGAACCGTCGACGATCTGTCCCGGCTGCGCCCCCTCGACCCCGACCGTGACCTCGGGTTCCAGGCCGAGACGATCCGCAACCTGACCGCCGAGCTCAGCGTGCCGCTGATCGGGTTCGCCGGGGCGCCGTTCACCCTGGCCGCCTACATGGTCGAGGGTCGGCCGTCGAAGAACCACGCCAAGGTCAAGGGCCTGATGGCCGAGCAGCCGGAGCTCTGGCACGAGCTCTGCGACCGGCTGGCCGACATCGCCATCGCCACCCTCCGGGCCCAGGTCGAGGCCGGGGCCGCGGCGGTGCAGCTGTTCGACTCGTGGGCCGGGGCCCTGCACCCCGATCACTACCGTCGCTTCGTGGCCCCCCACAGCGCCAAGATCATGGCCGCCCTGGCCGATCTCGGCGTGCCCCGGTTCCACTTCGGTATCAACACCAGTGAGCTGCTCGACCAGTTCGCAGACGTGGGGGCCGATGTGGTGGGCGTCGACTGGCGAACCCCCCTCGCCACCGCTCGGAGGCGAACCGGCGGCCGGGTGGCGCTGCAGGGCAACCTCGATCCATCCCTGTGCCTGGCATCATGGCCGGTGGTCGAGGCCGAGGTCCGGCGGATCCTGGCCGACAACCAAGGTCACCCCGGGCACATCTTCAACCTCGGCCACGGCGTGCTCCCCGAGACCGACCCCGACATCCTGGCCGAGGTGGTGAAGCTGGTCCACGCCGAGGGTGTTGCCAACCGACCGGTCGACCGATCGGCGGCCGAAACCCCCGGCCCCGAACCCTCCGTGCCCGGCGGCGAAGCGGGTCGGCGATGAGTCGACCCAGTGTGGTGATCATCGGTGGTGGGATCGCAGGACTCACCGCCGCCTACGACCTGCACCAGGCCGGCTGGGCCGTCACCGTCCACGAGGCCGACCGGCAATGGGGCGGCAAGATCAGAACCAGCCCGGTCGGCGATCGCCCGGTCGATGCCGGCCCCGACGCCTTCCTGGCCAGGGTCGACCACGGCCACGAACTGTGCCGGGAGCTCGGCCTCGACGGTGAGCTGACCAGTCCGGTGGCGCCGGTGCCGGCCTACGTCCACGCCGACGATCGGCTCCACGAGCTGCCGGCCGGCACCATGCTGGGGGTGCCAACCGACCTCGACCAGTTGCGGCACTCGGCGCTGATCTCACCGGCCGGGATTGAACGGGCGGCCGCTGACCTCGAGCTGGCACCGACCCCGGTCCGCCCCGACCCGTCGGTCGGGGCGGTGTGTCGGGAACGGCTCGGCGACGAGCTCACCGACCTGCTCATCGACCCCCTGATCGGGGCCATCAACGCCTCCGACATCGACCACCTCAGCCTCAACGCCGCGGCCCCACAACTGGCGGCGGCACTGCGGACCGACAGCTCGCTCATCCGGGGCATGGCGGCCATTCGGGCGTCCACCGGGGCCGCCATCGGCTCCCGGGACGCCGACAAACCGGTGTTCTACGGGCTGCCGGGAGGTATCGCCAGGATCATCGATCGGCTGGTGGAGGAGCTGGCCGGCGCCGAGCTCCGCCTCGGCTCGCCGGTGACCGATCTCGACCGGTTCGCCGATGCCGACGCCATCATCCTCGCCGTGCCGGCATTCGTGGCGTCCGACCTCATCGGCGGCGGCGTCGGACGGACCGGCCGCCCGGCCGACCAGACCGGCCCTCGGCGGCGCGCCGTCGAGCTGCTGTCGAGCATCGAGTACGCCGGGGTCAGCCAGGTCGTCGTCGAGCTGCCGATCTCCGGCCTGGAGCGGGTGCTCGATGCGTCCGGCATCCTGTTTCCCCGGGTCAGCGGCAAGACGATGACCGCCTGCACGTGGCTGAGCACGAAATGGGCTCACTACCGGCGGCCGGCGTCGGTGCTGATCCGGTTGAGCGCCGGCCGCTTCGGCGACAACCGCCATGCCGAGCTGTCCGACGCCGAGCTGGTCGACGTGGTGCTCGGCGAGTTGGGTTCGGTCATCGGCTTCGACCAACCGCCGATCGCCACCAGGGTGGTCCGCTGGCCTCGGGCGTTCCCCCAGTACACCCCCGGCCACAACGACCGGCTGGCGGCGTTGCGAGAGCACCTGGCCGAGTTGGATCCTCGGATCTCGGTGGTCGGCGCCCCCTACGACGGGATCGGCATCCCCGCGGTCATCGCCGCCGCCCGCCACACCGCCGGACTCCACCTCGATCGGCGCTCCCCCGCCCCGCAGGGCCGCGACCTCTGACGGTGCCGGCCGCCCCCTCGCCTCCGGTCCCGGTCGCCGAACCTCCACAACCGGACGCGGCCGGTGAGCGGTCGGGTTGGTCTTCGCGTCCGGGCGTGGTCGGCCGCTGCCTGGCGGCCGGGGTGTGCCTTGCCGGTTCGGTGCCGCCGTGGGGCTGGTGGCCTCTGGCCTTCATCGGCATTGCCATCCTCGACCGGCTCCTGGCCGACCAGCCCTGGAAACATCGGTTCAATCGGACCTGGCTGGTGGCGGTGGCCTGGCTGTACCCGGCCATGGTCTGGATGTGGGACCTGACCCCTCCGGGCTATGTGGCGGCCGGGGCGTTCTACGCCGCCTACTTCGGGGCGGCGGCCGCCCTGACCCCACCGGGCCCGGCCCGGCGGCTGGTACTGCCAGGGGCGTTCGCCCTGGCCGAGCTGGCCCGCTGGAGTTGGCCTTTCGGCGGGGTTCCGCTGGCCCATCTCGGTTTGAGCCAGGTCGAGACGCCGCTGATCAACCTGGCCCGTGTGGCCGGGCCGCTGCTGATCGTCGTTTCGGTGGTCGTGCTCGGTCAGGCCCTGTCGGCGGCGCTGGATCGGCAGTGGCGGGCGGGGCTCATCGGGGTTGCGGTGGTCGTGGTTCTGCTCGTGGCCGGCGTCGCCCACCCCCGGGCCACCGTGGTCGACGACGTCGAGGTCGCCCTGGTCCAGGGGGGCGGACCGCAGCGGACCAGGGCCTCATCCGATCAGCAGCCGGTGGTCCTGGGCCGCCACGCCGAGGCCTCCGGTGCCATCGACCGACCGGTCGATCTGGTGATCTGGCCGGAGAACGTGGTCAATCCCGGCCGGTACCTGACCGAGGCCGACGCCCGCCGAATCGTCGCCGAGGTGGCCTACACCCACGACGCACCGGTGCTGGCCGGCTGGTTCGTGTCGATCTCCGAGGTCAACACCGCGAACTACCAGTCGATCGTCAACCCCGATGGCAGCGAGACCGATCGCTACGACAAGGTCCGCATCGTGCCCTTCGGTGAATACGTCCCCCTCCGGGGTTTCGTCACCGCGGTGGCCGCAAACGTGACGCTCCCCGGGCGTGACGTGCTGCCCGGGACCGCCGAACCGGTGCTCGACACGCCGGTCGGCAAGGTTGGTATCGCCATCTCCTGGGAGGGGTTCTTCGAACATCGCTCCCGCCATGCGGTGCGGGAGGGGGCCCAACTGCTGGCCAACCCCACCAACGGATCGTCCTACTGGCTGACCCAGGTCCAGACCCAACAGGTCGCCTCGAACCAGCTCCGGGCGGTGGAGAATGACCGCTGGGTCGTCCAGGTCGCCCCGACCGGACTGTCGGCGGTGGTCGACCCCGACGGCAACCTGCAGCAGCGAACCGGGATCAGCGAACGGCGGACGCTGCTGGCCTCGGTCGAGATGCGGGAGGGCCGGACCCTGGCCAGCCGGGTCGGCCCCTGGCCGGTGGTGCTCTACGGCATGGCGGCCATCGCCGGGGCCTGGCTCATCGCCAGACGGCGGCAGGCCCCCGATCCCAACCCTGACCCCCGACCGCCGTCGTCGTGACCGCAGCACCGGTCGCCCATCGGGCACCGGCCGAGGTCAGCCATCGTCGGCGCGGGGTCCGCCGGCATCGACGTAGAGGGCCGACATCGCCGAGGCGGTGACGGCCTGGGAGGCGGCGGCGATCAGCGAGAACAGGCCGACGTAGACCAGCAGCACCACGGGGTTCGGCAGCACGTCCCCCAGCCGCAGCACCTCGATCGTGTCGATGTTTTGGCCGTCGATGAAGAGCGAGCCGTCGTCGTCGATGTCGAACTTGGAGAACAGCACGGTCGGGGCCAGGGCCTGACCGAACAGCTGGAACGCAGTGGAGAGGGTGCCGACGAGAGCGAACACCAGGCAGACCCGTCCCAGTACCGGCCAGAATCGCCCACTGCTGATCCGCCACGCCGCGCTGAACGCCGAGGTCCCTCGACCGACCACGGTGACCGCCACCGGAAGGAACACCACCGCCTTGACCCAGAACCAGACGAGGAACCCGACCATGGCCATGGCGGTGATCAGCGACAGCAGGAGCAGCCCCATCACCCCATCGGCCCCCTGAACCACCGCAACCGTGAACAGGGCCAACGGCACGATGATGGCCATGGCGAAACCGAGGTAGATCAACACGGTCAAGCCGACGAAGCGCGCCAACCTGGCCAGCCCGACCGCCAGCGACCGGCCCCCGTCAGCGGGGTCGCCCCGGTGGACGCCGTGCAGATAATGGTGCAGGCCCAGGTAGCCGGCGATCGAAACCAGGGCCGAGATCACCGCCAGCACGCCGGTGGCGGCCAGCAATCGGCCGTTGAAGCCGGAGAGCCCACCGCTGTCGATGGTCCACAGCACCTCCGATGCGCTCCGGTGGCCGAGCAGCAGGGTTGCGGCCCAGAACGGGAACGAACACAGCGCCAGGCCGGCGACCGGCATCGGATTGGCGGCGAGCGCCGAGAACGTTCGCCGCAACCACTGACCGACGTCGTTGATCCTGGGCCCGTCGGGCCCGCCAGACCCGGCCGCCGGCGCCCCGAACGAGTCGACCGGACCGACGGCGTGGGCTCCCGGTGGCAGCGGCTGAAACGGTGGAGCCGGGCCGACCGCAGCCGGGACACCGGTGGCCGAAGGGGGAGGCGGGACCAGCGGCGGGCCGCCGAGCGAGGCGCCGGGGGCCGGCATCGGATTGGGCCCGGCCACCGTCTCGGTCCAACGGATCCCGTCCCAGTAGCGCTTGGCGCCGGGGCGGAGGGGATCGTCGTACCAGCCGGCGACCGGCCCACCGGAGGCCGGCCTCGATCCGGTCACGGTGTCAGCTCCACCAGGATGGTGACCGGTCCGTCGTTGACAAGCTCCACTGCCATGTCGGCGCCGAAGCGACCGGTGGCCACCTCTGCCCCGAGCGAGCGGAGCCGCTCGACCACCACATCGATCAGCGGTGCCGCAACCTCCGGCCTGGCCGCCTCGATGTAGGACGGCCGGTTTCCTTTTCTGGCATCGCCATAGAGCGTGAACTGGCTGATCACCAGGATCGCTCCTTCGACGTCGGCAACCGAACGATTCATCTTGTCGTCGTCATCGGCAAAGATTCGCAGCTTCCAAAGCCGTTCCGCCAACTTGGTGGCCGTCGCCCGGTCGTCGTGGTGGGTCACCCCGACCAGGACACACAGTCCGTGGCCGATCGATCCGACCACCTCGCCGTCGACGGTGACCGAGGCCCTTGCCACTCGTTGCACGACTGCTCGCACCAGATCTCCTCCCACCACCGGCCACCGGCCGGGGCCGTGTGCCGATCGCGCTTTGAACCGAATAGACCGTACCCTTACACGGTTGCAGCTCCTGGCCCCCCCAGGTCGGCAACCGGTCTCCGGGCGCCGACCGGAATCCGAGCACACGACAGGCTGTCGGCCCGATTGGAAATACATGTCCTCAGAAGACCACCCGTTGCGGCTTGCGTACCTCTCCTACCGTTCAAAGCCCACCGTCGGCGGCCAGGGCATCTACACCAGGCACCTGACCAAGGCCCTGGCCGACCTCGGCCACACCGTCGAGGTCATCTCCGGACAGCCCTATCCGGTGCTCGACGAACGGATCGAGCTCACCGAGCTCCCGAGCCTGGACATCTTCAACGACCACTATCCGGGCCGGTTTCCCGCCTACTGGGAGATCAAGACCCTTCCCGACGTCCTGGAGATACTGCAATTCTCGACCGGCACCTTCCCCGAACCCCTCGCCTTCAGCTACCGGGCCTACCGGGAGCTGAAGAACCGGGTCTCGGAGTTCGACATCGTGCACGACAACCAGTGCCTCGGCTACGGGATCCTGGCCATCGACAAGATCCTGCCGACGCTGGTCACCCTCCATCATCCGATCACCGTTGATCGACGGCTGGAGGTCGAGGCCGCACCCAACTTCCGGAAACGGTTGAGCCTGGGTCGCTGGTACTCGTTCGTCAAGATGCAGGGCCGGGTGGCCCAGCGTATGCCGAGGATCGTGGTGGTCTCGGAGAACTCGATCGATGACATCCACACCGACATGGGAGTGGACCGGGACCGGATGCGGCTGGTCCATGTCGGCGTCGACCCCGACCTGTTCGAGCCCATGCCCGGCGTGGATCGCATCCCGGGCCGGCTGATCACCACCGCCAGCGCCGACGTCGAGTTGAAAGGCCTTCGTTTCCTGCTGGAGGCCATGGCCAAGTTGCGGGCCGAGCGTGACATGTCGCTCACCGTGATCGGCAGGGCCAAGGAAGGTGGGAAGTCGGCAAAGCTGATCGAGGAGCTGGGCCTCGGCGACCACATCCAGTTCGTCACCGGGGTGCCGGACGAGCGGATCGTCGAGCTGTACGCCGAGTCCGAGTTGGCGGTTGTGCCGTCGCTGTACGAGGGGTTCTCGCTGCCGGCGGTCGAGGCCATGGCCACCGCCACCCCACTGGTGGCCACCACCGGCGGTGCCCTCCCCGAGGTGACCGGCGTCGACGGGGAGACGGTGCTGCGGTGTGAACCGGGCGACCCCGATTCCCTGGCCGCGGCCATTCGTCGAGGGCTGGATGACCCCGGGCTCCGGACCCGGATCGGGATGGCAGGGCGGGATCGGGTGTCCCGGCTCTACACCTGGCGCCACACCGCCATCCGCACCGTCGAGCAGTACCGCGAGGTGCTGGCCATGCGGGAGGCGGCCCGCGCCGCCGGGGCCTCCTCGGCGACCCAAGGCACCGGGCAGGATCCTCGGGGCTGAGAGACGATGCTCACCGTCGACTATGCACGGCTCGATGTTCGCCGCGGCATGCGGGTGCTCGACCTCGGCGCCGGTTTCGGCCGCCACGCCTTCGCCACCGCTGGGCTCGGTGCCCACGTCGTGGCCGCAGATCTGGCCCTGGATGAGATGATCGCCACCAAGGACACCTTCGCCGCCATGTACCTGGCGCACGAGCTACCGGCCGGCGCCTCCACCACCTGCGTTCAGGCCAACGGGCTGCAGCTGCCGTTCGCCGATGCCAGCTTCGATCGCATCATCGCCTCCGAGGTGCTGGAACATGTGCCGAACGATCTCGGCGTCATGGCCGAACTGTTCCGGGTCCTGGCCCCCGGTGGGCGGCTGGCGGCAACGGTGCCGGCCGCAGTGCCGGAACAGATCTGCTGGTGGCTCAGCGACGAGTACCACGCCCCCAAGAGTGTCGGCGGCCATGTCCGGATCTACGGCCGACCGGAGCTGCGGACCAAGCTGGCCTCGGTCGGCTTCGTGCCGGCCGAGACCCACCGGGCTCACGCCCTCCACAGCCCCTATTGGTGGCTCAAGTGTGCGGTGGGGGTCGACAACGAGGACAACCCGGCGGTCCGGGCCTACCTCAGGCTGCTGACCTGGGACATCGTGAAAGCCCCGAAGCTGACCCGCCGGGCCGACAGACTACTCAACCCGGTGCTCGGCAAGAGCCTGGTCATCTATGCCGACCGGCCCAGGATCCTGGCCAGGGTGTCGGCCGGGAGCGAGAACGCAGCGTGACCATCACCCCCACCCAGCATGTGAACCCGTCGATGACGGTGCCGGACCTGCCGTCGGTGCTCCCTGCGCCCGATCTGTGCACCACCGCCGAGACAATCGCCCGGTTGCAGCTCCCCAGCGGCATGATCGAGTGGTTTCCCGGCGGCCATGCCGACCCGTGGAACCATGTGGAGACCGCGATGGCACTGGCCACCGCCGGGTTCATCGAACAGGCCGAGCTGGGGTACCAGTGGCTGGTCGACGTCCAACTCCCGGACGGCGGCTGGTACAACTACTACCTGGCGGACGGGGTCAAAGACGCGAAGCGCGACACCAACTGCGTTGCCTACTTCGCAACAGGGGTCTGGCACCATCATCTCGTCACCGCCGATATCGACTTCCTCCACCGGATGTGGCCGACCCTGGACCGGGCGATGTCGTTCGTGCTCGGTCTGCAGACCGAACGGGGAGAGATCATCTGGGCCATGCGGGAGGACGGCTCCCGGTTCGACTACGCGCTGCTGACCGGCTCGTCGTCGATCACCCACAGCCTGCGCTGCGCCTCGGCGGTGGCCGAGACCCTCGGCCACCAGCGGCCGGCCTGGCTCGCGGCCAGGGAACGCCTCGTCGACCTGATCGCCAACCGGCGGGAGGCCTTCGAGCCGAAGGAACGCTGGGCCATGGACTGGTACTACCCGGTGCTGACCGGGGCCATCGTCGGCGACGACGCCAAGAAGCGCATGACCGACGGCTGGGACGACTTCGTGATGGACCGCAAGGGCGTTCGCTGCGTTTCCGACGAACCGTGGATCACCGCAGCCGAGACCTGCGAGTGCGTCATGGCGCTGCTGGCGGTCGGCGAGTTCAACGCAGCCACCACCCTGTTCGACTGGTCACAGCGGCTACGGGACGATGACGGCTCGTACTTCACCGGGATGGTCTACCCGGAGCAGATCCACTTCCCGGAGAACGAGCGCAGCGGCTACACCGCGGCGGCGGTGATCCTGGCCGCCGACGCCCTCTACGGCCGGAACCCGACCAGCCGGCTGTTCATCGATCACCACTGATCCGGCCGGGTGGTCAGTCCCGGGCCATCAATCTCTGGAGTCGTCGTCGACCCGCTGCAGTACCCGGAGCGACCCGGTGGCCGACACCTCGGTGAACCGGCCGGATCGAAGCGCCGGGCGGTAGATGTGCTCGTACGGCGGGCGACCTCCGTCGGCCGGGTCGGGGAAGACGTCGTGGATCACCAGGAGGCCGCCGGGGGCGACGGCCGGGGTCCACAGCTGGTAGTCGAGCCTGGCCGGTTCCTCGCCGTGGCCGCCGTCGATGAACAGCAGCGACAGCCCCGTCGTCCAGTGCCGGGCCACCGTCGGTGAGTCGCCGACGATTGCGAACACCACATCTTCCAGCCCGGCGTCGTGGATGGTGCGGCGGAAGAACGGCAGCGTGTCCATCCTGTCGACGGCGGAGTCGACCAGGTCCGGTTCGTGCCACTCCCAGCCGACCTGGTTCTCCTCGGAGCCTCGGTGATGGTCCACGCAGTACAGGACCAGGCCCAGCCGCCTGGCCACCGGCCCCACATAGCAGGCCGACTTGCCGCAGTAGCTGCCAACCTCCAACATCGGACCGAGCCGCGGCTCGGCCGTGGCCGCCGCCGCGGCCAGGGCCAACCCCTCGTCCGGCGGCATGAACCCCCTGGCCTCCTCGGCGTGGCGCAGCTCCTGGTCGGTCAACCGGTGGAGCATCTCACCCCGCTGGCACCTCGGTGTGACGGTCGGCCGATCTCTTGAACAGCAGGTTGAGCACAAAGAATTTCGCCACCCAGACCAACAGATAGCCGATCAGGCTGCCGACCGAGATCATGACGGCCGACCCGAAGATGCGGTCCGCCAGCTCGGCCATGGTGGTGGAGGCGATCAATCCGATGGCGGCGATGATCCAGAACGGTATGACCTCATCTCGCAGGCTGGGGCGACCCTGGACCTGCCACACCCAGTAGCGGCTCAGCAGGTAGGCGGGAATGACCGCCACCATGGCGGCGAACACGTTGGCCGCACCGCCGCTCCAGCCCCACCACCGGATCGCCATCTGCAGCAGCACCTGATGGTTCACCACGTTGAGACCGGAGGTGGCGAGATAGCGGACGGCCAGCCCGGTCTCGGTGCCGAGCTTGGCCGACAGCGCCGCCCCCAGGGATGGTTTCGATTCCGACGATTCCTGCGATGTGGTCGACAGGACGGCCCCGGACGGCGTTGCCGATGCCGGGTCCGGGACCGGATCGGGAGCCGGCGTTGCGTATGGATCTCGGGAGCCCACCGCTGCCAATGGTACCGCCCGCCGTCGGGCCCGAGACCCGGGGCGGCCCTGGCAGATTCCGACCGCCATGAACGTGAGCGGAGCGTGGATTGTCCTACGCTGCTCTACGGACAGTACGACGATGGGCGGCTCGGAGCCGTTCCCGGGAGCCGATGAACCGAAACCGCAGCATGCCGCCGGACAACCCCGGTTCTCCCCTCGTTCGAGGTGGGATCTCGGCTCTTGTGGCGGCCGTCCTGAGGCCGTTGGAGAAGGCCTTCCGCCCTCCGTTCCGGCCGCTGGCCGCAGTCATCGTCGCCTCGGTGTGCTGCGCCGCCTGTGTCGGCGGTGCCGACGACGACGGGCCGACCGAAGCCGGCCAGGAACCGACGACGTCGACCCGCCGAACGATCCCCGAGGAGGCCACCACCACGACGGCCGCCGGCTCGACCACAGCTCCCGCCGAAGCGCCCGACCTCCAGGACGAGCCGCAGTGGCTGGGCCAGGACTTGGAGCTGTTGACCCTGGCCGAGCTGGAATCGCCCATCGCCCTGACCGCCCGATCCGGAGGCGACGACCTGTGGATCGCCGAGCGACCGGGGCGGATCCGCCAGATCCAGCGTCGGGCCGACCTCGACGGGAGCGAGCAGGCGCTGCGGTTGATGGACACCGTGGTCCTCGACATCACCGATCGGGTCACCACCGCAGGCGAGGGTGGCCTCCTGGGCCTTGCCTTCTCCACCGACGGTCGGCTGCTGTACGTCAACTACACCAACAACGACGGCAACTCGGTGGTCGCCGAATACGAGATGGGGGCCATCAGCGCCTTTCCGGGTACGGAGCGGATCCTGCTCGAGGTCGAGCAGCCGTTCAGCAACCACAACGGGGGCCAGATCAGTCTTGGCCCCGATGGCTTCCTGTACGTGGCCCTCGGCGACGGTGGCAGTGGCGGCGATCCGTTGAACAGCGGTCAGGACACCCAGACGCTGCTGGGAAGCATCCTCCGGATCGACCCCGCGGCCCCGACCGACACCCTCCCCTACGCGGTACCGCCCGGCAACCCCTTCGCCGATGGCGTTGACGGTCGGCCGGAGATCTGGCTGTGGGGGGTCCGCAATCCGTGGCGGTTCTCCTGGGACGCCGAGACCGACGATCTCTGGATCGGCGATGTGGGGCAGGACCTGCTGGAGGAGATCAACCTCTTGCCCTCGGGCTCGAGCCCGGCCGGGAGGGGGGCCAACCTCGGGTGGCGGGTCATGGAGGGCGACCAGCTCTTCGACGGGGACGAGCCACCGGCCGATCATGTGCCGCCGGTCTTCACCTACGACCACAGCAACGGTCGGTGCTCGATCACCGGTGGCCACGTGTACCGGGGCGATCTCAACCGGGCCCTCCAGGGTGTCTACCTGTTCGCCGACTTCTGTACCGGCGAGGTGTTCGGTCTCGACCGGACAAACGACGGCCGGATCGTGGTCGGCAATCTCCAGTTCGATCGGGCCCCGTCCAACGTGATCTCCTTCGGTGAGGGCTCCGAAGGTGAGCTGTATCTGCTGGAGGGCGGCGGCGAGGTCTCGTTGATCCGCCTGCCCGGTGTCGGCCCTGCCACCAGAGTCGTCGACAGCGACGACCAGCTGCTCGGCAGTGGGGTGGGCGACGGCGTCCAGGCCGGCGGCGATACCGACGGTGAGCGCTGACGGCGACCTGATCGTCCGGCGAATCTCCCTGATTTGGTCAGCGGTCCCAGACCGTCGCCAGGGTCAGCGGGCCCCGAAAGGCCCAGCCACCGAAGGTGACCGGCGGGGCGGTGGGGTCGAACCGGAGTCCACCGAGCCGATCGAACACCTTGGGCAGCGCAATGTCGCCGACCAGGCTCCTCGAGGCGGCGGCACCGGCGCAGAAGTGGGGACCGGCGCCGAAGTGCAGGCTCTTGCCGGTGTCCCGGGTGACGTCGAACCGGTCGCCGTGGACGAAGTGCCCCTCGTCCCGGTTGGCGGCACCGAACATGAGGAACACCCGCTCCTCCGGTTCGAACCTGACGCCGCCGAAGGTGTACCGCTTCGCAACCCGCCGAGGCGACATGCCGATCGGCGACACCCAACGGCAGTACTCCTCGAACACCTGCAGCCACGAGGCCTCGCCCCGGCTGACCAGCTCCAGCTGCTCGGGGTGGGTCAGCAGGGCCCAGATTGCGCCGGCGATGGCGTCTCGAGGCTCGTTCTGGCCGCCCGAGATCGTGAGTTTGATATTGGCCCGCACCTTGTCGGGTTCCATGCCGGATGCGAGCATCACCGACAACAGGCTGTGATCGGGCTCGTGCTCCAGCGCCGGGAGCCGTTGGTCGATGGCGGCGTCGATCGCCGTCGTTGCGGCGTGACAGCGAGCCTCGATCTCGGGCACGCCACCGTAGTTGGAAATCCCGTCGATCATGGCCTGGCTCCAGGCGTCCATCTCCTGAAACGAGATGTTGGTCAAACCGGTCAGGGCCTTCAGCGCCTCGCCGCTCAGTGCGGTTGCGAACTCCGGCACCAGATCGGCGGCGCCGGCCGGAGCCAGGCGGTCCAGGACATGGTCGGCCAACCCGGCAAAGACCGCAGCCCAACTGTGTTTCACCGTCCGGGGCGAGATGGCCGGGTAGTAGACGAACCGCTCGGCGCGATGCTCCTCGCCGTCTCGCCGCATCATGTTGTGCCCCATGAGCACGTTCATCAGACCGCCGGGCTGATCCGACGAGAACACCTCGACGTTCTTCTCGCAGGTGTGGATGTCGTCGCGCCTGGTCAGCAGGGTGGCCCCGAGTTCGGGCACGTAGCAGATCGGCGTCTCGGCCCGCATGGTGGCCAGGGTCGGGTATGGATCCTCCCAGAACGATTGGAGATCGATCGAGACCACCGGCGCATCCGACATGAACCAAGCATGACACGGCCGGCCATCGACCGCCCAGAGCCCCCGCCGCCGGCTCGATAGAACCTGCAATCAAGAGCTATTGACAGTCGATCTGGTATCCGCCCTCGGCGATCCGACCGGAAACCGCTCGCCACGCCGATTCGGCGCCAGGGATCTACAGCTTGTAGCGGTAGACGTTGGTTTCCCGCGCTTCGAAGCCGATGCGCCGGTAGAGCCGGTTCGCCGCCTCCCTGCTGGGGCGGGAGGTGAGGTCGACGGTGCTGGCCCCCATGGCCTTGGCCTCGGCCAGGGCATGCTCGTTGAGGGCGGTGCCGATCCCCCGCCCGTTCGCCGCCCCATCGACCACCACATCCTCGATCCAGGCCCGGATGGCGGTGGGGATGGGGAACACCACCAGCGTCAGGCTTCCCAGGATCTCGCCGTCTTCGACGGCGATGTACAGGTGGGAGGCCTGGGATGCCACGATGTCGGCCAGGAATTCCTTGGGCGGCGGCGGATTCGACGAGGACAGCTGGGGGATGAGCCGCTCGAAGGCGGCGACCAGATCGTCGGTTGCTTCTGTCACCTCAATGATTTGCACGGTTACCGACGTTAGCGCATCGCAACCACCGGTCCGATCGCATCCGGGGCTCGCCGTCGACCGGCCGCCTCGGTGTAACGTGGTGGCAATGGAATTAATCCACTGGACGGCGGACCGTCCCGATCTGGACAGTCCGATCATGATCCTGGCCTTCGAGGGGTGGAACGATGCCGGCGACGCCGCCTCATCGGCCGCCCGCCACATCCGGGATCGTTTCGGGGGCGAGGTGTTCGCCACCATCGATCCCGAAGAGTTCTACGACTTCACCGCCACCAGGCCGAACGTCCGCCTTGAGGGCAACGAACGCAAGATCGAGTGGCCGGAGAACAGCTTCGCCGCGGTGAGCACCGAGGTTGCGGGGCGGGACCTGATCGTGCTGGTCGGCAACGAGCCCCAGTTGAAGTGGCGGACCTACACCGATCAGATCGTGGCCATGATCGAGGATTTCGACGTCGAGATGGTGATCTCGCTCGGTGCACTGATCGCCGACGTCGTTCACTCCCGGCCCGCCACCATCTATTCCGCGGGCTACGACCTGGAGCTGATCGAGAAGCTCGACCTGGAGCCTTCGAGCTATGAGGGCCCGACCGGGATCGTCGGCGTTGTCCACGATGCGCTCCAGTCGGCGGGGCACGGATCCATCTCGCTGTGGGGCACGGTGCCGAGCTACGTTCCCCACGCCACCTCCCCCAAGGCCGCCCTGGCCCTGGTGAACCGGGTGGCACAGCTGCTCGATCTGGCCATCCCCAGCACCGCACTGGAGATAGGGGCCGCAGCATACGAGCGGCAGATCAACGACCTGGTCGAGGAGGACGAGGAGACCACGGCCTACGTCGCCCGGTTGGAGGAGGAATACGACCGGACCATGCGGCCCGAGTCGGGAGCGGAGTTGATCGAGGAGCTCGAACAGTTCCTCCGGGATCGGGAGTAGCACGACCCTGCAGACCGGGCCAGGGGCGGGAGCCGGTCAGGCGTGGCCCGGTGTACCCCGCCAAACCGGGTTCCGGGGCGGATCGAACAACACCCCGATGTCGACACCCTCGATGGCGTCGAACGAGGCGTCACCCCAACGGTCGTAGTTGGCCAAGGGCTGGGGCAAATCGGTACGGGTGAACCAGCCGGCGTCCAGGCATTCCTGAGGATGTGGGGCCAGGGCACCACCGACGGCCCGACACAGGAACACCAGGCTGTACAGGGGCACCCGGCTGAAGCCGGCTCGCAGCCCATCGAGGATGGCCAGCGGCCGGATCACCTCGCAGACGATCCCGGTTTCCTCCTGGACCTCCTTGACCGCCACCTCCGACGGGGAGTAGCCGACGTCGGCCCAACCGGTGGGATACAACCACACGCCGGAGTCGGCCCGCTGGATCAACAGGATCCGGCCCTGATCGTCGCCGACCACGGCCCCGATCGCCACTTTTGGGGTGACGTAGCCCGGAACCCCGGAGCCGACGTTTCGCAGCCACGACGCCAGGAGGTCGTCGGCAACCACCCGATCGTCGACCGACTTCTCAGCCGACAGGTGGTCGGCCGCGACCCGGATGTCGGCCGCAACCGCCAGGATCTCCTCGTAGCGCTCCGCCTCGAAGCTGTTGTCGGTGAAACCGAGGCCGGTCTTGGCGATCGAGGCCAGGGTCTCGGACCAGCGGTGCAACGCCGCGGCGTTCACCGGCTCGGCAGCGGAGCGGGCGGGCCCGGTGAGCCCGGCGGGCTCTTCTGTGCCGTCGGTGTGGCCGGGTTGGCGGCGATCGCTCATCAGCTGATGGTCTCTTCCAGTGCCAGCCTGAGCTCGGCCACGAGGTCGGGATCCTCGACCTTCACGCCATTGGCGTCGCGAAGGTAGAAGCTGTCGACGGCCAGCGGACCCAGGGTCTGGACCTTGGCCGATCGGAGGTCGAGTTGCAGCTCCCGGACCACTTGGGTCAGGCGGTACAGCAGCCCGATCTCATCGGGGCCGTGGACCTCCACCACGGTGGCAACCTCGGAGATCTCGTTGTCGATGATGATCTCCCGCCGGGGCGGTTCCGCAGCAAGGCGGCGACGGTATCGGGCCTGCTCCCTCGACTTGCGGGCCACCCGGGCCTGGAGCGCCAGGCGGCCATCGAGGGCCCGCTCGGCGACCTCGATCACCCGATCCCAGTCCACCTCGCCGCTCTGGGGCGGCTGGACCACGAACTGGCAGGCGGCCATCGGTGGCCGCCCGGCCACAACCGGGGCGCCATTGGCCACAGGGTCCTCGGAGTAGGCAGAGGCATCGAGCACCTCCAGCCCGCAGACCGCCAGGACACCGGCCATGGTGGTGAACAGTCCAAGCCGCTCCGGTTCGATGACGGTGAAGGTGAAACCCTTCCCGCTCAACACCCGCCTGCCGTCTTCCATCAGGGCCGCAACATCGGCGGTCGGGAACTCGGCCGCCACCACATCGTCGACGTCGGCCCCCTCCAGCACGTGGGCGGTCCGCCTCACCAGCTCTCGCAGCAGACCCTCCTTCCACGAGCCCCAGGCCGAGGGGCCGGTGGCGATCGAATCCGCCTCGGTCAGCGCCGCCAACAATTCGAGGAACGCCACCGAGTCCACCGCCGCGGCCACGGCCTTGATCGTGCCGGGGTCGGACAGGTCGCGGCGGGTGGCCACATCCGGTAGCAGGAGATGGTGGCGACACAGGTCGACCAGCACCGCCAGCTCGTCATCCGGATAGCCCATCCGCTCGCCGACTTCGGTGATCACCTCCATGCCGACCTCGGTGTGATCGCCGGGAAAGCCCTTGCCGAGGTCGTGGAAGAGCGCCCCGACCACCAGAAGATCGGGCCGCCCGACCCGCCACACCAGCTGGGAGGCGTTCGCCGCCGCCTCGCACAGATGGCGATCGACGGTGAACGTGTGAAGCACGTTCCGCTGCGGCCGGCACAGGACGTTGGCCCACTCCGGCAACAACCGCTCCATCAGACCGAACTGATCGAGATCCTCCACAACGGTGATGGCGGGGCGGCCGGCCAGGAACAGGGCGCTGAAGAGCCGTCGAGCCTCGGCGGGCCACGGGGCCTCGATCTCGGCGCCGTGCTCGGCCAGGTCGGCCAGGCTGCTGCGGCTCATGACCAGTCCGGTCTCGGCCGCCAGCACCGCCAATCGCAACAGCAGCAGCGGGTCGGTGGCGGGTTCGGTGCCCGGTTTGACTGCGATCAGGCCCCGGTCGGCGACGAACTGCGAGGTGTCGCCGACCGTGGTCGACGGCACCGCCAGCTCCCTGCCGCCAGCACCGGAACCGGGCTCGGTCGAGGACCGCTTGGCCCGTTCCCATCGCCTCCACGCCTCGTCGCTGTACCAGGCGACCCGCCTGGCCGCCAGGGCCAGTTGCAACATCAGCTCCTGGCTGTCGAGGATCCCCAGGGCCGCCGCCACCCCGTCCTGGTCGTCGAGGGTCAGCACGTCGCCGGGCCGACCGGTCAATCGGTGGAGCTCGACCCTGGCCTCCAGCAGCATGTCGGTGGCGTCGCTCAACTCCTGGAGGAAGTCGTCGGCGAAGCCGGGCAGTGCCCGCTCGGCCCAGCCCATGGCGTGGACGTCGCGCAGGCCACCCCGCCCCTCTTTGAGGTGGGGCTCGATCTGGAACGCCGCGTCGCCCCGAAGCTCATGGCGGGTGGTGACGGTCTGGGCCAGGTGATCGAGCAGTTCATCACGTCGATCCCGCCATGCTGCGGCGGTGAGCGCATCGATCTGGTCCAGCAGTCGCGGTTCGCCGGTGATCAGCCGGGTGTCGAGCAGGGCGGTGGCCCACTCGAACTCCTCGGCCAGCAGGATCTCGGCCTGGGCCGGGGTGACGACCACGTACCCCATTTTCAGGCCACGGTCCCACACCGGGTACCACAACGCCTCGGCCACATGGGCACCGTCCACGCGCTCGTCGTGGACCAGCACCACGTCGATATCGCTGAACGGGCTCAGCTGACCTCGGCCGTACCCGCCGACGGCCAGCAGGGCGATGCCGCTCAGATCTTCCAGCGCGTCGGCGGCCAGTTCCTGGAACCAGCGGTCGGTCTCGGCGGCGTGGGCCTCGGCGTAGTCCCGACCTCGTAGGCGAGGAGCGACCAGCAGCGGGGTCCGGGAGGTACTCACCCGGTAGAGCCTAGTAACTCCGGAAGTCGTTTGAAGAATACGGAACGGACCAGAACCTGTGAGTAACCGCACGCTTCGGCCTGGCGATGGAGGTCACTGTCGACATGCGGGCCGAAGCCGATCACGGTCGCACCGTCGAGCCGGAATCCGGCTGCATCGTCGCACCTGTCGAGATCGACGATCACCACGCTGGGATTGTGGGCCCGGGCCTCGTCGGGCGTTTCGACGAACGTGGCCCTGCCTCGGAATCGAGACCGATCGAACAGGTTCGGCACATGGGCCACGATCGTCACGCCACTTCCTCCTCCCGTCGGCGGCGGAGATGCACGTGGGCCTTGGCCGCGCCCCAGCTGACCCCGAGATCGTGGACCGCGGGCCCGAGCTCGGCGAACGAGGCCGGGGTCAGGTCGTAGACGTCATCGGGGTGGAAGCGCTTCGCCTGTTCGTCCCTGGCCACGGGTTCGACGCCGATGGACCGGAGCAGGTCGGTGGGGAACCGGATGGCGGTCCTGATCAGGGTCAGCGGGTTGGTCCACTGCTCGTCGATGTCGAGCGACAACAGCTCCCGGACCCGACCACCGACCTCCTCGGCGGCGCTGCGACCGGCGGCCGCCACCCGATCCTCGAAGTCCTCCGGAAGCCCTTCCGGCAACTCGGGGCCGAGGCGACGGACGACAGCCGCCGCCACCCACCCCGGCAGCGCGTCCACCACACCGTCTGCCAGTGCAGTGGCGTAGAGCGAGAGCAGTTGCTCATCGGTCGTCGGTTGGTTCTCGAACGTCAGCGGATCGTCCGGCTCCGATCCCTTGGAAGTCGACGAACCATCGATCATAGAGCTCTCGCTCTTTTCCATACTACCCACCGGTCCAGCATCTCACCTTTTTGGGTTGAAGCGGCGAACCCGCATCGCGGTCAGCCGCCGTATTCCGCCGCCCGCCGGATCGAGAGTTCGATACGGCGGCGCTTGGTGTCGACCGACAACACCTTGACTCCGACCTGGTCGCCGGGGGCCACGATCTCCTCCGGCGTCGACACCCGGTACTCGGCCAGTTCCGAGAGATGGACCAGACCCTCGAATTCCCCGATGGCGACGAAAGCGCCGAAGTCGACCAGCTTGGTGACCGTCCCGGTCAGCACCGCACCGACCTCGACCGCAGCCAGCGGGTCCGGGGTGATCTGACGAATCGACAGTGAGATCCGCTTCTTCTTCGGTTTGACGTCGAGCACCTTGACCTGGACCTCGTCGCCGACCTTGACCACCTCGGACGGCTTCGACACCCGGCGCCAACTCAGCTCCGAGATGTGAACCAGCCCGTTGACACCGCCGAGATCGACGAACGCACCGTACTCGGCGAGGGAGGCCACCTTGCCGGAGCGGACCTCCCCCGGTTTGAGGGCGGTGAGCAGCGCCTGCATCTCCTTGCGTTGGGCCTTGAGCAGCAGGGAACGCCTGCTGAGCACCAACTTCTCCCGACGCGGATCGACCTCGAGGATCTTCAATTCGAGCGTCTGCTCGAGATAGGGGTTCATGTCGGTCACGGTGGTCAGCTCGAGGTGGGACGAAGGGACAAATCCCCGAACGCCGACGTCGACCACCAGCCCCTTCTTGCTGGCCGACACCACCCTGCCGGTCAGCAGCTGGTTGTCGGCCGCGGCCTCGACCACTTTCTCCCAGGCCCGGCGTTTGAGAGCCCAGGCTCGGGACAGCACGACTCGGGACTTGGGGTCTTCCCGCACCAGTTCGGCGCCGAACGCCCGATCACCGACCGAGATGACCTCGGTCGGGTCCTCGTCGTGGAGACCGAAGTTACGGCGATGGATCACCGCATGACGGCCGTCGTCGAGGGTCAGCTCAACACTGTCGGACGAGACCACGGTGACGAGACCCTCGACGATCCTGCCGGTCTCGGTGACCGAACGGGGACGAGGCGGCGGCTGCGACGGCGGAGGTGGCGCCCCATCGGCGGACTCCCCGACCGTCGGCGCCGACGGTGCAGGTACCGGCGTCGAAGGGCCGATTGGGCCCGGTGGCGGGACCGTCGGCGGGGCGGAGGCCACAGCGGTTCCATCGCCGGACGGCTCGGCGCTCTCGGCCGGGCTTGCTGGTGGCGGCTGCCTCCCCTGGTCCGATCCATGGTCCGATCCATGGTGCGATCCATCGTGCGATCCATCGTCCGATCCATGGTCCGATCCATCGTCCGATCCATGGTCCGATCCATGGTCGGACCCGACGACCGGCGCTTCGGGTGCGGGGCCCACCGCCACCTGGTCCGGCGATGGCTCGATGGCTGGTTCGCCCGGCGCGATCTTCGATGGCGCGTCCACGCTGTGGCCGTCGTCTGGAAGTGGTTGATCGGATCGAGCCTCGGAGGTTGCGGGCTCAGTTGCGTCATCGAGACCGCTCATGAACACCAGAGTAGGCAACCCCGACCGCTTTAGCCCATCTTGTGAGCTATTCGGGCACCTCGACGCCGAACGCCGATGGGACGGCGAAGCAGAGCCTCAGCTCAGTCCGATGGCGCCGAGCACCGCCTCCGGATCGGCCACCATCCCGGTGTAGAACGGCCCGAACTCGGCGAACTCGGCCGACGCTTCGTCGAACCGCATGGTGTAGACCACTTCTTTGAGATCGTCCAGGTGTTGGGCGAACAGGGTGACCCCCCATTCGTAGTCGTCGAGACCGGTGGAACCGGTGATCAGCTGCACCAGCCGGCCTGCGAACTTCCGACCGGACGTCCCGTGCTCGTACATCAGCTCCTTGCGGCGGTCGAACGGCGTTGTGTACCAGTTCTGGCCGGGGTCCCGACGCTTGCTCATGGGGTAGAAGCACCACGCCTGCTTCCCGGCCGGCGGTAGCTGCGGGTAGAGGCGGTCGTTCTTCATCTGGTCCGGCAGCCCGGCCGCGTACTCGCTCAACTCGGTGATCGAGAGATAGCTGTCGACCAGCTCAAGGCCGGCCGCAACCAGATCGGTCTGGAGACGCCGCAGCGCCCACACGTCGTTGTTCAAACCCATCACCGCCAGATCGGCCTTGTGGCCGAGCATGGCGACGGTCACCACCTGGGTCTCGGCGTCCTTGGCCCGATCGAAGGCGGCCAGGGCCTCCGACCGATCGGCCAGTGGTGACGGCCGGAGGAACAGGTGGAGCACCCCGAGGCCCTGGCTCGGCGACGGGTTCGGCGACTGGCTCGTTGCGTCATGCTCGTCGGCCTGCGGTGCTTGGTTTGTCACCTCGTCAAGTGTAGGAACGGGGTCCCTGTTCCACCACACCGTGGAGGCTGTGGTCACACCAGATGGTCGGGGCTGTAGAACTTGGCGTTGCCGTTGCGGGTGAAGCCCACCAAGGTGAGGCCGGCTCGGCGGGCGGTTGTCACCGCCAACGCGGAGGGGGCCGAGACGGCGACCAGGGCGGTGTACCCGGCGGCCCACGCCTTCTGGGCCATCTCGAACGACGCCCGACCGCTGACAACCAGGGCCAGCTCGTCGGCCGGGAGTGCACCGTCGAGCAACAGCCGCCCCGCAACCTTGTCCACCGCATTGTGTCGCCCGATGTCCTCGCGGGCCACCACGACCGAACCCTGCCGGTCCACCGCAGCCGCGGCATGAACCGCCCCGGTGGCATCGAACAACGGCTGGTTGCCACCGAACAGCTCGGGCAACCGGGCCAAGAGCGCAGGATCCCACGGTTCATATGGCTCCAGGATCCGCAGCCGCTCGGTCAAGGCCTCGATGGCCTCGGTGCCACAGACCCCACAGGACGACGAGATCGAGCCCATCCTGGCGGTCGGCGTCGGGGCCCGTCCGCCGGTCTCCACCGACACGACGTTGAACTCGCTGTCGACCGGCGCACCGGTGCCGCAGTACCGGATACCGCTGACCCAACCCGGTTCCAGCAGACCCTCTGCGTGGAGGAAACCCACGGCCAGCTCGAAGTCGTGGCCCGGGGTCCGCATGGTCGACGAGACCGCCTGATCGTCGAGCCGGATGTTCAGCGGCTCCTCGACAACCAACCGATCCGGCTCGCGGCCGCTCATCTCACCGTCGAAGCGGCGGGTCAACACCGAATCGGTGCGGGAGCGGACCACGGTTCAAGGCTACCGAGCCACTCGACGCCGAAGACGCCGTCGCCCAAGGCGCCGCCCCGTCGGGTGCCGACCCGCAACGGGATCGGACCGAGCAGCCGGCCGGGTTTTATCAGACCCGGGTCAGGGTGGCGGCAAGATGGTGCTGCAACTCCAGGCCGACCGCGGCCATGGCGAACTCGTAGGTCAGCGAATCCCCGTCGATGACGAAGCGTCGCTCGGTCTCGGTCACCTCAACCGCAGTGGCGGTGAGGGTGACCGCATCGCTGCGAAGCTGGAACTGCCCGCCGCCCGGCTCGGTCTTGAACCGGCCGCCAAGCGACTCGAGGATCCCGGTGGGGTGGCTCAGCACCACCTCGAACCGGCCACCGCCGACCGGGCGCCAGTAGCCCGTCTCGGCATGGAGCGGCAACCCGGTGTCGATGTGGCGGGTCTTCTGGGTGTAGCTCAGGAACGGCTTGCCGACGTGACCGAACGTCACCTCTTCGTGGTAGCCGAAACTCTCGATGGTCGGGTAGGAGCCCTGGCCGGTCCCCCGCCAGGAGCCGAGCAGGAACCGGAACGGTTCAACGGCTTCGTGGATCGGGGGACCGGAGGGATCACTCACGAGCAGGCTCTAATCGTCATCCTCATCATCGGGGACCAGGTCGGTGACGACCGCTTCGGTGGTGAGGAACAGCCCGGCGATCGATGCTGCGTTCTGAACGCCGGAACGGGTGACCTTGCAGGCGTCGATCACGCCTGCGGCCTTGAGGTCCTCGTACTCGCCGGTGGCGGCGTTGAAGCCGTTCCAGCCTTCGAGATGCCGGACCTTGTCGACCACGACGCCACCTTCGTCGCCGCAGTTGATGGCGATCTGGTGCAACGGCTGCTGCAACGACCGGCCGACGATTCGGGCACCGGTGGCCTCATCGCCCTCGAGCTTTGCCGCTGCCTCGTAGACCGCGGCTTGGGCCCGCAGCAGGGTGACCCCGCCGCCACAGACGATGCCTTCCTCGATGGCGGCCTTGGTGGTGCTGACCGCATCCTCGATCCGGTGCTTCTTTTCCTTGAGCTCCACCTCGGTGGCGGCACCGACCTTGAGGACGGCAACGCCGCCGGCCAGCTTGGCCAGGCGCTCCTGCAGCTTCTCGCGGTCGTAGTCGGAGTCGGTGTTGTCGATCTCGGCCCGGAGCTGCTTGATCCGGCCCTCGACATCGGCCTTGTCGCCGGCGCCCTCGATGATCGTCGTCTCGTCCTTGGTGATGGTGACCTTCCGGGCCTGGCCCAGAAGATCGAGCGACACCTCATCGAGCTTGAGCCCGACCTCTTCGGAGATGACCTGTCCACCGGTGAGGATCGCCAAGTCCTGGAGCATCGCCTTGCGGCGGTCGCCGAAGCCCGGCGCCTTCACCGCAGCGGCGTTGATCGTGCCCCGGATGCGGTTGACCACCATGGTGGCCAGGGCCTCGCCCTCGAGATCTTCGGCGATGATCAGCAGGGGCTTGCCGGACTGCATGACCGATTCCAGAACCGGTACGAGCTCACGAACGGCGGAGATCTTGGAGCTCACCAGCAGGAGGTAGGGATCGTCGAATACGACTTCCATACGTTCGGCGTCGGTGACGAAGTATGGCGAGATGTACCCCTTGTCGAACCGCATGCCCTCGGTGAACTCCAGTTCCATGCCGAAGGTGTTCGACTCCTCCACCGTGACGACGCCGTCCTTGCCGACCTTGTCGATGGCGTCGGCGATCAGCTCGCCGATCTGGCGGTCGTTGGCGGAGATGGCGGCGACCTGGGCGATCTGCTCCTTCTCATCGACCTCGATGGCGCTGGCGACGATGCTGGCCACCGCTGCTTCAGCGCCGGCCTCGATGCCACGCTTGATCGACATCGGGTTGGCCCCGGCGGCGACGTTCTTCATGCCTTCGCCGACCATGCTCCAGGCCAGCACCGTTGCGGTGGTGGTGCCGTCGCCGGCGACGTCGTCGGTCTTCTTGGCCACTTCCTTGACCAGCTCGGCGCCGATGTTCTCCATCGGGTCTTCGAGCTCGATCTCCTTGGCGATGGACACACCGTCGTTGGTGATGGTCGGTGCTCCCCACTTCTTGTCGAGCACGACATTGCGACCCTTGGGGCCGAGGGTGACGCGAACCGCGTCAGCCAGGGTGTTCATGCCGGTTTCGAGCTTGCGGCGGGCATCGTCTTGAAAGAAGATTGATTTCGCCATTCGGGGGGCGTCCTCCGTGATGAGTGCGGGTAAAGGCAAGGAAATTTCGAATTAGCACTCTACCGAGGAGAGTGCTAGATCCACCTCGATTCGTCGGTCACCATCGCCAAAAAGGTGAACAGCCGGCGACCGAAGCCGCCGGCTGTTCTTTCGGTTCCCGCCGATCGTCGAAGCCGAAGCTTTCCGCCGAACAACCAGAGCTGTGAACCGGCCGGCGAGCCCGTGTCTCACGACCGGATCTCGCCGACCCCTAACGATTCGGCCCCGGGCGGCGATTCGTTACCGCTTTGGGTCCTTCGGCCCGGCAGAAGGCCAGGCAGAATCGGTCGTATGGTCCAGGGGAACCCGTCGGGTTCCTGAACCCTTCGGGTTCCTGCGAGTTTCGCCCGCTGGGCGAAACTCGGGGGCCGCACAGATTTTCGGGGGGCCGCACCGATCTCCTGAATCCCCCTCGGCTCGACAACCCCTTCTGCCTGATGAGTTTTCCTTCGCCACAGCGTCCGACGTTTGACCACCGCCCACGGGGGCGGGTCTTCGACCACCTCGAGTTCGACCCCGAAACGCTGCTGGCGGCCAAGGGATCGACCTCGGTCACCGTGGCCATCCCGGCCAAGGACGAGGCGGCGACGGTGGGGCCGATCGTGGCCGCCATCAGGGATCGGCTGGTCGACCGGGTCCCGCTGATCGACGAGCTGCTGGTGATGGACGACCTCTCGAACGACGCCACCGCAGCGCTGGCCGCCGACGCAGGGGCAAAGGTGATCTCGACCGCCGACGTCCTCCCCTGGCACGGGGCCGGCGGGAAGGGCGAGGCCCTCTGGAAATCGCTCCATGCCAGTTCGGGTGACGTGATCATCTGGTGCGACGCCGATATCCGCAACTTCGACACCCGATTCGTCCTCGGCTGCCTCGGGCCACTGCTCCTCCATCGCGACATCGGCTTCATCAAGGGCTTCTATCGCAGGCCGCTCAATGAGGACGGCGAAGGCGGGGGTCGGGTCACCGAGCTGGTGGCCAGGCCGCTGATCGCCACCCTCTTTCCCCGGCTCGACGAGATGATCCAACCGCTGTCCGGCGAATTCGGCGGCCGAAGGGAGCTCCTGGAGCAGGTGCCGTTCAGCCGAGGTTACGCCGTCGACCTGGCCCTGTTGATCGATCTCTCCGAGCGGTTCGGCCCCGAGATCATCGCCCAGGTCGACCTCGGCTCCCGGGTCCACAGGAATCGTCCGCTCCGCCAGCTCGGGCCGCAGGCGGCAGCCATCACCGCCATGGCCCTGCAGCGGGCCGGATTCGATCAGCGGGCGGCCACGTTGACCATGAAGCGACCCGAATTCGGCGACGCAACGATCACCGTCGGTGACCTCCCCCCGTTGGCCTCCCTGGCCGGCGAGGGCCGACGGCGACCGGCCCGATAGAACCCCCGGGCCCAAAACCTCTACAATGGAGCAATGGCCTCCGTGACCGAAACCCCACGACCCCCAATCGGGCTCACCGTTCTGTTGCTGGTCGCCGTCCTGGTCATCGGTTTCCTGGCCACCCAGTGGGTCGTCGGCCTCGTCCTGGGTCTGATCAGGCTGGCCATCATCCTGGTCGGCTTCTACCTCGTGGCCAAGGTCGGGATGTACCTGTTGCGCCAGGGCCGCTGACCGAACCGTCCGGCAAAGAGTCTCGACCGTTTTGAGACCGGGCTAGGTTCGGCCACCGAGCAGCAGCTCCTGTTCCACCAGAAGCTCGCCGACCTGCTCGGCCACCAATGCCGCGGTCGAGGCCATCGACGCCTCCAACCCGTACCGGTCGACCAGCGACCGAACCACCAGCGACGCCGGCACCGCCGCACCGTCGTCGACGTCACCGACAACAGCCGCTGCCGGCACCCCGACCTCGGTGGCCCACCGGTGCACACCCCCCACCACCTTGCCCCGGAACGACCCTGCGTCGAGAAGTCCCTCCCCGGTAATCACCAGGTCGGCCCCGTCGAGCACCTCGTCGAGCCTGGCCCGCTCGGCCAGCATCTCGAAGCCCGATTCCAGTCGTCCCCCAACCGCCACCAGACCGCCGGCCAGGCCGCCGGCCGCACCGGCTCCCGGCAACTCGGAAACGTCGACCCCATACCGGTCGAGGTACTGCTGCTGCAATCGCTCCAACCGCCTCGTCAGCAACTCGACCTGGGCCGGCGACGCCCCCTTCTGGGGCCCGAACACCCGGGCCGCATCGGCGAAGCCGGTCTCGACGTCGCAGCCGACGACCAGGTCGATCTCCTTCATCCTGGCCGCAGTCGGCATGGCGTTGATCGCCCCCAGTCCCCCGTCGGTGGTTGCCGAGCCTCCGAGCATCACATAGATCGTGCGGGCACCGAGCTCGACGGCGGTGGCGATCAACCGGCCGGTGCCGGTGGTGTCGGCCAGCATCGGATCGTTCAGATCGGGACCGCCAACCACCAGCAGGCCCGAGGCGGCCGCCATCTCGATGAACGCGTCCCGTCCTTCCAGCCGCCAACCGGCCTCGACCGGTCGACCGAGCGGCCCGGGAACCGTCGTGACCTTGTTGGCTCCGCCCATCACGTCGAGCGAGCCTTCGCCCCCATCGGCCAGTGGGACCGTCACCGCCCGCCAGCCGGCGTCTCCGGCGGCCGTACTCGCAGCGGCCGCCAGATCGGCATTCGACGCCGAGCCGCGGAACTTGTCGAAGGCGAGGACGACCGTGCCGGGCATGTGCCATGGCTAGCACGAACCGGCCGCCACCAAAAGGTGGGCCGATCCGGGCCGCCGGCTACTGGATCGGAATCAGGCCGTCGGACCCGATGACCACGATCACCCCGGCGTCCTGGGTGTCGTCGATCGGGGGATCGGCCGGATCGAGCGGCTGAACCAGCGTTTCGAGACCGGGGCCGAACACCGCTGCGACCTCGGTGGCCTCCGCCTGGTAGCCCTCGACGAACAGCACCGCCGAAGGTCGCTGCGTCGCTGCATTCTTCGGTGCTGCGGTCTGATAGCCCCCGGCCAGCAGTGCTTCGGTGCCTCGTGCGGCGATGCCCTGGGTCTTGGCGCCGTTGAGCACCAGCACCCGGACCTCGGCCGGCGGTCGAAGCGTCGGCGCCTCCGGCGTGGTCTCGCTCGGCACGACCTCACCGGCGGACTGGTCGGCCGACGCGGGCTGGGATACGGCGGGGGCCGACGGGGTGGTCACCGATTGATCATCGACCAGCGTCGTTCCGGTCGAGGTGTCGTCGGGTTGGGCCGCGCTGTCCTGGTCTTCGGCGGCGGTGGTGCTCGGCGACGTGACCTCCTGCGAGCCGTCGCCGTCGAGGCCCCGACTGATGACGAAGGCTCCGATGACGACGGCGGTGACGATGACCAGCGCCCCACGAAAGATGTCGGTGCCGCCCAATCGGGCGTTGCGGGTGTCGGGATGAGCCGCTTCCCGTTCGGTTCTTTCCTCTGTTGCAAGTCTCATGGCAACGGTCCAAGCTCCTGGCTGCGACGCACCGGCCGTCGAGATGGGCGTCGTGGTGGCGGCCATCGACGTGAGCGTCTGATGTCAGCCCCCAAAGCTAGCGCCCGAAGTGGCGCCGGAGCGGTCAATGGACCAAACTCGGCCCGACATCTCGACCCCGCCCACCCGGTTGGGCGACGAGGCCCGGGATCGGCTCGCAGGTCGGGGCCGGTTGGGCGCCGTTTTCGTTCGAGACGACGACCGCACGGCGTAGACTCGACGGACCAGGCCCGGGTAGCTCAGCTGGTAGAGCACCGCTCTTGTAAAGCGAAGGTCACCGGTTCGATCCCGGTCCCGGGCTCCACTGATCAAGCGGGTTTGGCCCCCAGCCCCGCTCCCCTGGGCCTCGAAACCTGCCCATCGGCTCCCGCAAGTCATCGATCCGGGTTGGCCAGCAGGGTCTCGATGGCCGCCACCAGGGCATGATCGGTCTCATCCACCCGGCCGGTGTCGCCTCGTGGGTGATCTGCGGTTCGACCCGGGTGCTACTCCGAGAATTTCACCAAAACTGGTCACGACGCTGAGCCAAAAGACCCCGATGATGGCTCCCATGGCGACGATGACGATGATGGCAAGGATCAAGGCACGGGAGATTCGAGCGAGGGGTCGGGTTCGCCTGGGTCTGGCTCGTCTTCCGCCTCAGGTCGACCTCCCTGCGAGGGTGGCGACGTCGAACGATCCGGCTCGGGTGAGCCTGGCCAGGATCCCCAGGCGGGTTCCGCCAAGGCCGGCAAGTCGCCACGAAAGGGATCTGGCCGGCCTGATGCGTGAGATTCTGCCTGAAGAGGGCCAACCCCCACCGTCGCTGACCGCCTCGTAGATCAGCGGCTGATCATCGGCAGCGATTCTTCGAAAAAGACAGGGTCCGAATGTGCACCGATCGTGACTCCCCGCAACAACGTTGTGGCCTCTGCGGGTGTCGATCGTGGTCATCGGATCTGTCGTTGTTTCGTCAGGTTGGACCGGGGTCCTTATCGTGCCCCGTGCCGCCCGCTGGCTTGGTATACCGAGAAGACCGGCAAGGCTGTGTATGTCCTGGTTCGGGCTTGGAAGCTCCCAATGCTCCAGATTGCACGCTGCTCTTCGAGGATGCTCAGTGACAAGGCGAGCCCAGTCGTGTGGCCGATTGATCTCGAACACCCTGGCGTCGGGCCGTGCGGGCAGTCGCCATCGCGTGATCGGTCCGGGATACAACTCCCACGCGTCGATCAACTGAGCGTGGGCAACGTCGGGCGGGTCGGTGACGGTCCACAGTCCGGCCCAAGTGAATTGGCCAGCGTCGTAGACACGTTCGAAGTTGCGGAAGAGCGGGGACAACCTGGTGTGCCAGGTCCCGTCGTTGGTCGTCCACCACTGTTGTTCGTTCCCCACGAGTGGGCGGTGGAGCGGTTCGCCGAACTTCTCGGCCACTGCGATTGCGATCGGGGCTCGCTGTTGTGCGTTTCTGTATGCCTGTGCTGCGTTCGCCGGAGCGTCAGAGATCCAGGGACCGATATCGATCTCGGCGGTGTAGACCGCCGTCTCGATCAACTCGCCGAGCGTCAGCTTGTCGACGAGAGCGATCGCGGCCTCGACCCCGGCAGCGAAACTCTCGCCAAGCGGCGCATAGGTCTCCGAGTTCGAGGCCCGGGCTTCGAGTCTGGCCAGCATTGCGACGCCGACTGGTGCCGCCAAGATTGCGGTCGCAAATCCGTCGGTGTCAGCCACGCAAACAACCGTAGGCGAACCCGCTGACCAGCCGCGACCAATTCAGACCGAGCTGGCTGTGATCCGCAGACACAATACGAGCGACCTGACCGACCCTCGACCTCCGCTCGGCCCGATCGCGTTTGGCGGTGCTGGGCGGCTCGATCGCGCCGTGCAATAGTGAGGGGGTGGCACTGCGCGACCTACCCGAGATTGCTCAGCTTCAGCTGGCCACGCTCGCCTTGCCGGACTGGCATCCCGAGGCACACCGCACTCCGACATGTGTGGTCAACGGCTATGCCATCGATCATCCAGACGGAGTGATCATCTTCGACACCGGCGTCGGCGCCGACAGCGCCCTGATCGACGAGCTCTACGAACCCGATCTCCGAATGCTCGATCAGGCGCTGACCCACAGTGGTATGCAGCTGGCCGCGGTGACCGCCGTGGTCAACAGCCATCTCCACTTCGACCACTGCGGGCAGAATCCCCTGCTCTACGGGTCCGAGGTTCCCTTCTTCATCGGTCGAAGCGAAATCGACGCCGTGCAGAACGAGCCCGCCTACACAATTGCCGAATGGGCGCTGCCTCCCGAGAGTCAGCGTTGTTTGGTCGATGATGACGTTGCCATCGCCGATGGGGTCACCGTGCTGGCGGCCCCTGGACACACGGCCGGTCATCTGGCCCTGCTCGTGGAGGCTGACACCGAACGTGTCGTTCTCGCGGGCCAAGCGGTGTGGAATCTGGCTGAGTTCGTTGACGAGGTTGCGACACCATCGAACGTGGCCGACGACGAGCTACGACCGATCGCCGTGGACACGATGCGGCGCCTGAAAGCTCTGGAACCAAGCAGGGTCTTCTTCGCCCACTGCGATCACTACGACCCCGATCCGAACGGAACGGCCAATCCGTAGCGGGCCCGCTCGGGAAGCGCCACACGTCGCCGCCCCTAGCCGCTGGTGATGGTCGGGATGTCCTTGCCAAGGTGAGGGAGGGTGGAACGCTGCACTTTGGCGGAACAGGTGCTGCGTGTGGACGGTTTGACCGCGACCGAGGAGTTGTCGGCCGCCGTCGCTGAGCCAAAGTTCTATGGCGTCCATTGCTCCTTGATGAACGTGACCTGACCGCCTTCGATGGTGATCCAGACACCGAGGTCGGTTCCGGTGTTTTCGGTGCGCCAGTTGGCGTAGTCGGTGTCGGTCTCAGAGGCCGGATCGCCAGGTGATGGGTACCAGGTGACCGGGGTGGCGTCGGCTGGACGCAACACCCGGAGCGAGGGATTGTCGTTGCGAACGTGGTAACCGTTCGGAGGTGGGGATTCGCTACCGTCTTCGGTTGCGGCAGCGGTGGCAGCATCTCCGGTGAACCAGCAGGCGAGATCGAACTGGAGTTCGCCCGGCGCCACTGCAACCGCATGTCCGTACCATCGCCCGTCGGGCAGCTGACCGGGCCCGGGTGTGCAGCCGGAACCGTCAGGGACCGGCGCCGCCGTCTGGTCATTGGTCACCGACACCGGCGTCCCGTCCACTTCGGCGGTTGTCGAGCCGGCAGTGGACGACCTGGTCGAGCAGGCTCCCAGGACGGCCAAGGCGATCATCGGTGCCAACAGGCATGCCCGGCTGCGGGTGGGTTGCGTGAGACTGGTTGTCGATTTCATGGATGGTCCCATCTTGGTGATTTGCCTCACAGGCGTCAGGCCCCGCGAGATGTTCCACCGCGATCGCCTGTCTGGCGACGATCGATGGACGGCGGCGGGCGAGCGGGGTGACCAACGGGCCGAGCCGCCGGCTTGGGCCTCCAGACAACCTGGGTTTCACTACAAATCCTGGTCGTCGGCGTTGGATTCGCCCAGAGCCCAAGGTCCATTCGGAGCTCCGTACCTGGGGTTGCCCTCCGCTTCAGGGGCGCCACCGACGACACCACCGCCCAGTTCTCTGCGGGGGGCCGACCCATCTGAGCTATGACGCTGGCAGCTCATGACCTTCGCCCCTGCCTCGACCCGGTCCGGCGTGTTGAGGTACGGACATGAGACTCACGCCGCTCATGCTCCGCCTCCTCACGGGTCTGATCGTGGTCGTTCTCCTGGTCGCGTCCTGCGGTGACGACGATCAGGACTCGACCGCAACCTCGGCCTCGACCACCGCACCCACGGCGTCGGCTTCAACGGCGACGTCGGAGTCGGAGTCGGACTCGACGACAACCGCAACCTCGGCGGCTACCACGTCTTCGAGTGCGTCTTCGAGTGCGTCTTCGAGCGCGTCGTTGACGACATCGACCTCGACGACCCCAGAGGTCCGGACCATATCCATCTTCATGCTCGGTACTGACTTCGACGGAAGTGACTGCTTGGCTGTCACCGGCTTCGAGCGAGAGGTCCCGGCAGCCAACCCGATTCGGGCCGCGCTCGATGAGCTGGTGGCGGGACCAACCGATCAAGAGCAGAGCCTCGGTGTGGCTTCGACCTTCTCGTCGGCGACTGCAGGTTCGGTCAGGTCGGTCAACCTCACCGACGGTCTACTCGTCGTGGATTTCGAGGACTTCAGACAGCTCCTGCCGAACGCGACCTCCAGCTGTGGAAGCGGGTCGCTCCTGGCCCAGTTGCACTCGACGGTGTTCCAGTTCTCAGAAGTGGACCGGGTCCGCTACGAGATCGAAGGGCGCTGCGAGACGTTCTTCGACGATTGGCTGCCATGGTCCTGCACGGAGCTCGACCGCGGTTCTCCTGTGCCGTAGCCGAAACGCACGCGGTCGGCGTGCATCATTTCCGATTCGTTACTCCTGAGAATCCGGGAAGTCCTCTTGAGAAGCGAAGGTCACGAGGTTCGGTTCTCGTCCCGGGTGATGACTTCGAGCCAAGCTCGACGCCGGGGACATTCGACCCTACTCGGCCGTGCCTGGGCATGAGAAGAATCGTAGCAATGAACTAAACCCTGAACTCGACCCAGTGGGCCGCATGCTGCTCCATGCGGAGGGGAACCTATGAGCACCGAACAACAAGCCGTTGGACCGGACAGGCGCACGGCTGTCATCGTCGGCGTTCTCTTCTTCATTGCGCTCGTTCCGTTCCTGATCGGAGGAGCGCTGTACGGGCCATCGACCGGGTCCTCGGACTTCCTGGCAAGCGCCTACCCCGACAGGGGAGCGGTGACTCTGGGTATCTTGCTCGAGTTCGTCGCTGTCTTGGCGATACCTCTCATCGGTGTCTTCATGTTCCCGGTCCTGAGGAGGTACAACGAGGCGCTGGCCCTGGCCTATGTCGGATTCCGATCGCTTGAAGCTCTCCTCCTCATCGCCATCGAAGCCAAGCTGTTGTCGTTGATCGACCTCAGCAACGCCCACCTGAACACCGCAGGCACCGACGCTTCCCAGCTCCAGGCCATAGGCGATGCGCTGCTGTCGGAGAAGGACCAGGTCTTTGCCCTCTACGTCCTCGTGTTCGGCGTTGGCGCCCTCATCTTCTACGGCATGCTGTACGGCTCGAGATTGGTCCCACGATGGCTCTCGGGGTGGGGATTCGCTTCTGCGGCCTGGATGATGGTCGGCAATCTGCTTTCGATGTTCGACGCCTTCTCCGGATCATCGGACGCGTTCCTGGAGGTCATCTTCGTCATCCCCATTCCCCTCAACGAGATCGCACTCGCCCTCTGGCTGATCTTCAAGGGGTTCGATCGATCACCTGACCGAACCGACCTCGAACCCGCCGCCGATCACGCCACGATCAGCCCCTAGACCGGTCACCGTCTTCAGCTTCGATGAGCTTGCGAAGATCTGCGATGAATCGTTCGGCGGGTACGCCGTCAACCAGGCTGTGATCGATCGAGGCAGCGAAGGCGCTTGCCGCAAGCGCGCAGCAACCAGGAGCGTCCTCGAGCCGATGCGTGCTCCGAGAATGAAGAGTCACGTCAACCAAGCCAACCGGCGTCCCCCGAACGCCGCGGGTGAACTTCCTGTCGGAGCCGCAAGGTACCCCGGTGATGACGAGATCAACGTCGCCGAGTTCCACGTTTGCTCGTAGAGCGGTCGGTCGGCAACTGATCATCGACCACAGAGCGCATGCTAGACACCGATCCGTTTCTCGTGTCATGCTCGCAAACGTCGGGAGGATGGTCTGATGAGCGATCCAGCGGGCACGGTTCTGCCGTCGTCGAAAGCGGCGGTCATCAACGTCAACGGCGGACTCTGGTCGTGAAGCAGTGGTGGGTGGTGCCCGGTGAAACCGGAGCCGTCACCGAACTACGCGATGTCGATGTGCCGTCGCCGGGTGGCGGGCAGGTACTGGTGCGCACGGCAGGGGCGGGTGTCAACCGAGGAGAGTTGATCGCGGGCCGGTTGTTGCGCCGCGACAACCCGAAGGCCCGCCCGGCCCGCTCGGGGATCGAGATCGCGGGCACCGTCGAGGCGCTGGGGGCCGGGGTGGACGGCTGGGCTGTCGGCGACCGAGTGATGGCGCGGGCCACAGCGTGCCATGCGGAACTGGTCGTGGTCGACGCGGTCGCGTTGATGCCGAGCCCCGCCACCTTGACCGACGTCGAGGCCGGCGCGATTCCGAACGTCTTCGTCACCGCACACGACGCCATCATCACCGCTGCCGACGTGACCGCTGAAGACACGGTGCTGATCACGGCCGGCTCGTCAGGAGTCGGAACCGCCGCCATCCAGATCGCAAAGCATCTCGGTGCGACCATCGTGGCGACGACTCGTTCACCGGCCAAGGCGACAGCACTCACCGGGCTCGGCGCAGACCTCGTTGTCGACACATCGAGTTCGGACTGGTCGTCGTCGATGATCGAGCAGGTCGGGCCGGTGACTTGCGTGATCGACCAGGTTGGCGGGGACCTCTTCCCCGACCTGGTTGGCGCACTCGACGTCCTGGGCCGCTATGTCAGCGTCGGCCGCAACGCGGGTTCGAGTTCGACGATCGACCTCGACCTGTTGGCCCGCAACCGGCTCACCCTGATCGGCGTGACCTTCCGGACCCGAAGCCCGGCGGAGGCCCTCGAATGCAGCAGCCGCTTCGCCGACGACCTGCTGCCACTGTTCGACACCGGCGACCTGCGACCAGTCGTCGACCGCACCTTCCCGTTGAGCGATCTTCCGGCGGCGCACGACTACATGCGCAGCGACGCCCAGTTCGGCAAGATCCTCATGGTGCCGTGATGGTTCGCATCGAACCTGGCAAAGTGCGGCTCCTGCACGGACCCTTCGACACAAAATCGAGGTGACCACATGACAACACTGGAACTGACTCCGCTCACCGGACACGTCGCCGGTCGTGTCGAGGAGCTCAGCCTCGCCGCCCTTACCGACACCGAGTTCGAGGAGGTCCACGAGGCGTTCCTCGAACACAGCGTTCTCGTGTTCCCAGGACAACACCTCTCCGTCGACGACCATGTGGCCTTCGCCGCCCGCTGGGGTGCCTTCTCGATCAGCCCCTTCGTGCAGTACCTGCCCGACCACCCGCAGGTGCTGCCTCTCCAGAACCTCGGCAAGGCCAACGCCGTCACCGAGAACTGGCACTACGACTCCAGCTTCCTCCCACAACCGCCGTCGATCACCATCCTGTCCGCTCGACAGATCCCCACCGGCGGCGACACCATGTGGTCGAGCCAATACCACGCCTACGAAACACTTTCCGACGGCATGAAGCGGCTCCTCGGGGGTGTCCGCGCCGAGTTCGCCGGCACCCGACTGGCGAAGCGGGTCGACAAGGGATCCGAAGTCCCGTCGTCGCTCCACCCCGTGGTCCGCACCCATCCCGAGACTGGCCGCAAGGCCCTCTTCGTGGGCCACCCCGGAGACACCATGCGCCGATTCGAGGACATGACCACCGAGGAGAGCTTGCCGCTCATCGAGTACCTGTACGAGCACTCCACCCAGCCTGACCGGCTGTACCGCCACCGCTGGACCGAAGGCGATGTCGTCATGTGGGACAACCGCTGCACCATGCACTACGCCATCCACGACTATGGTGAGCAGACCCGCAGCCTCCACCGGATCAGCATCAGCGGCGACACCCCCCACTAGCGGTCTTGATTCGTTTCGAGGGGGTCTTGTAGGGAGTCGTGGAGCGGCCATGTGACTCGAAACGTCGAGCCCTCACCGACAACACTTTCGACTTCGATGGATCCACCGACGTGATGGATCGATCGTTGAACGATCGCAAGGCCGATGCCGATGCCTTCCACGGTGTCGCGTGATTGGAGGGTCTCGAAAGGTCGGAAGATCCGATCCAGATACTCGTCGGGTATACCCGGTCCGGTGTCCTGCACTTCGATGACAAGGCCTTCGTCGGCGCGGTCGAGCCAGATCGGCCAGGTCGACTTCTTCGGGCGTGGTCTTCCTCGATCCAGATGCCAGGTAGGCGAGGAGGTCATCGAGCAGCCTCGCCATCCGGTTGGCTCTTGCATCGATCTGCTCGAGGCGTCTCTCGACCGAGTCGGGGAGCCTGCCGGCGTCATGGCGCAACAGTTGGATCAGGCTGCTGATGGCTCTGAGGGGTGAGCGCAGATCGTGGCTTGCGATGCGGACGAATTCACCAAGATCTTCGTTGCTTGCGGCAAGTTCGGAGTTGAGGGCCCGGATACGATCCTCTCGCTCCCTCTCGACGGTGAGGTCGAAACCCGCTATCAAGCTCTCCAAACCAGTCCAGGAATGTGTCGTGCCGCCGTGCAACTCATCGTACTTGTCCGAGACCCAGTAGTTCCCGGTGTCGAGATCGCGCTCCCACAAACCGACGTCACCGGCCTCAATCGCATCGGTCAGCCGACTACTCGCCCGCTCCAAATCACGCTGTAGAGATTGGCTGTCGAGCACGAGTGCTCGTGCCCCGACAACATTCGACACACATGAAGCCAACCGCACGAGCCGCTTGACGTCGGTTGGCGACCAGTCTCTTGGCTGGTCGCCGATGACACACAACGCTCCGATCGGATCTCCTGCGTCCTTGTAGATCGGTGCGCCCAGATAGGAGACAACGCCCAGGTCTTCGACCGCGCAGTCGCCCGCCGCCGACCGATCGGGGTGAGCATCCCTCACGGCCAGGACATCAGCCGTCCGGACAACATGTTGGCAAAACGAATGGCTCAGGGGTGATTGTCGTTGCGACTTCCATGGTTCGGCCAGTCCAACGCTGCTGGTGAAGTACTGACGACTCAACTCCGGCTGAACAATCGACATCAACGACACAGGAGCGTCAAGTGTGTCGCTCGCAAGCTCGGTCAGCTCGTCGAACTCGTCTGGCGAGTCAGGCCCAACCAGCCCAAGCTCAGCAACCGAATACGTGTTGCCATCATGTCCAAGGCTGGCCGTAGGTGGAGGAAACCCCGGTCGTCAACAGGCGAAATGCAGCCATGAACAATAGCGTCCCAACAGGCCAGGCGAAGTCATCGGGGCCAAGAGCCCGAGGCACCGATCAGACCGACGCAGCCCGACGCGGCGCTGGCCCCTCCTGAGGATCCCGGACTCGACACATTGTGTGCAAGATGTCAGCCTCTCGGCGACAACGACGCGCTGGCTGGTTGGATCCAGGGCGCTGCCGATACCACCGGCCGTTTGGACGTGCTGGTGCTCATGGCGCTGGTTGCCGGCTCCGGAGTACCAGCCAGATTCCTGCTGCGAGTTCGAAGGGGAGGTTGGGGAGGAACACGTACAGCGGGACCTCAACAACCGAGCATGATCAGTACGGTCCCGCCGAGTGCGAGTGGAGCGGCGATGACGCCGAGGGCAATGGGTGGTCGCGAAAGGACCCGAGCGCGGGCGAGCAAGGCAGAGAAGATCGTGGCGCCGGCGGCGAAGGTGAGCGTATGGAGCGAGTAGGCGAAGCTCCGGTTCGGTCACACCGGCGCCCGGCCGATTCGATCGGGAGCTGCGAGAGTGACAAAGGCTGCAACGGCGACGAGGGCAGCGACGAAGACGGCGAGGCGCATCGACATTGCCGACGATTGTTTCACACTTCTCGATGGGCTACTGGTCCTGAGCTATCGCCAGCGGTCGTCAAACCAGCGGTAGGAGATTCGCAACCGTCCATCGGTGACGCCGGCCTGCGACTTGACGGGGCGATCGGCGGTTCCATCGGCAACAATGGCCCGGTGGCAACGACAGCCGAGTCGCTCCACGACCTGCTCATCTGGTCTTGGAGGCTCCTACTGGTCTCGCTCAAACGAGCGGCCATCATCGGCGTTTTCATCGGCCTGTTCGTCCTGGCGATCTGGGCAACGGACCGTGATCCTTTTGGCGACTGCCGCGGCGTCACACCAGAGCAGCGAGACCTGCTCAACTCGTTCCGGGAGCCTGCCCCGGGGCGCAGCTTCCAGGCCATCTCCGAACCGGTCTGCTGGCGAGGGGCCATCGCAACCACGGTTCGTGGACTGGAAGGGAGCATGGACGAGGTCATCGAACAGCTCGACGTCCAGGGTTGGGAGATGCAGGCGAACCTCTGGCCGTTCCAGTACGACCTGCGGGTCGCCTGCTTTCGTCCGCAAGATGGGCGTTGGCAGCAGGTCGAGCTCAACGTCTCGTCCAGTCGAGCGGGCACCATCGCACGTGCAGAACTTCGGGCCACCAACAGCCAGACCGCCTGCGAGCCCTTCGATTGTGGATCCATCACAACCGGGTGCCAACGATGGGACCGACTGGAAGTCCCAACCTGACGATCGACAACCGAGGCGCCCGCACACCTGCCACAGTGGTGGCACGACCAGGGCGTCGCAACAGGTGTCCCGGCGCCGACGGTTCGCCGACGATGATGTTCCTCAAGGTGCCCGAGGGGAAGACGGCCAAGAACCGCCTCCACGAGTTCTGCGTCTCGGAACACCTCGCCTGACGGTCAGCCGGCCGGGAGGGGGTTCGCAGCAAAGAACTCCGAGGCCGCCTGCATGAGGTCGAACTCTTCGTACTCCGCACAGTACGCAAGCTGGTCGCCACAGTCGTGGCTCGGGACTTGGTGTCCCATACCGGCGAGGTAGTAGAACTCGACCGGCGCAACACACCCTTCGTAGTGGCTGTGGGTTATCCCCGAACCGAGGTCGATGCTGGTGGGCTCGGTGTCACAACCGTTGTACGCAGCCCACTGCTCCACGCCGAGCGTGGTCGAACGCTTGTCGATGTCGCCGGTCCAGGCCAGGACCGGCACAGGTGCCATCGGTTCGACCTGCATCAGCGCAAAGCTTCCAAGGCCCAGCGCAAAGCTTCCAAGGCCGACGGCCGAGGCTCCGATCACATCCGGCGCCTGTGCCATGAGCTGACCGGTGAATCTGGCGCTCGCAGAGCTCCCGATTGCATGGACCTGCGTTGTGTCGACGCAGTACTCGTCTGCCACGTTGTCGACCAACGCTCGGATGACGTCGACATCCCTCGCAGCTCCGTGCACGTCGGGGACCACGACCAATGCATCCAACCCGACGAAGGCGGTGCGCCAGCCCGCTACCGCTGGTTCGGCTCGCCCGGCTCCTCCGGGGAGGAGTAGGTAGAGGGGCACCTGCCGCGAGCCGTCGTAGGACGACGGAACCACCGTCCAATACTCCTGCTCAACATCGGCCATCACATTGTTACCGGGGTATTCGCCGGCCTCGAACGGACGGGCCGGTTCGCATTCGGAGACGGCGACAAGCGTCACCTCGGCTTCGCTTGGAGCTTGTGAACCCGAGCCGTCATCGTCACCCCCACACCCGGCTGCCACCAGAACGAGGGCAGCGACGAGCACCAATGAACGACGCACCACCCGACCACCTTCCCTGCACCCATATCGCCTCATGGGTCAAGGGTGGCCTCATACCCCACCTCCGGCTAGGGCACGACGTCACCGATCCTGGTGCCAGCCTCAACCCCGAGCGTGGCGATCAGAGGCGGACCATGACTTTGCCCGTGTTCGCTCCCGTGAACAGGCGATCGAGTGCGACGGGCGCATTGTCGAGGCCGTCAACGACATCGACTGCGTACTTCATTTCGCCTGCCATCACCCATGTTGCCAGCTCGCCGATGGCTTCTCCGGCCCGGTCGAAGTAGTCAAGGATGATGAAGCCCTCGATGCGGCCGCGCATCACGATCAGATTCGTGAGATTTTTTGGGCCGGGGCGCGGCGTCTCGTCGTTGTACTGCGAGATCGCTCCGCACATGACGACACGGCCCCGCATGGCCAGGTTGCCGATGGCCGCCTCGAGGATGTCGCCACCGACGTTGTCGAAGAACACGTCAACGCCGTTCGGACAGTGCTCCTTGATCGCTGCAGCGATGTCATCGGTCTTGTAGTTGATCGCAGCATCGAAACCCAGATGGTCCGTGAGCCACCCACACTTCTGGTCCGAGCCTGCGATGCCGACAACTCGGCAGCCCTTCAGGCGAGCGATCTGGCCCACGATCGAGCCGGTGGCACCGGCAGCGCCGGACACGAGAACCGTCTCGCCGGCTACCGGCCGCCCGACGTCGAGCAGCCCGAAGTAGGCGGTGAGACCCGTGACCCCGAACACACTGAGAGCCGCCTCGGGCTCCACCCCTTCCGGTATGACCATCGCATCGGCGCCGAGCACGGCGTACTGCTGCCAGCCGACCGTCCCGAACACCGTCGAACCGACAGGGTGGGTTTCGATGTTGGACTCGATCACCTTTCCTAGGCCGGCGCTACGGATCTCAGCCCCGATCTCGATTGCCGGCAGGTAGGTGTCCATCGCCATCCAACCGCGAATGGTGGGATCGATCGAAAGCCAGGTGACCTCAACCAGGATCTGGCCCGGACCCGGCACAGGAGCTTCCACCTCGTCCGAACTGAAACACTCCGGGCCGACAAGGCCTTGCGGACGCTGGGCGAGAGTTATCCGATGATTTGCAGTGGCCATGGGCGCACCCTACTCCTAGGTTGCTTCAGCCGGCTCGTCGTCAGCCAAGACCCTGGACCACCGTTTCTCTGAGGACCGTTTCGATTCGATCCCTCTTGGCGAGTTGCGGCACCGGCTCGACGACCGGCGCATCTCGATTGCAGTACGGTCATCGGATGCGCAAGCAGTTCTTGGCCGGAGCAGAAACCGTCCTGACCGCGATCGCCGATCGACGGGTGGCCACAGCATGGAACGATCCATCGACACTCGATCACCAGACCATCGGCTCCCTCGCCGGACACCTCGCACGGGGCGCGGTCTGGGTTGTCGTGCGGGGCCGAGATCGGCAGACTGCGCCGCGGCGGACAGGACATGGTTCGAGCGCTGTTTCGTCAAACCGGCCCGGGCACACTGCCGGTGATGTAGCCCACATCCATCGATCGATCCGAGGTGCAGCGCCGGCGTGATTCGGTCGAGCCACTGACGGGATGCGTCGTGGCCGATCCAACCTTGACCGAGGCACTGAGCCGGGCCCAACACAGCGGGCGATCGTTCGGCGGGTCGGCTCTTCGGCGGGCTCGTCCTCGCTGCGTTCGTGCTCTACGGCGCCGGAAGCGAACTGGCCGAGATGCCGACCGGCCTCGTTCTCGTCGCCCTCAATTCGGTTGCCGTGACCGTCGGCGGCGTGATCGGGTTCCGCCTGGTTCGCAACCGGCACCCCCGGGCCGGCGCAGGCTACCTGGCCACCCGGGCGGCCGAGGCACTGCTCCTCGCCGGCGGCATCGCCGGCTCCCACGCCGCTTGGCCGGCTGGGCCATCATCGGCTACGCCGCGCTTGCCACCGGCGCGGTCCTGGAGCTCACAACCGGGAGAGAAGTTGCGCTCATCCTCGCCATCCCCGGGGGGCTGTTCGAGATCGTGGTCGGGCTGTTCCTTCTCCGTCGAGGGTTCGGTCCGCCGACGGACAACGCCCTGCCTGCGTGAGGCCCATCGCCCTACTGGAGGGCGATGTGGACCCGGCCCGACACTTTCGCCGACTCGATACCGAGCATGAGCCCATCGAGCGCGCCAGCCGGGGCCTCCCAGCAGATCCCACCCTCGACGCCGGTCCCCAGGGCCACCGACGCAGTATCGTCGAGCTCGTTGGCCAGCGGCGGACATGGTTTGGCGCTGCGTTCGATAACCTCCCCGGCTGCGGTCACCGAATTGAATTCCAGATCCCCCACCGAGGCGCCGTCGACACCGCTCTCGTTGCGGACCCGGATGCTGGTGGCGGCGAAGAGATTGCCGGTCGCCGGTGCTGCAGATGCCAGCTCGCCAGTGGCGTCGCGAGCCGGCTCCAGAACCTCGATGACCCACCGTTGGTCGGTGTCACCGTCGGGGTAGAACACGACGACGCCGGTGCTGAGGGAGTGAGGTTGATCGACCGATCCCGGGCCGCCGGATGCAGCCGCGTTGGTGTCGGCCGACTCGTCGTCGCCCCGCAGGGCCAGGAACAGGGCGGCGCAGATCGCCGCCAAAGCCAGGACCCCGATGGCCGCCAGCAGGACGGTTCTCGACCCACCCTTGGGCTTCGAATCGAGAAGTTCCTGGGAGTCGAGCCCTATCTCCGGACCGGTGGCTCCGCCGTAGAGCTGGGATTCCGCACCGGTGGGTGCTCCGCTGAAACCGGCGGCGGGTGCAGGGAAGCCATCCGGCGGCGGCGTTTCGGGGGAGGCGAAGGCGCCGGGTCCGGCGGCGGGCGGGCTTGCGAACGGATCGGCGGCCGGTGGCGCCTCCCCGAGGAGGCCCGAGGAGTCGAACGATGAGGGGCTCGGATCACCGGCCGGGGCGGCGAAAGCGTCATCGACCAAGGGAGGCGGCGCAAACTCGGTGGGGGCGGCCGAGAGGTCGGTCGGTACGACCTGGGTCACGCTCTCATCGGCTTCACCGGCGGCAGCGGCGGCAGCGGCCGCTGCGGCGGCTGCGGCCGCACCGGCGGCCAGGGCCGGATCGAAATCACCGCCGAGAACCGAAGACGCTCCATCCGCACCCTCAGGACCGATGGCGCCGACCGGACCGTTCGGACCGCCAAGACCAGCCGCACCGTCGGTCTCGGCGATGGGCACGTCGGCCAGGGTCGGGGTTTCGGCATCGGGCAGAGCCGCATCGCCGAACACCGATTGGGGTGAGGCAGCGGCGTCGCCGCGCTCGGCGGGGAGGACGTCATCGATGTCGGGCAGGCCGTCCGGGGCGGCAAAATCACCGAAGCCACCCAGACGGTCGGCCACCGGGTCGACGCCGGCTTGCTCGACGAACGAGGACAGGTCGTTCATTTCCATCGGGGCGTCGGCAAAGGCCCCAGATCCGGCGCTTTCGACCCCCGGCCGATCCGCATCCTCGGTGGATTCGGGGATCGATCGGGTCGCTTCACCGGGAGCGGCGTCGCCCTCGGTTTCGGTCTCGGCGCCGAAGGCCGCGGTACCGGCTGAGCCGGCCGCTGCTGTTGCGCCGGCGATCGAAGCGGCATCGGAAATCGAAGCGGCACCGGCCTCGCCGTCGGCCACTGCGTCGGTGCCGAGCCCGGACCACTCATTGCCGGCCTCCGGGCCGGGTTCCCCGAAACCGATCTGCGAGGCCTGCTCGGTGCCGTCGACCGGCCCGCTCTCGGCGGCGGCCGACCAATCGGACTGCGGGGCGACACCGCCGACCGACCAATCGGTGGACGACGGGTCACCGTCGGCCGATCCATCGGTGGTCCAGTCGCCGTTGTCGGTGGCACCGTCGACGGGCTGCGCCTGCTCGGCGCTGCCGGACGTCGAAGCCTGGTCGGCGACCGGGTCTGCCGCGCTGCCATCGGCAACCGCGCCGGAACCCGCCGTGTCGACCTGACCCGGCGGCGGCCCGTAGCCCTCCGGCCACCACTTGTTGTCGCTCGCCTGGTACCAGCCCTCGGGAGGAGGCCACACGTACTGCTTGTCATCCCATGCGGTATAGCTCGCCTCTGTCACAGCTTTCCTAACCTGGTCGATTGACTGCGATGTGCCGCAGACCCACTCACACTCGCGTTCCCCCCCGATATCGAAGCAACCCCTGTTGGTCGGTCAGTCGGACGGGCCGTTGCGAGCTCGCACTACCTCAAAACATGCTACGGCGGTAGCGGTTGCAACGTTCAAACTATTCAGTTGACCGGCCAGCGGGATCGATGCCGAGATCGACACCCGCTGTCGAACCAACCGGGACAATCCAGCCCCCTCGGCGCCCAGAACAAGGGCGGTGGGGCCCGAACCCAGCTGAGGCAGATCAAAGATCGAGTGCTCACCGCCCCCATCGAGCCCAACGGTGAAGACATCGGCGTCATTCAATTGAGAGATGGCAGTGGGAATTCCACCGACCACGGCCATCGGCACGTACTCGACGGCGCCGGCGGCGGCCTTGGTGACCGTGGGGCTGAGATGGACCGAGCGGTGGCGACCCAGGACCACCCCGGTCACCCCGGCGCACTCGGCGGTTCGCAGGATCGCTCCGAGATTGCCCGGATCGGTGATCCCGTCGAGCACCACCAAAAAGGCCTTCGGGTTGCTGATCAAACGGTCGAACGGGACCTCGGCGACCGGTGCCGCCCTGGCGATCACCCCCTGGTGGGATTCGGTCAACGCCTCGGCGGCCATGTGTCGCCTGCTGACACGGCGGAACGGGACGCCGAGTTCCTGGCTGAGCTGCTCGATATCGGCCAGCACATCGGCACCACCGAGATCGTCGATCATGATCACCTCGTCGATCCGCCGCTTTCCGGCCAGGAGGAGCTCCCGCACCGCCTGGCGGCCCTCGACCTGGTCGCCACCGAGACCACGCCCGGCCCGACGCCGCCTGGGGCCCTGGGCCGGTTTCGAGTCCCCCGACGAGCCTCGGGACCCGGACCCACGCCCGCCGGAAGTCGATTTCGATCGCCCATCGCCGCTCTTGCCTGGCCGCTGGGCACCGGAACGGCCTCCGGTGCTCGACCGTCGTTTCTTGGGTTTGCCGGCCATCAGGACTCCTCGCCCGTCGATCGAACACCGTCGACACCGGCGACCGCTCCTGGTCGATACAGCAGGGCCACGGCGAAGCACTGCACCCCTTCGCCCAGCGCGGTCACCCCTTCGGTTCGCTTGCCCTTCACCGTGACCGGGGCGCCGACGGCAGTGGAAAGGTTGTGTTCCATGGCCCCCCGCACCGGGGCGATCTTCGGCTCGTCGACCACGATGGTGCAGTCCACGTTCGCCACCGCCCAGCCTGCCCGGTTCACCTCCAGCACGGCACGACCGAGCAGACCGATGCTGTCGGCCCCGGCCAGCGACGCATCGGTATCGGGAAACAGACCCCCGATGTCGCCGAGGCCGATTGCGCCGAGGATGGCGTCGGTGCAGGCGTGGGCCACTGCGTCGGCGTCGCTGTGGCCACGCAGACCGGGGAAATCCGGGATCGAGACACCGCCCAGGACGAGGCGATCCTCGGGATCGTCGCTCCAGCGGTGCACGTCGAAGCCTTGCCCCACTCGAATTGATCCAGGCTCCATCTCAGTCCTCCGCGTCCTGTTGTAGCGAGTGGAGGAGCGCTTCGGCAACGGCCAGATCATGGGGAAACGTGATCTTCAGATTGACCGGCGAGCCATCGACGTGGACGATGGGGTGACCGGCCCGTTCCAGCAGCCCTGCGTCGTCGGTGGCCTCGAACCCCTCGCCATGGGCCGCCACCAGGGCTCGGCGCTCGAAACCCTGCGGCGTCTGGACCGCAACCAGGCCGCTGCGATCCACCGTGCCGCCGGCCACGCCCCGCAGGGTGTCGGTGACCGGAATGACCGGGACCACCGCCACCGCGCCGCCGGCCAGGGCATCGACGACCCGGACGACCACGTCGGAGGGGGCCAGCGGCCGGGCCGCATCGTGGATCAACACGTGGCTGGCCGCCTCCGGAAGGGCGGCCAGCCCGGCCCGGACCGAGCCAGAGCGGCTGGTGCCGCCACCGACCCTTGCCGCAACCCCAAGCGACGCCGGGGTTCCCAGCTGCGCCGATCCGACCACCACCACGCCTGCGACATGGGGACCGACGGCGTCGATCGCATGGTCGATGACCCGACGATCGCCGAGCGGGGACAGTTGCTTCTCCCGGCCGAACCGGGTGCCGGACCCGCCGGCGACAACGACAGCCCAGATCTCCATGGCTCGACCCTACCGGTGCCCGCAATGGGCCCCTGTACCTCCCCCGAAGCGGTGCCGGATGACGGCTGCGGGGTGGAACGATCCCATGATCGAGGTTCTCGCCGCCGCCGAGCCACCACGCCTGTGTCCATCCACGGCGCAGATGGTCTACCGTCTAGCGATGGTTGGTATTGAGCAACTGAGATCGGTGGCACTGTTCCAGGACCTGGACGACGTGGCGTTGACCGACCTCGCCCGCCGCAGCGAACGCCGCCAGCTCCAACGTGGTGACGTGTTGTTCACCGAGAACGACGAGCCGGACGAGCTGTTCGTGGTGCTCTCCGGTCGCTTGGCCATGGTCAACCGCTCGATCGACGGGCGGGAGTCGGTGGTGGCGCTGATGGAGAAGGGCGACCTGTTCGGCGAGATGCCGCTTTTCGACGGGCGTGACCGGTCGACCGACGGGCGGAGCCTGGAACCGTCGGAGGTCATTGCCATCCCCTACGAGCCGATCCGACGGCTCTACGACGAGCGACCCACACTGCTGTGGCGGGCCGTGGAGCTGCTGGCCGGTCGGCTCCGGGTGGTCGACGGGGTCCTGGCCGACTCGGTCTTCCTCGATGTCACCGGCCGGACGGCGAAACGACTGCTGGAGATCGCCGGTGACGCCGACGACTTCTCACTCCCGGTCACCCAGGAGGAGCTGGCGGGCATGGTCGGGGCCAGCCGGGAGCGGGTCAACAAGGCGATCGCCTCGTTCGTCAAACTTGGCTGGATCGAACAGCGGGACCGGCGCTACCACATCGTCAACCGAGACCAGTTGGAACTCCGTTCCCGCTGACCGGGGGCCGATCGATCGACCTGGAGGTCGATCGGGGTCAGAGGGCCAGATGGGAGTGGAACCGCATCCAGGCGTCCGCCGCATCGGCGGGACGATATGACGGCCGAGTCGGGTCGTGGACGAATCCGTGTTCGGCGCCGGGGTACTCCACCACCTCGACGCCGGTTGCCCGCAGGGCCTCGACGTCGTCGGGTGGAGTGTATGGATCCTCGGTCCCGACGATGGCCAGCACGTTGGCCGGATCTTCGGCATGCTGCAACAGCTGCAACGGTTCACGTTGGCCGGGTCCGTGCCATCGCTCGGGAACCCGGATCATCCCGTAGAAACTGACCAGCCGATCGAAACGGTGCGACGCCGACGCCTTGAAGGCGTACATCCCCCCCATACAGAACCCGACCAGCGCCACCGGCTCCACCTCGAGACGGTTGGCTGCATCCACCAGGTCGCCGACAATGTCGTCGTCGTCGAGTTCGCCGACAACGGCGTGACGCTCGTCGGTGGTCGTTGTGGTGAAGGTCCGGCCCCGGAACGGCTCGACCACGATCACGTTCCAGCTCTGGGCCGCGGCCAGCCTGGCCGCGAGATCATCGAACAGCTTCCGGCGGCCCATCAGATCGGGAGCGATGACCAGGCCGCGTTTTGCCCCGACGATCGGCTGCAGGTCCGCCGCCGTTCCTGACGAAAGTTCAATCTCCACATGGCACCTCGGGCCACCCCACGATCGAGCCGGGCGACGTCAGTATTGATCGATAATCGAATCCCCGGCCAGCCGGACGGTTCCATCCTTGAGCGCCTTGGCCCTGCCGGGCCCGATGCCATCCACCGCCTCCAGTTCAGCCACCGAGGCACCGAGTATCTTACGCAGACTGCCGAAGTGTTCGACCACTCGCATGACGTGAGATTCGTTGACCCTTGGCAACTTGGACAGCAATCGGAAACCTTTGGCCTCCCGGGGTTGGTCGAGGTCGGCGTCAGGGCCGATCAGCTGCAGGCTCCTGGCCAGCCGGTCATCGTCGAACAGGACATCGTCGTCGAGCTCGGCCAAGGCCTCCATGGCCCCGCTGGCGTCGAGGTGTGACTCCCCGCTGAGGTAGTCGATGATCAGGAGCCGCCGGTCGTCCTCGACGCCGACCATCAGCTCCTCGAGCTGGAGTCTGACCAGCCGGCCGTCGGTGCCCAACTCGGTCAGATTGTGTTCGATCTCGGTGGAGATCCGGACCACCATCTCCGCCCGCTGCAGCACCTCGACCACATGGCGGAGGGTGACCAGGTCTTCCACTTCCAGGGCCGAGAGCTTGCGGGACACCATGTCGAGCCGGGCCCGGTACCGCTCCAGGGTCTGGATGGCCTGGTTGGAGATCTCGAGCAAACGGCTGACCGACAGCAGGTGGTGGCTCTGATCACCGATGTAGACGGTGATCTCCTTGCGGGACTCCGAGACCGTGATCACCGGCGTGTCCAGCGATCGGGCCGCCCGCTCGGCGGTGCGGTGACGGGTACCGGTCTCCGAGGTCGGCACGTTGGGGTTCGGCACCAGGTGCACGTTTGCCCTGGCGATCCGGCTGACATCATCGGCGAGGATGATGGCGCCGTCCATCTTCGCCAGCTCCGACAGCCGCTGAGGGGAGAAGGCGGCATCGAGCAGGAAGCCACCGGAGCAGATGTTCAACACCTCGGGCCCATCTCCAATGATGATCAGCCCTCCCCTGCCCGATTGGAGAACGCGATGAAGGCCTTCCCGGAGTGGCGTGCCGGGAGCAACCAGGGACAGCACGCGGTAGAGCGCAATATCGGTTCTGGACTCCATGAGACCCCATGGTAGTAGACCGGGACGACGGGCTACGACGGGGCCGACCACCGCCGGCGTTCGAGGCTGAACCGAACCGTATTGGGCAACGGCGGTGGGGGCCCGATACCGCCGGCCCAAAGCTCAGACCGGGAGCTTCTGCGGCACCGCGGCCAGGGCCCCGCTCAGCGTGGCCTCCCGGAGGATTCGCAGACCGGTCGGGCCCGGCGGGGCCGACCCGGGAGCCAATGCGGTGCGGAAGCCCATGCGATATGACTCCTGGAGCCGCTGCTCGAGCAACGGGATCGAGCGCAGCTCCCCACCGAGCCCGATCTCGCCGCAGATCACCACATCGGGAGCGACCGGTTGGCCATCGATGGCCGAGGCGATGGCCAGGGCCAGCGCCAGATCGGCGGCCGGCTCATCGACGGTGGCACCGCCGGCCGCCGACAGGAACAGATCGAACCCCTGGACCCGGTATCCGGCCCGGCTGGCCAGCACCGCGGCGACCATGGCGACCCGGCGAGCGTCGACCCCCTGGACGGTGGTTTGCCCCGGCCGGTCGCCGGCGGCCACAGCCAGTGCCTGCACCTCCACCAGCACCGGGCGCCGGCCGGACAGGGTGGGCACCACGACAGAGCCGGCCAGCCCGGGCTGGCGATCCTGCAGATAGCGGGTGGAGGGATCGGGGACTGCGGCCAGACCGTCGGCCGTCATGTCGAAGATGCCGATCTCGTTCGTCGGGCCGAACCGGTGTTTGGTGGCGCGGAGGAATCTCAGCTCGCTATGACGCTCCCCGTCGAACGAGAGCACCGTATCGACCATGTGCTCCAACACCCGGGGACCGGCGATCGAGCCCTCTTTTGTGACATGGCCGATCAGCAGCACCGAGACGCCGGATCGTTTTGCCTCGGCAACCAGCCTGCCCGCCACGGCCTTGACCTGGGCCACCGAGCCGGGGGCCGAATCGACATCTGGATCCTGCAACGTCTGTACCGAATCGACGATGACCAGCTGCGGTGCCCGGCTCCGCATTGCCGACACCACGACATCGGTGCACGGATCGTCGATCACGGTGAGTGTGTCCGGGATGGGGCCGAGCCTGGCGGCCCTGGCTGCAACCTGGGTTGGCGCCTCCTCCCCCGCCACGAGGAGCACCGAAGACCGGGCGGCGGCGATCGACATTGCGATCTGGAGGGTGAGGGTGGATTTGCCGACCCCCGGTTCACCGGCCAGGAGGGTGATCGAGCCCGGCGTGAGCCCGCCCCCCAGCACCCGGTCGATCTCATCGACCCCGACCGGGAACGGCAGCGCCATGTCCAGCTCGACCGCGCCGAGGGCAACCGGATCTCCCGAGCCGCCGGGGCCGGTTCCCCCGGCCCGGCCACCGCCCTGACCGCCTTGAACACCGTGAACGCCGTGAACGCCGCCGGCTCGGTGACCGGCATCATGGCCGAAGGCCGACACCTGGGCCACCTCGCCGACCGATGCCCAGGCATGGCAGCTCTGGCAGCGGCCCGTCCACGACGGGTACTCCGCTCCGCATTCTCGACAGACGTGGACGCGCCGGGCTTTTGCCATGGCCGCCAACCTACCTGGGCACTGTGACAGTGGATGCCGGGCCCACATCGACCGGCCGCCACCGGCGCCTGTAGCCTCTGTCGGTGGCCGAACGTCGAGGTGTGCTGCTGGCCGTACTGGTCTTCGCCATGACCGCCTCGTCCTACCAGATCTTCGCCATCTCGGTGCTGGCGGTCGACATCATCGACGACCTGGGCGTGAGCCGCACCGCACTGGGGTTCCTCGGTTCGCTGAACACGCTGGTCGGTGCCCTGACCGCTCCGACCATGGGCCGGGTCACCGACCGGATCGGCGCCAGGCAGGCCATCCTGGTGCTCCTGGCCATCAGCGGGCTCGGGATGGCGCTGATGGCGATGGCCGGCAACTGGTGGCTGCTGGCCATCTCGGCCGCGGTCGCCGGCATCCCTCAGGGATGGGGCAATCCGGCAACCAACGCCCTGATCGCTGAACGGGTCAGCGCCGCCACCCAGGGCTCGGTCACCGGGATCAAGCAGTCCGGGGTGCAGTTGGGCATCTTCCTGTCGGGGCTGACGCTGCCCGGGTTGTCCCTGGTCATCGGCTGGCGGGGCGCACTGTGGGGCTATGCCGTGGCGTTCGGCCTCGGCGCCGTGGTGGTGGCCCGGATGCTGGGTCAGCCGGACGCCGAGGTGGTCCGGGCCAGGGCGGTGGAGCAGGGGCCGGGTGACGACGGCTCGGTTCCCTCATTCATCTGGCTGGTCAGCGGCTATGCGTTCCTGTTCGGCAGCGCCGGCGGGGCCATCGGCCGCTTCTTCCCGCTGTGGGCCAACGAGGAGATCGGACTGTCGACAGTGATTGCGGGGGCTCTGGTGGCCCTCGGCGGCCTGCTGGGCATCGCGGCCAGAATCACCGCCGGCCGGTTGGCCCAGAGCCTGATCGCCCCACCCATCCTGCTGAGTATCCTGGCCTCGATCGGCGCCCTGTACTGCGCGATGTTGCTGATCACCCCGACCGTCGGCTCGTGGATCCTGTGGCCTTCCACCGTGCTGTATGCGGTTGGCATCGGCGCTTGGAACGCAGTGGCCATGCTGGCGGTGATCGTCTCGGTCCGGCGGGAATCGGCAGGCAAGGCGTCCGGGGTGGTGATGCTGGGGTTCCTCGGTGGCTTGTCGGTCGGCTCACCGATCGCCGGGGCCATCGTCGACCGGTGGGGCACCTATCAGCCGGTGTGGCTCGGCGCCCTGCTGTTGTCGGTGGCCAGTGCCGTGATCATCCACCCTCGGCTGAGCAGATCGCCCAGTACCGCGCCCGCTTCGTCGACCTCCGGCTGAACCTCCGACCACGCGGCGCCACCGATGCCGTGGCGACCTCAACACCGTCTCAACTCTCGATACCGTCTTGACTTCAATATTTGTTGAAGTTTTACACTTCGTTCATGGCAGCGACCGATCGAGACACCACCCAGACCCACGATCCCACCGGGGATCGCAGCACCACCGAATCGGTGGGGCCGGCCGAGAACTGGTCGGTCGGATCGATGAAGATGGGCCAGGTCGCCGACCGCAAGGTCGCCGTGGTGCGAACCGAATCGGGCTTCCACGCCCTCGACAACGCCTGCCCCCACCAGGGCTACGGCCTGACGACCGGCTCACTCGATGGCGAACGGCTGACCTGCCAGTGGCACAACTGGAAATTCGACGTCCGCACCGGCCAGTGCCTGATGGGCGAGGAGGATGTTGCCTGCCACCGGGTCGACGTCGTGGACGGCGAGGTCCTGGTCACCGTGAACCGCCAGACGGTCGACGAGCAGCGGGCCAAGCTGTGGCCGAGCCTGGAGCGAGGCATCGAGGCCGACTACACCGGCCAGATCGCCCGCGACAGCGCCCGGCTGCTGGCCACCGGCACCACCCCGGCCGAGATCATGCGATCCGGCCTGGCCCACACGGCGGCAAAGACCGATGACGGCCTCGGACATGAGCTGGCCATGGCCACCGACTGTCTGGCCCTGGCCGAGATTCGTAACGGTACCGACCAGGCCCTCCCGCTGGTCCAAGGACTGGCCGGGCTGGCCGAGACGACCCGTGATCGTCCGGCGCGACAGCTTCCCGATCCCGACCCCTCGGTGTCGGTGCCCGAAGCCATCGAAACCGAGGATGCGAAGGGGGCGATGGCGGGCGTGCTCGGCCTGCTCGATCAGGGCGCCGACCCGGCGACCGTTCGCCATCAGCTGATCGACGCCGCCTCGGCCCACCACCTGAGCTACGGCCACGGCATGATCTACACCCAGAAGACCTTCGAGATGCTCGACCGGATCGGCTGGGACAGCGCCCCGAACCTGCTCCCCCATCTGGCGGCCCGGCTGGTATGGAGCACCAGGGAGGACACCCTGCCGTACATGCGCAAGGCCATGAGGAGCCTGGCCGGGGTCGACCTCGAATCGTTGGCCTCGGCCGAGGCCGATCAAGGTTGGCAACCCGATGGGCTGGTCGACGTCATGCTCGACGCCCCCGCCGCCCCCCTCGACGCTGCTGCGGCGGCGGTGATCGACGGGGCCGGCATCGAAGGACTGCTCGCTGCGGTCAGCCTCGGCGCCTCTCGCCGGCTGCTCCGCCATGACCTGGCGATCGAGCTCGACAGCTCGGACGCCTTCGGTTGGCTGGACATCACCCACGCCCTCACCACCGCCCAAGCGGTGCGATGGGCCTGGCAGGCCGATCCCGGACCTCACACCGCACGGGCCGCACTTTTTGCAGTCTGGCTGCTGTTCGACTCCGGCCGGTCCGAACGGCGCAACGGCATTGCGGCAACCGGCCTCGAACCCGACCGGCTCGCCCCGCCGGCCACCGACGACCTGGCGACGGCGGTGACCTTTGGCGACGCCTCATCGGCCGTGGCCCTCGCCACCGCAGGCCAACCCGACCAGGTCGGCGACATCCTGGCCCAGGCATCCCTCGGAGATGGGGCCGGATCGTTCATCGTGGCCGCCCACCTGATCAAGACCACCGAGGCGGCGAGACGGGAAACAGCCCGAACCGGCTCCTCGCTTCCCCTGGCCGCGGCGGCCCGGTTCCTCGCTTCGCCCCGGGTCGAACGGTTCGTGGCGGCCAACGTCGCCGAGTCGGTCGACTTCGTCACCACCGGGCGCCCACCGGGCCGGTGAGCCCCTGAGCCGTCGGCTGTCCTCCGGAGCCGGTCTTCGGCGTCTGACTAGTCGCCGTTTGGCTTCTTGTTCCGGGGCTCGATCGGGATGTCCATCGTGTCGACGACGTTGACCGACCCGAAGCTGCGTATCACCTGATGACCGTGGGCCGCGCCCCGGTCCCCGTCGGCACTGAACCAGGCGGTGCCGAAACCGAGCTTGGCCGCCGCGTCGAGATTGGCGAGGTCGTCGTCGACGATGAGGATCGAGCTCGGGGCTTCCCCGGTGACCCGCCGCAGCACCTCGAATAGCGGGGCGTCCGGTTTGCGAACCCCGACCGAGCCGCTGACGACCCAGGGGTCGATCAGGCCTTCGAGGCTGTGACCGGCCCGGAGCTTCATGGCCCAGGCCGAGGCGTCGTTTGTGATGCAGGCGGCCCGGATGCCGCTGTCCCGCAGTTTCCGCAGGTAGCGAACGACACCCGGCATGAGCTGGTGGCGGGCCAGGTAGGCGGCGTCGAGGTCGTTGCTGTCGCCCTGGGCGCCGATCACCGCCCAGAAGTCGGCCGGGGTCATCCGCCCCAGGCTGAGCTGCCGGGCCTTGGCCGCGATGTCCTCCTCGGGCAGCGTCGAACCATGTTCCCGGGCGAAGGGAACGAGGAGCTTGCGCACATCGTCGCCTTCCCGGTAGAGCACACCCATCCCGTCGAGGGCCACGACCCGGTAGCCGGCAACGGCGTCATCGGGCTTGGTCTCCGGCTGTCGACGCCTGGCCCGGACCTGTTCCGCCGATCGGCCGAGGGCGTCGGTGGGCCGGACCTTCGGGGCCGGTTTCTTGCGTCGCAACGTACCGGAGAGCCTGAGCAGGCGCCCGAACAAGACCAGCGCCGCCAGGGCGCCGGCCACCACCGCAACGCCCCGAAGGACCTGGGCCGACGTGGATCGACGAGCGGTCCGCAGCGACACCTCGATCGGCCGGTCGTTGCCCATGTCGGTGGCCCAGGTGGCGGTGGGCAGGAGCTGGTCCGGGTCCATCACGCCGGTGGTGCCATCCTCCCGCAGCTCCCCCGGCAGGGCCACGGTGAGCTGTATCGAGATGTCCTCGGGCCCGGCGTTGTATGGCGGGCTGGTGGCGATGGAGGTCAACGATCCACCGAGAGCGGCGTCGAGCGCGTCGTCGCTGAATGCAGTCAGGCCCAGCCGGGGGTCGATGATGCCGTCGACCCGATAGTCGACCCGCCCGAAGCTCTGGTCCCGACTCAGGGTGAAATCGCGGATGAGGTCGAGATCGGTTCCCTCCGTCGCATCGCCGGCCAGCTCGTTCATGATGTCGCTGAACTGGTTCGGGGTACCGAACGCCTTCGAGGCGGTGATCCTCGTCTCACCCGAGGCATCCTGCACCGGCCTCCCGATCTCCCAACCGGACTGGGCCAGGTCGGTCAGGGGCAACGCCGAGCCATCGTCGAGGTCGAGCAGGCCCGCGGACGCCTCCTCGTCGAGCACCAGTTCGGTCAGCACCACCCCGGACCCGTCGTCCTCGACCGTCACCAGGATCTCGAAGTTGGCCTGGCAGCCGGTGGCCACCGCAGCCACGGCAACGAACAGCAGGACGAACCACAACCCCCGGCCGATCGCCAACCGACCGATCGACTTCTTGAACCTGCCCGGAATCACGGCATCACACTACCGGCGGCACGACGGCGGGGCTGCCCACCACCGGGTTGCGGGCCGAACCCACGATCGGTGACGAGACGACGCTTGCGCCTCGGTGGCAAAACGGAAGCGCCCACCGGCTCCCGTGGGATGCCGGTGGGCGGCTTGAAACCTGGCCGGGGTTACTCTCCGGCTTCGGCCAGTTCAGGAGTGGACGGGGGCTGGAAACCCTCGTGAGGGGTGAAGCTCAACCCGTTCTTCCCGTCGTCGTCGGTGACGACGTCGACCACGATGATCTGGCCGGCTCGGAACTCCTTGTACAGGAGCTTCTCCGAAAGCACGTCCTCGATCTCTCGCTGGATGGCACGGCGCAGCGGCCGGGCCCCCATCGACGGATCGTATCCCTTGTCGGCCAGGAAGTGCTTGGCCTCGACGGTGAGTTCCAGACCGATGCCCTGGCCTTCGAGCTGCTCGACGGTGCGGGCGATCATCAGATCCACGATCTGGGTCACCTCCTCCCGGCTGAGCTCATGGAACACGATGGTCTCATCGATGCGGTTGAGGAACTCGGGCCGGAAGTGCACCTTCAGTGCGTCGGCCACCTTCTCCTTCATCCGCTCGTAGGTGACCGCCTCGTCGTTCTTGGAGAAGCCGAGGGTGGCTTTGCGCAGATCCTGGGTGCCCAGGTTGGAGGTCATGATCAGCACGGTGTTGCGGAAGTCGACCGAGCGGCCCTGCGAATCGGTGAGGCGGCCCTCCTCCAGGATCTGGAGCAGGGTGTTGAACACGTCGGGGTGGGCCTTTTCGATCTCGTCGAACAGCACCACCGAGAACGGCTTGCGGCGGACGGCCTCGGTGAGCTGGCCGCCCTCCTCGTAGCCGACGTAGCCGGGGGGCGAGCCGACGAGGCGGCTGACCGTGTGCTTCTCCATGTACTCGGACATGTCGAGGGTGATCAGGGCCTTGTCGTCGCCGAACAGGAACGCGGACAGGGTCTTGGCCAGTTCGGTCTTGCCGACGCCGGTCGGGCCGAGGAAGATGAACGAGCCGGACGGCCGCTTGGGATCCTTGAGCCCGGCCCTGGTCCGCCGGATCGACTGGGCAACGGCGTGGATGGCGTCGCTCTGGCCGATGACCCGCTTGTGGAGCTCGTCCTCCATGCGGAGCAGCTTCTCGGTTTCCTCTTCGGTGAGCTTGTAGACCGGGATGCCGGTCCAGATGGACAGCACCTCGGCGATCGATTCCTCGTTCACCTCGTCGAACAGGTCGACGCCGGAAGCCTTGATCTCGACCTCCATCTCCTCCTTCGTGCCGAGGAGCTCCTTTTCGGAGTCGCGCAGCCGGCCGGCCTCCTCGAAGTCCTGGCTCTCGACCGCTTCCTTCTTCTTGTTGACCACCTCGGAGAGCTCGTTCTCCAGGTCCTTGAACGCCGGCGGGGTGCTCATCCGCTTGATGCGGAGCCGGGAGCCTGCCTCGTCGATCAGGTCGATGGCTTTGTCCGGGAGGTGACGGTCGGAGATGTACCGGTCGGCCAGGTTGGCCGAGGCGACCAGCGCCTGATCGGTGATGGTGACCCGGTGGTGGCTCTCGTAGCGGTCACGAAGGCCCTTGAGGATCTCGATGGTGTGCTCGACGGTTGGTTCCTCGACCTTGATCGGCTGGAAACGCCGCTCGAGCGCCGCATCCTTCTCCAGGTGCTTGCGGTACTCGTCGAGGGTGGTGGCGCCGATGGTCTGCAGCTCGCCACGAGCCAGCATCGGCTTCAGGATGCTGGCGGCGTCGATGGCGCCCTCTGCGGCGCCGGCGCCGACCAGGGTGTGCAACTCGTCGATGAACAGGACGATGTCGCCCCGGGTCTTGATCTCCTTGAGTACCTTCTTCAGCCGCTCCTCGAAATCACCCCGGTAGCGGCTCCCGGCCACCAGGGCGCCGAGATCGAGGGTGTAGAGCTGCTTGCCCCGCAGGGTGTCGGGCACCTCGTCGTTTGCGATCTGCTGGGCCAGGCCCTCGACGATGGCGGTCTTGCCGACGCCGGGCTCGCCGATCAGCACCGGGTTGTTCTTGGTGCGACGGCTCAGGACCTGCATGACCCGCTCGGCCTCGGTGGCCCGACCGATGACCGGATCGAGCTTCTTGTCTCTGGCCAGCTGGGTGAGGTTGCGACCGAACTGATCGAGGATCAACGAACCGGACGGGGCCTCCTGACCGCTGCCACCGGAGGCGGCTGCGCCCTTGCCACCCTCGGAGGGGGCGTTGCCCTGGCCGGCCGGGCCCGAGTAGCCGCTGAGCAGCTGGATGACCTGCTGGCGGACCCGCGACAGGTCGGCGCCGAGCTTCACCAGCACCTGGGCCGCAACGCCCTCACCCTCGCGGATGAGGCCGAGCAGGATGTGCTCGGTGCCGATGTAATTGTGACCGAGCTGCAGGGCCTCCCGCAGCGAGAGCTCCAGGACCTTCTTGGCCCGGGGGGTGAACGGGATGTGGCCGCTTGGCGACGAGCCACCCTGACCGATGATGTCCTCCACCTGGCTGCGGACCGCCTCCAGGGAGATGGACAGCGACTCGAGGGCCTTGGCCGCGACCCCCTCACCCTCGTGGATGAGACCGAGCAGGATGTGCTCGGTGCCGATGTAGTTGTGGTTGAGCAACCGAGCTTCTTCTTGGGCCAGGACCACGACCCGGCGGGCTCTGTCGGTGAATCGTTCGAACATCAAGATCTCCGAAAGTGGGGCGGAAGTTGGATTGAGCTAGAGGATGGATGGGAACCCGTCGCAACCGATGTGCGGTGTCGGGGCGGGTGCTGTGTCGAATGGATGGTGGGTCCAGCCTACTGGCCCGACCCGATTTCAAAGACTTTTGGCAGGCAACACCACGAGGCCAGGCGACCTTTGTGGGCTGTGCGGTCCGATTCTGGTTCCATGGTCCCGCTCCTGTTCGTGTCCTGGTCGGCTGCTCGGGGCCGGTCGACCAGGGGATGTTCGTCTGCCCGTTTCCTGGCGTCCGCCGCTGGGTTGATCGTCTCTCGATCGAAAGCCGGTATGTTGCAATAGTCGGCATCCGGTGGACCAATACTGAGTCCAGTTTGTTCATAACACCCAATCGGGGCCGGAAATTCTCTCCTGCCACCATTGTCCCTCGGTTCCGGTCCCCGTTGGGGTCGCGTCCCCACCGGTGGCGACGATCGAGCCTGGTTGAGACGAATCGGCTGCGGTCGCCTACCGTGTGCGTGTGGCCGGTACCCCTCTCAGTGCACTCCCAACCGCTCGCACCGACGGTGCCAGGATCGAGGCCTGCCTCCTGGAAACGGTCCAGGTATCCGGCGATGCCTATCTCACCGAGATCGCCTCCCATCTGATCAAGGCCGGGGGCAAACGTCAGCGGCCCCTGTTCACCATCGCCGCCGCCGCCACCGGTCTGCCGGACGGCAGGGCCGTGAGCGACGACGTCGTCCGAGGCGGCGTTGCGGTCGAGCTGGTCCAGGTCGGGTCGCTGTACCACGACGACGTGATGGACGAGGCCCAGATCCGTCGCCAGGTTCCGAGCGTCAACGCCCGGTGGGGCAATCTCCGGGCCATCCTGGCCGGAGACTTCCTCCTGGCCAAGGCATCGGAGATCGCCGCCGATCTCGGCACCGAGGTGGCCGGGCTGCTGGCGTCCACTATCGGTGAATTGTGCAAGGGTCAGGTGTCGGAGCTCCAGACGCTCTACGACATCAACCGGACCGAGGAGCAGTACTATCCCTCGATCGCCGGCAAGACCGCATCATTGTTCTCCGCCGCCACCAGGATCGGTGGCCTGGTCATGGGTTTCGAGCGTCAGGTCATCGATCAGCTGACCGAATTCGGGCGATACTACGGCATGGCCTTCCAAGTCATCGACGACATCCTCGATGTGATCGCAACCGATGAGCAACTGGGGAAGCCGGCAGGCAGGGACATGCTCGAGGGCGTGTATTCGCTTCCGGTCATCCACACCCTGGCCGCGCCGGAGGGCGACAGGCTCCGGGACCTGCTGAAGGACGGTCTCACCGAGGCCGACCGGCATGAGGCCATCGAGTGTGTCCGGATGGGGCCGGGCGTCGACTCGGCTCTGGAAACGGCCACCGGCTTCGTCGACAAGGCTCGCTCCGAGATCCTGACGGTGTCCGAGAACGACGCAGCCCGGGCCCTGGCCGATACCGCCCAGTACCTCCTCGACTCGGTGGGCGCGGCAAAGGCCGCATAGTGACCGACAACCCGCCCCAGCCCGGCGAATCCGAACCGGCGCCATCGTCGACGCCTGCGGGCCAGGATCGGCCACCGCCACCGCCGACGCCGCCCGGAGAGACCCCGGGCCCGGAGCCGCCGGCACCGTCTTCGCCTCCCTCGCCGCCGGGACTGGCCCAGGCGCCGCCTCCGGTGGCCGGGCAGCGGGCCGGATCCGGGCCGGCCCCGGCAGCGGCCGGTGCCGGCGGCTGGTACAACGGTCCGTTACCGATCCAGCAGCTGGCTCCCAGGGAAACCGTCGGCTCGGCCATCGGCCGAACCGCGGTGAAGTCCTTGACCGCCCTGATCATCATCGGCGGCGGACTGTTCCTGATCCCCATTGCGCTGCTGGCGGTACTGGCCGGGCTGGCCGGCGTCGGCGGGGCCGATCTCGATGACCCTCCCTCGTCCAAGACCTTCGTCGCCGGCGATCGAAGCGCCGACATCAACCTGGTCGCGGTGCCGATCAGCGGCGTGATCCTCGGCGAGGACACCGGCGGGGGCGGCGGCTTCTTCGGCGCCATCGACGCAACCTACGGCTACACGGTCAAGGAACAGCTGGCCGAATTGGCGGACGACAACTCGGTGGATGGCGTCATCCTGGAGATGGACAGCCCCGGCGGCACGATCTTCGGCTCGAGGGCCATCGCCGACGGCGTCGAGGCCTACCGGGCCGCAACCGACAAACCGATCTTCGCCTACGTCTCCAGTATCAGCGCCTCCGGCGGCGTCTATGCCATGGCCGGGGCCGACATGATCTACGCCGATCACGGCACCCTCGTCGGGAGCATCGGGGTGATCTTCGGCCCGCTCAGCACCTACGACGGGGTGACGGCGATCGACGGCGGCATCCTCGGCGGCGGTGTCACCACCGAAGGCGGGATCGAGGTCGAGTACCTCACCGCCGGACGCAGCAAGGACTTCGGCAACCCCTACCGGCCCATCACCGCCGAGGAACGATCGGTTTTCCAGGAGGGCCTCGACGACGCCTACGCCGATTTCGTGGGCCACGTCAGCAAGGGCCGCGACATCCCCGTCTCGGCCATCGAGGACGACCTCGGCGCCTTGCTCTTCGGTGAGCAGCAGGCGGTGGCCAACGGCCTGATCGACGGCGTCGCCGATCGTGACACCAGCTACGAACTGGCGGCCAAGGCCGCCGGCCTCGGCACCGATGAGACGTGGCGGGTCGAGCGGCTGGAGCGGGGCTCTGGTGGCCTGCTCGACCTGCTGGCCGAGACGGTCTTCGACCGCAACGACGACGAGACACCCGGCGAAGACCAACCGGGGGCGGTGCCTGCCCTGTGCCTCGGCACCGGAACGGTCCTGGCCTACCACGGCGACCCGTTGGCGCTCTGCCGCTGACGAGCGATCCAACCGACCCGAGGGAGGGGTTGGCCGAGCGGGCGACAGACCTTGTGTAGCGTGGGCGGGTGACCCCCGCCGGCGAGGAACTGTTCATCTCCCCCAAGACGGTCGAGTAGATCCTCGGGCCGACCGCCGCCGCTACGGCCCGATGGGGAGTCGTCCCCGTTTCCCGCTTCCAGGCCCGGCCGTAGGTTGATCGCAGTCACCCGACCAAACGATCCGGACCGCACCCTGCGGCGGGAAGAGGGAACAGATGGTACTCCACGCAGTCAAGATGACCGACCTCGAAGCCGCCCTGGCATCGGCCAGAACCGAGGCGTCGTCGATCCTCGACCGCGTCAACTTCGTTCAGACCGAGTTGAAGAAGACCTCGTTCGTCGGCGAGCAGGCCGAGCACCTGGCCGCCGAGATGAACACCAGGATGAGTGCCTTCGTTGCCGCCACCTACGACAACGTCGACGCCCTGCTTCTGATCATCGTCAACAACATGAACGTGGTCGTCAGCAAGCTCGGCGGGGCGGCCTGGCCCCACCAACCGGTGGCGCGGGGCCAGGCGACAACCGCCGAGGCGCTGCGGGTGTCGGCCAATCAGGATTACGAGATCGACACCGAGGAGATGAGCGGCTTCGCGGCCAAGGTCGATCACTGGTTCGAGGCCATCGCCGGTGGCTACAACAACATCAGAGCCACGATCGCCGACGGCACACCGGGTTGGCAGGGCCCGGAGAAACTCACAACGGTCACGGCGGTGGCCGGCGCCGTCGAGGAGATTCTCGGCTCGGCCGGCGATGGCGGCGGCACCGGCGTGCGGGGCGTCGGGGCGTCGCTGTCGGGCCGACTACGGGATCAGGTGGCCGTGATGAACAGCGGGGCCTGATCACCCGGCCCACCCGGGACCCTCCCTCCCGGAGCGGGCCGAACGACCGCGGTGCACGCCGGAGATTCGCTTCGACGTGCACCGCGGTTTCGCGTCCGGCCTTTTCCCCCGGCCCCCTGGGGGCGCCTGCCGGTCACCGACCTCTCCGTCGGAGACCGGCCTAGAATCCGGCCATGCCCACTACTCCTGGAACGAGGATCGTGACCAAGATCGTTTTCCCGGTGAGCGACATGCAGCGGGCGACGTCGTTCTACGGTTCGCTGGGGTTCGAGGTCGAATCGTTCGACGCCGACTACGCCTGGGTCACCCACCGGGGCGAGGAGATCCTGCATCTGGCCCTGGTCCCCAACCTCGACCCGGGCGCCAACCACGCCGCGGGCTATTTCCACGTCCAGGACGCCACCGAGTGGCACGCCGCCTGGACCGCAGGGGGAGCCGATGTCGGCCCGATCGACGATCACCCGTGGGGGATGCGGGAGTTCGCCCTGAAAGACCCGAGCGGCAACCGGCTCCGCATCGGCCAGAACCTGTAGACCGGGCCGGCCCCCGACCACCCGGACTGCAAACCGTCGGACCTCCCCGACCGATCATGACCGGCCGCCGATCCGGAGCGGACCGGCCGGGCCATGATCAGGTCTGGAACGGATCACTGACCTGCACCATGGTGGCCAGTCGATCGACCACGGCGTAGCCCCGGCCCTCGACCATGGGCAGGCCGGGATGCCACCGCACCGGAAACCCCACAACCTCGTGGGCGTCCCTGGCGTCGTTTGGTCGCAGGTGGATCAACGATCGACAGGCTCGGACCTGATGGAGGAACGGGTTGGAGCTGAACCCTCGGGGCTTGGGACCGACCACGGCGTGGCGAATCGACGGCAAGAGGCGTTGGATCGCGGCCACCAGTTCACGATCATGCTCCGGGAGCAGGTCGTGGTCGTCGAGCAGCAGCAGTCTCGGCCTCGACTGGTCGACCGGGCCCTTGGCCAGCTCGACCAGGGTGTCGATGAACGCAAGACGACGGTCACCATCGTCGAAACAGGCCATGGTGGCCTCGGTCAGCCCGCTCAGCGGCGAGGACGGGCCCGCCAGCACCCACACCTCGGCCCCTCCCGCTGCGGCCTGCCGGCCGATCGTGGCCAGGGCCGTCGACCGCCCGCTGCGGGGGTCGCCGACCACCGACACGTCGTCGTGGCGGAGATCCAGTGCGAACGGCTCACCGGTCAGATCGGCGAGGCCGATGACCGGACGTTCGGCCCCGCTCGACGGCAACAACCCCACGGTTCGTGGCAGCGGGGCCGTGTGCAGCCTGGGATCGACGCATCCGTGCAACGAACCGGCCAGGGCCGCCAGCCGTCGCTGCGCCGAGCCCTGCCGCTGCTGTCGGGACTGCGGCGTCCGAGACTGCGGCGGAGCCCGGTCTGGCGACGTGGTGGCGACCAGCGTGGCCACCTGGACCACGGTCGAGCCGTTGTGGAGGGCCTGGCCCGGCGCCAGCTCCAGATCCTGGGCGTCGGCGGCGGCGATACCATTCTCGGCGTAACCCTGGGCGTCGGCCTGGCGCAACGTCAGCCGGTCTGCGATCGCAGCCGACATCGCAGCCCGGACGTTGGCCCGCCGCGAAGCGCTGATCACCGGATGGATGCCGACCTGTCGGCCGTCGCTGATGATGCCGGTCAGATCGGCGTAGGTCTGGCTGAGGCCAGCGGCGACCGGTCCCTGCTCCATCGTCTGGATGAGTGCGTCGAGGCCGTCGATCAAGAGCAGCACCGTCGACTCGCCGGCGGGCGCCTCCGAGGAGGTGATCGCCTCGGCCACGGCCCGGCGTCTTCGTTCCAGCTCGGTATGGAGCAGCGAGACGACCCGGGTCACCGCCTCGATGTCGTCGCCGGTGGCAACCGCGCCGCATTGCGGCAGCCGGCGCAGGCCCCCCAATTCCCGGGA
>CAMYLA010000016.1 GCA_947259095.1 uncultured Acidimicrobiaceae bacterium | reverse complement strand
GACCCGGAGGACCGCAGGGTCTGGCTGATCTCCATCACCGGGCCCGGGCGTCGGGTGGTCGAGGAGACCGACCCGGCCCCAGCGGCCGGCGCCGGCCGACCCGGGACCACAGCGAACTCCCGCTCAATCGCATGACCACCTATCTCCGGGCGAACCCACAGCACGAAGACCAAAAGGAGCACCCCCAATGCCAGAAGCAGTCATCATCGACGCCGTCCGAACCCCCGGCGGCAGGAGGAACGGAAAGCTCAAGGACTGGCACCCGGCCGATCTGGCGGCCCATGTCCTGAAGGCGCTCGAGGAGCGAAACAATCTGGACCCGTCCATGGTCGACGACGTGATCATGGGCTGTGTCATGCAGGTCGGCGAGCAGTCGCTCAACATCGGGCGGAACGCCGTGCTGACCGCAGGATGGCCCGAGTCCGTTCCCGCCACCACGGTCGATCGGCAGTGCGGCAGCAGCCAGCAGGCGCTGCACTTCGCTGCCCAGGGCGTCCTGGCCGGAGCCTACGACATCGTCGTCGCGGCCGGCGTCGAGGTCATGACCCGAACCCCGATGGGGGCATCGGTGGTCGAGGGCAAGATGGGGTTCCCCTTCCCCGATCAGATGCAGGACCGCTACGCCGAAACCGGTCTGCCTCCCCAGGGCATCGGGGCCGACATGATCGCCGACGAGTACGGCATCAGCCGCCAGGACCTCGATGAGTTCGGGGCGGAGAGCCAGCATCGGGCCGAGGTGGCCACCACCGAGGGTCGCTTCGAACGGGAGATCGTGCCGGTACCGGTCGAAATCGATGGCAAGACCGAGCCGATGACCACCGACGAGGGCATCCGGCCCGGCACCACCGCCGAGACCCTGGCCGGGTTGAAGCCGGCGTTCAAGGAGGACGGCAAGATCACCGCCGGCAACTCCTCGCAGATCAGCGACGGCGCATCGGCGGTCCTGATCATGAGTGCCGAGAAGGCGGCGGAGCTCGGACTCGAGCCTCGGGCCCGATTCCACTCCTTCGCCCTCGCCGGCGCCGACCCCGTCACGATGCTCAAGGGTCCGATCCCGGCCACCAAGAAGATCCTGGAGAAGACCGGACTGACAATCGACGACATCGACCTGTTCGAGGTCAACGAGGCCTTCGCCTCGGTTGTCCTGGCCTGGCAACAGGAGACCGGGGCCGACATGAGCAAGGTCAACGTCAACGGCGGGGCCATCGCCCTCGGCCACCCGCTCGGCAGCTCCGGCACCAAGCTCATGAGCACGCTGCTGAACGAGTTGGAGCGCACCGGCGGACGCTACGGCCTCCAGGTGATGTGTGAGGGCGGCGGTATGGCAAACGCCACCATCATCGAGCGACTCGACGCCTGACACCTTCGTCGATCCATCGCTTGTGGTGGCGGCGGGTCCGGCAACTGTCGGACCCGCCGTTCGACCACAGGGTGGCGTCGGGCCACCCGGACCCGGGTCAGGGAATTCGCCGCCCCAACCCGGTGTTTTGTAGCCTGCAACTCCACCGGTCGACCGCTTGACCGAGACAGGCACAGGATCGAGGGCCATGAAGACGACCGCTCCCCCATCAGACCCGGACTACGACATCGAGTTCTTCTGGGATCCGGTCTGTCCGTTCGCCTGGATCACCTCGAGGTGGGTCGAGAAGGTGGCGGCCCAGACCGACTACAAGGTCGACTGGCGGTTCATCTCGCTGCGTATCCTCAACAAGGACAAGGACTACGCCACCGAGTTCCCGCCGGAGTACGAGCACGGCCATACCGCCGGTCTCCGCATGTTGCGGGTGGCGGCGGCGATCCGAGACGACCTCGGCCGCGACCCGATGGCCGCGCTGGTCACCGCATACGGCGAGAGCTACTGGGACAAACCGAAAGGCTCCGGGATGCGAAGCCACCTCAGTACCGTCGAACACGCCGAGGAGGTGTTGACCGCAGCCGGCCTCCCCACCGACTACGCAAAGGCGCTCGACGACACCTCGTGGGATGCCATGCTGGAAGACGAAACGGAGCTGGCGCTGGCCCGCACCGGCCGCGACGTCGGCACGCCGATCATCACCTTCCAGCCGCCGGACGGGCTGTCCTTCTTCGGGCCGGTGATCTCCCGGGTTCCCTCCGACGAGGACGCGGTCCGGCTCTGGGATGCGGTCACGACCCTGGCCGGCTTCCCCGGTTTCGCCGAGATGAAGCGCAGTCTGCGGGAGGTACCGCAGCTCAACATCCTGGGCGGCACCGCCGACGCCCCACAGCAGGAGGACTGGCAGGGAGGCCACCGCCGAGGGCATCTGGCAGCGGACCAGGACCAGTAGCCGGCGGCCGACGATGACCGTCCACCAACTCGAGTACTTCCTGTACGAAAAACCCCGGGATCATGTAGCCAGGATCACCATCAACCGACCCGAGGTCCGAAACGCCATCAACACCCCGGCCCACAAGGAGTGGAGTGATCTCCTCGACGAGGCGGAGGCCGACGACGATGTGTGGGTTGTGGTGGTCACCGGCATCGGCAACCAGGCGTTCTGCGCCGGTCGTGATCTGAAGTACCTGTCGGCGATGCGACGGGCGTCGGCCGAAGCCCAGGCCGAGGACGCCGAACTGATGGCCGCCGTCACCAGATTGATCGAGCGGTTCAACTACTCGAAGCCGCTGATCGCCAGGGTCAACGGCATCGCCCTGGGCGGCGGCTTCGAGGTGGTGCTGGCCTGCGACCTGGTGGTGGCGGCCGACCATGTCGAGTTCGGGCTCCCCGAGCCGCGACGGGGAATCTACGCCGGGGGCGGCGGCGTGCACCGACTGCCCAGACAGCTGCCGCTGAAACTGGCCATGGAGTACCTGCTGACCAGCCGGACCATGACCGCGACCCGGGCCATGGAATTGGGCCTGGTCAACGACGTCGTGCCATACGACCAGCTCGACGAGGCGGTCGATGGATTGATCGATGACATCCTGCTCGGCGCCCCACTGTCGATCCGAGCCACGAAGCAGTCGGCGATGATGGGGCTTGATCGGCCACTGCCGGAGGCGTTCCATGATCGGTATCCGGCGGTGGCCGAGATGGCGGCCTCCGAGGATGCCCTGGAGGGACCGCTGGCCTTCGCCGAGAAGCGCACCCCGGACTGGAAGGGCCGCTAGCGGTGTGCCGAAGAGCGCCGGCACCAGCCGGTTTCTCCTCGATCGCACCGCCGGCAAAGAGGCCGGCGGCGCCTCTTCAGCAGCAGCCGGCTTCGCCAACGGTGGCGGCCACCACCGGTTCGCAATCACAGGTGGCGTCGGCGGCCACCGTGAAGTTCGCCTCGGCGACATCGTCGTTCTTGACGTACCACTCCCATTTGGTGTCCGGCCCCTGGACCCAGGTTTCGGTCTTGGCCGCATAGCAGCACAGGGTCTCGTCGACCCCGGTCGTCTCCAGGCCGGCGCCGGTGATGCGGGCCTCGGCCGCCTCGACCTGGTCGGCGGTTTCCACCTCGACTCCCAGATGGTTGAGCGTGCCTCCGCTCCCCTGCTGCTCGAACAACACAAGCTTCAGCGGTGGTTGCTCGATCTCGAAGTTGGCGTACCCGGGCTTGGTCTTGTAGGGGGCGGTGTTGAACATCCTGGAGTAGAACTCGATTGACTCATCGATGTTCTCGACGTTCAGTGCCAATTGCAGTCGCATGGTCGTTCTCGCTTCTCCGACTCGGTGCGTCGGGTTCGAGCCCGACACCGGTTTCGTCGAGCCTCATCGTATCAGTCGCTCGTCTGCCACTTCGATCCTCATCGATATGACTGACAACGCTCACCGTACCATCAAATCGACGAGTGTCAATACGACATCCATCGATATGTCGGCCGGCTCGCGCTACCATGGTGGACATGGCCGGATCGAAGACCACCGCCTCCACCGAATCGAGCGACGTCGTCACCTGCTGTCCACCTCTCCTTGGCCCCACCCTCGACGACGCCTCCGCCGCCGAGCTGGCCGCCACCGTCAAGGCACTGGCCGATCCGGTGCGGCTCAAGCTGTTGAACCTCATCGCCCGGTCCGGCGAAGCGTGCGCCTGCGACCTCCCCGCTCTGCTCGACAGGACCCAGCCGACCATCAGCCACCACCTGTCGATCCTGGTCAAGGCCGGGCTTCTCCAGCGGGAACAACGGGGCAAGTGGGCCTGGTTCCAGCTCGATCCCGACCGGCTCCAGCAACTCTGCTCCGCCCTGGGCGACCCCGACTGCCGGCCCGGCTGATCCCCAAGCGGGTCGGCGGGTCGGCGGGTCGACGGGTCGGCGTTGCCACAGGGTCGAGGGCCACTGCGGCCAACCGGGGCACTGCGTTGCCCGAACGAACCGTCAGTCGCCGATCGTCCCCGCGCTGCGCAGCGCTGCGATCTCGTCTGCCGAAAGCCCCAGTTCGTCGAGCACCCGATCGGTGTCGGCGCCGAGCGCCGGCGCCGGCGAGACGGGCCTGGTGTCGCTGCCCTCGATCCTGATCGGTGATGCCAAGGTCTCGAAAGGGAATCCACCGTCGGGGTTCTCCAGGGGTACAAAAAGCTCCATGGCCCTGGCCTGGGGATCATCGACGACCTCGGGCAGGGTCTGGATCGGCCCCCAGATGAGACCGGCCTCGTCGAAGATCCGACCCCACTCCTCGGCCGTTCTGGTCGACATGATGGCATCGATGCGATCGACGATCTCCGGCATACGATCGAACCGCTTCTTTGGGGTGTCGAAGTCCGCATCGGTCCCCCATGCCGGTTCACCGACGGTGGTGCAGAACCGGGGCCACCAATGGTCCTCGGGCATGTTGACGATCAGCCACCTGCCATCGGCGCAGGGGTACCGGTTGCCCAGGGCACTGACCTGATGGTGGCGGTCCCTGGCCCGAGGCTGGCGGCGGTCTATCAGCGCCGGGGCGACATCGGTGGCCATCGACCACAGCGCAGTGGCCAGCAGGCTCACGTCGACCACCTGCATTTCCCCGGTCCGCTCCGCCAACCGCAGGGCGGCCAGGATCGAGCCCACCATGGCCAGCCCGGTGGTGTGGTCGCCCTGGGCAACCGGCGCCCGGGGTGGGGCGGCGTCGGGATCGGTCACCGAATGGGTCACCCCACCCCGGCCGAAGAACGCAGTCACGTCATAGCCGGGACGGGCCGCATCCGGCCCCCGACGGCCATAGCCACTGAGGGTGGCGTGGACCAGCTTCGGGTTCAGCTCACGGAGCGATTCCGGATCGAGCCCGTACCGGTCCTGGCGGTGGGCCAACAGGTTGGTCAACAACACGTCGGCCTCGGCGATCAGCCGTTTGACCACGTCGGCGCCGGCCGGCTGATCCACGGCAACGGTCACCGAACGCTTTCCCCGATTGTCGACGGTGAAGGCGGCGTCGACCGGTGGGGTGTTGCCCTCGACCTTCGGTTGGCGGGCCAAGCCCCGCATCGGGTCGCCCCGTGGCGGCTCGACCTTGATCACGTCTGCACCGAGGTCGGCCAGGATGGCGCCGGCGCTCGGCGCGGCCATCCAGCTGGTCATTTCGATGACTTTGATACCGTCGAGAGGCTTCACGGGCCGAGTATTGCAGCTCCGCCGGTCTGGCAAGAAAATGGCCGCCCTCGCCACCGTCGACCTACAGTCGGATCGCAGGCCGCAACCCCCGACACCGGCCACGGGACCCGGTGGTCGAGGCGCCGGCCATTGCGCAACAGACTCGAGGATTCGCCATGACCCAGCCCATCCGGATCGCAAACTGCTCGGGATTCTTCGGTGATCGCCCGTCCGGGGCGACCGAGATGGTGGAGGGCGGCCCGATCGACGTGCTGACCGGCGACTGGTTGGCCGAACTGACCATGCTGATCCTGAGCAGGATCCGGGCAAAACGGCCGGGAGGCGGCTACGCAAGGACCTTCGTCGACCAGATGGAGGAGGTGATGGGCACCTGCCTCGACCGTGGCATCAAGGTGGTGTCGAACGCCGGCGGCCTCGATCCCGACGGGTGCGCCGATGCGGTGGCCGAGGTGGCGGCAAGACTGGGCCTGTCGCCCAGGATCGCCTACGTCGACGGCGACGACCTCCTGGTGCGGGTCGGGGAGCTGACCGAATCGGGCGACCTTCGACCCTTCGGCGCCGACGGAACCATCGGTGACCCGGCGGACGAGACGTTCCAGCCACTCACCGCCAACGCCTACCTGGGGGGCTGGGGCATCGTGGAAGCCCTTGGCCAGGGGGCCGACATCGTCATCACCGGCCGCGTGACCGATGCCGCCGTCGTCTGCGGGCCTGCAGCCTGGCATCATGGTTGGCGGCGAGACGACTTCGACCAGTTGGCCGGGGCGGTGGTGGCCGGGCACGTGATCGAGTGCAGCGCCCAGGCCACCGGAGGGAACTATTCGTTCTTCCACGAGATCGAGGGCTACGACGAGATCGGCGGTCGAGCCCGCTTCGGGTTCCCCTGGGCCGAGGTGGCCGACGACGGGAGCTCGGTCATCGGCAAGCACGACGGCACCGGCGGCACGGTCAATGTGGCGACGGTGACCTCACAACTGCTGTACGAGATCGGCGGGCCCCAGTACCTCGGGCCCGACGTCACCACCCGGTTCGACACCATCTCCCTCGAGCAGGTCGGCACCGACCGGGTCAGGATCAGCGGCACCAGGGGCCAGGCCCCGCCGGAAACACTGAAGGTGGCGATGAACGAGGTCGGCGGCCACCGCAACTCGTTCAGCCTGGCCCTCACCGGCCTCGACATCGAGGAGAAGGCCCGGTTCGCCGAGGCTGCGTTCTGGGACGCCTGCCCGTTCGGTCCGGACGACTTCGACTCGATCACCAGCAGGCTGATCCCCACCAACAAACCGGACCCGACCAGCCAGGAGGAAGCGGCCGCCATCTGGCGGGTCACGGTCAAGGACACCGATGAGCGCAAGGTCGGTCGTGCCTTCTCCAATGCCCTGACCCACACCGGCCTGTCGAGCATCCCCGGCCTGTACGGCCTGGGAGGTGGGCCAACCGCCGGCTCGGTGTTCGGGGTCTACCGTCCCGCCGTCGTGCCGGCCGGGCTGGTCCCCCACTATGTCCACCTCGACGGTTCGACGACGATGGTCGAGTCGGTCAACCCTACGGGCGACCCGATCGAGGTCGAGCTCGAGCCTCCAGCTCCGGCCCCGCCCGGACCGACGGTCGAGGCGGCCATCGGCCGGGTGGTCGGTACCCGATCGGGCGACAAGGGCGGCGATGCCAACCTCGGTGTCTACGCCCGCAATGACGAAGGCTGGGCCTGGCTCGACAACACGCTCACCGTTGACTTGCTCCGCCAACTGCTGCCCGAGACCGCCGACCTGTCGATCGAACGGTACCGATTCCCGGCCATCCGGTCACTCAACTTCGTGATCCGGGGGCTGCTCGAGGAGGGGGTCGCCGCCTCGACCAGGCAGGATCCGCAGGCAAAGGCCCTCGGCGAGTGGCTCCGGGCGAAGATCATCCCCATCCCGGTGTCGGTGCTCGAAGCGACCCCGGACCGCTGACGGGCCCGGACCGACAGAGCAGGCCGCGGCGACCACAGCGGCCGCGGCGGTTCAAGCATCTCCGACAACCGGGGTGCGCACCCACCGGTGGTCAGACGCTGAGCCTGGTCATGCCGCCGTCGACGGCGATGGTCTCGCCGGTGACGTAGCGGCTGGCGTCGGAGGCGAAGAAGAGCACCACATCGGCGATGTCGTCGCTGTCGCCCCAACGCTTCAGCGGGACCTTCTGGGCCAGGTCCTCGATCAGGCCGGGAACGGTCTGGCGGCTCTCCTCCCAGATGGCGGTGGTGATGATCCCGGGGCAGATCGAGTTGACCCGGATCCCCTTTGGACCCCAATCGGCGGCCAGGGCCCTGGTCATGGCATCGACCGCCCCCTTGGTGCCGGCATATGCCACCCGACCGAGCGGCCCGCTGAGGCCGGCGATGGACGAGATGTTCACGATCGAGCCACCACCCCGCTCGATCATCGACGGGCCAAGCCCGACCGACAACATCAGCAACGAGCGCACGTTGATGGCGAACACCAGGTCCACGTCGGCCTCGGTGAGCTGTTCGGGGGTGCGCCGCATCGGGATGCCCGCATTGTTGACCAGGATGTCGACCCCGCCGACCTGCGCCACCACCTGTTCGGCCAGTGCGGTCCCGGCCCCCGACTGCGCCAGGTCGGCGGTGATGATCACCGGATCGTTGCCGAGATCGCCGGCCACCCGCTCCAGATCGGCCACCGTCCGGCCGGTGAGGATCACCCTGGCCCCGGCCGCATCGAGTGCCCTGGCGCTCGCTTCGCCGATTCCTCGGCTGGCGCCGGTCACCAGCGCAGTCCTGGACGTCAAATCGTTGCTTTCTGTCATCGCACGACCTTAGGTACTGCGACCGATGGTGACCAGCCCTGTCGGCTGTCGGCGGTCTCGATACTCTGAGAAGGATCCCCGGGCGCAACACTCGCCCCTGAGCCGAGGTTTCCTTCGATCGCCGAGGCCGGAACTGGAGCCACGATGGCAGACCCGAAGACCATCGAGGTGTACGAGAGCCTGGCTGACCGCTGGGTCGCCGCCCGCTCCGCCGGGGACAAGATTCAGGTCGACTGGATCGATCGGCAACGCCTCGGTGGCCGGCTGCTCGACATCGGCTGCGGGCCCGGTTGGCACCTGACCGGGCGGCGACCGCCGACGATCGCGCTCGACGTATCGAACGCGATGTTGGCCATGGTGGCCGACAACGCACCGGCTGCACGGCCGGTCCGGTCGCTGGCGGAATCGCTGCCCTTCGCCACCGGATCGATCGCGGGCGCGCTGGCCAATCGGGTCTACGTCCATCTGCCGGCCGGCGAGGTCCCCCTGGCCCTGGCCGAACTCCATCGGGTGCTTGCACCAGACGGCCTTGCCTTCGTGACCCTGTTCGGCGATGAGTCCGGTGACGAGTTCCGGGGCACCGGTCCCTTCGCCGGGCGACTGTTTTCCGGCTGGACCGAACCGAGATTGCGGGACATGTGTTGGGGCGCCGGCTTCGAGATGGCGCAGCTGCGACGGAGGCGGGGCGACGGGCGGCCCAGCCGGTTCGAGCTCCGGCTGCGCCGCCGCTTCACCCTGCCAGACACGGTCGGCCCGTCGATGACGATGCTGGTCTGTGGCCTCAACCCCAGCATCCACTCGGCCGAGGTCGGTGTCGGCTTCGCCAGACCTGGCAACCGGTTCTGGCCGGCCGCTCTGCAAGCCGGGCTGGTCTCCCGGGACCGTGATCCTCGCCACGCGCTGGTCCACCATGGCGTTGGGATGACCGATCTCGCCAAGCGACCGACGAGGCGGGCCGACGAGTTGTCGGCAGAGGAGTACGCCGAGGGCCTCCAGCGGGTGGAGCGGCTGGCCGGTTGGCTGCAACCGGCGACGATCTGTTTCGTCGGTCTGGCCGGCTGGCGGACCGCAGTGGACCGTAAAGCCACCGCCGGACCTCAGCGGGAACGGATCGGTGGTGCCTCGGTCTACGTGATGCCCAGCACCAGCGGGCTGAACGCCTCCAGTCGACTGGCAGATCTCACCGAACACCTCAGGGCGGCGGCCGGCCTCTGCGGTGACGGCTATCGGTTGAGGTAGATTCATACAGTTTCACTTGTATTCATGTTGCTCTATCCTCCTGCTACCAGGACCAGCGAGCAGCTCGGGGGCCGAAAGACCAAGGAGCCCTATGCGACGCCTCGCCGTCTCTCTTTTTGCCTGCACGATGTTCCTGACGCTGCTGGCCAGCCCGTCCAGCGGCCAGGAACCCGAGGCTCCGGTGGAGTACTTCGTCGATGAGGAGTCGCTGCCGTTCGAGGCGATCGCCGGGTTCGAGGACAGCAATCGTCAATGGGGCGTGTATCGAGAGGCCGGGTACCGTTACGAGGTTCCAGCCGACTGGAATGGCGAGCTGGTCATGTGGGCCCACGGTTTCCGGGGCACCGGGGAACGGCTCGGCCACCGGCTCCTACGATTGTGCTTCGGTCAGCCGGCGTCGCAGCAGGTCGAGTCCGACCGAGCCGACCCTCAGGACGTCGGAGTGGAACGATTTGGCGTCGAACCCACCGGCCGCGGCCCGTTCGGCCCGCAGGTCGAGGATGGCCTGCTCCCCCACCTTGTAGGAGATGGCCTGACCGGGCCAGCCAAAATACCGGGTGACCTCCGAGGCGGCCGAGGCCGGCGATTCGAGCGCTCGCCCGGTCAGCAGCTCATAGGCCAGTTCGAAGCTCCAGCGCTCGCCGGGATGGAACGACACGTCGTCGGGGATGGCCAGCTCCAGATGGGTGCCGATGTCGATCGCCACCCGGCAGGACCGCAGCAGCTGGCTCGACAGCAGGCCGACAATGTACTCCGGGCGCTCCAGGTAGCCCAGTTCGCCCATCAGGTGCTCGGCGTAGAGGGCCCATCCTTCGCCCGACCCCGGGTACCAGGCCAACGTTCGATGGAAACGTGAGAGCTCGTCGGACAGGGTGGTCTGCACCCCGACCTGGAGATGGTGCCCGGGGAACCCCTCGTGGTAGGCGGTCGTGACCTCCCGGAACAGCGGGAAATGCCGTTGCCCGGCGATCGGGTACCACACCGACCCCGCCCGGCTGAAGTCCTCCGACGGGCCAACGTAGTGGGCGGCCGCAGCCCCGCCGGCCGGTTCCACCTTGACGTCGATGGCCCGGACCTGTTCCGGCACATCGAAGTGCACGCCATCGAGATTGGCCAACGCCTGGTGTTGGCGAGCCAACATCACCTCGACGAACTCCTCCGGCGATGCGACCGCATACTCGGGATCGGTCTGCAGCTTCTCGATCACCGCTGCCGGCGGGAGGTCGGCGTCGATGGCGGCGCAGGCGGCCTGCATCTCGGCCCACAGCCGCTCGACCTCGTCCCAGCCCCAGCGATAGGTGGCCCGGAGATCCAGTTCGGTGCCGAGGAACCGCCTGGCGGCCAGGACGTAGCGGTCCTCGCCGGCGGGGTCCGACGGTTCGGCCTCCGGCAGGTAGGTGGTGCGCAGATAGTTGTTGAACCCGGCGAAGGCCTCTTTGGCGGCATCGATGGCCCGGTCGAGATCGGCCGTCAAGCCGGCGGTGTCGATCTGACCGGCCTCGCCGGCAGTGTCGATCTGACCGGCCTCGCCGGCAGTGACGAGGCGGGGCCGCAGTTCTTCGAACGGCGACCGATCACCAACGGCGACGTCGCCCTGCTCGATGACCGTCTCGACCTGGCGCCGACTGACCGTCCGGCCGGCCCGCCTGCCCTCCTCGAGCGACTGGCGGAAGCCTTCGAGTGGTTCCGACACGGTGCGAACCCGCTCGATGACCGCCTCCCAGTCGGTCGCGGTCACCGTTGGCTGCGAGCCGTAGACGAACCGGAGCGTCTGGTGGGCCGAGGAGATGTTGTTGAGCTCGTAGTGATAGGACTTCGACTCGTGGTCGACGAGGTGCTCGTCGCAGTATCCGACGAGAACCTCCTGGGCCAGGCGATCCCGGTCGGTCGACATCGGGCAGTTCAGCGCCTCGGCCCTGGCCTGTTGGATCAGGTCGGCGGTGGCGGCCCGTCCCCCCGGCGACAGATCGGGCCAGCGGTGGTCATGGCCCGCAATGCCCTGATAGGTGGCCAGGATCGGATCGTCCTCGGCCAGACGGTCGACCACCTCGTCACTCAGGGGAAAGATGTCTGCCATCGGCTCAGCCTAGGTTGTGGACGAGGGCAAATCAGCAGGAGCCGGCGGTACAGCGAGCTACTCTGGCATCCTGTGACTACCGCTGATTCGAACTCGACCGATTTCGTTCGGGCCAAGGTGATCGAGGACCTGGCCGCCGGGAAGTTCGGGCAGCGGGTCCAGACCCGATTCCCACCGGAGCCGAACGGCTACCTCCATATCGGCCACGCCAAGTCGATCTGTCTCAACTTTGGCCTGGCCGACGAATTCGACGGGACCTGCAACCTCCGCTTCGACGACACCAATCCCGACACCGAGGATCAGGAGTTCATCGACAGCATCGAGGCCGACCTGGCGTGGCTCGGCTACACCTCGTCGAGCGAGACCAAATACGCCTCGGACTACTTCCAGCAGCTCTACGACTGGGCCGAGCACCTGATCGAGCAGGGCCTGGCCTACGTCGATGATCAGGACGCCGACGTCATTTCCGCCCAGCGGGGCGGCTTCGGGCAGCCCGGCGTCGAGAGCCCGTACCGAAACCGAACCCCCGAGGAGAACCTGGCGCTGTTCCGGGGCATGCGGGATGGGGAGTTCGCCGATGGGGCCAAGGTCCTGCGGGCCAAGATCGACATGCAGCACGAGAACATGCAGCTCCGTGATCCGATCCTGTACCGGATCCGCCGGTCGCAGCATCACCGGACCGCCGACTCGTGGATCATCTACCCCACCTACGACTGGGCCCACGGCCAATCCGACGCCATCGAGGGGGTCACACAATCGCTGTGCACCCTGGAGTTCTCCGACCACCGACCCTTGTACGACTGGTGTCTGGAGCACCTCGATCTTCCCCACGAGAAGCCGGAGCAGACCGAGTTCGCCAGGTTGGCGCTGACCCACACGGTGTTGTCGAAACGCAAGCTGGCCGCCATTGTGGCGGACGGCACGGTCGACGGCTGGGACGATCCCCGGATGCCGACCCTCAGCGGACTGCGCCGTCGGGGCTATCCGGCGTCGGCCATCCGGGCCTTCGTCGACAAGATCGGCGTTGCCAGAACCAACAGCGTGCACGACATCGAACTGCTCGAGTCGTTCGTCCGGACGGAGCTGAACGAGTCGGCGCTGCGGCGGATGGCGGTGCTGCGACCACTCAAGGTCATCATCACCAACTGGCCGGAGGGCGAGGAGCTCTCGGTCGAAGCGGTGAACAACCCCCAGAACGACTCGGCCGGCACCCGAAAGGTGCCGTTCTCCGGTGAGCTGTGGATCGAACAGGATGACTTCAAGCTGGAGCCACCACCCAAGTACTACCGACTGTCACCGGGCCGGGAGGTCAGGCTGCGGGCCGGCTACTACATCACGGCCACCGATGTCACCACCGACGAACAGGGCAACGTGACCGAGGTCCACTGCACCTACGATCCCCAGAGCGAGGGCGGCAGCACCCCCGACGGCAGAAAGGTCAAGGCCACGATCCACTGGGTTTCGGCGGCTCATGGCATCGGGCGCACCGTCAACCTCTACGACCGGTTGTTCACCGATCCCCACCCCGGCGCCGACGGCGCCGACCCGCTGGCCAGCCTCAACCCGCAATCCCGGGAGACGCTGACCGGCGCCATGCTGGAACCGGCCCTCGGCGATGTCTCACCGGGGCAGGTGGTGCAGTTCGAGCGGTTGGGCTACTTCGCAGCCGACCTCGACGATCCGGCGGTCTTCCACCGCACGGTCGGACTACGCGACGAGTGGGCCAACATCCAGAAGCGGCGCCAGGCCGGCTGACGGCGCGCCGCCACGGGTCAGCACCGAACGGCAACGGCCGCCCTCCCCGGTCCGCTCAGGCCTGGATGACCACCGGGGTGCCGAGGGGGATGATGCCGGCCATCGATTCGATGATGTCGTTGGCTACCCTGATGCATCCGTGGCTGACGTCCGTGCCGAGCGACGACGGGTCATTCGTGCCGTGGATGCCGATCACCCCGTCGCCACCGGCAAAGGTGGTCAGGGTCTCGCTGAAGCCGGAAAGGCCGAAGGCGAATGAACCGTAGGGCCCGGTCGGGGTCGGCGGCTGCAGCAGCTCGATGATGTAGAACCGGCCAAGCGGGGTCGGGGTGTCACCGGTCCCGATCGCCACGTCGGTCGACAGCCACAGCAGGTTGCTCCGGTAGACCTCGAGGCGGTGGTCGCCGGTGTCGATCTCGACCCGATAGGGGTTCTGCGACAGCTCGACATCGCTTTGTCGGACCCAGCCGGTGGACCCGTTGGGCCGGATCGGGAGCTGGACCTCGAGCCAGCCGGCGTCCGGCGGCTCGGTTTCCACCAATTGGAAGGCCAACGGTCCGCCGATTGCAGTCGGATCGGTCAGCTCGGCCACAACCGGACTGTCAGCGTCGGGAAGGCGATGGGCGACCACGGTGTCCACTGCGGCCTGGGCGACGATCACCGCCGGAGGTTCATCGGCGGAGAACGCCAGGGTCGGGATCGGCTGATCGGGCCGGGCGGCGTCGTCGTCAGCCGGCGGCTCGGCGGGTTGCTCGATCTCGACCCGGCCCTGCTGGTCGGACGTGGCGTCGCTGCAGGCGGCCAGGATCGAGGCCACCGCCAGGGCGGCGACCCCCCATCGTCGGGACGACACCGATCAGCCGGTGTAGGCCGGTGCGGCGGTCACGGCCTTGGCGGCCGGTGTCTCGGGCAGGCCATCGATCACCCGGCCCGCCACCGTTGCCGGGACGCCCGTCCCGGTACCGCCGGGGGTGGTGAGATTCGACGGGATCGAGCTACCGGCCGGTGCGGTTGTCGCAGTGGTCGGTGCCGCGGTGGCTGGTGCGACCGTCGAGGAGGTGGCCGACGTGGCGGCCAGCGCCGGTGCGGTCGGTGCGGTGGAGGTGGTCGCCTCGACCTGCGGGCCGACGTTCGGCCCTCCTGTCGACGGCTGGGGGCAATCGAAGGCGAGACCGAAGCCGAGGCTGGACATCCCGTCCTGACCGAACCGGATCTCGATGGTGATCGTCTCCCCGAGCACGAGGTCGTAGGTCTGGTCGGTGCCCCCGTTTGCCGTGTCTTCCACGCCGATGACCACCGCCTGCACCGAGCCGGTGGTCACGATCAGGTCGTTGCCGAGGTGTACCGATGCCTGGTTCTCGGCTCGGACCTCCAGCGTGCACTTCTCACCCACGAATTCGGGATCGACCTCGACCTCGGCAACCTGCAGCACCGTGCCCGGCGGGCCGAACTGCAACTCATCGAAATCGATGGCGATGTCGGTCGAGGCACCGGCCGGCAGGGCAAGGGCGGCAAGCCCAAGCGCGCCGGCAGCGGCGATACGAAGTACAAGCAGAGCGGTTCTCACGGCGGTTCCATCCTGTCTCGGTGTCAAACTCCGACGCCGCCTCGATCCCACGAGCGCTACAGGAACCGCGTCTGGCGAATAGGATAGCGTCAGCGTCGACGCACCGGACCCAAGTCGGGCGGTGATTTCGGCCGCTTGCACCATCGACGTGATCCGATTCGAATCAACAGCGGGGCCCCATGGACTGTCGTCATTGTAGAACCGAGTTGCAGCTGGTCTTCGTCGACCTCGACAACTCACCGCCGTCGAACGCCTACCTCTCCGACCCGGCGGCCGAGGAGGCGTCGTATCCCCTGAAGGTGCTGGTCTGCACCAATTGCTGGTTGGTCCAGACCGAGGACCATGCCGCAGCCGACGAGCTGTTCGACACCGAATACGCCTATTTCAGTTCATACTCGGCGTCCTGGTTGAAACATTCCGAACAATACGTCAACGACATGATCGAGCGGTTCGAGCTTGATGGTGGCAGCTGCGTCATGGAGGTTGCAGCCAATGACGGCTACCTCCTGCAGTATGTGGCAGCGGCCGGTATCCCCTGTTACGGCGTGGAGCCGACAACCAGCACCGCCACCGCAGCCCGGGACAAGGGCATCGACATCGTCGAGGAGTTCTTCGGGGTCGAGCTCGGTCGGCGGCTGGCGGCCGACGGTCGGCGGGCCGACCTGACCGCAGCCAACAACGTGCTGGCCCACGTGCCGGACATCAACGATTTTGTCGGCGGCTTCGCCGAGGTGCTCAAATCGGACGGCGTGTCCACCTTCGAGTTCCCCCACCTCGGGGTGCTGGTCTCCGAGGGCCTGTTCGACACCATCTACCACGAGCACTACTCGTACCTCTCGCTGACCGCGGTCGACCGGATCTTCTCCGCCAACGGACTGACCGTCTTCGACGTGGAGCGGCTGTCGACCCATGGCGGGAGCCTGCGGGTGTTCGCCCAGCGATCCGATACCGGAGCAAGACCGATCACCGCCGCCGTGACCGACCTGTTGGCCCGGGAACAAGCCGACGGGGTGTCCACCGCCACCTACTATCAGGGGTTCCAGCCCCGGGTCGATGCAATACGGGACGGCCTGCTGCGGTTCCTCGCCGAAGCGGAGGCCGACGGCAGGACCGTGGCCGCCTACGGCGCTGCGGCGAAGGGCAACACCCTGCTCAACTACTCCGGTGTCGGCGCCGATCGGGTCGCCTTCGTCGTCGATGCCAACCCCCACAAGCAGGGCCAATTCCTCCCCGGCAGCCGGGTGCCGATCGTCGACGAGTCGGTGTTGCAGGAACGTCGGCCGGATTACGTGCTGGTGTTGCCATGGAATCTGATGACCGAGATCGGCGGCCAGTTGAGCTACATCGCAGACTGGGGCGGCAGGCTGGTACGGGCGGTGCCGGCGCTGGAGATCTCGGAGCCGGGCTGAGCCTTCGACCGGCGGCAGGGGCGACCGCCCGCCCCTTGGTCCGTCAGCCGGTGATCCGGTCGGTCCCGGAGGGGGGCGGCAAAAGAATTTCCGGGCCCGCGTCGCTTGACCAGCGGCGATTTCGGGGCTGCTTGTGCACGCAGCCGTTCCATATCCACCGCCGGGTCCGATCGGGCCCGTACTTTGGTGTCGCCTCAGCGGGTCGCCGACGCCGCTGGTTTGACGTTGTAGCAAGACTTGGGGAGGGCCATGGAGGCGACACTGACACTGCACCAGGCAGGCGATCTGCTCGGTGTGGACGACACCGACCTGAACCGATTGATTCGAATCGGGGCATTGCCGGAGGCCCAGAAGGCCGATCGACCGGAGGGGCGGGTCTGGGTCATCTCCGAGGAGCACCTGCCGGCGATCGCGTCGCGCAATGGTTGGTCGATCGACCTCCGAGGTGGCCCAAACCAACTCGACGTCGCCGCCGACCGGCCGGGCCACGACGCCTCCCCCGGGGGCGACGGCCAGCCCGTGAGCGAGGTCGACGGCGAGCCCGAAGGCCGGCTCGGTGACGAGGCCGAGCCCGAAGGCCGGCTCGGTGACGAGGCCGAGCCCGGAACCGAGGTCGATCTCAGTCCGGCCGGAGCCGAGGTCGATCGGCCGGATGCGGAGACCGAGTCGTCGGACATCGACGGCGGCCACCCGGGCACGCCGGCCCAGCCGACCTTTCCGGTGCACCCCACAGCCGGCACCCAGACCGGAGCGGCGATCGACCCGGCACCGACCGGCGAGGTGGCGGCGCTGGTGGCTCGCCGGCAAGCCATCGAGACCACCGAGGCGCCATCGGCGTCCCTGCCCGCCACCGTCGACCACGACGACCCGAACCTGGCGATCCTGGCCAAGGCGTTCGATCTGACCCTGCTCGACCGGCTGTTGAAATCCCATGAGGATCGGGTGGCCTCCCAAGTCAAGGAGCAGGAGGCCCGACACGCCCTGGCCGCCCTCAATGACGCCCACAACCGGGCCACCGGGGAGCTGGAGGTGGAACGTCGGGAGCGGATGGCCACCGCCGAACGGTTCCGGGAGGAGCGTCGGGCCCGCTCGGTCGCCGATGCCAAGGTGGCCGAGCTACGAGACCGGGTGGTTCGCGAGATGGCCCTGGCGGACACCGAGAAACACGCCAGGGCCGAGGCCATGAGCCGCAGCATGAGGGCGGAGCGGGAGGCGGCCAACGCCGTCGCACTGCTCGGCTGGCGGGCCAGGCGCCGCTATCGGAAGTTGAGCCGCCCCGCCGAGTGACGCCGGCAGACCGGTCCGGTCCGGTCCTTTCCGGTCCGGTCCGTCATCATCGTAACGAGCCTGACAGAGTTGGCCCGATGGAAGAGCCCACCGAGCCCGTCGTCTCCCAGGAATCGATCGCCAAGGGACGCTCCCGCCTCGGGCTCGGCCTGGCCATCGCAGCACTGGCGGTGGTGGTCGTGCTGCTGTTCAGCGGCAACGGCGACGATGCCACTGCGGCCGATGTGCCCGCCACCCCGGTCCCCGACCACCTCGCCGAGCCAATCCCGACCGTGATGACGTTGGCAACCGGAGCCGACACTGCGGCCAGAACCGACCTTCCGACCGACGCTGATGGCGCCTACCCTGCCGAAAACTGCGTCACCGCCGGCTTCACCGTCGACCCGGCCCTGCCTACCAGTTGGTGGCGATGTACTGGGTCTCGGTGAACTCGTAGATCCCCTCGGTCGACCCCTCCCGACCCAGGCCGGACTGTTTCATGCCGCCGAAGGGTGCGGCGGGGTCGGACACTGCGCCTCGGTTCAAGCCGACCATGCCCGACTCCAGTCGCTCGCTGACCTGGAGTCCCCGGCCGATGTCGGCGGTGTAGACGTAGGCCGCCAAACCCATCTCCGTGTCGTTGGCCTGGGCGATCATCGTTTCGGTGTCGGTGAAGGGAATGACCGGTGCGACCGGACCGAAGATCTCATGGCGGGTGATCGGGGAATCGGGCCGAACGTTGCCGAGCACCGTTGGCTGATAGAAGAACCCCGGCCCATCGATCGGCGAGCCGCCGACGGTGGCAGAGGCGCCGGCCGCAACGGCCTGACCGACCAGGGAGTCGATGCTCTCCACCGCGTCCCGGTTGATCATCGGGCCGCAGCTCACGCCATCGTCGAGCCCGCTGCCGACCTTGACGGCGGCCATTGCCTCCCCCAGCTTGGCGGTGAACGCAGCGGCAACCCCGGCCTCGGCGTAGAAGCGGTTGGCCGCGGTGCAGGTCTCGGCCGAATGGCGCATCTTTGCCACCATTGCACCCTCGACCGCAGCGTCGAGATCGGCATCGTCGAAAACGATGAACGGTGCATTTCCGCCGAGTTCCATGACCGTCTTGAGCACACGGTCCGCCGATCGGCGGAGCAGCACCCGGCCCACCTCGGTCGAGCCGGTGAACGAGACCATCCTGGTGGCGTGGTGGTCCACTGCGGCATCGAACCAGCTGCCGGAATCGAGGGTCGGCACGATGTTGACCAACCCCGGGGGCAGCCCGGCCTCGCCGAGCAGATCACCCACCCGCAGTGCGGTGAGCGGGGTCTCCTTTGGTGGCTTGATCACGCAGGCGTTCCCGGCGGCCAGGGCCGGGGCCAGCTTCCTGGTGATCATCGCCGCCGGGAAGTTCCAGGGGGTGACGATCACAACGACGCCCATCGGGGGGTGGCGGACGATGATCTTGTTGGTCCCGGCCGGAGCCTCGCTGATCGAACCCCGGATCCGAACCGCCTCCTCGGCATTCCAGCGGAAGAACTCTGCGGCGTAAGCCACCTCGCCCTTGGCGTCGGCCAGCGGCTTGCCGTGCTCTCTGGTGATCAGGTCGCCGAGCTCGTCGGTGTGGTCGACCAGGTTCTCCCAGCACGATCGCAGCACCTCGGCGCGAACCCGGGGTGCGGTTGCGGCCCACAGCCGCTGCGCTTCGGCTGCGGCATCGCAGGCGGCGACGGCATCGGCCGGGGTGCCGGCCGCAACCACCGCCAGCTCCTCGCCGGTGGCCGGATCGAGGACCGGGATCCGGTCGCCGTCGGACCCACCCCGCCACGTCCCATCGATCAACAGGTCGGTTCGCATCGTCATCGTCTCTTCCTCTCCAACAGCTTGTCGCCGGCCGAACGCTCAGCCGCCGTCACGAAACGGGGCCCACCGCTGGGCCAGCCTTGCCATCTCCACCGCCCCGGCCGCCGCCTCCCGGCCGACGTTGTGACCCCCAGGCCCTTGGCTTCTGGCCAGCGCCTGATCGTTCGACTCGACGGTGAGCACCCCGAACAGGACCGGAACACCGGTCGACAGCTGGACCTGCTGGACCCCGCTCCCACAGGCGTCGGCCACCAACTCGTAGTGGGTGGTCTCGCCACGAATGACCGCCCCGATGCAGACGACGGCGTCGATCTCTCCCGATTGGGCCAGGTACCGGGCCGCCAGCGGCACCTCGAAACACCCCGGGACCTCGACCTCGACCGTCCTGGTGACCTTGAGATCGGCCAGAGCCCGGGTGACCCCCTCAGCCAGGCGCTCGACGATCTCATCGTTCCAGCGGGCCCGCACCACGCCGATGGTCAGGCCGGTCCCGGCGAGGCCGTCCGGCATCGATGCACGCTGATCACCAGAAGCCAACTCGCCACCCATTCCCGTCGTCGATGATGCAACGCCCCGATCGAGCGTGGCGAAAGTCTAGACCCCTCGACCCCCACTCGCCTCCGCGCCGAGCCGAGCCGGGGCGGAACCACACCCGGCGGGCACTACCGTTGCGACGATGGGACTTCTGCGAACAAGGGGCGAGCGATTCCCCACCCTGGGTCTGATCTCCGACCTGGTGATGGTGGGTGCGACCACGGGACGGCTTGTTCAGCGCACCAGGAGCGGGCGGGCCGATCCACCGGTGGCCTCGGCCACCGAGTTGCTGCTGGCCACCGGTGCCGCCTTCCGCCTCCTGCAACGGCTCCGGAGGCGAATCCGCTCCTGACTGTCGGCCTCGGGGGCTCCATCGGGCCGATCGGCGGCTGGCCCCGCGCGAGATTCGGGGGCAACGATTGAGCACGCGGTCGTCGACGGCGTTGGCCCGGCCGATGCCCGATGCCGTACCTTGGATGCCATGACCGACGACATCGGCTTCGATCGGCCACTGCGGTCGAGGTTGGCCGCCAACCTGACCGGCCGTTCGCACCGGTCCCACCCGCTGGACGGGCGCCGCCACGCTGCGGTCGGCATCGTGGTGATCAACAGCGATGCCGAGCTCCACGGCCACGATCCGGTGCAGGGCGAACGACTGGAGCTGATCGCAAACGTGCCGGGTGTGCACGCCGAAGAGGTCACCGGTCGGGTCGATGGGACTGCGGGCGGGGCGGCCATCATCATGACCCGCCGGGGTGCCCGGCTCAACTCCCACACCAACCAGTGGGCCCTGCCGGGCGGTCGCATCGACGACGGTGAGACACCGCTCGAGGCGGCGATCCGGGAGATCGACGAGGAGATCGGACTCCGGGTCGGTTCACCCGACCTCCTCGGCCGGCTCGACGACTACCCGACCAGGTCGGGCTATGTCATCAGCCCCTTCGTCTTCTGGGCCCCCGATCACGCCGCACCGGAACCGAACCCCGACGAGGTGGCCTCGATACACCGCATCGCCATCAGGGAGTTGCGACGGGAGCCACGGTTCGTGACGATTCCCGAGAGCGACCGCCCGGTCATCCAGGTCCCGATCGGCGGCGATCTGATCCATGCCCCGACCGGCGCCATCATCCACCAGTTCCGGGTGGTTGCGTTCGACGGCACCGAGGTTCGGGTCGACGGGTTCGAGCAACCGGTCTTCGCCTGGAAGTGAGGCCGGTCGACAGCGCCACCGTGGCGACACATGTTTCTTCTCGCCCCGGTCAGGGGGCCTGGACCGGATCGGTCGTTCAACGGTGCGATGCGCACGTCGGCACGGGATCGGCACCACAATGTGATGATGCGGCTGGCTGAACTGGCGGAAACATCGCAGGCACTGCGAACAACTTCGAGCCGGAAGGCCAAGGCACAGCTCCTGGCCGACCTGTTGGTCCGCCTCAGCGGTCCGGAGATCGTACCGGCCATCGGCTTCCTGTTGGCAACGCCCCGCCAGGGGGCGATCGGAGTCGGCTGGGCCACCGTGGCCCGTCTCGACCAGCGGCCGGTGGGCGGCGAGACCCCCCATCCGGCAGACGTCCTGGGATTCGATGCGCTGTTGAGCGAGATCGCCGTCACCACCGGCACCGGGTCGGAAGCGGCCAGGGCCGCCCAGCTCAACCTGTTCCTGGCCGGCTGCGAGGAGCAGGAGGCCGAGTTCGTCCGGCGGGTCCTGGTCGGCGATGCCCGCCAGGGGGCGCTCGGCGGTGTGATGACCGATGCGGTTGCGAGGGCGGCCGAGGTCAAGCCGGCCCTGATGCGCCGGGCCGTGATGCTCCGGGGTGATCTCGGGGAGGCGGCGGCCATTGCGCTGCTGCGGGGCCCCGAAGCGCTGGAGGCGATCGACCTCGAGGTCGGCCGGCCCATCCAGCCGATGCTGGCCGCCACCGCCGCCGACGTGGCCGAGGCGCTCGAATCGGTCGGGCCGGCCTCGGTGGAATGGAAGCTCGACGGTGCCCGTATCCAGGTCCACATCGATCGCAGCGGTGGAGCCGGCGCCGATCCGGTGACCATCTACACCCGCAATCTCAACGACGTCACCGGCCGCCTCAGCCAGGTGGCGGCGGTGGCGGCGACGTTCGACTGCCGCTCGGCGGTGCTCGACGGGGAGGTGCTCGGCTTCTTCGGCGACGAGAACCCCCGAGCGTTCCAGGACACGATGAGCGCCATCGGCACCAGGCCCGGCGACGAGGCAGACCGGCCCGGTGCCGGTCTGCGACCCTACTTCTTCGATCTCATGTATCTTGACGGCGAGAGCCTGATCGACCGACCACTGCGGGAACGGCTTGGTCTGCTGCAGCGGTTGGCCGCCAACCACGTGATCCCCCAGCTGTTCACCGACGATCCGGCGGCGGCGGCGGCACACCTCCAGCAGGCGCTGGAACGGGGCCACGAGGGGGTCATGGTCAAGGCCGCCGACGGCGTCTACGAGGCGGGGCGGCGAGGCAGGTCATGGCGCAAGATCAAGCCGGTGCACACCCTCGACCTGGTGGTACTGGCCGTCGAATGGGGCAACGGCCGCCGCCAGGGGTGGCTCTCGAACCTTCATCTCGGCGCCCGGGACCCCGAAACCGGCGACTTCGTCATGGTCGGCAAGACGTTCAAGGGTCTGACCGACGAGTTGCTGCAGTGGCAGACCGAACAGCTCCTGGCCAGGGAGGTCGAGCGCCGTGGCCACACCGTGTACGTGCGGCCCGACCTGGTGGTGGAGATCGCCCTCGACGGCGCCCAGTCGTCGACCCGCTACCCCGGCGGGGTTGCCCTGCGTTTCGCCAGGGTGCGGGGCTACCGGCCGGACCGCGATCCCCACGATGCCGACACCCTCGACGCGGTCCGCCAGCTCCTTGCCGGGGGCGGCCGGCCGGCAGACTGACACCGGAGGTGATCAGCGCAGTGAACTGAACCTCTTCCGGCGGTGTTCCTGACGCAGCCACTCCTCGGCCGCCCTGGACCGTCGGTGCAGTTGGGCGATGGTGGCCTCGGCGATCTTGGTGATGCCGGCCCGGCGGTTGAGCTCGCCGTTCACCACCGCATGGGTCCGGCCGGTCAGCGTCACCAGCTCCTTGGTGAGGTCGGTGTTCATCCGCCGCAGCCGGTCCCGTTCGTTTCGATCCGACGCTCGATCGCCGTCGCCGCCGAGGGCCGACACCGTTCCCGGTGTGCCCCCTGGCAACGGCACCTGGGAGAGGTCGATCACCAGCTCGTCGGCATCCAGCTTAGCCGATTCGTTTGCCGGGTCGAGATCATGTCCGGCCTCGTGGTCGTCGACGAAGATCCCGGTGTCGTCCTCCAGCTCCGAGGCGGTGGCGGAGTGCACTGCGAACAGCGACATCTGGTCGGCGTCGCCGGTTGCCTCCCGCTCGTCGTCGTCGCCGTCTCGTTCCCTGCTGTCCTTGGCCAAGCTGTGCCGCCGTGAATCGGCGATGGTGTGGCCAAAGTGCCGGAGCCGCCGATCGTCGGGGATGAACATATAGGCCCGCTGACGGCCCGAGCCCGGCATGTACCGAACGATCCGGCCCACCGCCTGACGGAAAAACAGTTCGGTGGTGGTGGTCGTGGCGTAGACACCGACCCGAAGCCGGGGGATGTCGACACCCTCGGAGATCATCCGGACCGCCACGATCCACGGCCGGTCGCCGCCGGCGAAGGCGGTGATCCTGGCCGAGGCGTCCGTGTCCTCGCTGGTTGCGATCTCGGCCTTGATCCTGAATCGGGTCCGGAGCAACTCGGCGATGCCCCGGGCGTGCTCCTGGTCGGTGGCGATCACCAGCCCGCCGGCATCGGGTTGGGTCCTGCGGATCCGGAGCAGTTGTTCGTTGGCGTGGCCCAGGACGGTCGGCAGCCATTCGCCTTCCAGGCTCAGCGCGGCCCGAAGCCGCTGGTTGGCCTGGGTCCTGGCCAGTGCGTCGTCGAACGTCGCCGCCAACATCGCCCCGTCGGGGGCCGTCCACTCCATCTGCCCCCCGAAGCGTGGAAAGTAGACCGGCCGGACCACCCGGCCGTCGGACAGCGCATCGTTGTAGCCGTACTCGATGTCTGGCACGGCCTCGTCGAAGTGGTAGCGGACGAAGGGGATGGACTGGGTGTCGCTGCGAAACGGTGTGCCGGACAGGGCCAACCGCCTGCCGGCCGCATCGAAGGCGACCTTGACCCCTTCGCCCCACGAACGCTCCTCGCCGGCATGGTGGACCTCGTCCAGAATGACGAAGCCGCCCTGTGACAGGCCGAAGAACGGCTCCGGTGAGCCGCCGACCTGCTGGTAGGTGGTGACGATCCCATGGGCATCGCCGGGGAGCAGGTCTCCAGGGGCCCAGTCGACGACGAGGTGGAGCCCGAAACGATCTGCTGCTTCGGCCCACTGGTCCTTGAGGTGGCGGGTCGGTGCGACGACCACCAACCGACCGGGCAGGTTCGGGAGGCACAGCCGGGCCGCGGTCAGGGCGAAGGTGGTTTTGCCTGCCCCCGGCGTGGCGACGGCCAGGAAATCCCCGTCGGCCGAGGCCAGGAAGACGTCGAGGGCGCGGCGTTGCCAGGGGCGGAGGCGGAGGGTGGAGCGCGACATCGGTCCGACAGTGTGCCAGACCCTCTGCCCGACCCAAACCCCGCTCGGGCTTTCAGGGGGCGGGCGCCGACCAGCGTGGCCAAACGACGGTGGGCCAACCGCTGACCGCTCAGCCGGTCCAGGGTTGATCGAAGCTGTTGTGGAACGCCAGCTCCTCCGGCGACCGCCTGCTGATCGGGCCGTGGCCCTTGCCGATCGGGTACCCGATCGGCACCATCGCCGCCGTTGCCCATGGATCGGGGATGTCGAGGGCGGCCTTGACCTCATCCTCCCGCAGGCAGTGGAGGGTGGTCAGGGTGCAACCAAGCCCTTCGGCCACGCAGGCCAGCATCGCGTTCTGGACCGGTGGGTAGACCGAGCCGCCACCGACCAGGCTGATCCGATCGAGCTTGGCATCGGTGACGGCCATGGCCCGGAAATCAGCGCAGAACAGCAGGATCACCGGGGCGTCGGCCAGGTTGTCGGCAAGATGGTCGCCGGCGTCCATCTGGCGGCGGCGCTTCTCCTGGTCCTCCGGCGCCAGCCCCTCCATACGTTTCATGTAGCCGACGGTGTAGCGCTGCCACTCCGGCCGGTAGATGTCGGCCAGCGCCTGCTTGCGCTCGGCGTCGTCGACGACGATCACCCGCCACGGTTGTTGATTGCCGCCGGTGGGGGCCCAGCAGGCGGCCTGCAGCACCCGTCGCAGCACCTTGTCGGGGATGGGGTCGGGCCGGAGGCGACGGACCGCCCGCAGGGTGCTCATGGCTTGGTAGAGATCGGTCATCGCCCGAGCATTCAGCCAGACTCCCCCGCCGTCAAGTCCGGGCCGGGGCCGGTCGGCGCGGTGGGTCGGTCTACGTCTCCGGTTTGACGACCGAGATCGTGACCGGGGTCGGCAGCTGCTCCACCGGGAGGTGGCAGTTGATGATGTGCTTCGGTGCAACCTCGAGACTTGGCGGCTCGGCCGTGTCGCAGGTCCCGGCGATGGCGTACTGGCAGCGGGTGTGGAACACACAGCCCGACGGCGGATCGGCCGGTGACGGGATATCACCCTCGAGCGGGATGCGATCGGCCGCCTTGCCATCGATGCTCGGCACCGCCGACAGCAACGCCTCGGTGTAGGGATGGACGGGGCCGGCGAAGATATCGTCGGTGAGGCCCTTCTCCATGATGCGACCGACGTACATCACCGCGATGCGATCCGCCAGGTACCGGACGACACCGATGTCGTGGGTGATGAACAGATAGCTCGTCTGCTCGTCTCGTTGCAGGTTGGCCAGCAGGTTGAGAATGGCAGCCTGAACCGAGACATCGAGTGCCGAGGTCGGCTCGTCGCAGACGACGATCCGGGGGTCACCGGCGAAGGCCCTGGCGATGGCGACCCGTTGCTTGAGCCCCCCGGAGAGCTGCCGGGGCCGCATGTCGAGGTGATGGGGCGACAGTTGCATCGCCGAGGCGATGTCCTCCACCCGCGTGTCGGCTGCTGCCCCACTGACATCGGTCAGCCTGGTGACCGTACGTTTCAGGATCCGGCGAACCGTCCACGACCGGTTGAGGGCCGAATCGGGGTTCTGGAACACCATCTGGATGGCCCGGATGGCCTCGTTGCGGCGGTCGGTGGCCTTGGCCTTCATCGGCGTTCCGTCGAGGTCGATGGTGCCGCCGGCGTCCGGCCCGTAGACCCCAACCATCGTTTTGGCCAGGGTTGATTTGCCGGATCCCGACTCTCCGACCAGTCCCAACGTTTCGCCCTCGGCGAAACCGAGGTCGATCGACACCAGGGCCGGGATGTCCCGCCCCCGTTGACGGAAGGTCTTCGACACCCCATTCAGCTCGACGACCCGCTCGTCGCCGATGTCGTGGGGCTCGATCAGGGCGACCTCTTCGTGGATCTCGTCGACCTGATCACTGTGATGGCAACGGGTCCAGCGGCCGTCGTTGATCGCCACCAACGGCGGGGCCTCGGTGCCGCAGATGTCGGTTGCCAGCTGGCAGCGGTCGACGTAGACGCATGCCGGCAGCTCGGTGCCGATGGCCGGCATGTTCCCTGGAATCGTGGACAGCGCACGATCGGTCTTGCGCAGGCCGAGCCGGGGGATGGCGTTCATCAAGCCGATCGTGTACGGGTGCTTCGGCTCCTCGAACAACTCCTTCGAGGAGGCCTCCTCCACCATCTTCCCGGCGTACATCACACCGACCCGGTCGCACATGGTACGGATCACACCCAGATTGTGGGCGATGAGCAGCACTGCGGCGTCGGTTTCGGCCCGCAGGTCGCGGACCAGATCCAACACCTCGGCTTCGACGGTGGCGTCCAGACCGGTGGTCGGTTCGTCGAGGATCAACAACTTCGGATCGCCGGCCAGGCCCATGGCGATGACCACCCGCTGCAGCATGCCACCCGACAGCTGGTATGGATAGCGGTCCATGACGCTGACCGGGTCGGCGATCCTGACCCGCTTCAACCCCTCCAGGGCCATGTCCTCGGCTTCGGCCTTGCCATTGCCCAGGACCCGGAAACACTCGGCAACCTGCTTGCCGATCCGCAACGTGGGATTCAGGGCCTGCACAGGGTCCTGGTAGACCATTGATGCCTCGGAGGACCGGAACGCCTGCAGCTCCTTGGTCGACATGTGGGTGACGTCGGCACCGTTGGCCAGCACCCGACCACCGGTGACCACCGCATTGTCCGGCAGGTACCGGACCGCGGCGTAGGCCGTTGTGGACTTGCCGCAACCGGACTCGCCGACCAGGCCGAACGCCTCGCCGGGCCGGACCTGGAAGGTCACGCCCCGGAGCACCGCCCGGGGGGTTCCGCGGACCATATAGGCCAGATGGAGGTCCTCGACCGCCAGCGCCGCGGTTGCCGGATCGCCGCGATCGATGGGCCCGGCTGTCGGCTCGATGGTGGTCATCGCCGGCTACCTCCAGGGATGGGGTGCGCGCTCATGCTCGGTACACCTTCTCGATCGAATCGGCGATGAGGTTCACGGCGATCACCAGGGAGGCGATGGCCAGGGCGGGGAAGATCGACGGCCACCATTGGCCGGCCTGGATCAGGTTGTAGGTGCCCGCGATGTCCAGGCCCCAGTCGGCGACCGTTGCGTCGTCGGCACTCAGGCCGAGGAATGCCAGGGTGGCGACGGTGAAGATGGCGTAGCCCACTCGGACGGTGAACTCGACGACAAGCACATTGGTCACGTTGGGGAGGATCTCCCGGACCATGATGAACGGCCCGGGTTCGCCACGTAACTTCGCCGATGTGACGTAGTCGAGCTGGGCCTCGGCGATGACCGCGGCCCGGACGGTCCTGGTCACCACCGGCGTGAACAGCCCGGCGATGGTCAACACGATGGCCAGCCTCGACGAACCGAACACCACCAGGACCATGATGGCCAGCAGGATCACCGGCAGCGACAGGATCGCTTCGATGATCCGGCCCAGGACCTCGTCGACCCAGCCACCGTAGTAACCCATGAGCAGGCCCAGCAGCGCACCACCGATCACCGCCAGCAGCGCGGCGATCGGTGCATTGACCAACACGTTGTCGGCCCCGTAGATCACCCGGGAGTAGACGTCGCGACCGATGCCGTCGGTACCGAACCAGGCATCGGCCGAGGGGCCCTGGCGGGGGATGCTGGTGCCCGCGGCGTTGGTCACGAAGTCGTTCTCACCCCAATTGGCGAGCAGGCCGGGAGCGATGGCGCAGACGATCCAGAAGCCGCTGATGAGCATGCCGATGATGAACGACGGGGTCCGGAACAGCTGCCGCCGCTGCTCGGCTCTGACCGACTTGCGGTCGCCGCTCGGCGTCACCGTGCTCGACGGTTCTTCGAGCACTTGGACAAGAATGTCGTCGGTTTCGGTCATGCGTTCCCCAGGTCCAGTCGAGCTCGTGGATTCATCCAGGCAATGAGCATGTCGGCGGCCAGCGTCGACAGCATGAAGATGATGGCCACCGTGACCACGCCCGCTTGCAGGAGTGGGAAATCCGGTGCGGTCGCCGCCTGGAAGATGAGCCGCCCGAGGCCGGGGTAGTTGAACACCACTTCGAGGCCGACCAGACCGCCGAAGAGGTACCCCATCTGCGTCCCGGTAACCGCAACGGTTGGCTGCAGTGCATTCTTGAGCACGTGTTTGCGGATCACCTCGGTGGTGCTCAGACCCTTCATGTAGGCGGTCCTGGTGTAGTCGGCGTCGAGGGCCCCGATGGCCCCGGCCCGGGTGATGCGGGCGATGTAGCCGAAGTACACGAACACGATGGCCAGCGCCGGCAGGAGAATGAACCGCATTTCGGTGAAGAAGCCGGCGTTGGCCGGCGGGTTTGCCACCGCTGGCAACCAGCCGAGCTGCACCCCGATCAGGAACTGCAGGATCACGCCGGACACAAAGTCCGGGATGGAGGCGCTGGCCAGGCCGAACGAGACGATCGATCGATCGACCAGGGTGTCCTTCTTCCTCGCCGCCAGGACCCCGCCGAAGATGGACAGGGGCAGTGTGAGGGCCAGGGCCAGCACCACCAACTTGGCTGAGTTCCACAGCGCCGGCCGGACCAGGTCGACCACTTGGACGCCGGGCTGGGAAAACGACTCACCGAAGTTCAGGGTGAAGACGCCGCCCACCAGTCGACCGAACTGCACCAGCAGGGGATCGTCGAGCCCGAGGCTCTCGGTGAGGCTTGCCACCCGCTCCTCGGATGCAAAGGGACCGGCGAGCTGGCGGGCCGGGTCGGACGGAAACACCCTCGTCAACGCGAAGACCACGGCCAGGATCAGCAGCAGGGTGATCAGCGACAGGACAAGCCTTCTTGTCAGGAATCTCAGCAACCCGGCAGCTCCTCGTATGTAGAAGGGTTATGTAGAAGGTATGCAAGAGGCGCCCGGCAATCCAGTCGATGGGACACCACCGACTGGATTGCGGCGGCCCAACTCAGCTGCTCTTGCCGGCCTCGGCCAGGAACAGGTGACCAAGCGGCGTCACTTCGACCCCGGACACCGATACGTCATGGCCGGACAGGTAGTCGTAAAAATAGGGGTAGCAGGCCGGGGTGTCCTCGTGGAGGATTTTTTGGATCCCACCGATGGCCGTCTTCTGACCGTCGACGTCGACCGAGCGCCGATACTCCGACAGCAGCTGGTCGAACTCGGGGTTGGTGTAGTTCGAGGAGTTCCACACCCCACCGGTGGCCAGCGCCGAACCGAGGAACACGTCGGGGACCGGTCGGGAGCCGTAGTCGACAATGCCGAATCCGGCCGACCCGTCGCACGGCAACGTGTTATCGCTGTCGTTGGCGCCCGGACACCAGGCGGTGCCGTAGAAGGTTGAGTTGGACTGCACGTTGACCTGGAGGTTGAACCCGGCCTCGGCTGCGTTCTGCTGGACGATGGCGGCCAGCTGGGGAATCTCCTGCAGGTCGCCGGACTCGATGGTGCCGGTGATGCCGTCGACGCCGGCTTCGGCCAGCAGGGCCTTGGCCATGTCGATGTCGCGGGTCCGCTGCGGTGTGGCGTCCGGGTCGAAGAACGGCAGGGTCGAGATGATCGGATGGTCGTTGCCGAGCAAACCACGACCGGAGAACAGGGTGGCCAGCATCTGCTCGCGGTCCAGGCAGAAGCCCATGGCCTGGCGGACCAGCTTGTCGGTGTAGTCGCCCTGCTGGGTGTTGAACCAGAGCTGACGGTGGTTCGATGCGTCCGGGGCCAGCACCGTGAAGTTGCTGTCGTCGAGCAGGCCTTCGCCGCCGATGACGCTGAACTGCTGGATGACGTCGATCTCCCGTGACGTCATGGCGGTGACCGCGGTGCCGATATCGGCAAAGCCCCGCAGCTCGATCGTGTCGAGCACGGTGGAGCCGCCCCACCAGTTGGGGTTGCGGGAGTACTTGGCCACGAAGGTGGTGGGATCGAAGCTGTCCAGCACCCAGGGGCCGGTGCCGTCCGGCCGCTCGTCGAGTGTGGTGCCGTCGGTGTAGTCGGCCGGCGTGATCGGCGACTGGGCGTTGAACGGCGAGACCAGGAACGGGAAGTTGCCGTTGGCTTCGAGCAGCGTGATGACCGCAACCGCAGGGTCGGAGGAGTCGACCGAGCCCTGGTCGATCACGCCTGCCAGGCCGGCGTTACCCTGGGCGGCCAGGCGATCCATGGTTGCCGCGACGTCGGCGGAGGTGAAGTCGGCGCCGTTCTGCCACTTGACGTCTGGTCGGAGCTCAAAGGTCCACACCGAGCCGTCATCGTTTGGCGACCAGGCAGTGGCGAGAGCACTGGGGCCGATACCGGCCTGGTCGCCGAGGCCGACCAGGAATTCGAAGCACTGAGCGACGAGGCAATAGGTTCCGAGGTCCAGCATGTTGACGGGATCGAGACCGGTGTTGGCGTCGCCCTGCTGGACCGAAGCGATCAGGTTGCCTCCCGGTGTGGCCTCGCCGCCGCCACTTTCGCCACCTGCGGTGGTGTCGGATGAGCCGCTGTCGCCGTCGTCATCGCCGCAGGCGGTGATGATCGCCCCCATGAACGGCGCCGACAGTCCGATGATCGTTCCTCGCTTGACGAAGTCTCGCCTGCCGATCTTTTTCCGGGCGTAGGATTCGACCAAATCCAATTCGACCGGACTCACGTCACGGCGAAGAAAGTCGAACAATTTCCAATTCATCAAGTTCTCCCCTGCTCAGCAAGCGACGACCAACGCGGCCTGTCGGCTGTTTCTGGCTGGAAAGGGTACACCGGACATCCCGCCATCCGAACCGATCGTCAACCGACGGTCACCCTCGGTCCAGCCGATCGGCGTCGCCGGAGGGGTGAGGCCAGGAGGTGACCGGCCCCGGAGAAGGCAGCCCGGTTGGCAGCATTCTCGGTGTTCCAGCGCCATGGTTGGGCGCCCAGCGTCGCGGCATTCCAGGTCGAACGGCGGCTCCTGCGGTCGGCCCACCCTGTAACCAGTTCGTTACACTCTTCACGGCGTTTCCCCGATTGAACTGTTCCATTATTCGCCATTCTCAGTCGAACCACTGCTCCCAGAGGGCCTGATTGGCCGAAATCCACTGGGAAGCCACGAGTTCGAGTGGTTCACCACGGTTCTCCACCCGGTCGATCATCAGAAGATGGTCGTCGGTCGTAAGGGAGAAATTGCTGAGAAAGCGATGCACGTCCGGCGCGGTCTCGACAAGCTCGGGGCTCCCCAGCTTCAACAACCGGTCGACCGGATAGTCACAACGCTGGGGCTCACCGGCCTCGAGGTCGGCGACACATGCCGGTGACCGGGGCGGGAGCTCCACACTCACCAGATCGAAGCGGCGAATCTCGGCGGTGGGACTCCACCAGTACAGCAGGATCGGTTCCCCGGCCGCCGTCGCCTGCTCCAGTTCCGACAGGGTGGCCTCGTCCGATCCGCTGTAGACCACGTCGAACGGCAGGCCGAGGGCGCCGATGATCTCCTCGTCGTTCTGCTCGTACCCGGGATCGGTGCCGAGCAACCTCCCCCTGGTACCGGTCTCCGAAGAAGCGAAGTCGGCCGCCACCGTCGGGTCGACCAGGCCCTGCCAGGTCTCGGCGGTCGGGTGCTGTTCGAGCACGTACCGGGGGACGAACCAGCCGATCTTGCCGACGACGCCGAGCTCACCCAGTTGCTCGACGGCCGGGGACCCGATGATCTCCAGCTCGTCAGGGTCGAGCGACGACGGCCAGATCTCCAGCACCGCGTCCAGCTCACCGCGCTGGAGGTCTCGCAGCATCTGGCCGGTCTCGAGAACCTCCACTGGTTCGACCGGATAGCCCAGACGGCGTTCGATCAGCTCCTCGGCGATGGCGACGTTCAGCCTGGCCCCGGTCCAATCGGTGACGGCGACGGCGATGGTGGGCTTGCGATCGGATCGGGAAAGGGCGGCCGACGTCGAGCCGGTCGCCCCGTCGGCTTCGGAGGTGGCCTCGTCGGCGTCATCGTCAGAGGTGCAGCCGACGGCCAACATCGCCATGACCACCAGCCCGGCGAGGCCGACCCACCAGGTCCACCGCCGGCCGTGGGACCGGGGCTCACCAGGGGCGGTGCGAGATCTCACGGCCCGTATCGTACCGAACCGACTCCGACCCTCGGCGTTTCCGCCCCGTTCGACAACTGCCGGTAGTGTCAGGCGATGCGAGGCCACAAAAAGGTGCGGTCGAACCGCCCGCGGCCAGGCGCCCCGGCACTGGACGAAACAGAGACCGGGTGAGCTGGGAGGAACTGGTGGCGGTGGCCGTCGTCACCGTGCTGGGATCGGTCGTCCACGGCAGCACCGGCATCGGGCTTGGGTTGGTCGCCGGTCCAACGCTGCTGACCATCGATCCCCGATTCGTCCCGGGACCGCTGCTGTTGTCCTCGCTGATCGTCGGGACCCGTCACCTGCTGGTGGAGCGTGATCAGTTGGATCGAGGCATCCTGGGCCGGTTGCTGCTCGGCGTGCCCCTGGGCATGGGGGCGGTGTTCATCGTGTTGGCCGCCGTCGACGACCGGGTCATGGCACTGACCATCGGCGTGATGGTGGCGATGGCGGCCGTTGTCCTGCTGGCCGGCGTCCGGCTGCCCCGAACGCCCCGCTACGAGGTTCTGGGCGGCGCCGCCTCGGCGTTCGGGTCGATGGCGGCCGCCCTGCCGGGCCCACCGCTGGTCATGACCCTGCACGACGTCCCGGGACCGGTCATGCGGCCAACCGTGGCCGCCATCGCCAACATCCTGGGATTGTTGGTTGCGCTGTCGTTGGCCGTGCTCGGCCGGTTCGGCCTTGCCGAACTGGCGCTGCTGGCCCTGCTGGCCCCGTTCGTCCTGGCCGGGTTGTACCTGGCCCGGTACGTGAGGCCGTGGTTGGACAGCGTGTTCTTCCGCCCGGCGGTGCTCTGCGTGTCGCTGGCCAGCGGCCTGGCGCTGGTGGCGGCCAACCTCTGAGCGGAGGCAGGTCTCGGCCCGGTGTTCTACCATTCGGCCATGGATCGACTGGCGGGCAAAGTGGCACTCATCACCGGCGGAGCCCGAGGGCAGGGCGCGGCCGAGGCAAAGCTGTTCGCCGAGGAGGGAGCCAACGTCTGCGTGACAGACATCCTCGACGAGGGCCGGGCCGTTGCCGACGAGATCGGCGGGACCTTCTTCGAGCACGACGTCACCGACGCCGATGCCTGGGCCGCCGTCACAAAGGAGGTGGTCGAACGGTGGGGCAGGATCGATGTCCTGGTCAACAACGCCGGCATCTTCAAGCTGGGCGGCGTGACCGACACCGACCGTTCGCTGTGGGACACCACGATCGCCATCAACCAGACCGGGGTGTTCCTCGGGATGGCGGCGGTGGCTCCGAACATGATCGAGAACCGTTCCGGGTCGATCATCAACATCTCGTCCATCGCCGGTATCCGTGGCGCCGGGCGGGCATTGGCCTACGCGGCCAGCAAGTGGGCGGTGCGGGGGATGACCCGGAGCGCGGCCCAGGAGCTGGCCCCCAACGGGGTCCGGGTCAATTCGATTCATCCCGGCATCATCGACACGCCGATGCTGGCGACCTTCGACGAGGCCGGCGTCAGGGAACAGGTGCAGGCCGCCATCCCGATGGGGTACGAGGCGTCTGCCTTCGACGTTGCCAACCTGGCCCTGTTCCTGGCCGGGGACGAGAGCTCGTACTGCACCGGCTCGGAGTTCATCGTCGATGGCGGCATGACGGCCTAGCCCCCGGACATCGACGCCCGGCGGAGCGGTTGACTACGATCGGCCGATGGACGGCATTCACGACATGGGAGGCATGGAGGGCTACGGCCCGGTTCCCTACGTCGCCGATGAACCGATCGACGTCGGCAGTCGCTGGCAGGCGTTCTCCGGTGCCGCCATGTTCGCCCTGCTGCGATCGGGCAGGACCAATATCGACGCCCACCGCCACCGGATCGAGCGGCTCGACCCGACCCGCTACCTACCCATCTCCTATTGGGGTCGTTGGCTGGCCGCAGTGGAGGTGGCCGTGGTGGATCAGGGCATCGCCGAACAGGCCGAGGTGGATCGGGCCGTCACCGCCCTCGGCCATCACCCGGACCAGACCGCTCCCCCACCTCGGATGCACCCTGTGCAGTCGCTCGAGTCCCGGGACAACGACGCCAGCTTCCTCCGGACGATCGACCGGCCCCGCCGGTTCGAGGTCGGTGATCGGGTCCGGACCTCGCCGGACCCGCCTCAGCGGGGCCACCATCGACTCCCCCGGTATGTGCGGGGCCGGACCGGGGTGGTGGTACGGGCCTATCCCGCGTTCACCTTTCCCGACACGATGGCCCACGGTGACGGGGAGCAGCCCACCTATGTCTATGCGGTCGGCTTTTCGGCCCGGGAGCTCTGGGGCCCGGGCGGCGACCCCCACCAGATCTGCCATATCGACCTGTTCGAACCGTATCTCGAAGCGGCTGAGCCGACCCCGGCAACCGGCGGGACCCGAACCGAGGAGACAAGATGACGGACGCCGAGAGCGACCTGGCCGAACGGCAGGCCATCCGAGCCGAGGCCCTCGAAGGCCTGCTCATCGACAAGGGCATCCTCACCGGGACCGAGGTCGACAACTTCATCGAGACCTGGAGCGAACGGATCGGTCCGATGATCGGGGCCAAGGTGGTGGCCCGAGCCTGGATCGACGACGACTTCCGGGCCAGGCTGCTGACCGATGCCAACGCCACGGTCGCCGACATCGGCGTGAACCCCGGACGGCTGGAGCGGCTCGAGGTGGTCGTCAACGAGCCAGGGGTCCACAACGTGGTGTGTTGCACCCTCTGCTCGTGCTACCCGTGGACCCTGCTGGGGTTGCCGCCGAGCTGGTACAAGTCGCCGGAGTACCGCTCTCGGATCGTCCGTGAGCCTCGGGTGGTGCTGTCCGAGATGGGTCTCGAACTCGAAGACGACACCACCGTCCAGGTCTGGGATTCGAGCTCGGAGGTCCGCTACCTGGTGATTCCCGAACGTCCGGCCGGCACCGACGAGTTGTCGGAGGAGGAATTGGCAGCCCTCGTCACCAGGGACTCGATGATCGGGGTCGCCAGGCCGAACGGCCCGAACGGCCAGAGCGACCCGAACGATGCGGCCGCCACCGGGTCGGGGTCCGGCCGATGACCGAGGTGGCAGCCGAGGATCCGCTCGACGTCGAGGGGCCGGCTGCGCCACCCCGGGCCAATGGGGAGTTGGTTTTCAGCGCTCCCTGGCAGTCCCGCATGTTCGGAACCACGATGCAGCTACACCGGGCCGAGCGGTTCGAATGGGACACCTTCCGGGATGGGCTGATCAGTGAGATCGCGGCCCACGAGGCATCGCTGACCGACCTGACCCAGTACGACTACTGGGGCTGCTGGCAGCGGGCACTGGAGGAGCTGCTGGATCGATTGGAGATCGTCTCCGCCGGAGAACTGGACTCGACCACCGAGGTCCTGGCCGGCCGACCGGCGGGCCACGACCACGACCACAGCCACGACGACCACGATCACCACGACCACGACGATCAAAGCCGCCGGAGCTGAGCCCGGCGGCCTTCGGGTTCACGGAGGGCCGGCCGAGGCCGCCTCGAACGGCGCTCAGACCGAGGCGATACGGCGGACCGCTCCGAGCAGCACTGCGGCGCCGTTGGCCGCCTGCTCGGCGGTGATGTTCTCGGCCTCGTTGTGGCTGAGGCCGGCCTCGCACGGCACGAAGATCATCGCCGTCGGGCAGTGCATGGCGACGTAGCAGGCGTCGTGGCCGGCCCCGGAGATCATCCGGCGGTTCGACAACCCCACAGCCTGCGCCGACCGTTCAACCGCATCCACCACCTCGTCTGCGAAGTGCACGGGCGCCGAGTCGTTCTGCAGGGTCACCCGGTGGGTCACGCCGATGTCGTCGCAGCGGGCGGCCACGATGGCCCGCATCTCCTTTTCCATCTCGTCGAGCACGCCGCCATCGGGATGTCGAATGTCGAGGGTGCAGGTCAGTGTCTCGGGGATGGTGTTTGGCGACACCGGCGTGGAGTTGAACTGGGCGAAGGTCGCCCTGGCCCACTCCCCTTTTGCCGCCACCGCCCGATATACCTCGGTCACGACCGCAGCCATGGCCATGGCCGGGTCCTTCCGGCCCGCCATCGGTGTCGGCCCGGCGTGGGCCGGGAAACCGCCCAACTCGATGGTGAACCAGCGCAGGCCCTGCACGCCGGTGACGACACCGATCTGGACCTGCTCGGCCTCCAGGATCGGCCCCTGCTCGATGTGCAGCTCGAACGCCGCCACATGGTCCGACGGCCGAGCCGGCCTGGTGCCGTTCCAGCCCAGACGATCGAGTTCTGCGGCAACCGAGATCCCATCGACATCGGTCAGGTCTCTGGCCTGCTGGAGTCCGAGCTTGCCTGCCCACACCGCCGAGCCCATCATCGAGTACTGGAAACGCGAGCCTTCCTCGTTCGTCCAGACCGCCAGCTCGATCGGGTTGGGGATCTCGAGATCCAGATCGTTGAGCCGCTCGATGACCTCCAGGCCACCGAGCACGCCGTACACCCCGTCGAAACGACCGCCGGTCGGCTGGGTGTCGAGATGGCTGCCGATCAGAATCGGGGCCGCCTCGGGATCGGTGCCCGGTCGTCGGACGAACAGGTTGCCGATCTCGTCGGTCTCGGCGGTGCATCCCGCGGCCTGGGCCCAACCGCCGAACAGCGCCCGGCCGGCCGCATCGTCGTCGCTCAACGCCTGGCGGTTGCTGCCACCGTTGGCGGTGGCGGCGACCGTTGCCATCTCCATCAGTCGGCCCCACAGCCGATCTCGATCCACCGCCAACACCTCGGTCGCCAGAGTCACGGGAGTCCTCCTCCTCATCGTCGGAGGCCAAACCCTAGCGGTCCCGGCGTTTGGCGGCCACGACGTCCGAGCGTCGATACTCCAACGGTGAGCGAGACGACGAGCGTCGCCGGGCTGCGGGCCCTGCCCTACTACCTCGGTGGCCTGCTCGGCCCGTTCGGCACCCTGGTGATCATCCCCATGCTGCCCGAGCTGCGGGACCGGTTCGAGGTCGACTCGGCCACCATCAGTTGGGGACTCTCCGCCTACCTGTTCCCGATGGCGGTGTTGCTGCTGGTCTCGGGCACGATCGGGGAACGTTTCGGCCGACGGCGGGTGCTGCAGATCAGCCTGGTTGGCTACTGTGCGGCGTCGCTGCTGGTATCGCTGGCGCCGACCCTGACGTTGTTCCTGTCCGCCAGGGCCGCCCAAGGGGTCTGCAATGCGTTCATCACCCCATTGCTCATCGCCGGGCTTGCCGATGTCACGCCGGAAGCGCGGCTGGGTCGCCAGGTCGGCATCTACACCAGTTTTCAGGCTGCCGGCGGCGGCCTGGCCCCGTTCGTCGGCGGCCTTGCCGCCGCCGTGGATTGGCGACTGGCGTTCTGGGGCACCGCTGCGGTGGCGCTGGTCATCGTGGTCTTCACGCCGCCCGGTGAGCGGCGGGTCGGGGCCGACCGCCCGCCGATCAGACCCCTGCTGTCCCGTCGGCTGCTGCTGCTGGGGCTGGGGTCGTTCGCCGCTGCGGCCGGCCCGATCGGCGCCGGCATCCTGGTCGGGCTGAAGACTCGGGACGTGCTCGACATGTCGCCGGAGGCGGCGGGACTGTTGCTGGCCGGAGGCAACCTGGGCGCGACGATGCTGGGCCCGGCGTTCGGGGGATTGCTCGACCGATACGGGGCCCGGGCCTGCGGTGTGGGATCCACCGCCGTTGTCAGCCTGCTGGTGGCCGGGCTCGGCGCGACCGACGGGGTGATCGCAACCGCGGCGCTGTACGCCCTTGCCGGCTCGATGTTCGGCTTCGTGATCGTGGTGTTCCAGAAGGTCGGCGCGTCGATCGTCCCCGAAAATCGGGGCGGGGCACTGTCGGCCATCCTGTCGTTTCGATTCGTCGGCCACGCCGTCGGTCCGCTGCTGTGGGTGCCGGTCTTTCAGCGCTCGGTCGAGGCGGCCTTCATCGGATCGGCCGGGCTGGGGGTGATCACGATCTTGGCGGTGTTGGGCTCGGTACCTCGCCGTGGCGAGACCGTGCCGGCGCCGTCGACCGGGGAGGAAGCGGGAGCGGCGGCCGGCCGGTATCGACGGCGTCGGCCCGATCGTCGATCGGCGGCCCCGTCTTCGGCTCCGATGTCCGACGGGGTGGCTTCGGTGGCGTGGCCAGGATGAAGAACACCATCCCGACCCCGGCCAGCAGGGCCAGCACGGTGAAGCCGAGGCGGTAGCTGCCGGTCCGGTCGGCCAGGATCCCGGCCACCAGCGGGCCGCCCATCATGCCCATCATGACAATCATCGATGACAGCCCCATGATCTTGGCGAACGACGTCGATCCAAAATAGTCGGCCCGCAGGGCCTGCATCAGCGGGCCCCGGACCCCCCACGCCAAGCCGTGGAATGGAACGAAGAGCCAGACCATCCACCGGGAGGTGGCATAGGCCAGGAGCAGCAACCCGACCATGTGGCCGACCATGGCCAGCGAGGCCAGGAGCCGCTTGTTGACCTGGTCGCCGAGCACCCCGCCGAGGATCTGTCCAACGAACTGCAGCAACGGCAGGGCCCCAGCGACGAAACTCGCCTCCTGGAGCGTGAACCCCTGCTCGCTGGTGAGGTACAGGGCCAGGTGGGCGATCACCGCCCCGACCACCAGCAGGGCGGTGCCGTGACCGAACGAGATCATCCAGAACGCCCTGGTCCGCACCGCATCGCCGGCCGAGAAATGAACGTCGGAGACACCCTCGGCGCGGGGCCGGTTGTCGACGACGGTGGCCGGGTCCACATCGTCAACGAACTCACCCAGGTCGGCCGGTGTCTGGCCGAACAGCCCGCTGAGCGGGTAGGCCACGGCAATGATGACCAGCCCGCTGATGACCGCGGTCCACCGCCACCCCAGGGTCCGGATCACCCACACGACGCCGGGGATGGCGATGCCGCCGATGGCGAAACCGGTTCCCGAGAAGGAAAGGGCCTTGGCCCGGTTTCTCTCGAACCAGCCGACCGTGGCCGAGGTGATGCTGAGGAATCCCGACAGGCTGGCCCCGATCGCCGCCACCAACAGGGTGGCGAAGAACTGCCAAAGATTCTGGATCTGGCTGAAACCGATCATGCCCAGTCCCATGAGCACCACCCCGACCCGCATGACCCGGACCGTGCCGAACCGCTCCAGTGCCCACCCCTGGGCCGGACCCAGCAGGCCGCTCTCGGCCCGCATCAACGAGAACGCAACCGAGAAATTGGTTGCGCTCCAACCGAACTGCCGCTGCAACACCACCGCATAGCTGCCGAAGGCCTGGGTCAGCAGTCCGCTGTGCAGAGCCTGGATCGCCGCACCGGCACCAACCATCTTCCAGCCGTGGAAGACCCGTCGTCTCGGCATCAACGGGCGGTCGTTCTCGACCGCATGGTTTCGGCCCAGGTCATGCCCTGCTGCAGGTTTGGCTCCCTCGGCAACCCCAGCACCTGCTCGGCCACGATGTTGCGCTGGACGGCGAAGGTCCCCCCGCCGAGGGTCAGCGCCGGCGAGAACAGGAACCCGTAGTGCCACACCGGGTCGACGTCTGGGAACCGGCTGGTGTCGATCTTGATCTCCGTCGCCCCGGAACGGGCGCGCTTCGCCAGCGCACCAGCGGGGCCGGAGCCGCTCAACATCGCTTCGGGGCCGACAACGGCTGCCGCCGCGGCCATGACGTGCTGACCGTGCTCGTCGGCCATGATCTTCTGGATGGAGGCCTCGGGGCCCGGCGTCTTGCCCGACAATGTGGCGCTCAGGGTCCGGAGCCGGTTCAGCCTGAGCACCTCGGCCTCGCAGTGGAGGGCGGCGAGTTGCTGGCGGCGTCGAGGATCGACAGCACCACCGCCGGCCCGGACCAGATCGAGCAGGTCGCCGGCCGACGGCCCGGCCCCCCACAGCGAACCGGACGAGGACAGCTGGACCCGTTCGTTCGACAGCGTGACCTTGGCCAGCCGCCAACCGTCTCCCTCCTCACCGACCCGCATCTCCACCGGCAACCGAACATCATCGAAGAAGGTTTGGTTGAACGAGTGGGCCGTGGTCATGTCGATGATCGGCTCCATGGTCAGACCGTCGATGTCGGTGGGGCAGATGAAGTAGGAGATACCGCGGTGCTTTGCCGCATCGGGATCGGTTCTGGCGATCAGGATGCCGAACTGGGAGCCGTGACCCCCGCTGGTCCAGATCTTCGACCCGTTGATCACGTACTGGTCGCCGTCGCGCACGGCCCGGGTGGCCAGCGCCGCCAGGTCGGAGCCGGCGTCGGGCTCGGAGAACATCTGGCACCAGATCTCCTCCCCGGAAATGATCTTCGGCAGGTAGCGGCGCTGCTGGGCCTCGGTGCCGGCGGCCAGGATCGTCGGACCGGCCCACCCGATGCCGATGGCGTTTGCCGGCCGCGTCACCCCGGCCCTGGCCAGCTCGTCGTCGATGATCAGCTGGTGCATCGGTGATGCGTCGATGCCGTAGGGGGCCGGCCAGTGGGGTACCACGTAGCCCGCTTCGGCCAGCTCCCGACCGGTCGGATCGGGGTTGTCGGCAAGCCACCGCCTGACGTCGAGACGCCGCGGATCGTCCTGCGACGGGAGGTCAAAGTCCATCGTCACGAGCTTCGTTGATGGTCCGGTACGGCACAAATCAACCGATCGAGGCGGGCCGGAGCACCGCTCAGGGGGCGGCGGGGGCCAGGAACCCGGCGTAGCAGTCGGCGGGGATCGCCAGGTCGAACCGTTCGCAGTAGGCCTCGGCGGCGTCCCCGTCAGCGCCGAACCCACCCACCGACATGGCCCAGTACCCCGACGTCAGCTCCGGCACCTCATCGGTGACCAGGAGTTCCAGGTCGGTGTGACCCTCGGCCACCAGCCCGTCGTAGACCGCCAGGGCCGTCTCCCAGCCCTGGCGCTCGATGTGGATCGATGCCAGGTAGGCCCGGAAGCCACCCTGCGGGGAGCCATCGATGGCATAGACGGCCAGCGCCTCGGTTCGTTCGGTCCCGGCATCGGTGGCGACCTCGACCGCCACCGAATGGCGGCCTGCGACGGCGTCGAAGGCAATCGGTGCGGCGGTTGCGGGGTCTCCCGTCGGTTGACCGTCGATCAGTACCGTGGCCGGTGCGCCGGGCGGCGCCCCCGGGACGTCGACGGTGTAGCGCTCGCCGGCTCGCAGTGGTCCGTCGATCTCGACCGCCGACGGGTCGAGTACCACCGGCTGCAGTGCGGACTCGGTGCCGGCCGAGTCGTCGCCCCGGTTCAACAGGTACAGCCCGCCGGCACCCAACAGGGCCAGGAGCAACAACCCGGCAACGATCGTCATCGCGGTCCGCCCCGATCGAGCGGCGGCCGGTCGGGGCGGCGAGGGGGTGGCCGCCGGAAGATCCATCGTGGTGGCGGCCGGCACCGGGAGATCGTCCGCACCGCCGCCGATCGTCGCCAGCCGCTCCATCGACGCAGGCGGACCGGGAACGTCGATTGCCGCCATCACCTCGGTGTCGGACTCCAGCCGCTGGACCGAGGTGAGATCGGGCTTCGTCGCCGGCGGTTTCGCCACCCCGAGGGGCAGCCCGCCGATCAGCGATCTGGCGTTGCCCGTGCCCCCTCCCTCGGCATCGAGTTCGATGCGACCGACCTCACCGGCGACACGGGGCTTACCGCCGCCACTGGGGGGGTAGAGGGTCAACGACAGTGGATCGGATGCCAGCAGCGTCAGATCCTCCACCAGGTCCTCGGCATCGTGGTAGCGCTCGCCCAGGTCGCGGGCGGTGGCCCTGGCGAAGACCACCCCGAGCCGGGGGCTCATCCCCACCGATTCCGGCGACGGCATCGGCTCGGACAGAATCCGCTTCATCAGGGGCCAGATCGACTCATCGTTTGCATCGAAGTATGGCGGTCGACCGGTCAGCAGCTCGAACATCGTCGAGCCGAGCGAGTAGATGTCGGCTCCCGCCGTCGGCGCCTGCCCCTCGAGCACTTCGGGTGCGGCATGGGCGAAACTGGCGGTGACCAGTCCGGTCTCGGTCTGATGGCCGCCTTCGATCCTGGCGATCCCGAAATCGCCGAGCGCCGGCTCCCCGTAGGCCGAGATCATGATGTTGGCCGGCTTGACATCACGATGGAGCACCCCGGTGCGGTGGGCGACGGCCAGGGCCTTGCCGATCTTGATGCCGGTGTCGACCACCTCGCTGACCGACATCGGCCCGTAGCTGGCCAGCCGTTCCTGGAGCGAACCGCCCGGCAGATACTCCATGACCAGGTAGGCCCGGCCATTGCTGGTGAATCCACCCTCGTGGACCCCGACGATGTGGGGGTGGTCCGAGACCGCCCCGATGGCGTGGCACTCACGCTGGAACCGGGCCTCGGGGTCGGTGGCCTGGGCCCGCAGCACCTTGACCGCGACCGTTCGCCGCAGGCTCAGCTGTTCTGCCCGGTAGACGTCTGCGAATCCGCCCCGCCCGATGTGTTCGGCCGGCCCCAGGCCGGCGATACCGAGATCAATTTTTGCCTCCTGATCAGCCACCGGCCACGGTGGTGGAAGAGTCGGCGGGCGGTGCCGTCGTCCCGGTGGTTGCCGCCGGTGGGGCGGACCCGTCGTAGTAGGTCGGGAAACACTGATCGGGAATGGCGAGGCCGAACGACTCGCAGTACGCCTGGGCCGATGCCCGCTCCTCACCGAGTCCGGCCACGAAGACGTTCCAATAGCCCTCGGACAGCGGGTACAGCTGGAGCGCTTCGTGGCCGGCGGCCCGGAACTCGTCGAATTGACGAAGCGCCTCCACCCAGCCTTCATCCTGAATGCTCACAGAGGAGAGGTTGGCGCGAAAGCCGACCGGAGGTAGGTCACCAAGAACGTAGACCTCGACCGCAGTGGATGTGGCGGTCTCGGCCCCGTTGCTGATCTGGATGTACAGCGAGTGCCTGCCGGCAGGCAGGATCAAATCCGGTAGTTGTGACTCGGGCGTGCCCTGGGGGATGTCGTCGACCACGACCTGTAGCAGTGAGCCCTCCGGTTCACCGACCAAGTCGATGCTGTAGGTCTGGCCCTGCTGGAGCGGGCCGGTCTGGGCATCGTCGAAGAAGAGCGTCGGCTCGTCGACCTGTGGTTCCGCCGCGGCCGCCTGGTCGGTGGCGGCGGTGGTGTCCTGGGTCGCCTCCGGTGTTGCGACAACCTCGGCGTCGGTGGCCTCGGTGGCATCGTCGTCGCCGCCTGTGGTGAGGAACAAGGCCACGGCGACACCGGCCAGGAGCACCAGCCCGACCGCCAGGCCGAGAATCAGCCGGTTGGGCTCCTTCGGCTTCTGTTTGCGGCGCCCGTCCGCCAGTTTGAACTCGGTGTCCTGGAGGTGGTCGGAGGGATCGGGCCCGCCCTGGTCTGACCAGGAGGCGGGACCGATGTCGGTCGGCGCATCGAGCGGGGCGGCACCACCGGGCCGGCCGAGGCCCTGCCGGGCGGCGGCGGCCGAAACCCCGACCGCCATCGTCCGGGCACCGGCCACCCTCGTGGCATCTGGGTCGTCGAACGAACCGGGTCGGCCCGCAGATCCATAGGGGTCGCCGGCCAGATCATCGGCCACTTCCGGGAACGGATTGGTGGGCGCGTGCTCGGCCGGGCCGGCAGCAAGGTTGGATCGGATCGCGTCCACATCGGCATCGACGTCTCCGGTGGCTGCACCGAAGATGTCGCCGGCTGGTGAGCCTCCGAGCCCGGCTGGAGCGTCGCCGGTGGTCGAGAACGGGTCGTCGGCCTGGGGCATCGCCGACGGCATCGGCGAATCGAAGCGGGCCAAACTGCTCGGTGCGGTCGGTGCGGCCGGAATGATCTCACGTATGCCGTCGTCGGGGACGGACCCGGCACCGAACGCAGGGGCCATGTCGCCGGCGGACTCGCCGGCCCCGGCTGCGATCGAGCCGGGCCTGAAGCCATCGGCTCGGCCACCACCGCCCGTCCCGCCGAGCGAATCCGGGCCCCTTGCCGCAAACACACCTTGATCACCGACATCGGCGGCGGCCACGGTGTCGTCGCTCCGGCCGACCGGCTGCACCCTCGGGAGCTCACCGGTGGGCTGGCTCAATGGGGGCAGGCCGGGGCTGGGACTGGGCCCACGACCGACGGCCGGTGGTTTGCCGAGCGTCGACGGTGGCCGACCGGTCCGGCCGGCACTGCGAGGCTGACCGGGAGGTCCCGATGGTGGTCCGCCCAGGTCGGTGGGATCGGCCCGGGGGCTGCGGGGGGCCGTTGGCCGTTCGAGGCCCACACCGCCGGGCGGGGGGCCACCCTGCGACGTCGACCGGGGTGCTCCCAGGCCGCCCGGCGAACCGGACTCGATCCTTCGAATCTTCTTGCCGGTGGACTTGCTCCGAGGATCGGTCGATCCGCTGCGGCGCGATGGGGAGCGGCCACTGTCTCCGCCGCCCGATCGGTCCTGGCTTTGGTCGGCGTTTTCGTCACCATTGGATTTGCCGCGCCACATCAGAAGACCTCCGAGCAGGGTTGGATAGGACGACCTGGCAGGAACACGGTGGCCGCATCCGTCCGGCGCGTCAAGCGAGGGGCGAAGCACAGCCCGATCCGGGTGTCGACCACCAGTTTCCGGTTTTCCACAATCACGAGCCTCGGGCCGCCTTTCACAAGCCGTCCGGCCGCACCACCGGACATGATAGCCATCGCAAACCGCACTGCCTGTTCGGTGGCCCCTCCGATCAGCGGCCCCGTCGCCATGGCCGCTGGCCAGGCGGGGTTTGGCCCGATCCACAAAATATCGTGAGCACACCCGGCGGTGGTGCCAGGTGGAGCGAGATCGAGCCGTATTCAGCAATATATTGCAGCCATGACTGCTCCGAGCGAACGCGAACCGGCTTCTCCCCTCCTCGATCGGGTCTTCACCGATCGATGGTCGCCCCGGGCCTTTTCCGAGCGGCCGGTCGGTGGCGACGAGTTGGCCGCGGTCTTCGAGGCGGCCCGCTGGGCGCCATCATGGATGAACAACCAACCGTGGCTGTTCTACTACGAGACCGACGGACCGGATCGCAACGCCATTCTCGACACCTTCATGGGGTTCAATCGAGGTTGGGCGGCCGAGGCCCCGGTGGTCGGCCTGACCCTGGCCAGAACCGAGCTCGAAGGGTTCATGGCCCGAACCAGGGAGTTCGACGCCGGGGCGGCGATGATGGCGTTGTCGCTGCAGGCCACGATGCTCGGCTTGTCGACCCATCTCCTGGGCGGCATCGAGGTCGAGGCGGCCCATGCCCTCACCGGTACCGACCCGGCGGACACCATCGTGCTGTGCGGCTTCGTGCTCGGCCACCGGGGCGACGCTGCACAGCTGGAGGACAAACTCCGGGAACGGGAACAGCCCAGTGATCGCAAGCCGGTGTCGGAGTTCGCTTTCAAGGGTGGCCTGGTGCCGTAGCCGGCGGGCACGGAGCGACGGGGCCGGACCGGCCATGCGTCAGCTTCGCCGGACGAACCGGCTCACCGTCTCCACATGGGAGGTCTGCCCGAACAGGTCGACGACCGTGACATGGTCCAGCTCGTACCCCCGCTCCCCGAGAAGACCGGCATCGCGAGCCAGCGACGCCGGATCACAACTGACGAGTGCCACCAGTTCGGCTCCGGTCTCGGCGATCCGGTCGCAGCCTCGCTTGCGGAGACCGTGGCGGGACGGGTCTGCGACCACGACCCCGACCGGCTCGGCCTGCCATCGTTCGAAGTCCGCCTCGACCAGCCGACCGTGCGGTCCGAGGTTCTGGACGGCGTCGGCCACCGCCGACGGGTTCGACTCGACGCCGACCACCGATCTGCCGATCCCGGCCAGCGCGCCGAACAGTCCCATGCCGCAGTAGGCGTCGAGCATGGCGCCGGCGGCGTCGGCCACCGCATCGCCGGCCAGCCGGGCCAGCATCAGCGCTCCGTCCGGCCGGCACTGGAAGAAGGTGTCGGCCGAGATCTGCAGCCGCAGACCCCCGATCTCTTCGTGGTAATGCGGTCGACGCCCGGCCGACAGCTCGTCGCGACCGACCACCAACACATCATCGGGGACCCGGACGCCATCGGCCACCGGATCCACCACCACCAACCGCTCGCCGGTGTTTGCGCCGGCCCTGACCACGACCTCCGAGGCGGCGCCGAAGTGGCCGTCGACCAGTAGCTCCTCAACCAACGGATGGGCGATCAGGCACTGCTCGATGGCCACGGTCTGGTGTGATCGACGGATGCGATAGGCCGCCTTACCATCGGACACCGCGGCCCGGACCGTGGTGCGATAGCCGGTCGGATCGAGCTGCGGGCCGTTGCGGATGTCCACCCCGGTCATTCCTGCCAGTCTGCGGAGGCAGTCGTCGACGATGTCCCGCCGCAGCAGTGATTGCCGTTTGGCGGCGATGTGCTGCCAGTCGCAGCCGCCGCAGCCGTCGCCGACGTGGGAACAGGGCGGTTCGATCCGGTCGGGGGAGGCGAACAGCACCGAGGTGGCGGTGGCCTCGATCCGGGATTTGTGGACCACATCGGCGACAACCGAGACCTGCTCGCCGGGTATCGCACCGGAGACGAACACCGTTCGGCCGTCCGGACCGGCCCCGAGGGCCGCACCGCCCGTTGCCATCCGGTTGACCTCGAGATCGAAGCGGCTGCCCGGCGTCGAGCCGGCGGGGTCCGACGATGGGCCGGTGGCTGCCGAAGATCGCCCGACCTCCTCGCCGACCGGTTCTGGTGGCGTCTCGCAACCGTCATCTGTGTTGGCTGCGTGCTCTGGCATGCTTGAGAGCGTATGACTTCCCCCGACACTTCCGTCGCCGGCCACGACGGCCCACCGGCGATGCCCCCCATCCGGATCGCGCCGTCGGTTCTCCCGGCCGACTTCGCCAGGCTCGGCGACGAATGTGCGGCACTGGAACGGGCCGGTGTCGATCGGATCCAGTTCGACGTGATGGACGGCCGGTTCGTTCCCAACCTCACCTTTGGGCCCGACGTCATCGCATCGGTTCGATCGGTGGTCTCGGTGCCGTTCGAAGCGCACCTGATGATCGAGGAGCCCGATCACCTGATTCCACGGTTCGTGGAGGCCGGATGCCAGATCATCATCGTCCACGTCGAAACCTGTACCCACCTCCACCGGACACTCGCCTCCATCCGGGACCTCGGGGCCGCCCCGGCGGTGGCGCTGAACCCCCACACCCCGCTCGAGATGGTGGCATCGGTGGTCGATCTGCTGGACATGTTGTTGGTGATGACGGTCAATCCCGGCTTCGGCGGGCAGGCCTACATCACCACCATGGAGCCGAAGATCGACGCCGCCCGTCGCCTGCTGGATCGAGCCGACCACTGGATCGACCTCGAAGTCGACGGCGGGATCAGCGCTGCCACCGTTGAAGGGGCGGCAGAGGCCGGCGCCAACGTCTTGATATCCGGTTCGGCCCTGTACCGCCATCCCGGCGGGCTGGGGGAAGCGACGGGCGAGCTCCGCAAGCTGGCGTCGCAGGCGTGGCAGCGGCGAATCGCCGCCCAGAGTTGAGCGGACGCCGCCGGAGGATGTGGGGCCTCAGCTCTCGCCCAGCTGCCCGGCCCGTGCGATCACATGGTCGAGCAGGCCGTAGTCCTTGGCCTCTTGGGCGCTGAACCAGCGGTCACGATCGGAGTCGGCCGTGATCTGTTCTGCGGTCTGGCCTGAGTGCTCGGCGATGAGCCCTGCCATCTCGTGCTTGATCTTGATCAGGTTTTCGGCCTGGATGGCGATGTCGACCGCTTGGCCTTGGACGCCGGCGCTTGGCTGGTGCATCAACACCCGGGCGTGGGGCAAGGCGTACCGCTTGCCGGCCGCACCGGCGGTCAGCAGGAACTGACCCATCGAGGCCCCGAGACCGAGGCAGACCGTTGCGATATCGGGCTTGACGAACTGCATCGTGTCGTAGATCGCCATGCCGGCGGTCACCGAGCCACCGGGTGAGTTGATGTAGAGCCAGATGTCCTTGTCCGGGTCTTGGCCTGCCAGGTACAGGATCTGGGCCGCCAGGGAGTTGGCGATCGTGTCGTCCACCTGCTGGCCGAGAAAAACGATCCGCTGCTTGAGCAGCTGTTGGTAGATGTCGAACCCAAACCCAGAGGCGGGTATCTCGGCGGTGGGGAGTAGAGGGCTGGTCATAATTTCCCAGGCTACCGTCGAAGACTCAGCTACGGTGGACCTGCAGAACAGTTCAGCCGAACCGTTCTTCGGTGCAAACGCTCGTCGATTTCCGCCCGACCGGCTCGACCCCGCCGTCCGAGCACAACGGCCGGACCGGCAGATCGATTCGGCCCTCGGGCCCGAGCCACAGCTGCGGACGTGGCGGAATTGGCAGACGCACCAGGTTTAGGTCCTGGCGCCTTTACAGGTGTGGGGGTTCGAATCCCCCCGTCCGCACCGAGGCCCCCATGGGTCCCCGGCCGGGCCATGGCCGTTGCCTTGCTCGTTGCCTTGACCGCTCACGGTCGAGGCTCCAGCCGATCGATCAGTTCCAGCATCGCCCGGAGGGCCCGGCCTCGATGGCTGATCCGCCCCTTGTCGACCGAGCCCATCTCGGCAAAGGTCCGACCGTCGCCTTCGTCGGGGACGAACACCGGGTCATAGCCGAAGCCACCACCACCGACGGCCCGCTCGGCGATCCTGCCGACAACGGCCCCCTCGGCCAGATGGACCACGCCATCGGGCAAGGCCAGTGCGATGACGGTTCTGAACTCGGCCTGACGGTCCGCCACCCCGGCCAGTTCGTCGAGCAGCTTGGCCACGTTGTCGGCGTCGGTGGCACCTGGCCCGGCGTAGCGGGCGGTGTGGACACCGGGGCGGCCGGCCAGCGGGCCCACGAACAGCCCGGTGTCGTCGGCCAGCGTCCACATCCCGGTGTGGGCCGCCACCTCCCGAGCCTTCTTGGCGGCGTTGGCCTCGAGCGTCTCGCCGTCCTCGACGGTGTCGGCGAGATCGGTCGGCCGCGACTCGATCGAGAAACGATCACCGAGCAGTTCGATCAGCTCGGCGATCTTGGCTTGGTTGGTGGATGCGACGACCAGCGGAGCGGGCCGGGCCGGCTTCGACAACGCCGGCGCCTAGGCCGGTTCCGGCCGGACCAGGCGGGGCGGGGGCGGGGTGGCCAGGCTCGACCGCTGGGCCTCCACGATCGAAGCGATACCGCCGGCGGCCAGATCGAGCAGCGTGTCCAGTTGGTCGCGGCCGAAGACCGCGCCCTCGGCGGTGCCTTGGACCTCGACGAAACCGCCGCCGCCGGTCATGACCACGTTCATGTCGACCTCGGCCCCGGCGTCCTCGACGTAGGGAAGGTCGAGGCGGCACTCGCCGTCGACGATGCCGACGCTCACCGCCCCACACTGGTCGGTCAGGGGGTGCTGGGCCAGGTCTCCGGCCGCCACCAGCCTGGCCAGGGCATCGTGGAGTGCGACGTAGCCACCGCAGATCGACGCGGTGCGGGTCCCGCCGTCGGCCTGGAGCACATCGCAGTCCACCGTGATCGAGCGCTCGCCGAGCAGTTTCATGTCGCACACCGCTCGAAGACTGCGACCGATCAGACGTTGGATCTCCTGGTCCCGTCCGGAGGTCCTGCGCCTGATGCGTTCCGGGCTGGAGCCGGGCAACATGTTGTACTCGGCGGTGACCCATCCCTCACCGGAGTTCCGCATCCATCGGGGCACGTCATCGTCGATGGAGGCGGTGCACAGCACCTGGGTCCTGCCGAACCCGACCAGGACCGACCCGTCGGCCATGTCGGTGAAGTCCCGCTGGAACGTCACCGGCCGCAACTCGTCGTTGGCCCGTCCATCTGGTCTCATGGTCGTACTCCCGTTGCTGGATGCGTCATGACTGGAGAGCACCCTATTGGCTCCGGCCGCCGATCTGGCGACCGATCCGGCCGGCGGCCGCTCGGCCGTTCACCCCGGCTGCCACCGTTCGGCGTCGATCAGTTCCGGGCCGAGCAGGCGGCTGCCGAGCTCGGTGAATAGCCGGATGTCGCCAGAGGAGATGAACCGGTGGCCGCCGACCCGGTCGTGATCGACGATCGCCAACCCGAGCTGGTCGAGCAGTCGAGCCAGGGCGAAGGCGGTTTCGTCGGCTGACGAGACCAGCACCACATCGCGCCCCACCACGTCACCGATCACCCGGTTGAGGTAGGGATAGTGGGTGCAGCCCAGGAGCAGGGCATCGATGCCGACGTCGATGATCGGCGCCAGCAGCCGTCTCGACAGCACCTCTATCTCGGGGCCGGTGAACACCCCCCGCTCCACGAACTCGACGAAACCAGGGCAGGCACAGGTCACCACCCCGGCCGACGGATCGATCGTGGCCACCGAGTCCTCGTATGCCCCCGATCCGATGGTGCCGATGGTGCCGATCACCCCGAAGCGGCCGGACCGCGAAGCCTCGATGACCGCTCGGACCCCGGGCTCGATCACACCCAGGACCGGTATCGGCAGCTCGGCGACCAACACGTCGAGGGCGGCCGCGGTCGCAGTGTTGCAGGCGACGACCAACACCTTGACGTCGTGGCGATCGAGAAGGAAGCGGGCGATCCCGAGGGAGAAGGCACGGACCTCATCGAGTGAACGCGAGCCGTAGGGGTACCGGGCGGTGTCACCGAGGTACACCAGATCCTCGGCGGGCAGCAGGTCGATGGTGGCCCTGGCCACGGTCAAACCCCCGAAGCCGCTGTCGAACATCCCGATCGGCCGTTGCTCCACCGCACAAGGCTACGGGGCCCCACCCCATGGCCGATCAAGGCCACAGATTCATGGCCGATCAAGGCCACAGATTCACCGCCGATCAAGGCCACAGATTCACCGCCGATCAAGGCCACCGGATCTGCGATCGGGGGGACCTCAGCCGACGAGCTCGGGTGTCACCGGGGCGTCGGCGATGGGGGTGGAGAACACCACCGACGTGGTGGTCGAGCCGAAACGGGATAGGAACCCGGTTGCCTCCTCCAGCGTGGAGATATCGGGACAGGCCACTTTGACCACCAGGTAGTCGTCGCCGGTGACGACATGACACCAGCGAATCTCGGGCCGATCGGCCATGGCTTCGAAGACCTCGTCGTGATTCTGACGGTCGGTCCGAACGCGGATGATGGCCTGGATGGCGGCACCGAGCCGTTCGTGATCCACCACCGCCCGGTACCCGGTGATCACCCCCATCTCCTCCAGTCGCCTGACCCGCTCGGTGACCGCCGGCGCACTCATCGAAACCTGGCGCCCGAGCTCGCTGAAGGACAGGCGCCCGTCGGCCTGGAGCAGCTCAAGGATTTTCCAGTCAGTCTGGTCGATCTGGCATCGTATACCCAGGTCCATAGTTCGACTGGATCCGCGCCGGGCTTCCCACCGCCGGCAGCGGCGAGCCGGGCCGGGCCATGGCCGAAGCGGCGGCGATCGTCGGCTGACCGGCGGCCGGTGGTCATGGCCAGGTTGGCCGGCACCGTGGTCGGCTGACACCATGACGCCATGACCACCATTGGATTCCTCCACCCCGGCCAGATGGGCGTGACCCTGGCCGCAACCGCCGGGACCAAGCCGGACGTCCTGACGATCTGGGCCGGGATCGGCCGTTCCGCCGCCACCGCCGAGCGTGCCCGCAGCGCCGGTCTCACCGATGTCGGAGACTGCGCGGCGCTGTGCGAGCAGGCCGACATCGTCGTGTCGATCTGCCCTCCGGCGGCGGCGACCGAGGTCGCCGAGCAGGTCGAGGGCCTCGGCTTCGACGGGATCTACGTCGATGCCAATGCCATCTCACCCGCCACCTCCAAGACGATCGGGGCGCACTTTCCCCGGTTCGTCGATGGCGGCGTCATCGGGCCGCCGGCGACCACACCCGGGACGACCAGGATGTACCTCGCCGGATCGGACGCGGCGGAGGTGGCCGCCCACTGGGCCGGGTCTGCGCTCGACGTCAGAGCCATCTCCGACTCGGCCGCCGATGGCGCGGCCTCTGCGCTCAAGATGGCCTATGCCGGCTGGACGAAAGGATCGAGCGCCCTGCTCCTGGCGGTCAACGCATTGGCCGAGGCCACCGGCGTCACCGACGCCCTCCGGGCCGAATGGGACCTGTCGCAACCCGGGCTGACCGAGCGGTCGCAGCGTCTCGCAGCGGCGGTCAGCCCGAAGGCCTGGCGGTTCGCCGGCGAAATGACCGAGATCGCCGACACGATGGCCGAGGCCGGCCTACCCGGCGATTTCCATGCCGGTGCGTCCGAGTTGTACCAGCGGATGGCGGAGTTCAAGGACGGTCCGCAACCGTTGCTCGACGAGGTCCTCGGCCACATTCTCGGCGACACCGTCAACCACTCCGTCAACCACACCGTCAACCACTCCGTCGACGACACCGTAGACCACACACGATGAACCGTCTGCGGCCGGATGCAGCCGCAGTCGATACTTCCGCATTCGAGCGGCACCAGGGACATTGAGCTAAAAGCAACCGTCGTGAGTTGCCAAATGGATTAGTCCGGACTCGGGAATATTTCAGAAATGAGACCGCGTGTGGCTTCTTTTTTCATTCCTTGAACCACCTGAGGTCGGTGCATATGCTTCATCCGTGAATGGCGCAGAGCTGGTACAACTAACCGAGGCTGCCCGTGCGTTCGGGGTCTCCCAACAGACCCTCCGCAGCAGGCTGGAGGGCGGCGCCGTTCCCGAGGCGGTCAAGGCCGACAACGCCTGGTCACTTCCCGCCACCGCCTTGGCCGCCATCGCCGAGCGGGAAGGCTGGCCGCTCGACCTGACGGGGAAACGGCCGGCTCCTTCGGATATTCCTGAACAGCTGGACCGTTACATTTCAGAGACGCTGGCAGCTCATGCCGCCGTGGTTCTTGCCAAGACACAGGCCACGGCAGCCAGGGCCGAAGCTCAAAACATGGCCCGCAAGATGAGGGTGGCGGCCGATGACCTCGACGCCGAGCGGGCCGAGCGGCACCGGGCAACCGCGGAGCTGGCCCATGCCAGGTCCGCCGCCGCCGAACTGGACAAACAGCGAGCGGTTGCAGAAGCCAGGACCGACGAGATCCGCCAGCAATTGAACCACGAACGATCCCAGCGCTCCTACCTCGCCCAACGCATCGGAACGCTGGAGCGGGAGCGTGACGAGCTTCAAGCCGCAGTGGGGTGGCTTGGCCGGCGACGCCTGAAGCAGACCCGCAAGTCCTGAGCCGGCAGAAGAGCCTGGCCGCCGGTCACCCGATGACACCAGGCGAGGCCGCGGAGGGGCTCAGAAGTAGATGACGTCGTCCAGGGTCTCGACGATCGTCTCGATCGGCTCGCTGTAGGCCCCGGTCGAGAGGTACTTCCAACCGCCGTCGCAGACCACGAAGACGATCACGCCCTCATCGATCCGCTCGGCGATCTTGACCGCTCCAGCCAATGCGGCACCGCTGCTGATGCCGGCGAAGATGCCGGCATCCTCCACCAGCCTCCTTGTCCAGGTCAACGAGTCGATGGGACGAACGATCCGCTTGCCGTCGAGGATGTCCATGCCACCCCAGTCATCGAAGATCGGCGGGATGTAGCCGTCGTGCAGGTTCCGCAACCCCTCGACCCGTTCGCCACTGGGGGGTTCGACGGCGTAGACCTTGACCGACGGCTTCTGCTCCTTGAGGTAGCGGCCGACCCCCATCAACGTGCCGCTGGTGCCGAGCCCGGCAACGAAGTGGGTGATCTCCGGCACGTCCCGCAGAATCTCGGGGCCGGTGCCGGTGAGATGAGCGGTCGGATTGGCCTTGTTCCCGTACTGGTACAGGAAGACCCACTCCGGATTCTCGGCCGCCAGCTTCTCCGCCAGGCGAACTGCGCCGTTCGAGCCCTCTTCACCCGGTGACGGGATGATCTCGGCGCCGTAGGCGGCGAGCAGATCCCGACGCTCGGTGGTCACGTTCTGGGGCAGGACGACCTTGAGGTGGTACCCCCGGATACGGGAGATCATGGCAAGGGCGATCCCAGTATTGCCCGACGACGGCTCGATGATCACCGAACCCGGAGTGAGGGTTCCTTCGGCCTCGGCTGCGGAGACCATGGCCATGGCGATGCGGTCCTTGACCGAGCCCGCCGGGTTCTGCCCCTCGAGCTTGGCCAGGATCCTCACGCCCGGCTTGGGGCTGAGTTGGGAGACGTCGACAATCGGGGTTTCCCCGATCAGCTCCAGGACCGAACCGTAGACCGCCATGGCCGCCCGGCTACTGTCCGCCGGCCACCGCAGGCAGGATGGCGACCTCGTCGCCATCGACCACCGGCGTTTCCAGCTTCTCCAGGAATCGGATGTCCTCGTCGTTCAGGTAGATGTTGACGAACTTACGTACCTCACCCTGATCGTCGACGAGGTTGTCGCCAAGGCCCGGGTAGCTGGCGATCAGTCGATCGACCACCTGGCCGATGGCGTCACCGTCAACCGAGACCTTGGACTGCCCTTCGGTTGCGGTGCGAAGAACGGTTGGGAGACGAACTAGAACGGTGGCCATGAGAACCTCCAGCTGGTAGCGGGCCACGATGGCCCGGTGAACAATCCCTACTGAGCAGTCGGATCACCGGCTCCGAGGAGCCTCGGGGGAAGGCTTGAATGGATTCCCGGTAAATCCGATCTACTTAGTAGGGATTCTACTGCAACAACAAAACCTGCTCTTCATCTATTCCCTGACCGGCGATTCTGAAACTATGAAGTTCGGGATAACCCCAGGCCAGGCTGACGATCACCCAGTGCCAGTGCGGGGGAACAAGCGGCATCGAAGCCTCGGCGACATCGGTCGGTGAGGGGTAGGCGGCGGTATGGGTGTGGGAATGCATCACCCCGATGACGTCGAGGCCGTGGTCATCGGCATCCATCGCCGCTCTGGCGAACTGGCCTCCATCCAGACGGTAGACACGAGAGGACCGGGCCTCGTTCTCGATGGGGACGAAACGGTGGACCGAATCGCCGCCCGGCTCCCCTATCAACAGGCCACATCCTTCGAGCGGGTAGGCCCGCCAGGCTTCGGCCAGCATCTCGAGCCAGTGGGTTCGGGTCATCTCCAACACCGTGTTCCTCAACGCCATCTCCTCCAACCCCTGTCCTACAACCACTGTCCTACAACCACTGTCCTACAACCGCTGTCCTACAACCCCGTTCCGAGGCTAGCGTCGGGCCCTGAGCGGCTCCTCCGCCGCTGGCTGCCGGCCAGCGGTACCCTGACAACATGGCCGTGAAGATGGTCGCCACCAACAAGCAGGCGCGACGAAACTACGAGATCTCCGAGACCTTCGAGGCCGGTCTCGTGCTGCGGGGCAGCGAGGTGAAGTCGCTCCGCGAGTCCAAGGTCCAGATCAGCGACGCCTACGCCCGCTTCGACCAGGGGGAGCTGTGGTTGGTCGGGCTCCACATCTCGCCGTACTCCCGGGCCAGCAGCCACGTCGAGAACGAGCCGACCCGCAAACGCAAGCTGTTGATGCACCGGGCCGAGCTCGATCGCCTCAACTCCAAAACCGACCAGGATCATCTGGCGCTGGTCCCGATGGCCCTCTACTTCAAGGACAACCGGGCCAAAGTGGAGCTGGGCCTGGGCCGAGGCCGCAAGACGGTCGACAAGCGGCAGATGATCGCCAAGCGGGATGCCGATCGCGAGGCCCGTCGAGAGCTGGCGAGAAGAAACCGGCGCTGACCGCGGCCCCCGGCCGATCCTGGCGATCGACCGGGCATCGGCCCCGGATGCTTTCCTCCGGCGTCGACCGGTCGCCGGCACCGTGGACGATCGGCTGAGCTACAATGGTTCTTGGCCATCTCTTCCGGTGGCGTCGTTCCTTGACATCGCTGGTTCCACCATCACAGACATCACGCATCGGCCATCACCGGCCGATGCCGTCATCGACTCCACCGGACACACCATCTCGGGGCTGATCGGTTTCGACGTCGAGACGAGAAGTCGTTTGTGCGACCCGAGTTGCTCAGACTCGTTAAACGGGGTTTTTCAGAAGCGGCAAAAAAGCTGACTTCGCTCTTGCTGCCTAATTCAATTTAGGTAACACGAGGAAAATTGCGAGCCGTGAGGCTACGCGGGGTCTGATCGCTGCAGCCCGGCAACAGAAGCAGCGGTGGACGGCGGGAAAGACCGCTGACCGCAGGCAAAGACCGCTGACACCTGGGAAAGACCAGGCGGCAAGGAACCCGCAGGGTTCCCCCTGACCCGGCAGTGCAGCAGCCGTACCGCTGTATCTCGGGAATGGTCGTAGCGCGAGCGGTGACTCCTCGACGGACGGGGGTTCGATTCCCCCCAGCTCCACGAGTGAACCAGCTCCACTGGCATTGGTCGGAAACGGCATTGACGGCACGCAGGCAGCAACCCGCGCGGCCCGGACGACGTCGTCACCGCACGCCATCACCGCACGCCCCTCCTCGACGACCGCGCCGGCAGCGTCGTGCGCGGGCACGTCGGTCGGAGTGTGATGTCACTCGTCGATGCGTCGGCCGCCCGGGCGAACCGCTTCCCCGACAAGCTCTGAGGCGCCGCCTTCCGGCTTCATGACACACCCTCGGTTTGCAGCTCGCCGCTCGTGGGGGAGTCGACCGAAGCCGGCGATGATGGAGGGGATGGGCATGACGTAGCGCTCCGCTCAGGTGCTGAGACAGCGCTCGTCCTCGTAGCCGAAAACGTTCAGTGCCCAGTGGCGATTGCGCCGAGGACCACGACCGATCGGGCCGCGACGGTGATGCGGCCTGCGTTCGCGTCGATCGGAGTGGGCGGTCCCGGGACGTCGTCGGGAGGCGCTGCGGCGGTGTCGACGCCAAGCAACCACGCCTGGCCCGAGGCCGCAGGTGGGATCTCGAAATCGAGGTCCTCCCAATAGGCGTTGAGCGCGACATACAGCTGGTCGGGGCGTGTGGTGTGGACGAGCTCGAACGCGAGGGAGTGTGACGTGTCGCCCCAGTCGGGTCGGTGGAGGTCGACACCGTGCCAGACGATGTCGGTTCCGCCCGGCTGGCGCCAGTAGCGCTCGTCGCGGAAGAACCGGCTGCCCACACGGAAACGAAGCAGCCGCTGCACGAAGGCCAGCACGTCGCCGTGGCGGTCCGGATCGTCCCAGTCGAACCAGGCGGTCTCGTCGTCTTGGCAGTAGGCGTTGTTGTTTCCGCCCTGTGTGCGCCGGACCTCGTCGCCCATGACAAACATGGGACGGCCTTGCGACAGCATGAGGACCGAGAACAGGTTCCGCACCTGACGGGCACGGAGCGCGTTGACCTCTGCGTCGTCGGTCGGCCCCTCGACGCCGCAGTTCCAGCTGTCGTTCTGGTTGCTGCCGTCTCGGTTGTCCTCGCCGTTGGCCTCGTTGTGCTTGTCGTCCTAGGAGACGAGGTCGTTGAGCGTGAACCCGTCGTGGGCGTCGATGAAGTTGACGCTGCGCATCGGATCGCGGTCGGGGTCGCCGAACAAATTGGGGCTCCCGCTGATCGCGTCGGCAAGGCCGCCGACGCTGCCGCCGTCACCCTTGATGAACCTCCGGACCGTGTCGCGGTAGCGGCCGTTCCAGACGGCCCAGCGGTCACCGGCGAAGTTGCCGACCTGATAGAGCCCGGATGCGTCCCACGCCTCGGCGATGATCTTCGTGCCGGCCAGCACCGGGTCGGTGTCGATGTCCCACAAAATCGGCGGGTCGGCGAGCGGCTGGTCGTCCTCGCCCCGTGACAGCACGGAGGCGAGGTCGAATCGGAACCCGTCGACGTGCATGTGCTCGACCCAGTAGCGGAGGCTGTCGATGATCATCCGTCGAACGACGGTGTGGTTGGCGTTGAGGGTGTTGCCGACGCCGCTGTTGTCGAGGTAGACGGCCGGATCGTTCGGGTCGAGCAGGTAGTAGGTGTGGTTGTCGATCGCCCGCATCGAGATCGTCGGGCCACCTGCGCCGTCCTCCGCGGTGTGGTTGTACACCACGTCGAGGATGACCTCGATTCCGGCACGGTGGAACGCCTTGACCAGGTCGCGGAACTCGTCGACGGGCCCGGTCGGACCCTGATCGGAGCTGTAGGCCCGGTGTGGGGCGAGGAACGCGACCGGTTCGTAGCCACAGTAGTTCGGCAGCCCATGGGGAGCCGATTGACGGTCGAACTGGTACACCGGCAGGAGCTCGACGACCTCGATCCCGAGCCGTTGGAGGTAAGGGATCTTGTCGATCACCCCGGCGTAGGAGCCGCGTCGAGCCGACGGGACCCCCGAGTTGGGGTTGGCGGTGAACCCGCGGACGTGCATCTCGTAGACGGGGCCCCCGGTGAACGGTCGGCGCAGGGGCTCGTCGCCGCCCCAGTCGTGGTCGTCGGGGTCGACCACCACACCCTTCATCGCCGTCGAGTCGTTCTCGAGCCCGAACCGTGACGCCGACCGGCGGTCGTATGCATCGTCGACGACCGCCTTGGC
>CAMYLA010000015.1 GCA_947259095.1 uncultured Acidimicrobiaceae bacterium | reverse complement strand
CGACAACATTCGAGGAGCCGGGCTGCTATGAGAAGTCGGGCGATCCTGGCTTCGGCTGCTCTGACGCTGGTGGCCAGCGGGTGCAGCAACCTCGGACTGGGAGAGGTCGACTGCACTGCAAGGGTCGACGATGTCTCGTCCTCGACCATCATGACCGTCCAGGCCGTACCGACCGCAAAATACACACCCTGCCTCAACGAGCTACGACTGGGATGGGATTCGGTGGAGTGGTTCGCCGAAGATGGCAGGGCGGGGATCAAAATCGTTGAGTCGTTCAGCACCTTCTTGACCGCCACGGTCAGTGACTCATGCGACGTCACCGGCGCCGTTGCCGTCGAGTCCGGATACCCCGATATCCAGCGATTCGAGGACATCGAGTTCCAGCAGACCGATATCGAGATCGCGGTCGTTCCCTCCGGCTTGTCGTCGTTTGCGACCTCACGCACGTTGGTCGACGAATTGGCCGGAATCGAGATCGACGATCGACCGGTGACGTTCACCGTCGACGGCGCCATCGATGAATCCGTCGGTTCACGTGTCGAGAGAGCACTGGCGCAAACCGAGTATGTGTGGATCATCGACGAGGTCGACGCTGAGGAGGGCACGGTGCAACTGCGCAGCAACACCGCGGCCGCCAGCGGCCGCGGACTCGAACCAGCCGACGCCCTGGATCGCATCGAAGATGCGGCGCCCGGCGTCTTCTACCGAGGCAACTGGTACTTCACGTTCGACGGCGGCTGCATCACTTACGAGTTCGACGCACAGGGGATCCTGGCCGAGACGGTCGCCGCAGACGCCGATGACGCCCTCGGCTTCTACCCAGCTCTCGAGTTGCGCCAAGCGGCCAGCGACGCCGGTTTCGACATCGGCTGAACGGCGTCGTGACCAGGCTCGGTTTCGATGCGATCGCCCGCCGTGCTTGTCCCTCCCGTCAGCTGCCGGTGAGATGTTCGGGCCCGACAGTCGAGGGCCTGGCGCTGTGACTGGCGAGCATGCTCGAGGTGGTCGGTGAGGGTGGCCGTGTTTGCCCGTCTTCGGGCCGGGGGCCGTTGGGAGCAACCTCATGGCTCGCTGGTTCCCAGCTCCTCGGATGCTGCTGGATCCAGAACACTGTGGCGAGCGATCTTGGGCCCCACTCCATGCGTGGGTGATGGCTTCCCCGAGCTCAACGACCCTGGCGCCGAGGCCCGTCACAAGCACGCCAACAAGGGCGCCGGCTGCCAGGAGGAGGACCGGGTTCGAGAAGCGGCCGAGGTAGCTGCTGATGATCTCTTCGCCGATGGAGTACATGTCCTCATCGTGGCGGCTCTGCGTGGCGGCGCCCATTGGGGATGTCCCGGCGGTCACCCTGAGAACCCCCGAGGCCGTGTCAGGGACGCCGGGGCAGGCCGTGTTGTCGTGGAGTTGATCAGTGCTTGAAGTGTGATCACGGCAGGCGGCCAGTCTCGAGAGCGGAACACGTTGTGACAGACCTCGGGCGCAGATCCTCATGAGCTCTCGTCCCGACCGGTTGCGAACGGCAGGACGCCGCCGTCGGTGGTCGGTTCCATGTCGGGCTGCCACAAAGGCAATTCGGGTTGGGTGTCGGTTGATTCGGTGGCGGTGGCGCCGAGGAGTTCAAAGCCGCCGATGGTGAGGTGGTTGACGATCCCGTGGAGATGGGCGGGGTCCCGGACTTGGCCAACCAGCACGGTGTTGTCCGCTGTTCGGGAGACGATGAATTCGTGGCGGTAGGGGGCGAGGATGTCGTCGGACCGACGGCCTCGCAGCTCGATCCGGTAGGTGGCTGGTCCGGTCATGGCTGTGGTGTCCAGGTCCCGTGGAAACTGAACGGGGTCGTGTGTTCGAGGTGGACTCGAGCCACGGGGCCGTCGGCGAGCTGTTCGGCGTCGAAGATGGCGAGGTGGGCTCGTCCGACGGAGCTGGCGTTGACGATGGTCATCACCCATCCCGGCTCGGCCCTGTTCCCAGCCGATGGCTTCGGGAACGTGAACTTGTCTCAAGCGCTAGAGCGTGCCTCGTCGATAAGCGCACCCAACGGGTCCTCGACGACAGGGCCGAGCTCATCGGCTTCGATCCGCTCGACGGCACGCTTGCGAGCCCGTGCCGCCAGGGCTTCGATGTTCGGGTTGCGTTCCGTTGCCTCGCGCCCGGCTTCGAAGGTGTATCGAACGGGTCTCGCCATGACATCCACCCTAGTTCAACCGTGAGACATCAAACGTCGTGGCTCCTTCGATGGTGGCCCAGCTGGGGGCCTACAGTCACTGCCACTATCTGTCTGGCCTGACCTGCTGTGGACTTCGAACGCCGGTACCCGGCACTATCTGACAGCACCACACGACCTCTTCGGCCCTGATAAGGGTGAGGTCACAGGTTCAACTCCTGTTAGCCCCACGTAGAAACCCGCCAAACGAGGCGGGTTTTTCGCGCCCGGGATCTAGGTCGACGGGATGGTCGCCTCCCTGGTCGTCGTCCTGCCGTCGAGGGCCGCCGGCGGCGAGCTCGTGGTGGAGCATCGAGGGCAGCGGGTGACACATCGTTCGTCGAGCACGTCGCTGATCTTCATCGCCTTCTATTCGGATGTGGTCCACGAGATCCGGCCTGTCGAGTCGGGTTGGAGGATGGCCCTCACCTACAACCTCTTGCTCGGTCCCGACAGCCCGGCTGGAGCTACCCCCCATGGCGCGGGCCACCCGGTCCCCGAGGAGCGGGTTGTCGAGGTCGCCACCCTGCTCGACCGGCACTTCGCCGAGCCGGCCGACCTCCCTTCGTGGCGTCGCCCTCGCTCCGAGGTGGGCCCTCCGGATCGGCTGGTGTACCTGCTCGACCACGACTACACCGAGCGGGGCCTGGGTTGGTCCTGGCTCAAGGGCGATGACGTGCCCCGAGCTGCGATCCTGCGGGCCGCGGCGGAGCGGGCCGGCTGCCAAGCCGCCGTGATCCTCGGCGACGTGCACGAGACTTGGGACCGACGTGCACGAGACTTGGGACTGCATGGAGGACGATTGGGGAGGCCGGACGAGGCGCTGGTCCCGAGGGCAACCGGTCCGGTCCGGCGCTGACGACGGCCCGTCCGATCTCGACGGCTACGAGCTGGGTGATCTGATCGATTCGGACGTGTCCCTGTTCGGTCCGACCTATTCCGGTGGCGAGCGGATGCTCGAGGCCGAGGATCATGAGCTGTGCGCCACCACGCCTTCTGTCGAGCTACCAGCTTACGAGTCCGAGTACGAGGGCTACATGGGGAACTATGGCAACACCATGGACCGCTGGTACCACCGTGGCGCGGTCGTCGTGTGGCCTCGTCGGCGAGCCTTCGTCTTGCGGGCCAGGACCGATCCGGCCGCGGCGCTGGCCGAGTTGATCACCGAGCACCAGCGGGGCGCCGAGGCCGTCGACACTGTCGGGAGGCGGTCGGCCGAGCTGCTGCCCTCCTGGCCCGAAACGGTTTCACGAACGCGCGACCAGCACCTCATGCCCCTGACGCTTCGGGTGGCGGTCCTGGCCGGTGATCAATCGACTGCCGGTGCCCTACTCGACCCGTTCGAGATACACGAGCTGTCGCCGGCGATGGGACCGGCGCTTGTCACGCTGGTCCACCTCCACGGCGAGCGGTGGCTGGCCGACAGGCTGACTGCGTGGTCCCGTCCTCCGAACGTGTGGCGAAGCCTCGGCGACGCCGGGGCGTCCGATCCGGTGCTGGACTGGTTGAGCAGCCTGCCCGAGCTCTGCCAAGCGTTGACCGGCACCGAGGCAGCCGCTGACACCGACCCTGCGATCGCATCGGACGAGCATCGCCAGACCGCCGATCTGGTCGCTCGGCACCTGCTGGCAGCCGGTTGGGCGCTACTCGGCCCGGCCGTCGACTCGGTGACCCGGCAGCAGAAACCGTCGTCGCGGGACGCTGCCCTGACATTGCTGGGTCCACCGGTCGCTGGGATCCTGCGATCCACGGTCGTCGCCGACCACCCCGACCTCCGAGCCGGCATCGTGGAACGGGTATGTGCCGACGGGTTGCTGGCGCCGCTCGGCATTTCCCTCGTTCGGGCCGCAGGGAAGGAGATGTCGAGTCCAGAGGATCTGGTCGCCAGTGGCGTGGCCACGATCGCTCGACAGTGTGTGACGTGGCTGCGGTTGTCGCTCGAGCATCCCCAACGCGCCGACGGGGACTGGTCGATCGCGATCCCTCCGAACTGGCATGCCTGCGATGACTGCGAGACCCTCGGTGCCTTCCTGACCGACGCTTCGGCTGAGGCGCGACAGTGGCCGCTGGCCAAGCCCGGTCGGCAGCACATCCACCAGGTCCTCGACAACGGCGAACTCCCGGTACGCCACGAGACGACACGACAGGGTCGGCCCTACACCCTGGTATTGACGAAGACCGACCACCTGTGGGAGCGGGAGGCGGAGGCACGCCGTCGAGCCCAACTCGACCTCGACGCCGTGGCGAGCGTGTTGGACCAGATCCCTGGCTGCTGAGCGCCCGCAACGGCCGAGCGCTCGAAACCCTGAACCGTTCTCCTACGGCTCGGGTTCCATCCGGATCGGGTCGAAGTCGAACGTGATGGAGACCAGGTCGATGGTGTCGTCGGGCCGGAGCCAGGCGTTGACGAAGTAGTCGCAGTTGCCGTCGGCCCAGTGTCCTCGTAGCTCGACGATGTCGTGGGCCGGGTCGACCTCGGCTGGTCGGTCACCTTCGAAGGCTCGGCGAGCCCGATGGTCGATCTCGTCCTCCTTGGCCAGCCAGAACTCGAGGTAGGAGAGGGGGAGCGCTGCTTTGAGATCATCGGTGTAGCCGAGCGTGACGAAGACCTCTTTCACGAGCTGGCGCGGGCGCCCTCGATCAGTGTGGCCAAAGGGTCGTCGACGCGTTCGTTGTCGCCGGCCTTGATGCGTTCGATGGTCCGGCGGCGGAGCTCGGCGGAGATCGCCTCTGCCTTCGGGTTGCGCGACACCTTCTCCTCGTCGCCAGGGTTCACGTACACCGGGGGTCGTCTCGACCAGGGGTCCAAGCTCATCTGATTCGTTCGATAGCACGCTCGCGGGCCTCTGCTGCCAAGGCTTCGATGTTCGGGTTGCGTTCCGTCGCTTCTCGTGCGGCTTCGGAGGTGTATCGAACGGGTCTCGCCATAGGGCCTATCCTAGTTCACCCATCGAACGTCGTACCGTGCTCGTCCGCTGCCCCGCCAGGTCGGTGGTGGCCCAACTGGGGGCCTACAACAGCAACCGCCATCTGCCAGCGCTTAACGGGAACCTACTGGGCGAACCGGAACACAGCGCCATCAGGCGGCATCTGACAGACCTTCCGGCCCCGACAAGGGTGAGGTCACAGGTTCAACTCCTGTTAGCCCCACGTAGAAACCCGCCAAACGAGGCGGGTTTTTACGTTTCGGAGCTTCCGTGAGCCGGCCCGATCGGCCCGATGGTGGGCCTAACTGAGCAGTCCGAAGGTGCGCAACCCGGACTCCAGCGTTTCCCGAGGCAGTGCGACAAGCGCAGGAGAAAGCCGAACGCCAACGGCAGCTCAATGGGGGATACTCGCTTAGGCCCCCACGCGGCACCCGAGGGGGGTCAGGCCCTGCTCGGACGCCTCTGGGAACATCTCTTGACGGTCGTAGTCGATTGTGGACCGGACGATCATTCCGCTCGCGTCGATATCGAAAACTGCGATCAGCGGAGTGGAGACACCTTTGCCCGAAGGGCTCTGGGCGCTGACCATGTACTCGGCGGCGATGATCTCATCGCCAACGAGCACCGTTGTGGGCTTGAACTCGATGGCGTTGGTGCGCACTCCCGTCAATTCCCGGGGTGCGTCAAGTCGAGCAACAGCAGGTTCTCATCCGGGTAGCGCTGGCTGGCCTAGTTGACCGCAGCGATGTAGGCCATCATCCGCAGCTTCGCCCCCGCCGAGAACTCGGTGATGATCCGAGCCGCCGGCGCCCACTCCCCACAGTCCTCACAAAGCCCTCCATCGACGCCGCACCTTCGGCCACATCGCCGCTGCGAGATCCACCGCCGCCTGATCACGGAACCCTGTCGCATCGCCATCGAGTTCCGGCCAGACAGCATGGCGCTCGCCGAGAAGCAGATGATCAACGGTCGTCATCAGTCATCGACCTGCCCGTGAGGTGCGTACCCATATGGCACAAGGACAAGTGCCGTCCCCGGGGTGCTTGCTGGCGCCCGCCGTTGAGGATTGTCGACTGGGTTGCCGACCTCAGGTGTGCCGACACCGCTCATATCGATCCTGAGCGAGATGCGGGTACCAGCCCTGTAGTCGGTGTCGGGTCGTCGCTTGACGAGTACCGGTTCGTGGCGATCACGTGCTCTCACCGAGAATACGTTCATACAAGGCGATGTATTGATCGACCATGGCTGAGGCGCTGAATCGTGCCGCAGTCGACGCACGAATCTCGCTTCGATCCAGGGTGGCGGCCAGCCGGACACTGTCCGTCGCCTCGTCGAGACTGGCGGCGATGAACCCGGTCCTTGCATGATCGATCAGCTCGCCCATGGATCCGCGGTTGTAGGCGATCACCGGTGTTCCGCAGGCCATGGCCTCGACGACGCTGTAGCCGAACGGTTCGTCGAAGTCGATGAGATGCAGGAGTGCGTGCGCCCCTCCAAGGAGGTTGGTCCGATGTTCGGTGGCCACCGGCCCGAGGAAGCTCACGTTCTTCCCGTCGATGTGCGGCTCGATCTCGTCCCGGAAGTAGCCCTCGTCCTGGATGATTCCGGCGATGACGAGTGGTCGGCGTGCCCGCCGAGCGACCTCGATCGCCGAAGCGGTTCCCTTGTCGGGATGAATCCGTCCGAAGAAGAGCAGGTAGTCTTTTGGGTCGGGATGGACCTGGAAGGCATCGAGGTCGATGCCGTGGTGGATTGTTGCCGAGTAGTGCAGCCGAGGGTGGCGATCAGCTTCGCTGATGGCCACGTAGTAGGAACTTGCGTTGTATCGCTCGTAGACATCGACGATCTTCTCGGATGAGAAGCCGTGAATCGTCGTGACCACTGGGGTATGTACCAGTCGGCTGTAGGTGAGCGGCAGGAAGTCGAAGCCGTTGTGGAGTAGGTCGAACTCGTCGGCCCGTTCGAAGGCGTCGGCGATGTGTAGGCACTCGGCCACCTTCGGATCGATCCGGTCGTCTTCGGACCAGCCGGCAGGCGCGGTACTGCGCACTTTTGCCGTGCTCAAAGAATCGGCGGTGGCAAAGAGCGTCACGTCATGGCCCCGCTCGACGAGACCTTCGGTCAGCAGCGACGCAAACAGCTCCCACGGACCGTAGTGGCGCGGTGGAGTACGCCAAGCAATGGGCGCGAGAACGGCTATTCGCAGCGCCGGCACCGCCGGGGTCGACCTCTCCACAGTTGCGTTGACGACCCAAGGCTATCGATGCCGGCCGCCGGAAGGCCCAGGGTACACTGCAGGCACAACTTGGAAGAGACGCCCCGCTTGGGCTGGACGGCCGTACTGGCATCGTCGCCCTCCACAGGCTCGACGCCTTGACCCAGCCAACGACGGAGCTCAGTCTTGTCTGATTCACTGTCCACGTCAGCCTCTCCATTCTCGCGTCGAGGCGAGGGCCGACGGTTCGGTATCTTGTCCACCTTCCCCCCGACCGAGTGCGGAATCGCAACGTTCTCGGCCGCACTGACCGCCGGGATCATCGCCACGGGAGCGACGGTCGATGTCGTCCGGTGCGGACCACCACCGCCGCTCGAAGACGTCTCTGTGCTTGGCACGTTGGCCGGTGGATGCTCTGGCGACCCGCTTGCGGCCATCGACGTGCTCAACGCCACGCAGGTCGCGATCATCCAACACGAGTACGGCATCTATGAAGGCCAGGACGGATCGGCGATCCTCGGGATCCTCGACGGCGTCACGACGCCGATGATCGTCGTCGCCCACACGGTTGTCGCCTCGCCGACAGCCGGCCAGCGGCGCGTCCTCGAACAGGTCTGTGCCGCTGCCGGCGCAGTCGTGGTGATGACGGAGACGGGTCGCCGCCGGCTTGTCGCCGGTTATGACGTCCCCCCATCCAAGGTGGTGGTCATCCCTCATGGAGCAGCCATCCCCCTGGGCGAGCTCTCCACACCGGACGAGTCGATCATCCGCGCCAGGCCGCGCCTGCTGACCTGGGGTTTGCTCGGCCCTGGCAAGGGCATCGAGTGGGCGATCGACGCCGTCGCTGACCTGTCCGACTTGCAGCCTCAGCCGGAGTACGTGGTCGCCGGCGCCACCCATCCGAAGGTTCGGGAGCATGCGGGCGAGGCCTATCGCAACATGTTGACCGAACGTGCGGCGGAGTCCGCCGCACGGGATCTCGTGACCTTCGACGACGCCTATCGCGATCTCGCTTCGCTCACGGACCTGATTCGTTCCGCTGACCTCGTTGTGCTCCCCTACGACTCAACGGAGCAGGTCACCTCCGGAGTCCTGGTCGACGCAGTGGCCGCAGGGCGCCCGGTCGTGTCCACGGCCTTCCCTCACGCTGTCGAACTGCTGAGCGGCGGAGCGGGGTTGATTGTGCCCCAACGCGACTCAGCCGCGCTCTCGGCAGCGATCCGATCTGTGCTCGGGGACGCCGAACTCGCTGCCTCGATGGCGGCCGAGGCCCGTAGGTTGGCCCCGGCGCTGTCGTGGAACGCCGTGGCTCGCCAGTACGACGGACTCGCCGGGAAGCTGCTCGCGTCCCGACAGCAGGCTCGGTTCGCGACCCGATCGTGATCAAGCCACCGTTCACCCACCTCCTGGCCCTCAGCGATGGGTTCGGAATCCACGAGCACGCGGAGTATGCAACTCCCCGTCCGGAGCACGGCTCTTGCACCGACGATGTCGCCCGCCTCCTCGTCGTCATCGCCCAAGAGCCGCACGCAGATCGTCCGGTACAGGACCTGGGCATGCGAGCACTACGGTTCCTCGAGGAGGCGCAGCGGGCCGACGGCAAAACACGGAACCGCCGGACGGCAACAGGTCAGTGGCAGGGGGAGCACACGGTCGAGGACTGTTGGGGCCGAAGCCTCTGGGCCTTTGGTTCGGCTTTCCGCCAGGCGCCGGAGACCGGGCTGAGGGGGCGACTTCTCTCCCTGTTCGAGACCGGGGCGCAACAGCGCTCGCCCTGGCCTCGAGCCATGGCGTTCGCCGCGCTTGGAGCAGCCGAGGTTCTGAGAGCGCAGCCAGGACACGTCGGCGCCCGTTCACTGCTCGACGATGCCGTTTCGTCGGTTGGGCGCCCTGCCCTCGATCCGGCCTGGGTTTGGCCCGAAGCTCGTCTCCACTATGCGAATGCCGTGTTCCCTGACGTTCTCATCAGCGCCGGCCGGATTCTGGGTCGGCCTCAGGTGTTGCGAGACGGACTCGACATGCTGCGATGGCTGTTGGACCGCGAGACGCTCGACGGCCATCTCTCGGTCACACCAGTCGATGGCGCCGGACCCGGCGACGCCGTGCCGGGCTTCGACCAGCAGCCAATCGAAGTCGCCGCCATGGCTCACGCCTGCCATCGCGCCTTCGAGACGACCGATGACCGGGATTGGCTGCACGGTGTTCACATGGCGTCTCAATGGTTTGCGGGCGACAACGATTCGGGAGCGATGATGTGGGACCGGGCCTCGGGCGGCGGCTATGACGGACTGCACCTGTGGGGTCCCAACCTGAACCAAGGCGCAGAATCCACACTCGCCCTCGTGTCGGTCCTCCAACAGACTCGAACGTTGGCCTCGGCGTAGGTGCGTGCCGGAGACCACCCCGGTGACTCAGCCGGAGGTCAACTGGCCCAACAGGTCTCGAAGGTCGATCGTTGCGACGCTTGCTCCAACGTCGGCGAAGCCGAACGGGAGCACGAGATCGTGGCCATGAAGCATGCTGCCACACGAGTAGACGACGTTTGGGACGTAGCCCTCCCGTTCGTTCGCTGTGGGCTCGAGCAGTGGCTCCTTCAGATGGCCGATGACCTTGCTGGGATCGTCGAGGTCCAGAAGCAGCGCGCCGAGGGTGTAGCGGCGGAATGGACCGACCCCGTGGGTGATGACCAGCCAACCGGCGTCGGTCTCGATGGGGGAGCCGCAGTTTCCCAGTTGGGTGAGCTCCCATGGTCGCTCCGGCTCCTGGATTATCTCGGTCTCACGCCAGACCCGTACATCGGGCGAGGTCATCAGGAAGTTGTTGACGTTGTCATGGCGGCCGAGCGCGACGAAGTGGCCGTTGAGCTTTCTGGGGAAGAGAGCGATCCCCTTGTTCTGAGCACACGCTCCGCCGAGGGTGGCGACTCGGAACGTCACGAAGTCGGTGGTTTCCAGCAACTGGGGCAGGATCTGGTGGCCGTCGAAGGCCGTGTAGCTGCCGTAGTAGACAACCCTTCCGTCGTCGTGGACGAATCGAACGAGTCGAACGTCTTCCATGCCGCGACTCTCGGTCGGCCCACCGGGGAAGATGACCCGTTCGGAGATGTTGCCGGACGGTTCGAATTCGACGTGATAGTTCGAAGAGGCAAGCCAGTGCAGGACATGGCTGGTCTCCAACGCCACGCTGTCCTCGATACCGGGTGATTCCGAGTTCGGTAGTTCCTCGATCAGCGATCGCAGTCGCTCCTCCAGGTCGGTCAGCGTGAAGTGCGGGTCCACGTCCGCCAGCACCTGCAGGGCAAGTTCGTTCAAGGCCCCGAGATCTCGCAGCTTCGTTTCGAAGAAGGCCCGGTCATAGACCGCACTCCCCCTGGCACCGGTGGAGGCGAATCGGCTCGGTTGGTCCAACGTGATGTTCGCTCCTGGCCCGACCACACCGGTCCGGAACTCGATCGAGGAGATGTGGCCCTCGCCAATGGCCCGCAAGCTCATGACGAACCGGATCTCGTCCGCTCGGAGGCCCGACTGGTCTGGACCGACGACCATGGACGGATTGCCGAGAGCAGCAGCCTCGATCGAGTATTCGTGGGTGAAATACGCCCCGATGAGACGCTTTCGCGCCTCGGACATCTTTTCCGGCAGTTCGACACGATCGGCCACCAAGGCCAGGTTGGCCAGCAACATGGCGTCGAGATCGCGATGCCGATACTCGAACCCTTCCAGGGTCTGGCGAAGCGTCGTCGCCACCTGCCCCTCAGCCATGGCCAGAATCCGGCGGACGACCACCTCGATTCGCGAGCGGCCGTCAGGGAAGACTTCCTCGCCGGGCAGGAACGGCTTGGTGATGACTCGTCGCGCGTCGGGCAGCCACCGCACGTCTTGATGCCGCCTCACCGGGACCGCACCCATCGGCTGATCTCCCGGCTTCAGAGGACTCTTCGATCCGCCAACAAGCCAAGCGGACAAGAGCGAGCCTACCGGCCCAGAGATGCCCTTCGTGTCCGGGCGAGGTCGCTGGCCGATGTTGGCACGCGACTGCATCACATCAAAACAATCCTCAGAACTTCGGGTGACCGGCGATGCGTACCACGAGGACGCTCGTAGGGTTCCGTTAGCACTCTCATGTCGAGAGTGCTAACGCCCTGGAGGCGTGAAACATGAACCTGCAACCGCTGGAGGACCGCATCGTCCTCAAAGCCCACGACGCCGAGGCCGAAACGGCCAGCGGTCTCGTCATCCCCGACACCGCCAAAGAGAAGCCACAGCGCGGTGACGTCCTCGCCGTTGGCGCCGGCCGCCGGGACGACGCCGGCTCGCTCATCCCGATGGACATCAAGACGGGCGACGTCGTCGTCTACTCCAAGTACGGAGGCACCGAGATCACCATCGACGGCGACGACCTCCTCATCCTGCCCGCACGCGACATCCTCGCAATCGTGAAGTGAGCTGAACCACCATGGCAAAACAACTCAAGTTCGATGAACAGGCGCGACGGGCGCTCGAATCAGGCGTGAATCAGCTGGCCGACACCGTGAAGGTCACACTCGGCCCGAAGGGCCGCAACGTGGTGCTCGACAAGAAGTGGGGTGCGCCGACCATCACCAACGACGGCGTGTCGATCGCTCGCGAGATCGAGCTCTCCGACCCATTCGAGAACATGGGGGCGCAGCTCATCAAGGAGGTCGCCACCAGGACGAACGACGTCGCCGGCGACGGCACCACCACGGCCACCGTCCTGGCCCAGGCCCTCATCAAGGAAGGGCTGCGCAACGTCGCGGCCGGGGCCAATCCGCTCAGCCTCAAGCGAGGCATCGAAGCGGCGGTCGAGGCGGCCGTGAAGTCGATCGCCGCCTCATCGAAGGAGATCGACGACAAGAGTGAGATCGCTCAGGTGGCCTCGATCTCGGCCGCCGACGAATCGGTCGGCCAGGTCCTGGCCGATGCGATCGACAAGGTCGGCAAGGACGGTGTCGTCACCATCGAGGAGTCGAACACCTTCGGCCTCGAACTCGACTTCACCGAAGGCATGCAGTTCGACAAGGGCTATGTCTCACCGTACTTCGTGACCGATCCGGAGCGTCAAGAAGCGTCGCTCGAGGACCCGTACATCCTGTTCAGCCAGGCCAAGATCGGGATCATCCACGATCTCCTCCCCGTCCTGGAAATGGTCATGCAGTCGGGGAAGCCCCTGCTGATCATCGCCGAGGACATCGAGGGCGAAGCGCTGGCCACCCTGGTCGTCAACAAGATCCGAGGCACGTTCACCTCGGTGGCCGTCAAGGCCCCCGGCTTCGGCGAGCGCCGCAAGGCCATGCTGCAAGACCTCGCCATCCTCACCGGTGGTCAGGTCATCTCCGAAGAGATCGGACTCAAGCTCGACGGGGTCACCCTCGACATGCTCGGCACGGCCCGCAAGGTGCTGATCACCAAGGACACCACCACCATCATCGAAGGAGGCGGCGAGAAGGACGACGTGGCCGGCCGGGTCGCCCAGATCAAGGCCGAGATCGACAACACCGACTCCGACTGGGACCGCGACAAGCTCCAGGAGCGCCTGGCCAAACTGGCCGGCGGCGTGGCCGTGGTCAAGGTGGGAGCAGCCACCGAGGTGGAGCTCAAGGAGAAGAAGCACCGCATCGAAGATGCGCTCTCCGCCACGCGGGCCGCCCTCGAGGAGGGCGTCGTCGCCGGAGGCGGACTTGTTTTGTTGCGGGCACGCCCCGCGGTGGCCAAGGCCGCCAAGAAGCTCGATGGCGATGAGCGCACCGGGGCCGAATCGGTCTATCGGGCGCTCCAAGCACCGGCCCGGCTGATCGCTTCCAACGCGGGACTCGAAGCCTCCGTCATGGTGGCCAAGGTCGAAGAAGCAAAGGGCAACGTCGGCCTCAACGCCCAGACGGGCGTAATCGAGGATCTGATTGCCGCGGGCATCACCGACCCGGCCAAGGTGACCCGAGCGGCGCTCCAGAACGCGGGGTCGATCGCGGCGCTGCTGTTGACCACCGAGGTCATCATCTCCGACCTATCCGACGACGGTGGCGGCGCCATGCCCGACATGGGAGGTATGGGAGGTATGGGCGGTATGGGCGGCATGATGTGAGACCGATCCGCAGGCCGTAGTGAACGTCGCAAATTGGGCCGACCGCGCGAGACAGCCACACTTCGGACGGTCGGCCCTTGATCGGCTTGGGCCGCAGCGACCCACCGTGGTCCAGCGCGATGCTGCGAACGTGGAGACCTGTGGTCAGAAGTAGAGTGGGGCGCGGTGAAGCGCATGACGTACATGAGCCGTTTCTCTCGGCCGCTCTCACGTGAGGACATCGCGCAGATCGGCGAGTACTCGTCTCGGAGGAACGCCGAGGACGGTGTCACCGGGGTGCTCGTGACGCTCGGCACGATGTTCTTCCAGATCATCGAAGGCGACCAGCGCGCCGTCGATGCCCTGTATGCCCGCGTCCTGCGAGACGATCGCCATACCGACGTCGTCTGCCTGCGCACCGAGGGGCACGTCGCCGACCGCCTGTTTCCCGACTGGTCCATGAACGTGTTCGATCTCGACCACCAGGGCGGTGACGTCGTCGTCGCGCTCAAGGTCGTGCTCGGTCGCATGAGCGAGGCGCAGCACATCATCGAGCAGTACACACAGCCGGCGGTCTCACAGATCATGACCCAGGGCCTCAACCCCCTCGAGGTCCCACTCCGCAAGGTCGACCGGCTGGTGCTGTTCACCGACATGGTCGCCTTCTCGGCTATCAGCGATCGGTTGCCGGTCGAGTCCGTCTCCGAGCTGGTCGGGCTCTACCTGGAAACCTGTTCGATCTGCATCTCGAGGAAGGGTGGCGAAGTCACCAAGTTCCTCGGCGACGGCGTGATGGCGTACTTCGACACCTCGGAAGTGGACGATGCCATCGAGAGCTGCGTCGACATTCAGCTCGAGCTGGCCCGCATCCGCGACAAGGCGCCGCCTCGCAGCGCGCTCCGTGTGCTGTTCAGCGGATGCGGCCTCGCCCTCGGCCCGGTGATCGAGGGCAGTATGGGTTCGTCCATCAAGATGGACTACACGATCATCGGCGAGCCGGTGAACACCGCAGCGAGGGTCGAGGCACTGACCCGCATGCTTGGCACGGCCATCCTGATGACCGACGACGTCAGAGCAGCGTCGCAGCGGCAATGGGACCTCACCCCGATGGGTGTGTTCGACCTCGGCCGTGAGAGCCCCACGCCGATTCACTCCCTCACTGTCGGTCTCGCCGCAGAGCATGACATGAGATCGCTGGTCACGGACTACCTCGACACCATCGTCGCTCCGCAGAGCTGAGACCCCTGCCGTGCCGTCCCCTGGCACCCCGCCGGACGACACGACCACTCGGGGTTGGCAAAACGTGGGGTCACTGCGGCCGGTGTGCCGAGCCTGGTGTACCGGATCGGTCGACCGTTCCTGCAGTCGTCGGCCGCCGGGTCGCTCTGGCGTCGCATCATGACGCGGCGGGCCGGCGCCCCGTAAGGCATGCGGTCGGCGGAAGCAGATGTGCGAGGTTCGGCGCGACGAAGTTCTCGACTCCGGCTCGGCCTGGGGCTGGCACGGGAAGTGGTCGGGTCGCCGACGTTTGGGCCGACGGCCCATGGGTACGTAGCAGGTGTGGTACTTGACGTATGTTCCTATAGGTCGATCGCGTGAGCTGCGCCCCGATTGGCTCCGCCCCGCTCCTGGCCCGTCTGCTCGACGGGCTCCGTCGAGCTGTCCGCGATGGCCGGGTGGCTTTGGTCGCCGTTATCGGCGGCGCGCTCCTCACCGCCTGCGGCGGCAGCGATGTCGGGACTGCGTCGAACCCAGCAACGTCATCGATTCGCATCGCTGCACCCGCTGACGGCTCAACGGTCAGTGGCCCTGTCACCTTCGATATGGTTGCAGACGGACTTCGCGTCGAGCCCGCCGGTGAGGTCGTCGACGGCAGTGGTCACTTCCATCTCATGATCGATACCGAATGCATCGAGCCGGGCCAAGTCATCCCCGCCGATGACCAGCACCTCCACTTCGGCGATGGGAGCGATACGGCGACGCTCGATCTCCCGCCCGGTGAGTACTCGATCTGCCTGCAGGCCGGCGACGGCTTCCACACTGCGCTCGACTTGACCGACACGATCCTCTTGACCGTCGTCAACTGAGTCTGGTTCTGGTCCAGGGTCGCCCAGTGCGGCGATGAGCACGGCCCCCCGCTGGCCTTCCGCGACGAATCCGAGCGGTTCAGCCGCTACTGACCCACACCCACATGAGTGAAATGCAGTGGACGGCCGACGGTGACCCGCCAAAGGGCACCCGAAGGACCGACCATGCTGTTGGCCGAAGCCGTCTACGAGGTCGTAGGCGACCAGCGCGTCCACCACCACCACCACCACCACCGCCGCAGCGGTCGACGCGTGGTTCCACTCGGGTCATGCCACATCGCTATGCGGATCCACACCCACTTCGCTGTTCGTCAGCTCAACTTGACGAGGCGGGTGAGATCGTCGCTGGGGAGCCATGGCTCGACGATTGCCGACACGCGGAGATCCTCCATGTCGACGTGTCCCCGCAACGTGGTGAGAAAAGCCGTGTCCGTGGCATCGACACCGGTTGCGATCCGTAAAAGCGACCCGCGGGGGGCGAGCGTGGTGGGATCGACCACCCACCAACTCCCGTCGATACAGGCCTCTGCGACGGCATGGAAGTCCATTGGCTCCAACCCCGGCGCATAGACCGAAGCGATCCGAGCTGGGACCCCGTTCGCTCGCAACAGCGCCGCAGCCAGGTGTGCGAAGTCTCGACACACACCGGCTCGGGACAGCATCGTGGTTACTGCGCCGTCGGTGGGACGCGAGGATCCCGGGAGGTACGTGACATGTGCACCGACCCAACTCGATACCGCATCGAGCAGCTCCCGACCGGCCAAACCGGCGAACTCGCTTCGGGCAATCGGGCCGAGCTGATCGCTCTGACAGAATCGGCTCGGGCGGGCGTATTGATACGCATCGATGGGCGTTGCGGCGGGCGCAGGCGCCGAGCCGAGAACGGTTGCCGAGTACTCGATGGTGAGGCAACAGGGGGGCACTGCGCCGAGCATATGGAGCCGCCCGCCGTGACCGGCGGAGATCTCGATCGGGTTGAGCGGTTGTCGGTCGAGATGGATCACCATCTTCTCGTTGGTCCGCTCGGGACCATCGGCCACCGCAATGGCAGCGACGATGTCGGCTTCGCTCCTGACGGTCAGCTCCAAGCGGGCCGACACGTGTCGCTTCGTGACCTCCGCAGGAGGGGACATCGATGGGTCTGGGGTCATGGGGGATCCAACGGTGATGGTGACGAGCGGCCACGGCTTCCGGACTGCCGGGCAGCACGGCGGTGGGGACGATCGTGGCGTTGACGAGAGAGTGCATGGGCCATCAGGCCCGTTTGCGCCTTGGCCCATGGCTTGGAGTAGCGGTCGAACCCCAAGACCGGCCGACATCGACGTCGAGTGGGAGCCAACCGTGGAGCAGCTCGCCGTGTCGACTGCGACGGCGAGAGCAACATCCTACCTCGAGAAACCCATCGTGGTTCCCAAAGCCGATGTCGGCTCCCCCGCCCGCTCGAGGTGCTCGCTGGGTGTCAGTTCGGGCAGCTGGGATAGGTGACGATGTACCTCGGGAACTCGTAGAAGTCCGGGTCACCGAACCCGACGGGGAAGGGATCCTCGTCGGGGATGCCGTCGATGGTGGGCCCGCACCCGTTGACGATGCTGTTCATGACCCCGGGACCGCTGAGGTTGTTGATCATGATTCGGTTCAACTGGACACCGGGTGTATCCGGCACCTCGTAGCCGTTCTCGGTGACGATGGCGGGGTTGTTCCGGTTGAAGATGTAGGAACCGGCGCCCCACAGCAGATGCTCCTCGACGTCGTCGGCGATCTTGTACGCCGCCCATCCGAGCGTGCCGTCGTCGGCCGTCCAGTCCGCCTGGGTGGGCGGGTCGTACGGCAGCTCGTTCTGGTACAGGTACACGCGGCCCCGCTCACCGTTCCAGATCGTGTTGTATTCCTGGAAGTGCTCGACGAACAGGCCGGTCGCGGTGACGTCGTCGCCGTTGATGACGGCGCCGTTGCGGCCGATGTTGGTGGCCCACCGGATGTCGTCGCCCAGGAACCCGATGGGGTTGCCGAACTCGTCTTCACAGTTCTCGTAGTCCTCCGGGTCGTCCAGGTCGCAGGTCGCGTCGAAGCCCTCGATGCCGTGGTCGGCCCGCCACACCCATGTGTGGTCGATGAGGACGTGGTCGCTGTTGACCTCGAGGGCGATGTCGGTCTTGCCGACGTAGGGACCGCCGACGCGGAAGTAGACGTCGCTGAGCGTGACCGGGTTGTCGGGGTCGGTGTTGGGCCTGCCGTTGTTGCCGTTCTTCTTCCCGACCTGCAGCAGCGCCGGCGACTCGACCTCGCCCGCGTCGATCGTCACGCCGGCCACGATGATGCCGGCCTTGTCGGCGGTCTTCAGTGGGATGGCGCCGTCGATGGCATGGAGCGTGGCGAGGCCCATGCCGAGGACGACCGTGCCGGGCCGCTTGACGGAGATGCTCTTGGCGACGTCGTAGACGCCGGGGGTGAGGATCAGGTGCTTGCCGCGGGCGAGCTGGTTGTTGATCTTCTTGACCGAATCGGAGGGATCGGCGACGAAGAAGTCGGAGATCGGGATCGTCCGTCCCGGCGTCAAGCCGTCGGCCCAGGTGATCCCCCTCGTGTCGACGTCCGCCGACGGGACACGCACGTTGTAGCCACCCTCGTCATCGACGAACAGATACGGCTTCTCCCGACTGATCGGTGTGGTGTCGAGCGTCGTGTACGGAATACAAACGTCTGCGTTCGACGGTTGAACAGGTGCGGGTGGCGCGCAGCCCGCGTAGCCGGCGTCGCCCGGAGCGCCGACGACACCGGTGAACACCTGGTTCCACACGGCGTTGGTCCACTCGCCGACCTCGCTGTTGCGGGTGATCCACTGCTGCTGGGACCCGTTGATCAGCACCCCGGCCTTCGAGTCGGCGATGAATCCGCCGCTGGCGAACTGGGGCGGCGGGCTGCAGTAGTCCATCAGGCTCAGGTTGCCGCCGTTCACCTGCACCCGGCGCATCGAGGACGCCTGGGAGACGGCCCAGAAGTTCGCCGATGCCTCACAGCCACCTTGGCCGGCACCGTTCACGTTAATCGTCAGATTTGAGATGCTGCGCCAGAAGTTGTTGAGCGCGAAGCAATTGACGGGATTCTCGTAGTTCGGTCGGTCCGGAGCGTCGAAGCAACGGTTGAAGACCTCGACCTTCCCGTTGATCTGCACGTCGTCCGGAGAGGCACCCAGACCAGCCACCTCGGTGTAATACCCGACCGCGATCTGCAACGGATCGGCGTCGGTTCCGTACTCGCCCGGCATGAACAGCAGGCTGTAGCGGTCAGAACCCATCTCGGCGTCGCGCTGCAGCTCCCAGATCTTGTCGAACTTGGCCTGGATCTCGCTGGTGGTCATGCTCGGATCGAAGATCGTCACGTTCGGCCCGAAATCGGGTGCCGGCTGATGATGCTCGACCTTGCCTGCCCTCGGTGCGGCACCGGCGGAGTTGGCGACCGGTACGAAGAGCGCCGCCGCAACGACCGCCGCAACGACAGACGCAATGGCGATCATTCGGCCTCCGACCACGCGTGGTCTCCCGGGGGTTGCCTGTCGAAGTGATCCACGCTGGCGCATCGAGTCTCGCTTTCTTGGGTGGCGTACACCGCAACTACTGGCGGCAAGAATCGCCGACCACAAACAAGGAATTAGTAGCGTGTGCAAGTGCGAACCTAACCACCCACCTTCGTCGCCGCAAACCGGGCCGCACTCTTCCACCGGCAGGGTCGGTCACGGGCGCATGGCGTCGAGAAGGTCATTGCCGAAGTCCGAGTGTGGGCGGCGCCTGGCGCACGGCTCGTGAGGAGGTCTCGTCTCGATTGGACGATCTCGAAGGGAGCGAGGCGAATGCGGTGTTCCAACGATTCCTGGCAACGGTCCACACCCTGGTGGGACTGACGGAGGCTATCGACATCGGGAGTTCGATCCCGGCAACCGCTGGTTCGAGCCCAGGACCGGTCCATGACGTATACCCTGGTCGGCAGATCGTGACGGCCGGGTCGAACCTGGCGACTAGCCTGGGACCTCGTTGGCCCCCCGGGGCTGAGCCGAAAGGGGGCAGGCAGCCGTGGCGAGATCGGAAGATTGCTGATGGGTGACTCCCAAACCCCGGGCGGCCATGACACGCACGACCACGCCAGTCGTGAGGCCCGACCGTTCACTGGACGGACCGTGCTCGTCACCGGAGCGGCCGGCGACATCGGGCGGGCCACAGGGGTTCGGCTCGCGTCGGCTGGGGCTCGAGTCGTTCTGGCTGACATCGCTGACAATGTTGAAGCGACCGCGGCGCAGTGTGCCGAGGCCAACACCGCGGCGACGCCGACGACGGTCCGGTTCGATGTCACGAATGAGCTGGACGTGCAGCGAGCTTTCGAGGATCTCGAGGCCCAGGGCATCGTGGCCGACCTGCTCTTCAACAACGCCGGCTATCAGGGACGGTTCGCCAACGTCGCCGACTCCGACACAAGCGACTTCCGGCGCGTGCTCGATATCAACGTGATCGGCGTCTTCACCGTTCTGCAGTGCTTCGCTCGGGGATTGATCTCGGCCGAGCGCCCCGGAGCGATCGTGAACACCGCCTCGATGGCCAAGGGTGGGCCTCCGAACATGGCTGCCTACAGCGCATCGAAAGCCGCCGTGGTCGCCTTGACCAGAACCGCGGCCAAGGACCTCGCCCACGAGTCGATACGAGTGAACTCGGTGAGTCCGGCCTACATCGGTCCTGGTCAGATGTGGGATCGACAGGTCGAGTTGCAGGCTGCGACGCCGAGTCAGTACTTCTCCGATCGGCCCGAGGAGGTGGCCGCCCAGATGATCTCGTCCGTGCCGCTCCGACGGTACGGGTCACTCGACGAGGTCGCCTCGGTGGTCCAGTTCCTCCTGTCCGATGATGCCTCCTACATCACGGGGTTCGACATCGAGATCTCGGGCGGGGCGGCCTGAACGACTCCGGCCTCCTCGCCCTGTGGCGAGGGAGACAGGGAGGCAGCTCCAGCCCACTGCTCGAGGCCATCTCAGCGGTCCGCCGAGCCGACCACGAGACCTCTGATCGACGACAGAATACGAGGCGCGGTCGCCAGCAGGAGATCATGGCCGTTGTCGGCGGGTTGCTCGACTGCGGCGCCGGCTTCGGAGGCGATGAGGGCTCCGGCTGCGTAGTCGTAGATCTGGAGTCCCCGCTGGTAGCAGGCGTCCAGTCGGCCGCATCCGACCCAGCACAGCTGCAGGGCGGCCGACCCGAAGCACCGGACGTCCCGGGTCGCCGGCAGGATTCGGCTGATGACAGTGGCCTCCTCCGCCCGACGCCCTGCCTCGTAGGAGAAGCCCGTGCCGACGAGCGAGGTCGCCAGATCGTGCTCGTCGCTGGCAGTGATGGGGGCCCCTTCGCGGCGAGCGCCACCTCCAACCGCAGCCGAGAACGTTTCGTCGAGCAGGACGTCGGTGACGGCACCGGCGACGACATCCCCGTGACGGGTGGCGGCGATACTGACCGAGACGACGGGGAGGTTGTAGAGGAAGTTGATCGTGCCGTCGATGGGATCGATGATCCAACCGATGTGACTGTCGCCGGGCTGGTCGTCGAGCTCTTCACCGATGATCGACGACCCTGGGCTGCGGGCGGTCAGCTCGTGGCGGATCAGGCGTTCCGACTCGAGGTCGGCCTCGGTGACGACATCGGTCGGGGAGGATTTGGTGTCGGTCGCTCGGGCCTTGCCGAGTCGAGACCGTACGTGGTGGGCCGCCAGCCGGGCGACGGCGACGGCCACGGCTTCGAGCTCTCGAGCCGCAGCCAGATCGGTTTGTTCCGCACCGGTCATGCCAGTGCGATCTCGGGGCCTCGTGAACGGATTGCAGCGAGCGTGGTTGCGTCCGCTTCGCTGTCGGTGATGAGCAGGTCGATGTCGCTCCAGTCGGCGAAGCGGGCGAAGTGGTCCTGACCGAACTTGGTGTGGTCGGCCAGGACGACGACGCGGCCGGCGGCGCGGATCATCGCCTTCTTGAGTGCTGCTTCCTCACGATACGGAGTGGTCAGGCCTTGTGCCGGAGAGAGCCCATCGCAGCTGATGAAGAGGGTGTCGGCGACGAGCTGGCCGACCTGGGCCACCGTGTCATTGTCGACCATGGCGAGCGTGTTCAGTCGAAGGCCGCCACCGAGGACGACGATCTCGGTGAAGACACCGTCGGCCAGGGCCAGCACCGTGTGTATGGAGTTGGTGGCGATGCGGAGGTTCTGTTGCCGGGGGATGGCCTCGGCGAACCTCGTCAGCGTGCTCCCCGAGTCGATGATGATGGTCCCGGTGGCCGGGAGCTCCTCGATGGCCCGTCGAGCTATCTTTCGCTTCTCCGTCGTGTTCTGCTCGTCCCGCACCGAAAGGAGGGGTTCGAAGCCGGTGGCGTCGAAGACGACCGCCCCGCCGTGGACCCGGCGAACGAGTCGCTGGTCCTGTAGTTCCGAGAGATCACGGCGGATGGTTTCCGATGTCACCCCGAATCGCCCTGAGAGTTCGGCGACCTCCACCCGGCCGAGCTCGACCGTCATGCGCGCGATCTCCTGTTGCCGCTCGGTCTGGAACAGCGGAGGGGTGCCGTCAGCCGTGCGACTCGTCATCGTCACCTTCGGGATCGTTCAGCGTGGACTCGATTGCCGAGGATACACCGTCGGTTTGCAGCCGTCGGAGTTGTCGATCAAAGGCGGCGACGAACCGTGGATGCCCGGCGATATCGGCTGAGAACACCTCTGGAAAGTCCAGGAAAGCGGCGGGTTCGGCCCGGGAGGCCTTGGCCCGTTCCACCGCTTCGGTGAGCAGTGGATCAGGGGCGACTTCGATCCGGTCGCCGGTCTCGGTGCGTCCGTTCAGGTACTGGCACCAACCGGCCAGTGCCAGGGCGCTGAGGGCGATCGGTCCGCCTGCGGTCAGTTGGGCTCGGATGGTCGGCAGGAGGAACTTGGGAAACTTGGCACTGCCGTCCAGGCAGAGCCGGGCGATCTGGTCACGGATCTGCGGGTTCGAGAACCGTTCCATCAGCGAACCGATGTAAGCATCGAGCTCGATCCCGGCGACCGGGGGCAGCATGGGCTCGGCTTCCCTCTCGAGCAGCGTGCGGACATATCGACGGATGGAGGGATCGGCCACGGCGCTGTGCACATGTTCGATGCCGGCGAGGGCGGCGAGGTAGGCGAGACAGGAGTGCCCGGCGTTGAGCAGCCGGAGCTTCGCCAGTTCGTACGGCTCGACGTCGTTCGTCACGATGATGTCGAGCTCGTCGAGGGGCGGCCGATCGCCGGCGAAGGCATCCTCGACGACCCACTGTCGGAACGGCTCGGTGACCACGGGCCAGCGATCCTCGATCTGGCAGTGTTCCCGAAGCCATTGCCGGTCGGCGGAGCTGGTGGCCGGAGTGATGCGATCGACCATGCTGTTCGGAAAGGTTATTGACCCGTCGATCCACTCGGCCAATGACGCATCGATTCGGCGGGCTTCGCCGACGAGCGCGGCGCGGGCGACGTCACCGTTGGAGATGACGTTGTCGCAACTGAGCACGGTCAGCGGACCGATACCGGTGCGCCGGCGCAGTTCCAGGGCTGCGGCCAACACGGAGAAGGCCGATCCCGGGCCAGCCATCGGAGAACCGGGTTGGTAGACGCCGGTCGAGTCGTCGACCGGGTAGCCACCTTCGGTGATCGTCAGCGACACGATCTGGGTCTCGGGGCTGGCGATCCGGTCGATGAGAGGCTGCGGATCGGGGAACCCGTGGATGTAGCCGACGATGCTGCCGATCACTTCGACCGACGCCTGTTCGGCCGCTCGTGTGATCAGGCAGTAGAGATTGTCCTGGGCCTCGAGCGCATCGGCAATCGCCCGATCGGAGGCCAGGACCCCGCCACCGACGATGGCCCAGTCGCGGTGGCCGTTGGTGCAGAGCTCATGAACGTATGTGGCGAGGTGGGCGCGATGGAAGCCACCGACGCCGATGTGGACGATGCTGCGCCTGAGCCCCTTGCGATCGTAGTGCGGTACCTGGACGCTCTCGTCGAGCTGAGCCAACGTCTCCGTTCTAAGTGGGATTGTGTCGGAATGCACGAACCTCACCCTATACCAACACGATACCAACACAACAACAACCGCTCGGAGCCGAGATTTCGCCCCGCTTGTCCAAGAAGGTCTTGCATTCCAACATGAACACAACTAGAACTGGAAGCGTCAATATGGGGGAATTGGTACTCCCTCGCTCGTTCTACAAGGGAGAATTCCATGTTCCGAACGCACGGCCGGGCCAAGCGGCCCTGGCATCTCGTCCTTGCGGTTGTCGCCGCCCTCGCCCTCCTCGCCGCCGCCTGTGGTAGCGACGACGACTCGTCTGCTGACGACTCGTCGAGCGACACCTCCGGTGACGATTCGTCGAGCGAAGTCTCCGGCGACCAGTCGATCAACGTCGCCATCGTCGGCAACCCGCAGATGGAGGACATCGCCAGCCTGACCCCCGACCTGTTCACGGCCGAGTCCGGCATCGAGGTCAACTACACGGTTCTCGAGGAGCAGACGCTTCGTGAGATCGTGACCCGCGATGTCGGGGCGTCGGGTGAGCAGTTCGACGTCGTGATGATCGGCCTGTACGAGGCGCCCCAGTTCGGCGAGAACGGCTGGCTCTACGACCTCGATCAGTTCGCAGCCGACGATGCGGCCTACGACAAGGACGACCTCATCGACGCTGTCGTCTCCGGTCTGTCGACCGAGAACGGCTACTGGGCATCGCCCTTCTACGCCGAGTCGTCGTTCGTGATGTACCGCCAAGACGTCCTCGACGAGGCGGGCCTCACCATGCCAGACGCCCCGACCTGGGACGAGGTGGCCGAGATCGCCCGAGCCGTCGACAGCGACGAGATGGCCGGCATCTGTCTGCGGGGCAAGCCTGGTTGGGGTGACCTCGGCGGGCCCTTCACCACGGTGATGAACACCTTCGGCGCAACCGCGTGGCTGGCCAACGACGACGGCTCGATCGGCGAGGCCCAGATCGATCAGCCCGAGTTCAAGGAGGCACTGACCTTCTACGTCGACCTGGTCAACGACGCCGGTGAGGACGATGCGGCCAACGCCAGCTTCAACGAGTGCCTGAACCTCTACCAGAACGATGAGGTCGCCATGTGGTACGACGCCACCGTGGCGGCGGGCCTGCTCGAGGCCGATGACAGCCCGGTCAAGGGCCTCAACGGCTATGCCCTGGCCCCGACCAAGGTGACCGATGCCTCCGGCTGGCTGTGGGCGTGGACGCTCGCCATCCCGCAGAACTCACCCAACCCGGACGCAGCCTGGGAGTATGTGAGCTGGGCCACCGGTCCGGAGTACCTCTCCGAGGCCGGTGACCTCCTGGCGAGCGGTTGGGCTGCGGTCCCGCCGGGCACCCGTGAGTCGCTGTACGCCAACCCGAGCTACCAGGAGGCGGCGGCCGCCTTCGCCGACAAGACCCTCGACGCCATGCAGGCTGCGCCGATCGACAACCCCGGCACGACCCCTCGACCCGGTCTTCCCGGCGTCCAGTTCGTTGGCGTGCCGGAGTGGCAGGACGTCTGGACCCGTTGTACCGAGCAGTTCTCGGCTGCGATCGCAGGACAGACGAGCGTCGACGACTCGATCTCGGCGTGCCAGTCGATCGCATCCGAGGCCAGTAGCTGATGGCAACCCTGCGGGTTGCAAAGAGTTTCGGCCTTCGGCCGAAACATCCCGAACCTGGAACCTGAGACAGCCCGAAAGGGGAGGAGGAGAAGTATGACGACCCTGGTCGACCGTCCCGAACAACAGGACGAACCGACGGGAGCCGAACGTGCCGAAGAGGTGCGACGGATGCAACGCCGAGAGGCTTGGCGACGCAGGCTTCCCCTCCTCCCCGCACTGTTGTTCACCATCGTGGTGACGCAGGTCCCGTTCCTGTTCAGTTTGTGGTACAGCCTGACCGAGTGGACGATCGTTCCCCCGTCACCCCGGGTGTTCATCGGGTTCGACAACTACACGAACCTCGTCAGCAACCAATTCTTCCTGGATGCCGTCTGGGTCAGCATCGTGATGACCGTGTCGTCGGTGCTGCTGTCGCTGCTGTTCGGGACGCTGCTTGCCATACTGCTCGACAGAAAGTTCTTCGGTCAGGGGTTCGTTCGGACCCTGCTGATCACTCCGTTCCTGATCATGCCGGTGGTGGCGGGGCTCGTCTGGAACACCCAGATGTTCAACTCGGCGTTCGGGGTCATCAACTGGTTCCTCGACACCCTCGGCTTCGAGCGGATCGAGTTCGTCACCCGGTTCCCACTGCTGTCGATCGTCATTGTGCTCGTCTGGCAATGGTCCCCGTTCATGATGCTCATCGTCCTGGCCGGGCTGCAGGGTCAGGACTCATCGGTGCTCGAAGCGGCGCGGGTCGACGGGGCCAGTAGTCGGGCCATCTTCTTCCAGATAACCCTTCCAACACTCCGCCCCTACCTCGAGCTCGGCACGCTGCTCGGGTCGATCTATCTCATCCAGGTCTTCGACCACGTCGAGGTCATCACGGGCGGGGGCCCTGCATCCACCAACGTGCCGTACTTCGTGTTCCAGCGGTCGATTGGCGGCGGCTGGCAATTCGGCCAGGCTTCGGCCTACGCCATCGTCGTGGTGATCGCCTCGATCATCATCGCCAACTTCGGCCTCCGGGTCCTCTCCAATCTTCTCGAAGGCGAGGCTGCAGCATGAGTGACAACACCGGTCCAATCGTCGGCGGCAGCCGCGTCACGTCGGTGTTCCTTGGCCTGCTGACGTGGTTCGTTGCTCTCGTCGTCTTCTTCCCCGTGTTCTGGATGGTCCTCAACGGGTTCAAGGAAGAGGCGGACGCCAACACCGATCCCAAGCTCTTCTTCGACCCGACCCTCGCTCAGTTCGATGAGGTCACCTCCGGCACCCAGGGACTGCTCGGTTTCGGTGAGGCCTTCAGCAACTCGCTCTGGGCCGTCGGCGTCTCGACGGTTCTGGTGCTGATTCTGGCCATACCCGCCGCCTATTCACTGTCGATCAAGCCGGTCCGCAAGTGGCGCGATGTTCTGTTCTTCTTCATCTCGACCAAGTTCCTGCCCATCGTGGCCGCCATCCTGCCGCTGTGGATCATCGCTCGTGACCTCGACCTCCTCAACACACGGACGATCCTGATCATCCTGTACACAGCGATGAACCTGCCGCTGGCGGTGTGGATGCTGCGCTCGTTCTTCAGCGAGGTGCCGAGGGAGCTCGTCGAGGCGGCCCAGATCGACGGGGCCGGCCTCCGGGGCCAGATCACCTCGGTCATCCTGCCCATCGTCGCCCCAGGGCTGGCTGCGACGGCCTTGCTCTGTGTCATCTTCGCCTGGAACGAGTTCTTCCTCGCCGTTCAGCTCAACCCCGTGGAAGGATCGACCATGCCGATCTGGGTCACGTCGAACGTGAGCACCCGGGGCAACTTCCTGGCCAAGCTGTCGGCCGCATCGACGCTGGCCACCCTGCCGGTGGTGCTCGCAGGATGGGTAGCTCAGAAGCGAATGATCCGAGGCTTGGCCATGGGAGCCATCAAATGAGCGGGTCAGCTACCTGGACGAACAGAGCTACCAGTGGCCTGGCGGCCGCAACCGAAGGAGCGATGATATGAGCGAAGTCCGTTACGAGGGAGCAACCCGTATCTACCCCGGAACGGAAGTCCCCGCGGTCAATGATCTGAACCTCGACATCGCCGATGGCGAGTTCCTGGTCCTGGTCGGGCCATCGGGGTGCGGGAAGTCAACGGCGCTGCGCATGCTGGCCGGGCTCGAGTTCATCGACGAGGGCAGCGTCTACATCGGCGATCGGGACGTCACACTCACCCCACCCCAGGATCGTGACATCGCCATGGTCTTCCAGAACTACGCCCTCTACCCGAACATGACCGTGGCCGCCAACATGGGCTTTGCGCTCAAGCAGCAGGGTGTCCCCAAGGAAGAGCGGGCAAAGCAGGTTCAGGAGGCGGCTCGCATCCTCGATCTCGAGGAGTTCCTCGATCGCAAGCCGAAGAACCTCTCCGGTGGGCAGCGCCAGCGGGTGGCCATGGGGCGGGCCATCGTCCGACACCCCGAAGTGTTCCTCATGGACGAGCCCCTCTCGAACCTCGACGCCAAGCTCCGGGTCCAGACCCGGACCGAGCTGACCGACCTGCAGGCACGGCTCGGCGTGACCACCGTCTACGTCACCCACGATCAGGTCGAAGCCATGACGATGGGCCACCGGGTCGCCGTTCTCAAGGACGGCGTCCTTCAGCAGGTCGACAAGCCGCGAACCCTCTACAGCCATCCGGCCAACCTGTTCGTCGCCGGCTTCATCGGCTCGCCGGCCATGAACCTCATCGACGTCGCCCGGGGCACGGGTGGTCCGCCGAGCATTGGCCCACTCCCTGTCCCCGTCACCCCCGAAGTCGCCCGGGACCTCGACAAGAACGAAGGCGACCTGGTGGTCGGGATCCGGCCGGAACACCTCTCCGTCGTTTCGGAAGGGCTCCCCGGCAAGGTGATCGTGGTCGAAGAGCTCGGATCGGAGGCCTACCTCCATGTGCAGGTCGAGCACCAGCAGGAATCGATAGCGCTGGTCGTTCGAGCCCCCGGCGAAACCGACATCGATCGCGGCGACAACGTGCACCTCGCCATCAGCGGACCAACCCACGTCTTCACCGCCGACGGGCGCCGCCTGGGCGACTGATCACCGGTCTTCGACCCCTGCGATCGATCGGCGGTCCCATCGCTGTCTTGGCCACCAGGTCGAGGTCATTAAATGGCTGCGTGTGTTGTTGCCTTTCTTGGGCGTGCATATTTGGCCGGCAGTCGGTCAGCCACCGGCCGGCGGCGGCGGGGACCATGTCGTCGGCGCCCCGACCCTGGTCACCGGTTGGGTATGGCGTGGCCGCAGGCCAGGGCGTACGGTCCGCCGGCCGATATCCCGAGGACGGCGAATCGATCGACGGCGCGATCATCGCCGAGGGCAATATCGAGCTCGACGCCAAGTTCAGCACAAGATCATGGGGGTCACCCGGGCGAAAGGTCCTCGAGCCGGGCGCTGATGGTCGCAAGGGCCTTTGCCAGCTCGGGCCCCAGGTCGGCCAACGGACCGAGCTGAACATCGGCGTAGAGCGGGGCCGGGGCGGCAATCTCGCTCACGTCGACCGGATCGAGCGTGATGCCGACACCGAGGAAGTCCGCCAGCGCCGGCTCGAGTGTGGAAGCCGGCGGCTCCGGGTCGGAGCCATCGGTGGTCGAGACCCGCATCACCGTGTCGCCAAGCAACGCTTCGAGTTCGGACAACTTGGCGGTGCGGTCACCCGGTTCGTCCACCGGTGTGCGATCCGCAGACCGTGACCGTGACTGCGTCGGCGACTGTGACCGTGACTGTGACTGCGTCGGCGACTGGGGCTCGGCTGCGGCTCGGGATCGAGGTTGCGGCTTGGGCTCGGTCGCGGGTCGGATTCGCCGTGGCGACCCCGATCGGGACCGAACCTCCGATCCCGCGTTCACGGACCCGGAGCGATCGATGCCGCGCCAGCGAAGCAGCTCGGCTTCGTCGAGATCGACCCGGTCGGCGAACGCCAGGAGCACCGCGACCACGTGCTTGCAGGGCTCGTCCCAGTCGGCACAATCACAAGCAAACGCCAGGTCCATCTCCCGGGGACACACGTCGAGGCCGTCGTCGATCAGATCATCGATGCTGCGACGGTCCCCTCGGTCATGGGCCTGAGCGATCTGTCTGATGATGCCGGGCGGGGCGAGCGCCGTGCCGATGGTCGTGTCGTAGTCGTCACCGTGGCTGCCACGCACCGAGGCGATGACCGAGCCTTGGATGATGGAAAGATCGGACACTGCACCCTTCCGGAACAACGCACGACCTCTCGACAGTCGACCGGCTTCGGCGCAACGATCGGCCAGTTCGGCCACGTGTTCGCCTGCCAGGCTCACGAACCGACTCATTTTTCGGTCCCGGCGACTCGATCCTTGGCCACAGAATCGCTGCCGACAGAATCGCCGGTGGCGCTTTGGCCGAGCGTGAACAGACCCTTGAGTTCGTCGGTGCTCATCTCGGTCAACCAGCCTTCGCCGCTGCTGACCGCTGAATCGGCGAGTGCCTTCTTGTCCTGGAGGAGCGAGTCGATACGTTCCTCCATCGTCCCCCGACACACCAGCTTGTGGACGAAGACGGTGGATCGCTGGCCGATCCGCCAGGCCCGGTCCGTTGCCTGATCCTCGACCGCAGGATTCCACCACCGATCATAGTGAATGACCCGACTGGCCGACGTCAGGTTGAGCCCGGTGCCCCCGGCCTTGAGCGAGACCACTTGCAGCGGGGCGCTGTCGCCCGATTGGAAATCTTTCACCATCTCATCTCGACGGGCGCGTGACACACCGCCGTGCAGAAACTTCGCCCGGACCTCATGGGTCTGCGCCAAGTGGGCGACCAAGAGTTCGCCCATCTCCCGATACTGCGTGAAGATCAGTGCCCGTTCCTCCGCTTCGAGCAACTCGGTCACCAACTCGTCGAACCGATCGAGCTTTCCGGACCGACCTGTCAGCCTCCCGGGTTCCTCTCCTCCGGCGGCCAGGAACTGCGCCGGGTGATTGCAGATCTGTTTGAGCCGGGTGAGCGTTGCCAGGACCAAGCCGCGACGCTGCATTGTGTTCTGCTGGGAATTCTGCTGGGCGGTGTTTTGCTGGGCGGTGGCTTGCAGCATCGAGTCTTCGGCGGCCCCCGTTCCGGCGGCTTGGGCCAGGAAGTCATCGAGCACGGCTTGGTACAGACCGGCTTGTTCGGCGGTCAGCCGAGCCCACGCCACCTGCTCGATCTTGTCCGGCAGGTCTGGCACCAGCGACTTGTCGGCCTTGGTTCGTCTGAGAACGAACGGGGCGGTCAGCTGCTTCATTCCGGCCAACGCTCGCTCGTCCCCCTTCGTCTCGATCGGTGTTGCAAAGCTGTCACGGAACCATCCGATACCGCCGAGCGATCCGGGGTTCGTCGCATCGAGTATCGACCACAGCTCGGTGAGGCGGTTCTCGACCGGCGTACCGGTCAGGGCGACGAGCTGACGGGCGTCGAGCGCTCGAACCGCACGGGCCGCCTTGGTCCGGTGGTTCTTGATCGCCTGCGCCTCGTCGCAGACCACGATGTTCCAGCCGTGCTCCGCCATGGCCTCGATGTCTCGGGAGACGGTGCCGTAGGTGGTGATCACGAGATCCACGTCGTCGAGCTGTTCGGCGAATGCCTCGCCACGCTTGCGGCTGGCGCCGTGGGCGATCAGGACACGTAACTTCGGGGCGAAGGTCGCCGCTTCGGCCTCCCAGTTGTGCACGACCGAGAGCGGGCACATGACCAGGCTCGGTCGATCGCCCATGTGGCCGACGAGATGGGCCAGGGTGGTCGGCGTCTTCCCGAGCCCCATGTCATCGGCCAGACAGCCCCCGAGCCCGAGTCGAGCGAGAAAGGCGAGCCAACCGACGGCCCGACGCTGGTATGGCCGAAGCTGACCGACAAAACCCTCGGGCTCGTCGGCCTCGGTCAGCCGGTCGTCCGGCAGCCCTGCCATCAGCTCGGCGAGCCAACCTTCGGCCGAGACACGGCTGTCGTCTTCGTCTTCGGCGTCGAGTTCGATCGTCTCACCGTCAACGCCGCCGGCGGAACTGGCGGCGGTGGCCGCCAGCTTCAGGAGCTCGGCCGGGGTCATGGTCGAGCCGCGGCGGCGCTTGCCGAGATGTTCGAGCGCGCTTGCCACATGGCCGGCGTCGACCCGGACCCAGGCACCGCGCAGCTGCACCAATTGGGACTTGGACTCGGCCAGTGCGGCGATCTCCGCGTCTGTCAGGCGTTCCTCACCCAGCGCGATGGCCCAGTCGACGTCGACCATCGTTTGGCCGAGATCGGCCGACAATCCGCCGTTCCGCTGCACCGTGGCCTTGCCTGCGAGGTGCACCCGCCGCCGAGCCAACTCCTTCGGAACGAGCAACGCACAACCGAGGGCGGCACAACGTTCGACGCCATCGGCCAAGAGTCTGGTGACGTCGTCGAGGTCCAGCAGGACCATGCCGCGCTCGGGGCTGAGGTCGGCGAACTCTCGGATCTGGGCAGCCAGGTTCGACGCCACCGACTCCACGTATTGTGACATGGCGGCCAGCCCAGTTTCTGTGACCTCAACTCCCCCGGGGGTCGGGGCCGGCTCAACCAGTCCAGCGGTGAGGTCCGACCACGAGAACGTGACCGTCGGGTCGTCGATCAGCACAACCTCGAAGGTGACCCGCCACGGCGCCGACGCTGGGTTGTCGTCGCCAGTGTTGTCGTCTCCGATCTTGTCGTCTCCAATGTTGTCGTCTCCAGCGGCGTCCGGCGTCCGGAGCCGGGCTCGGCAGCGAAATCCGACGCCGGCATCGATCGAAACCCGGTGCTCATCGAGGGCCAGGGCAGCGGCACTGGTCGCCGTCCGCTGTTCACCGTTGGTTACCTGCACCTCTCGTTCGCCGCGCAGCGCGGCGGCGATCCGGCGGGCGACCACCATGTCGGCCCGACTCGATCGTCCGAGGTCCGGATGCCAACCGCCGGCCTGCAAAGCCCATCGGGCGGCACCGTCTGCGACGTGCTCGACGACAGCCCGAACGGCTCCCGCCGGCGCACCACCGGCGAAGGGCGCCCACAACGCCGGCGGCGCCTGATCCCCGAGCGATGCGATGGCTCGATCGAGCTCGATGCTGTGGCGGAGCCGCCACCGGGCCTCCCAGCGAGTGCCGGCTTCAACCGAGAGACCGGCGGTCTCCGGCAGAGGCGTCTCGTGAACGGCCGCAGCGAGCAACCCGGTACGAGCGGCGAACAACCCGAGATCGGCGGCGGCATACACCCATCGCAGTGAGCACGAGGTCTCCTCGACGGCATGACGTTCGCTGACGAAGGCGTAGGCGTTCTGCTCGAATGGCCGCAGCGACTGAGCGTATGTCGCCCGACGACCGCTTGTTTCACCGTCGCCTTCGCCGGGCGTCGGCAGGTACAGCGGTGTCACACCGGAGCCGAGCAGGGCCAGACCGCGGTATCCGAAGGCCACCGCCACCAGCGACCGCAACGCCAACTGACCCGACACCTCGTCGCCGTCCAAGGCCCACAGTGCAAGGCCGGCGCCGTCCCAGCTCACATGAAGCTGATCGAGTTGTTGAGCCCGTAGAGCCACGACTCGACACTAGCGATTCGGAGCCGCCACGAGAGCACGGGCGCCCACCCCGCCAGTTCAGAGAGGCGACGTGGCCACCGGTCGGGTCGCTGCGCCAACGGGACGCCCACCGGAAGCGCAGAACGATGCCTTTTTGGGGTTGCAAGGTGTGGGAGACTGCAGCATGGCCTTCGGTCAATCCTCCGGTCCACCAGCGACGGGAAAGCAGCTCAACGAGCTTCTCGAGTTGCTGGACGCTGCCGGGCACCGTGATTTTCGCGACGCCCGCGGGCCGATGGGGTTCACTCAGCGCCAAGCCGGTGGCAAGTTCACGCGGGATGAAGCCGATGCGTTCATCGAACAGTTGCAGTCCGAGCTGTACGGCGACGGACCCCCGGCAGGCTCCACGCCTCCGGCCTCGACCCGAGCCACTCCTCGCCCGTCCAAAATCGCCAGCTCACCATCGGCGAAGCGCTCATCGACGGCGAAGCGCTCGTCGTCCGATGCGGCCCTTGAAGACATCTCGACCGAAGACCTCGCAGCCGAGCTGCAGCGTCGCGGATGGGTCGTGCTGGAGCCTTAGAAGTGTGCGGCGGGTCTCTCCAGACAGTGGTCAGCCTGCGGCCTGCTTGTAGGCGTTGGGGGGAAAGGCTCCGGCCTCGACGCAGCGTCGTGACCATTGGGTGAGGTCGGCCAGGAGGAGATCGACGTCGTCACCCAGTCGGCCCACCAACTGCTGCTGGGTTCGGTCGGTGGCATCCTCGATCCGGTTCCGGAGGTCGCGGCCGGTGGCGCTGAGCCGGTCGCCGTCGAGGAGGCCATCGCCCCGCAGACGCTCGGCGGTGGCGGCGATGGCCTCAGGGTCCCAGCCTCGGGTGCCGGAGTACTCGCCCAGTCCGAAGCCGACCCACAGCTCGGTCAGGATGCTCATGGTGATCGGGTCGAGGCCCTCGGCCACACAGGCTGCGATATGGCCGTCACCCCGGTGTTCGCGAATCATCTCGGCGCTCCGCCAGAGGGTCTCGACCGGATCGTCGGACAGGGGGATCTCAGCCAGCCCGGCGTACAGCGGTCGGCCGCTGCGGTCGAGATCCAGGGCTGCGTCGCGGAGGCGGGCGGCCGCCGCCGACACGTCGGCACCGTCGAGGACGCCTTTCAGGCTGGCGGTCGTTGCCTCGAACCGGGTCGCCAGGAGTTGTTCACGGTCACACGCCGCCCGACCGGTTTCGTAGACCCCGGCGATGAGCGAGGGCTCGAATACCGCAAACGACGACACCACCACCGCCGGTGCCGGTTCGCCAAGCGCCGCGGCACGGCCCCAGGCGTAGCCGGAGAAGAAGTCGAGGCCGTGGCCGGCCAGCGCCTCGTTGGTTGCCCGGGACCACACGGGGTGCATGGCGAGCGGCTCGATGGCGTCCCGCAGTTGCCGGGCGGTCGAGGCCTGTCGGGTCGGCTCCGGCACCGTCCCCTCCGGGGTGGCGGTGAAGAAGGCGGCGACGGCTTCGTCGTAGTTCATGGCTGGCATCCTTCGGTCGATGTCGATGACGGGTTCGATCGGTGGGCGTCTGGGACCTCCATCATCGTCGAGCAGAGGATGGAGACCAGCAATGAAATCACGGTCCGGGCCGGCATGCGAGCGGTGGGGATCGAGGTCACCGGCCCGCCGGGCGGCACTGACGGCTAGGTGGCTGGTGTCGAACGAGGGTCGTTTGACAGTGGATGGTGGCGGTTTGGGCTCATGAGGGAAGCGGCCGACCGGTGTGGGGTGTGGCTTGGTGTTGGGTGGCGTGTGCTGTCTGGGCGGGTCTTTGGGCGAGGCCCGGGATGCGGGTTGTTGTGCTGATCGGTCATGTGGTGGCCCAGCCGGTCCGGGTCGAACGCAGGCCGAGCACGGCCAGACTGACCACGTTGGCGGCAGCCGCAAGGAGGTTGAAGTCGGCGTCGACTTTGGGGGTGCCTCGCACGCGTGCTCGGCGTCCGCCGTGTCGTCGACGCATGAGGTGTGCGAGCTTGCGTTCGACTTTGGGGCGGGTGGCCCGGTAGTCGTTGTCCGCAGCCGTTGCCGCTCAGGTCGCCGATGAGATCGGTGGCGACGCTTGCGTCGCCGGCGTTGCCGGGCGTGACGGTGGTGTTGGTGATGTTCTCCGAGTCGGGGTCTTGTCGATGTGGCCCTTGGTGGCCAACAACTCGGCGATCTGAGCGACGCCATCGTCGAGGTCGCGACCGTCGAGCACCGCCAGGCATGCATGGGCGTCGCTGGCCAGGTCAGCGACCAACTGCTCGCGGGCGTCGGCGTCGTCCCAGTCACAGACTGGTTTGCCGGCCGTGGCGTAGTCATCGTCCCGCTCGAGCACTATCCCTTGGATCCGGCCCTCGTCGAACGGGCCGACGATCTCGTCATCGCCATCTCCACCGGACAGGTTGACGCGGCCAGAAACTGACCCGTCGGTTTCTAGCGGCGGGAAGCCACTGGCCGGGTCCTGACCCCGCCGTCGGTGGCCGCTTGATCGGAGTCTTGCGGAACGGGGAGGGTGATGATGAAGGTTGTCCCGGTGCCGACCTCGCTCGTGACGTCGATGGCGCCGTTCATGAGTTCGATGAGCTGCTTGGTGACACTCAGTCCGACGCCGCTGCCCTGTTGGTCTGAGGTATCGGCGTTGAGTCGATCGAACGGGATGAAGAGGCGATCGAGATGGTCGGCAGGGATGCCAGGGCCATGGTCGCGGACCTCGATCGACGTGTGGGAGCCGAGGGGTCGGACGGTGATGCGGATCGGCTCGTCGCCGCGGCCGTACTTGATGGCGTTGGAGATGAGGTTCAGGATCGATTGTCGCAGGCGCGTCGGGTCGGCGAGAACGGCGGTGTTGTCGTCGCCGATGAGTGTGACGGAGGTTCCTTGGGCGTCGGCCAGCGGCTGGGTCATGCTGATGACCTCTTCCGCAATCGCTTTCGGACGGGTCGTCTCGATGTTGATTGGGATCGCGCCGGCCTCGATCCGGGCGATGTCGAGAAATTCATCAACGAGGCTTGTGATGTGTCGGGCAGAGGTGATGATTTGCTCAATGGACTCACGGGATTCCTCGTCGGGGCCATCGAGTTGAAGTAGCTGGGCGTAGGCGAGGACCCCGTTGAGGGGTGTTCTCAGTTCGTGGCTGACCCGGGAAAGGAAGCGCGACTTGGCTTCGCTGGCGCCTTCGATGCTCTCTTTGGCCTCGACAAGTTGGCGTTGGGAGTTGTCGAGGCGTGCCAACATGACGTTGACGCCGGCCGCGAGTTCTCCGATCTCGTCGGTGCGGTCGACCGGGGCCCGCAAGGACGGGTCGTTGGTTCTGGCCACGTCGTTCACGGTGGAGCCGAGGCGCTCCAGTGGGTCGATGATGAGTCGACGGAGCCCGGCGATGGTGAGGACGACGGCGGCGAGTCCGACCGCGATCAGAATGATGAGGACGCGTTGGATTCCGTCTCGGCTCTCCGTGTACATGGTGCGAGGTTCGCTGACCTGAGCTCGCAGAACCGGGGTCCCGTCGATGTCGGCGACGGCTGTGTGGGTGGTGACGGTGTCGGCAGTTTTGACAATCTGCGGGTCCCCGGACAGCCCGGCGCATGTCTGGTCGGTGCACGGCTCCATGGCCAGGTCGAGGTTGATCAGGCCGGCGAGTTCGGACACGAAGGTGTCGTTGATATGGCGGCCCATGAGAAGCACGCCTCGAGGGGCGAGGTCGTCACCAAGTTCGGAAGGCAATATGGCCCGGCCGGTCACGAGAAAGACGTCCTCGCCGGAGCCAACGATCCCGCTCGGTGTGGCCTCGATGTCCTCGGTGAAGTCGTTGAGTGGACCGTCGGGTTTGCCAACTTCGACGACCGCGTCCGGCACCTGGAGCTCTTCCTCCCCGGCGAACCAGCCATCGGCGACGACGTTGCCGTCGGGGTCGATGAACACGTAGAGGTCGATACCGAGGGGCGTGAAAGCTTCGGCATAGAGATTTTCGTCCCGGTAGTCCTGGTTGCCGTCCTGGATGAACTCGTAGCTGTCGTCCCACCAGGCCCAGTCGGCGTTTGTACCGCCGAGGTCGGTGAGCGAGTTGTCGAGCTGACGGGCGACTCGTTCGGCGTGGTCGATGGCTTGCTCGTCTTCGATCTGTTGCACCCGGCTGAGCGAGGTGCGGAACTGGACCGTGGCCATGAGGGCGGTGAGGACACCGAGAGCGACGACCACAAAGACCGTGGTCTTTGCTCTGATCGACATACTGCCGTTCCGTGCGTTCATGAGTGGTGTCCCTCTGCTGCTGGTTGGAGCGGGCCGGACGATCCAAGGGCCGCCCGTACCGTTGCGATCAGGTCACCGAGGTCGACCGGCTTGCGCCTGAAGTCATTTGCCCCGGACGCCATGGCCTCGTCGATCTCGCCTTGAATACTGGACCCCGAGATCAACACGATGGGCAGCTCATCGGCAGACCACCGGTGTCGGATCGCTCTGATCAGCTCGATCCCCGTCGCTTCCGGCATGTGATTGTCGAGCAGGAGCAGTCCGGGGCGGTGATCGACGATCAGGTCGAGCACCTCGGGTGATCCGGTAGCGGTGACGACGTCGTAGCCGACTCGCTCGATGGCGCGTGCGAAGGCCGTGCGCAGCGGCACGTCGTCATCGACGATCATCACCGTGGGGAGTGACTGAGTCACGCTGGAACCTCGTTCATGGTTGGTCGTGTGAGAGGAGCGTGGCCGTCGTGGCTGTCGACGGCGGTTTCCATCTCGGGTTGAGCAGTGGGCGCGGCACTGTCGGCCGCGGCAGGACGGCCGGTGAGAAATCCTTGGACCATGTCGCAGCCAAGGGCGCGGAGTCGGCTGAGTTGATGTGGCTCTTCAACGCCTTCAGCGATGACGTCGAGGTCGAATCGATGAGCCAAATCGACGATCGCCTCGGCAACATCGACACCGCCCGAACCGATCGCAGCGATGAACGAGCCGTCGATTTTCAACACGTCCAGCGGAAGCTGCCCGAGGTAGCTGAGCGCAGAGTGACCGGTCCCGAAGTCATCGACGGCAATTCGGATCCCTAGCTCACGCAAGCGCCGCATGATCGGCACAGCCCGATCGATGTCGCTGATGAGCGTGCTCTCCGTGACCTCGATGCAAAGCGAGGACCCAGCGACGCCCGCCTGCTGCAACACGTTGTTGACGAGGTCCGGCAAGGCTGAATTCGCCAGCTGGGAGGCCGACAGATTGACGCTCATGAAGACGTCAGGGTGGATCCGACCCTCAGCCCGCCACCGAGCCAGCTGAGCGACTGCGGCAGTAAGCATCTGGCGGTCGATCTCGTGGACAAGCCCGATCGATTCCGCGATCGGGATGAACTCATTCGGCGCGACCTGGCCCCATTCGTGATGTGTCCAGCGGGCGAGCGCTTCGAGACCGACGAGTCGTTGCGTCACCGTGTCAACGATCGGTTGATAGTGAACCGAAAGCAGCTCGTCGTCAACAGCTCGCCGCAGCTCGGTCGTCAACGCAAGTCGACGGGCAACATCTTTGGCCATCGAGTTGTCGAACACTTCGACAACATCCCGGCGGTTTTTCGCATGATGCATGGCGATGTCCGCGCTGCGAAGCAGGCCGCCAACGGGCGTTTGGGAATCAGCCGTGGTCCCGATACCCACACTCGCACTCAACGACAGCTCGACGCCCATGACCCGAACAGGTTGCCGCAGCGTTTCACGAACCGATTGCGCTACGGCGACGACCAGGTCACGGTCCTGTTCGCACAGCGCAACGACATACTCATCTCCCCCGAGCCGGGCGACGAGGGCACCGGGCGGGACACACTCCACCAACCGCTCGGCGACGGTCACGATCAACTGATCGCCGGCCTCGTGGCCGTAGGTGTCGTTGACCAGTTTGAACTGATCGAGATCAACCAACAACACCCCGAGAACCTCATCCTCGCCAAGAGACAGCAGTCGATTCGACAACTGCAGGCGGAACTCCCGCCGGTTGGGGAGCCGGGTCAGATGATCGTGGCTTGCCTGGTAGCGAAGCTGATGCTCCAGACGTTTGCGGCTGCCGATGTCTTCGAACAACACGACCACACCGGTACCAAGGTGCTCGTCGTTGAGCACCGGAGCAACCCGACTTTGCACCCAAACGGTCGAGCCATCAGGGCGTCGCAGCTCATATTCACAGGCCGCATCGGGGACACCAGACGCAGCCTCCCGAATGGCCGCCTCGAGCTGAGACCGATTCGTGGAATCGAGGTCGTCGAGCCAGCTGCGCCCTACGAGCTGGTCTCGGCCGCGGCCGAGGAGGACCTCGGCACTTGAATTGCAGTAGTCGAGCACACCGTCCCGGTCGGCGTACACGATGCCGAGAGGGCTGGCCTGGGCAAGAGAGCGAAACCGCTGTTCCTGCACCTGCGCTTGGTGGGTGGCCACGCTGAGCTGTGCTGTGCGGCGATCGACCTGACCCTCGAGATCGTGGAGATGTCGGTGTAGTTCGACCTCCAGCTCTCGCCTGCGGAGCGCATTGGATATTGCGATCTGAAGTTCTGTGACATCGAATGGCTTCACGACGTAGCCGAACGCGCCACCTGCCAAGGCCGTTTCAGCCGTACCCGGATCGTCGACGCCGGAAACCACCATGACGGCCAAGTCCGGGTCGACGCGGCGCGCAGCCTCCAGCAGGTCCAACCCGGAAAGACCTTCCATGTTGATATCGGTGACCAACAGATCAAAGCGGGCGCTGGACAACTGCTCGAGCGCCGCCTCGCCAGAGCCGGCGGTAACACAGCGGTGCCCCACCCTCTCGACGATCCGACTCATCAACGCGACCATGTCGCAGTCATCGTCGACAACCAGGACCTCGGCCGAGCCGGAGGCCACTGGGGACGAAGCGTTCATAGGCCTCACCATCGGCACAGCCCGAGCAACCCTTGAGGAGCCAGACAACCCGGCATCGCCTGGACCCGGGGTTTGGTCTTTCGATCCATGGTGGTGATGGGCCAGAACTCCGGGGCGGGGTTGGTATTCGGCCTATCCGGTGGATCTCGGCTCCCGCAAAAAGCAGGCGTCAGCGAACACGGACCCATGCCATCGGATGGGTTCCAGGGCCGGGCCGGCGACCGGTGGTCCGCCCGATGACGAGCAGGAAACCCCGATCGAGGCCGTCGTAGGTCGAAGCGAAGTGGGAGATGACCGCGGCAACCACCAATCCCGACGGTCCTGCCACTCTGCGGGCCTCCTGTAGTGCTCGGACGCGGTGGTTTCGGTCGATGGGGTGGTAGAGCGGTCCCAGCAGGAGTACCGCATCGAAGGAGCCACGCTCGAATCCGAGTTGCCGGGGCTGATGAGCGGCTTGGCGTGGATTCCGGAAGCGCCGAGGCGGCGCTCCGGGTTCAGCCGGCGATCACGGCGTCGACCTCGGCCCGATCTTCGGCCGTGAGCGCCCACCCCGCAGCGTTGACGTTGGCCTCGATTTGCGACGGCTTGGTGGCCCCGGCGATCACCGAGGCCACCAGCGGATGGGAGGTGTGCCAGCTCAGTGCCAGCTCGAGCAGGCTGCGTCCCCGACCGTCGGACCAGGCGATGAGACGCTCGACGACGGCCAGCTTGTCATCGTCGATGAAGGCATCGGCCCGGTCACCCCATTTCACCAGCCGGGAGTCCTCCGGTCGGCGCTCCCCGGCCCGGTACTTGCCCGTCAGCAGCCCCGATTCCAGCGGGAAGTAGGGCACGAAGACGGTCCCGAGCTCCTCGCAGGTCTCGAACACGCCGTCGTTCTCGGGGTTCCGGGTCAGCAGGCTGTAGTAGTTCTGGACCGACGGGTAGGGGGTCAGATCATGCTCGACGGCGGCGGCGTGGGACGCCGTCAGATCGGCGGCGCTGAAGTGGGTGCAGCCGATCTCCCGGATCTTGCCCTCCTCACGGAGCTCGGCCAGGCAGCCCAGGGTTTCTTCCGGCGGGGTGTCGGGATCGGGACGGTGCAGTTGGTAGTGGTCGATGTAGTCGGTGCCGAGGCGACGCAGGCTGTCGTCGAGCCGTTTTCTGATCTGGGCCGGATCGCCGCCCCGCTCGCCATCGGCAAGCGACACCGTGTGACCCCACTTGCTGGCGATCAACACCTCGCTGCGCCGCGAACCCAAGGCCTGACCGAGGAACTCCTCCGACCGGCCCTTGCCGTAGCTCTCGGCCGTATCGAAGTAGTTGATGCCGGCGTCGACGGCCGCGTCGACCACCTTTTGGGTCTGATCGGCGTCGATGGTCATGCCGAAGTTGTTGCAGCCGAGTCCGACGACGGACACCTGCAGTTGACCGAGTGATCGTAGCTCCATGTCGGCAACCTACCCCACGGCTCCGAGCCGTACCCCGCCAGGCGGCGAGGTCGTCGAAAACGTGCGCGGCCGGCCGTTGATCTACGCTGTAAAGGAAGTCAGAGCAGGGGGTTTCCGATGGCCACGACCGAACCGGTGGACGACTGGGCGAGCGACTACGACATCTTCGATGGCGCGTTCGTCAACGATCCGTATCCGATCTGGAAAGACCTGCGGCCGACGTGCCCGGTGGCCCACACCGACCGGTGGGGCGGCTCGTACATGCCGAGCACGTTCGACACGGTGACCGCGGTGGCCCACGACGTCGAGAACTTCACGTCGCTCGAGGTCAGCGTGGCCCCCATCCCCGCCGCCTACGACGAGCAGGGTAACCGGCTCCGGTCGGTCATCTCCTCCGACCCGCCAGACCACAGCCCCGAGCGACGACTCATGTTGCCGTTCTTCTCGCCCAAGGTGGTCGAGCGCTTTCGGGAGTCCACGAGCGAGCTGTGTCGGCGGCTGATCGGCGGGTTCATCGAAGACGGTGAGGTGGATGCCGCCGGTGACTATGCCCGCCAGATCCCGCCCCGGGTCATCGCCGAGATTCTCGGGATCGATCCCGACATGTCGGATCAGTTCACCGAATGGGTCCAGGGTGTGCTCGAACTCGGCCTCCAGGATCCCGAGGTCCGGGAGAAGTACCGGGTCATCATCCAGGACTTCTTCGACGCCGAGATCGAGCGACGCAAGACCGAGCGGGGCGACGACCTGATCTCGTTCCTGCTCGGCGCCGAGCTCGACGGCGGCCCGGTGCCGATGCACGTCGTCCGGGCCAACCTCTCGCTCATGCTGGTGGCCGGGATCGACACCACCTGGAGTTCGATCGGCTCTGCACTGTGGCATCTGGCCACCCATCCCGAGGATCGCCGGCGTCTGGTCGATGAGCCGGAACTGTTGCCGGTGGCGATCGAGGAGTTCCTCCGGGCCTACTCCCCGGTGACCATGGCTCGCCTTGCCAGGAACGACACCGAGATTGCCGGCTGCCCGGTCAGCAAGGGGGAGCGGGTGCTGCTGTCGTTCCCGGCCGCCAACCGCGATCCCGAGGTGTTCGAGAATCCCGAGGAGATCGTCATCGACCGAGCCGTCAATCGCCATGTGGCGTTCGGGGTCGGCATCCACCGCTGCCTCGGCTCCAACCTGGCCAGGATGGAGATGCAGGTGGCGATCGAGGAGTTCCTGCGGCAGATCCCCGAGTTCGGCTGCGAGCAGCCGGACGCGGTCACGTGGGCCGGCGGCCAGGTCCGCGGCCCCCGCTACCTCCCGGTCACCTTCCCGAGCCGTCCCACGATCTGACCCTCGGCAATATCGACAACCGAACGTTGCGGTCGGCCTCGATCGCCGGCCGGTGCGCTTGCGCAGCTCCGGCGACCTCGATCAGGGCACGCCGACCAGCATGCCGGCCACCGAACCGATGGCCAGAAACGGCCCGAAGGCGAACCTGACATCGCGACGGCGATGGATGACGATCAGGATCAGCGCCACCACCGCCCCCGAGACGGCACCGGCGTAGGCGGTGGCCATGACCGCATCCCGACCCAGCCAGCCGGCGACCATACCGACGGTCAGCGCCAGTTTGGCGTCACCCATCCCGAACCGCAGAACCACGAAGGTGCCGGCGAAACCGAGCCCGGTCGCCCAGGCTGCGAGGGTGGGCCCGAGGTCGGCGGTGGCCAGACCGTCGAGCAGGACGGCCAACGCGGCAGCGCCGGCCAGCGGCAGGGTGATCCGGTTTGGCAGCCGCTGCTGGGCGATGTCGATGGCAGACAGCACCCCGTACCACAGCACCGTGACCGAGAGCAGAGCGGCCGTGACCGGATCGGCCCGGTGGTTGGCGGCCACGGCCACCGCCGCAGCCACGGTGACCGCACCGATGGCGACCCGGACCATCCTGTGGCCGCGATGGCCGGTGTGGTCGGGGGCTGCAGCCGTGGCCGGAGCCGGGCCGATGGTGAGTTCGGCCTCCCGGGTTGATCGGTTCACGGCTGGTGCTCGTTCGGGATCCACTGGCTGCGGTGGGCCATGGCGACGGCCTGGAGTTGCGAGCTCACACCGAGTTTGCCGAGCACGCTCTTGATCTGGGATCGGATGGTGGCAACCGAGACGTAGTTCCGCTCGGCCAATGCGGCCGGCGCCTGGCCGTCCATCAAACCGGCCAGGACCTCCCGCTCCCGGGGCGACAGTGTTGCGAACGGGGCCTGCCGCTCATCCTGCTCGGCCATCAACCGGTGCAACTCCGCGGCCAGCTCGGCCCGCTGGGCGGCCCGGACCGATTGGCCGCAGGCCACCTGGAGGATCGTCTCCACGATGTCGGAAAGCGGCTCGGCCTTCGAGAGCACGGCCTCGGCACCGGCCACCGATGATCGGGCCAGGAGCCGGCGCTCGGTCTCGCCGGTCAAGACGACGACCCGGATCCGGCTGTCGGCCAGGGGGGCGATGAGCGCGGCCCCACCGCCGGGAAACGGGAGGCCGAGGTCCACCACTGCGCAGTCCGGCCTCGAGCAAACGATCGTGTCCAACAGCTGCTCGGCACCGACCGTCGGGTCGAGCTGCTCGACCGCCGCCCCGCCCCGCTCCAGGTCGGCTCGTAACGCCTTGGCCAGGAGGGGATGGTCGTCGATGATGGTGATCCGCCGGAGCTCCATCAGGCCACCGCCACCGAGGGCCGGGATCTCAGGCTGAGGACGAAGGTGGTGTGCCCGGCTTCTGCAGGCCCCACCCGCAGTTCGGCCCCGTTCACATCGGCCAACATGCGGGCTCGGGCCAAGCCCAATCCCTGACCATCGGGATGGGTGGTGACGCCCCGACCGAAGACGGCGTCGGGGTCGCCGGCCGGGAGCTCACCTCGATTGCACACCGAGAGCCGGGTGGCCCCGTCGGCCCTGTCGCCGTCAACGATCTCCACCAGGATCGGATCGGGCCCGCCATGGCGCTCGGCATTCGAGAGGAGGTTGTCGACGATGGCCAACACCTCCGACTCCTCGCCGAGGGCGGCGGCCTCGGCCGGGGCCCGGAGCCGGATTCGAACGCCGGCCGCCCGGCGTGCCGCAACGAGGTTCTCCACCCGCTCGACCAGATCGAACTCGGTGACGGTTCGGGCCCCGGTGACGGTGAGGCGGCGCAGTCTGGCCGCCTCCGCTCGCAGTGGTGCCGCCAGTTCACCATCGAAGGAGCCGATGGCCGCCTCGATGGCCAGGAGGCCGCCCCGCAGGTCGTGCAGCAGGTCCTCGACCTGCGACACCTCCAGTTCTATTCGTTTGCGGGATTCGATCAGTTCCAGAAGCGAACGATGTTCCGCCAGTTCGAGATCGACCAACAAGCCGTAGAGGCAGATCATGCCGGCCACCGCGGCCAGGAGGGCGGGGGAGGTGGCGCCGGTGGCCGATGGGTCGAGCCGGACCAAGACCGCCGCCAGCATCAACCCGCACGACCCGAGACCACCGAACACCTCGAGCCAGTGGGCCAGTCGCAGGCCCTTGGTGAGGAGAACAACGGCAAGGACGCCGGCCGACAAGATCGCCAGGGAGGTGGTGGTTGGGGAGCTCGCCCCGTCGGCCACGAAGGTCGACCAGGACCAGCCTGCACCCGGCCCGATGAGCACTGCAGCGCTGGCCCCGACCCACCAGTTCCGGATCGCCACCGCCCGGTAGGTGGCCAGGACGGCGGCGATGGCGAAGGTGGTGGTGGCCACCAGGCCGAATTGGGACGACGTGCCGATCGTCACGGCGACGCCACCGGCCAGTTCGGTCCCGGCCAGGACGAGCAGGCCGACGATGACCGCGGTGAAAGCGACAAAAGCTCTCCCGACCGGCGGACCGGTTCGGCTGACCGATCGGTCTCCGGCGTACTCAGCGACCAACGACGTGATCATGCCACCGCTCCATTAATGAGCCCCTTACTACCGCGCCGCATTTGACCATAACGGGCCGGTTGTTGCATGTCTACCCCTGGGGCCAGAAACATGTTTGATTGCGTCGCATGTGGTTGTTGAAGCATCGCGGTGTATGGAGATGAATGCATAAAGCTAGTTCTTGTTTCAGCGCCATTGAATCCCACATTTTGGGGATGTGCTCGTTGTAGATCGGCAGCATTATGGAGATGCAAGCTACTACAAGGCGAGGAGCACCTCATGATCAAGATGGTTATTTGGACAGAATGGTTGAAGGCGAAGCTGAGCGGAGAGCAGGGAGCCGGCCTGGCCGAGTACGCCCTCCTGCTGTTTGTCATAGCGGTTGCCGCCGCAGGCATCATCGGCACGTTCGGTGGCAACATCGTCAACGCCTTCACCGATGCCAGCACCGAACTCCCTGCGGCACCGTCGCCGTAGTCGGGAGTGGATCTTCCTCAATCGGAGGGCATTTGTAGGGTGACTCGCCTGCCCATCCGATTGACCGGTGGCACTCGTGCCGCCGGAACGGAGGGAGCACTCTGTCGCAACCGCCGCGGCGACAGGGTGCTCCCCCGAGTACCGGCCGGGTGACGAGCGACCGGTGTTGAATGGGTGTATAGACCAGAAGGTTCCCTCTTGTCTAACAGTTTTTCACCATCTTTTTCCATCGGTGTTGGCATACCTCCTTCTAGAACAGATGCCGAGTACATGGGTTACCATCAAGGTAGAACGATGTTGATGGATGTCTATGTAGTGCCAAATGTGACAGGCCAGTGACCAGTCAATATCGGACTTTCCGACCGTCAGCAACCTCAAAAGAAAACAACCAAATGAAACGCCATTGACCCTTGTCAAAGCGTGTCATCCCTCGCTAGTTTGCACCTGGACGGGTGCGGGCCCGGAGAGTCGGGCGCCATGCTCGGCGGGACAGGATGCGATGAGGCGACAGCGGAAGACGGCACCGGGTGTCCGGTGCTCGGCGCCAAACGAACGAGGAGCAGGCTTGGCGGAATTCGCCCTGGTGCTGCCCTTGCTGATGATGATCCTGTTCGGGATCATCGAGTTCGGCCTGGCCTTCAGCCGAGGGCAAGCCGTCGAGGCCGCAGCCCGGGAGGCCGGTCGTTTGGCCTCACTGTCGTCAACCACCGCCGCCGACGTCACCGCCCGGGTCGAAGACACCCTGGGCGACACGGTGTTCGACGGGCCACCCGTTGTGTCGCTGGTTCCGACCGGGGGCTGCGCCGGTCGTGAAGGTGAGTCGGTCACGGTCACGGTCGACGCACCGCACCGGATCGCCATCCCCTTCGTGTTCGATCGCCAGACCACCCTGACCGGCCGATCGGTGTTCAGGTGCGAGGCGTGAGTTCCTTGCCCCCGAGTTCCCTGACCCCGAGTCCGTCGACCCCGAGCCGCCGACGGCCGCTGCGGACGCTGCTCGCCGACGAGCACGGCGCTTCGATGGCCCTGGTGGCGCTGTCCCTGGTGTGGATGGTGGGCCTGGTCTCCCTGGTCGTCGATATCGGCGGCGGCTGGCTCAGCCGCCAGACGCTGATCCCGGCCACCGACGCCGCGGCGCTGGCCGCAGCGCAGGATCTGGTGAACCTGCCGCTGGACGAGGAGGGGGCCTGCACCACCGCCGCGAGCTACGTGTCCGACAATGCGGCCGACGCGGTGATGAGCGAGTGCACCGTGGCCGACCTCGGTCCTCACGGCGGCCGGGTCACGGTGGCCGCCACCGAAGACTTTCAAGCCAACTTCACCGATGTCGCCGACGACGAGATCTCGATCCAGTCGGTCTCGACCGCCACCTGGGGGCCGCCCTCGACCGTTTCCGAGCTCCGCCCGCTGGCGCTGTGCTACGACGGATCGGCCGAGCTCCGCCAGCTGATCGACAACCCACCGGCCGCACCGACCTGGGTCGAGGTGGAATTCACCAAGGACGATCCGGCCGACTGTGGTGGGTCGCCGAACGCCGGGAACTTTGCAACGGTGGACTTCGAGAGCGGGACCGGATTCTATGAGATCGGGGACTGGATGCTGAACGGCTACCCGGGGTCCATCGGCTTCGAACCGCCAACCGAATCGAATTGCGATGGCGGTGTGACCTGTTACGAGCGGCCATACGCCAGCAACGCCATCATCGGGGAGTTCTACTCGCTGCGGAACAGCGGAAGCTACGTGGCCTTCCCGGTGTTCGACTACGCCGACGCAACCCAGATCCACCTCGTCGGCATGGTCCGGGCCCGCCTCTACGACTTCGAGTTCGGCGGCTCGTCGGACACCTGGCGGCTGGAGCTGAAGGTGGACCCCGGGCTGATCACGGGAACCTGCTGCGGCCAGCCCGGAATCCTGGCCGGCAACAAGGTCATCGCCATCTGTGGGGTCGACCCAGCCGCCTACCTGGCCTGCGAACCGAGCGGGGGATCATGAGCCGTCGCGGTTCGATGAGCAGAGAGGAGACCCGATGACCAGGCGAATCGTCGGGGTGCTCGTGGCCGTGCTTTTCGCCCTGGTCGGAACGGTGGCGCTGGTGGCCTACGTCAGCAGCGCCGAGCAGCGGGCCCTGGCCGGTGAGGAGCTGGTCGAGGTTTATGTCGTCAGTACCCCGATCGCCGGGGGAACACCGGCGGAGCAGGTCGAGGCGTTGGTGACCGTCGAGCAGGTCCCGGTGAAGATCCGGGCCCAGGGGGCGGTGGACAGCCTGCCGGCGCTGTCCGGCTATGTGGCGGCGGTCGACCTGGTGCCGGGGGAGCAGCTGGTGACCGACCGCTTCGTTCGGCGCTCGGAGTTCGCCGATCGGGAGATCGGGATCGACGTGCCGGGCGACATGATGGAGATCACCGTCGAGCTCGACCCCCAGCGGGCGGTCGGCGGACTGCTGGAGGCGGGCCAGACCGTTGCCATCCTCGCCTCGTTCGACCCCGCCGAGCTGAGCCAGACGTTGGTCTCGATCGACGGCGAGCTGGTGCCGGTCCCGTCGGCGGTGGCCGACGGCGTCGAGGGCACCTTTCCAGGCAGCACCGATCTGCTGCTGCGCAAGGTGCTGGTCACCGCGGTCCAGGTGACCGCGGGGCGGGCGCCAGAAGCAGACGACGATCAACGGCTCACCACCGCCCCCGAAGGCACGGTGTTCGTGACCCTGGCCGCCACCCCCTTCGATGCCGAACGGCTGGTGTTCTCCGCCAGGTTCGGCGACCTCTGGCTGGCCCTCGATCGTGAGACCGTGCCCGAATCGGACGAGCCGGGGCAGACCAGGGGCAGCGTGCTCCTCGACCGAGTCGGGGCCGGTTGATGGGGGCCGAAACGACGGGGGCAGCAATATGAGTGGCATCACGATCTTGTCCGGGAACCCGGGCCTGGAGGACGTCTTCGTCAGCTTGTACGGCCGGGCGATACCGGTGCGCCGGATCTGGTCCGACCAGTGGCGTGATCCGGTCGAGGTGGCGATGGACGCCTGCGCCGCCGATCCCGAGCTGGTGGTGCTGGGGGCCGACGCCCCGGCCGACATGACCCGTGTCGTCGTTCCCGAAATCGACCGGCTGTTCCCCTCGGCCACCATCCTCTGCCTCGTCGCTCGGCTCGATGTCGCCACCTCGTTGGCCCTGCTCCGGCTGGGGGCCCGCGACGTGCTGCTCGAGGCCGGGACCCGGCGGGAGTTCCAGGCCGCCATCGAACCGATCCTGCACGTGGCCCAGTCCCGCCATCGGCAGCGCCGGGAGGCGGCGGGCCAGGTTCGGCGACGGATCATCACCATCGTCAGTCCCAAGGGCGGCAGCGGCAAGACCACCGTGGCGGTCAACCTGGCCATCGGACTGGCCCGCCGCGCCCCGAAGCAGGTCGTCCTGCTGGACTTCGACGTCCAGTTCGGTGACTGCGCCGCAGCGCTCGGCCTCCGGCCCGAGTATTCCCTGGTCGAGGCGGTCAACGCCGCCGGTCACGAGCGGAGCGCACTCAAGGTGTTCCTGGCCGGCCATCCGTCGGGGTTGGCGGTCTTGGCCCCGCCCGATGATCTGGTTGCGGTCGACGACATCGAGCAGGATGGGGTGAAGCGAACCTTCGCCGCCTTCGCCGAGGAGTTCCCGTTCGTGATCGTCGACACGGCCAGCGGGGTCGACCGGTTCGCCCTGGCGGCCATGGAGCAATCGACCGATCTGCTGGTCATTTCGACAACCGACGTGCCGTCGATACGAGCGGTTCGTCGACAGCTTGACGTGCTCGACGAGGTGGGGTACGTCTCGCAGCGCCGGACCTTCGTCCTCAACCGGGCAAATGCCAGGGTCGGCCTGTCGGTGGCCGAGATCGAGGCCGCGGTCGGCCTCGAGGCCACCTTCCAGATACCGAGCACCCGGCTGATCCCGGTCTCGACCAACGAGAGCACCCCGGTCATCGAGCGCAGCGGCGGCGGCAATGTGGCCAATCGGTTCGACCAGATCGCCGAGTTCTTCGCCCCGACCCCGGACGATGGCGGGCGGCCGTCGCGATGGTCCCTGCGGAAAGGCAACCGATGAACATCGCCGAGTTGCTCCGCCAGTCGGAGTCCCGCCAGCCGGCCGGTCACGGCATGGTGGCCGACGCCGGGGAGTCGGCGACCAACGGCAGGACCCACATCCCAGACCCCCTGCACCGGCTTCGGTCCCGGGCCCAGAAGGCTCTCTTCGATCGCCTCGGCAACCGACTGTTCGATCCCGATATGAGCGAGGAGCAGCTCCACGCCCATGTGGTTCGGGAGCTCGACGAGATCCTGTCGGCCGAGGCAACCCAGCTCACCGTCGAGGAGCGGCGGACCATGGTCCGCTCGATCGGCGCCGACGTCCTGGGGCTCGGGCCCATCGAGCCCTTTCTCGCCGATCCAACGGTCACCGAGGTGATGGTCAACGGCGCCGACGCCATCTTCATCGAGCGTGCCGGACGGCTCCAGCTGACCGACGCCCGGTTCATGACCCCCCAGCACGTCCGCCAGGTCATCGAGAAGATCGTGGCCGCGGTCGGCCGCCGGATCGACGAGTCGTCGCCGGTGGTCGATGCCCGCCTGCCCGACGGCAGCCGGGTCAATGCGGTCATCCCGCCGCTGTCGGTCGACGGGCCGATGCTGACGATCCGGAAGTTCGCAAAGACCGCGCTGACCGCCGATGACCTCGTCCGGACCGGATCGCTGACCGACGAGGCGGTCGACTTCCTCGAGGGCTCGGTGCGGGGTTGCCGGAACATCCTGATCAGCGGCGGTACCGGCTCCGGCAAGACGACGCTGCTGAACGTGGTGTCGTCGTTCATCCCGGAACAGGAGCGGATCGTGACCATCGAGGATGCGGTGGAGCTCCGCCTCGATCAGCGTCACGTGATCCGGCTCGAGGCCCGACCGCCAAACCTGGAGGGCAAGGGTCAGATCTCGATTCGGGATCTGGTGCGGAACTCGCTGCGGATGAGGCCGGACCGGATCGTGGTCGGTGAGGTTCGGGGCGGCGAGGCCCTGGACATGTTGCAGGCCATGAACACCGGCCACGAAGGCTCGCTCTCCACCCTCCATGCCAACAACCCACGGGACGCTCTGTCCCGGCTGGAGACGATGGTGCTCATGGCCGGGCTGGACCTGCCCGCCCGCTCGATCAGGGAGCAGATCGTGTCGGCGATATCCCTGGTGGTGCACCTCAGCCGGATGAGCGACGGCAGCCGCCGGGTCACCGAGATCACCGAGGTCAAGGGCATGGAGGGCGAGGCCATCGGCCTCTCGACCCTGTTCGGTTTCGACCATCGACCACCGCCGCATGGCGACGGCTCCGGGAAGAGCGCCACGTCGATCGGCGTGCTTCGCAGAACCGCCGACGGGGCCCGCTTCATCGACGACCTGCACCGCCGCAGCGCCGGTCGTCCCGACCAGCTCGGTCGGGCTTTTCCCGGCCCGGAGGCGACGGCCGCACTGGCCGATTCGCAGGACCGGTGAAGGTGACGCGTCGCCTGTTGGTCATTGCGGCCCTGCTTGTCGCCCTGACCGGGTTACTGGCCGTCGGGACCACCGCCGCAGCCCAGCCGGCCACCACCGAGGAGCCGGCCACAGCAACCGAGGGCGTTGCCGAGCTCGATGATCAGATCCAGATCCTGGCCGTCGAGGAGACCGAGGACGAGGTGATCCTGGAGGTTGCGGTGTCGCCGGCCATCGGTCCGCTCTTCCCGCTGGACAGCAGCTTCTCCGTGCTCGACGGAGGTGGGCTGGTCGACCTCGTCGTCACCCCGGTCGAAAACACCACCGACACCGTGCTGGTGCTCGACACATCCGGCAGTATGCGGGGATCGGCGCTGACCGCGGCAAAAGCGGCGGCCGGGAGCTTTGTCGAGGCCCTGCCAGACGATGCCAGGGTCGGCTTGATCGGTTTCGGTGAGAAGGTGGATACCTACCGGACGCCCACCCTGGATCGGGCCGCCATCCTGGCCGATCTGGACGGGCTGGTTGCGACCGGCGACGAGACCGTGCTGTGGGATGCCCTCCGGGACGCAGCCGACATGGCCGGTGGGTCGCCGGCCGGCCAATCCTCGGTCGTTGTCCTCTCCGACGGTGATGACACCGCCAGCTCGTCGACCCCGTCCGATGTGGTCGATCAATTCGGGGCCGGATCGACCCGGCTCTATGCGGTGGCCATCGAGAGCTCCGACACCGATCTGGTTGCCCTGGAGGAGACCGTCGAGCTGGTTGGCGGGCAGTTCCTGCCAACGACCGACATCGGTCTGCTCGACTCGCTCTACACCGACATCGCCGGTCGGTTGGCCAACCGCTACCTGCTGCGGTTCCAACCAGCCCAGCAGGGGGCACGAACCATCGTGGTCTCGGTGGTGGCCAACGGCAGCGTCGCAACCGCTCGTACCAGCATCGGTAGCGGCCCCGGTCCGGCCCCGGCCGGTCCGTCCTCGGTGCTCAACATCGACGATCGGCCGGTGCTTGGCGCGGTGACGACCCCGTCGCCAGGCGCCCTGACCGGAGCGACCATGCTGTGGCTCGGGCTTGGTTCGACGTTCGCCGCCCTGGCCATCATCGGGCTCATCGTCGCTCGCCCTGCGGCCCAGGTCCGGTTGGACGCCGCGGTCGGCGCCGACCGCCTCGGTGGGATCAACGCCCGGATGAGCCAAGCCACCGATCGGCTGATCTCCCGCCACGACCGGGGGAGCAGGATCGACAGCCGGCTCGAGGCGGCGAACATCAACCTCCGGCCAGGAGAGTTCGTCTCGGCGTGGCTGCTGGCAACGGCCGGGGCCGCTGTGGCCGTGTGGGCCCTGTTCGGCCTCGCGCCAGGGTTGCTGATGGTCCCGTTCTCGATCGCAGCGGCGTTCGCATTCCTCGGTTTTCGGGCCAGCCGCTGGCAAGGACGGTTCGCCGACCAGCTGACCGAGACGTTGGGGATCATGGCCAGCAGCCTGCGGGCGGGCCAGAGCCTGCCACGGGCGATCGAGCTGGTGGCGTCGGAGGCCCCCTCGCCGACCGCCGAGCAGTTTCACCGGATCTCGTTCGAGACCCGGGTCGGGCGAGACCTCACCGAGTCGATCCGGGATGCAGCCGACCGAATGGACAGCCCGGATCTGGAGTGGTTGGCCCAGGCCGTCGACATCAATCGGGAGTTGGGCGGCGACCTGACCGAGATCCTCGACAACGTTGCCGCCACCATCCGGGAGCGGCGAACCGTCGCCCGCCAGATCGACGCCTTGTCGGCCGAAGGGCGGGCCACCGGGTGGGTGCTCCTGGTCATGCCGATCGTGTTGTTCCTGTTCTCCTGGTGGCGGACCCCGGACAGCATCGGGACGCTGTTCACCGAGCCGCTTGGCCGGCTCCTGCTGATCATCGCAGTGGCCGGGATGGCGGTCGGCCACGTTTGGATCCGGCACCTCGTCAGGCTCAAGTACTGATGTTGCTCGGACAGGGGCCGCTGCTGTCGGTCATGGTGTGGCTGGCCTCGGCCATGGTGTTGGCCTCGATCCCCATCGCCTGGTGGGCCATCTTCAGCGATCGGCCAAGCCAGCGGGCCAGCCAGAACCTGATCGATCACAACCCGACGATGCGCCAGACGGAGCTGCGGCGGTCGCCCATCGAACGTCTGGTCCTGCCGCTGACCCGTCAGGTCGGGGCCCGGCTGGTTCGCTTCACGCCGATCGGCTGGGTCGAACGGCGCAACCTGGCCCTGGCCAGGGCCGGCTTGTCCGGTCGGGTGACCGCCGAACAGATCCTCGGAGCCAAGCTGCTGCTCCCTGTACTCGTTGCCGCCCTCGGCCTCCGGTTCATCGGCGACGCGCAGCCGCGGCTGGTGATGCTGCTGGTGACCTGTATTGTGCTCGGCTTCTTCGCCCCCGACATCCTGACCAGGGCCAAGGCCGACCGACGGGCCGAGGCCATCACCATTGCCCTGCCCGACATGCTCGATCAGGTGACCATCTCGGTGGAGGCGGGGCTGGGCTTCGAGGCCGCATTGGCCAGGACCAGCAGCGGCCAGAGCACCCCGCTGGCTCAGGAGTTCCTCCGAATGCTGCAGGACGTCCGCCTCGGGGCCACCCGGACCGACGCGCTGGGGGCGATGTCCCAACGGTCGCAGGTCGACGACCTGAAGTCGGTGGTCCTGACGTTGCGCCAGGCCGACTCGCTCGGTGTCCCGTTGGCTCGCACGATGCGGACCCTGTCAAACGAGATGCGGGAGAAGCGGCGATTCCGGGCCGAGGCCAGGGCCCAACGGCTGCCGACGTTGCTGATCTTCCCCCTCGGCCTGTGTATCCTACCGGCCTTGTTCATCATGGTGCTCGGCCCGCCCATCGTCTCCAGCATGGGGCAGTAGCCGCCGTCGGTTTGCCAGCGGTCGCTCATCGTTGGAGACTCTGGCCGGGACCCGACTGACCATGAGTGAGAAGACGTGACCGATGGATCGCTGAGCCAGCCCCTCGCCGGACTCGTCGTTGTCGAGCTTGCCGTTGGCGTCGCCGGGCCGTACGCCGGGAAGCTGATGGCCGACTACGGCGCCGACGTGATCAAGGTCGAGCCGCCGGAGGGCGACTGGACTCGCAACGAGGGTGCGAGGATCGGGGCGCGACCGGCGCCGGAGTCCAGCCCACTGTTCCTCCACCTGAACACCAACAAACGGTCGATGGTCCTCGATCTCGGTACCGCCGAGGGCGTCGAGGTTGCGACCGAGCTGATCGGCTCGGCCGATCTGGTCATCGAATCGTCGACCCCCGGCCGGCTGGCCGAGCTCGGACTCGACCTGCCGGCCCTGCGGCGGGACCGGCCGCAGCTGGTGGTCACCAGCGTGACGCCGTTCGGCCAGGACGGGCCATACGCAAACCTGCCGGGGTCCGAGATCGTGGCCTACGCTCTCGGGGGCCCGATGCTGGCCACCGGCGATCCCGACAGGGAGCCGATCAAGATGGCCGGCAACGTCGTGCAGTACCACTGCGGTTCGGTGGCGGCGCTGTCGAGCCTGGCCGCGGTGACGATGGCCGAGGCCTCCGGGCTGGGGGCCCACGTCGACGTGTCGAACTTCGAAACCCAGGCCGCGTCCATCGATCGCAGGGCCACCCTCGCCGTCGGCTACCAGTACGACGGCGTCAACGGTCACCGGGTCGGCGGCGGTCGGGTCGGTGCCATCCCGGCCGGGATCTACCCGGCTGACGACGGCTACTGCCAGATCGTGTTCGCCCCCAACTGGATGCCTCGGGTGGCCGACATGCTCGGTGACGAGGAGCTGAGCCGCCGGATCGCCGATCCGGACTGGTACGACGACGAGGAGCTGCCCGATCTGTTGAACGGGGCGATCTTCGGTTGGACCCTGCAACGAACAAAACAGCAGACGATGGAGGACGCCCAGGCTCGCCAACTGGCCATCACACCGGTCAACTCGACCACCGACGTCCTGGCCGACAAGCACTTCCGGGAACGGGGTTTCTGGCAGCCGTGGGACCACCCGGTGGTCGGCGCCTTCGAGGCCCCGGGGGCCCCGTTCCGGATGGTCGACGGGTGGCAGGCCCGCCGGCCACCGCCAACCCTCGGTCAGCACACCGAAGAGGTCCTGGCCGAGTTGGCGGCCTCGGCCCCGGGTGCTGCGTCGGCCACCGCACGGCCTGCCGCCACCGCACCGCCTGCCGCCACCGCACCGCCTGCCGCCACCGGACCGGCCAGGTTGCCGTTGGACGGGGTTCGGGTGCTTGACCTGACGGTGGTGTGGGCCGGCCCGCTGGTCACCATGCTGCTCGGCGACCTCGGGGCCGAGGTGATCCGGCTCGACAATCCGAATCTGTTCCCCACCGCAACCCGCGGTGCGGTGCTTCGACCAAAACCGGGGCAGGAGGCCGACTTCGGCCAGTTCTGGGGTCGATTCCCCGGCGGCGAGGGCGGGGAGCGGCCTTGGAATCGGGTGGCCGCCTTCGTCAGCCATTCTCGCAACAAGCTGGGCGCAACGCTCGATCTTCGGACCGAGCTCGGCCTTCAGACCTTCCTCGAACTGGTCGACACCGCCGATGTGATCGTGGAGAACAACTCGGTCCGGGTGGTGGCAAACCTCGGTCTCGATTGGGACGTGCTCCACGCTCGAAACCCGCGCCTGATTGCGCTGCGGATGCCGTCGCTCGGACTCAGCGGTACCTACGCCGAGTACATAGGCTTCGGTGCCCACATGGAGGCCCTCTGTGGCTTGTCGTCACTGCGGGGCTACCGAGACCTCGACCCCACCTCACTCGATACTACTTATTACATGGACCCGGCCAGCGGTGTCGCCGGCGCGTTCGCCGCCCTCTGTGCGCTGCGTCGCCGGGAGGTGACCGGTCGGGGTGAGTTGATCGAGTTCGCCCAGGCCGAGAACCTGATGAACTACATCGGCGAGTACCTGGTCGACGCCTCGATCACCGGTGAGCCCCATGAGTGCCACGGCAATCGCCACCCTCACCGGGCACCCCAGGGGGCCTACCCCTGCGCCGAAAACGACCGCTCGACCGACCAGTGGATGGTGCTTTCGGTGGCCGACGACGCCCAGTGGCAGGCGCTGGTGGCGGCCATGGGTTCGCCGTCGTGGGCCTGCGATCCGGAGCTGGCGACCGAAGCCGGTCGCCGGGCTCATCACGACCAGATCGACGAGCGGCTGGCGGCGTGGACGGCCGGGCGGTCGGCGGCCGAGGCGGTCGCCATGTGCCAGTCGGTCGGGGTGTCGGCCGCCGCCGTGCTCGACGAGCAGGCCCTGTTCGGCGACCCTCACCTGGCCGCTCGCCGGTGGTTCCGGCCCAACCGATGCGACGACGTGCCCACCATCCTGTTCCCCGGCCACCAGTGGCGGTGGGACGGGCCGGAGATGCGCTGGGATCAGCTCAACATGATGGGTCGCGACAACGACGTCGTGTACCGCACCCTGCTCGGCAAATCCGCGGCGGAGATGGAGGCGTTGCGAGCGGAACGGCATCTGGCCGACGGCTACCTCGACGCCGACGGCAACCCGCTCTAGACGCCTGGACCGGCTGAACCGCCTGAACTGGCTGGATCCGGTGCCCGGGGTCACCCTCGGCCCGGCCTCGGACTCACCGAAGTCAGGTCGGATCGGGCGACACCTGGACGAGACGCTTGCCGAGGTTGTCGCCGTCGAGCATGCCGACGAAGGCATCGGGAACGGCTTCGATGCCGTGGCGGATGTCCTCCACATAGACCACGTCGCCGTCGGCCAGCCACTTGCTCATCCTGGGCAGGAATGTCGGCAACTTGTGGGTGTGGTCGTAAATGGAGAAGCCGGTCATGGTGGCCCTGGCCCGCAGCATGTTCATGATGTTACGCAGCCCGTCACCCCGTTCCACATAGGTCGAGATCTGGCCGCAGATTGCGATCCTGGCCCCCGGATTGAGGCGGGCCAGGACCGCATCGAGGGTCGACCCGCCGACGTTGTCGAAGTACACGTCGATGCCGTCCGGGCAGTGTTGGTCGAGGCCGTCGCCGACCGGGCCGGTGCGATCGAAGCAGGCGTCGAAGTTCAGGACGTCGGTGACATGGCTGCACTTGGCCGCCGAACCGGCGCTGCCAACCACCCGGGCCCCGGCCAGGCGGGCCAGTTGCCCGGCCACCGAGCCGACCGCCCCGGCCGCCGACGAGACGTAGAAGGTCTCGCCCGGGGTCGGTCGCCCCAGTTCCATCGAACCGACATACGCGGTCAGGCCCGGCATGCCAAGCACCGAGATGGCATGGGAGATGGGACCGAGCGACGGATCGACCACGGTCAGAGCCCGCCCGCCCGGCACCAGGCTGTATTCCTCCCAGGCCAGGAACCCCCACACGATCGTGCCGGCGGCGAAGTCCGGGTTGGCCGACGCCTCGACGACGCCGACCACCCGCACCGCCACCGGCTCGCCCACGGGGAACACGGTCTGTATTCGACCAACGAGGTAGGGGTCGCAGGAGAGGTAGATGTTGCGGACCACCACGTCGCCCGGCCCCGGCTCCGGGATCGTCGTCTCGTCGAAACGGAACAGGTCGGTGGTGATGGGCCCGTCGGGCCGGCGGTCGAGGATCACACGGGAGTTCACCTGGCCATTCTGCTCCCCGGCGACGACCGGCGCCCGTCGAGCCCACCATCGACCCGGCGTTTCGTTGCGGTTGCGGAAACACCCCACGAGGTCGGTTGGCGAAACTACGCTCGGGAGGTGACCGAGCCCGACCGACCGGCGTCCCTGCGCCCGGTGGCTCGGGCCGCACGCACACTCGTCGTTGCCATGACGCTGATCCTCTCGGCGGCCGATGGTGTGTCTGCCGCCGGCGGCCGCCCCGAGGAGGGCGAGATCCACCGGCTCTACCACTCGATTCTCGACCGGCCGCCCGACGACGCCGGCTTCGACTACTGGGCGGCTGGCCGGGTGGAGGGTGTGCCGCTGCGGGCGGTGGCCGACGGTTTTCTCAACGGTCGGGAGTATGCCCGGCGGTTCGGTGCCGGCTCCGACCCCGATTTTGTCGATCGAGTCTACCGCAACGTGCTCGATCGGGCGGGAGACCGGCCCGGCGTCGACTACTGGCTCGCTCAGTTGGCCGACGGCCTGGCGCGGACCGAGCTGGTGCTGCTGTTCTCCGAGTCACCGGAGCATCGGGCTCGGACCGGCACCACCCTGGCCGTCCTTCCCGACTACCGGCCGGTGGTGAGCGGAGTCACCGTGGCCGAACTTGGATCGTCGTGGCGGCCCGGTTGCCCGGTCGATCCCGATCGACTTCGGGCCGTCGAGCTCGACCACGTCGACTTCGACGGCAACCACACACGGGGAACCGTGGTGGTCAACGCCGATGTCGTCGACGATGTGGTGGCGGGGACCTGGTCGGCCCACGCCTACGGGCGGGCGATCGACATCAATCCGGTGCAGAACCCGTATGTGGGCGGGCAGCTGGTGCTGCCCCCTGCCGGTCGAGCCCACCTCGACCGAACCGCCTACCACCCGGCGATGATCCGGCCGGGGGACGTGGTCACCACGGCGTTTGCCGACGTCGGCTGGCGGTGGGGTGGGGCCTTCTTCCGGCTGCACGACCACCAGCACTTCGAACGCTGACCGCCGATGGCGAGAGCTCCACCGTCTGCGCCGATGCCGGAGCCGACGTGGCGCTTACGGAGCGCTGATCGACGCCGCCGATCAGATGACGCCCATCGATGCCGCTTCGGCCATGTTCATCTCCAGCTCGTGGCCGTCGGTCAGCACGACGTGCTGGTCGAAGGTCGCGAAACGGAGCGAGGCAATGCTGGTCGTCGGCGGGAGCTCGTAGACCAGGAAGGCCGACGAGGTCAGCGAGACGATCTTGGTCCTCAGATCTTCCTTGCGGATGTAGTCGCCGCTCGACGGGTCCCGAACGAAGGTGAAGCCGCGGACCTTCACGATCCCGTCCTCGTAGGCGGTGACATCGCCGGCAAAGTAGCGGGGGACGTCACCGTCGAACAGACGTCGGTGGGCCAACAGGAGCTTGTTCGATGGTTGTAACAGCACACCGTCCCATCGGCCGATCGGTCCGTTGATGTACCGATCGGCGTGCCGATTCTTTTTGGTCGCGGTCAGCGGCCAACGTCGTCCATGATCCGGGCCACCAGGTCCGGCAGGGCCCGCCGCACCGCATCGGACAGGCCTGGCCCAAGGCACAGCTCGGACGGTTCGACACCGAACACCACCAGCTCCTCCGGTAACCGATCCAGGGTCGAGCCAAGCTCGATGGCCACGTCGAGTCCGGCCCGATGGGAGCTGTGATCCCGCCCGCCCTGCGGCATCCCGACCTGGGCCGGATCGATGCGATGTATCGTGCCCGGCTCGTCGCCGGTGCAGGTGGCATCGATCACCACCACCAGGTCCCGTCCGGCCCAGGCCTCGATCAGCCGGGTCGGCTCACCGTCGAGGACGAGCAGGTCGATCGTGGCCGCCAGATGGGGCCGGGCCCGCAGCTCTTCGATGGCCGCCGGTCCGACACCGTCGTCGCGGCGCATCGGGTTGCCGATGCCGACGATCAGCACCGATGACCCGGTGGTCATCGCCGGTCAACCGTCAGGTCGAGGAAGTGGGTGGCGCAGCTGATGCAGGGATCGTGGTTGCGGATGGTGACCTCGGCCTGTCGCCGCAGCTCGTCGTCCTCCAGGTCGAGGTTGTTCTCGACGAAGTGCCACAGGTCGTGTTCGATGGTGGCCTGGTTCTGGGAGGTCGGGGGAACGATGAGTGCGTCGGCGATGAGGCCGTCGTCATCGATGGCGTACCGATGGTAGAGCAGTCCTCGAGGAGCCTCGGTGACGCCGTGGCCGACGCCGGCCCGGGGCCGTACCTCGACGTGGGGGTTCTCCGGGCGCCGGTAGCGATCGATGACGGCCAATCCGGTCTCGAAGGCGTGGACCACCTCCACCGCTCGCACGATGATGCTACGGAACGGGTTTCGGCAGCTCGCCCCCAGCCCGGCCCGGTCCGCGGCGGCCGCTGCCGCCGGGGAGAGTTTCGCCCGGTGGAGGGAGAACCGGGCCAACGGCCCGACCAGATAGTCACCTCGTTCCAGCAGCCGAGCGTGGAGGGCGGTGGAGTGCTCGACCTGGTGCTCCTGGATGTGGTCGTTGAACTCGCCGACGTCGATGTCGAGACCGTGGTCGGAGATGATCCGGGTGCCCATCATCGGGTAGTCGTCCGGATGGTCAACGGCCACGAATTCGTACGGCATCTCCTGATCGGGGAAGTCGAAGCCGGCCACCAGCTCCACCACCTCCACGGCCAGTTCGAGACCTCGTTCCAGCCGTTGCCGCAGCGGCGCCAGTTCCCGCTGGTCCGGCACCCGGTAGAAGCCGCCGAGCCGGACGTTGATCGGATGGATGGCCCGGCCGCCGAGGACCTCCAGGATCTCGTTGCCGATCTTCTTCACCTCCAGCCCCCGCTCGACCGCCGCCCGATCGGCCGTTGCCAGCTCGATGGCGTTGTCGAAGCCGAGAAAGTCCGGGGCGTGCAGGAGGTGGATGTGGAGGGTGTGGCTCTCGATCCACTCGCCGCAGTACAGCAGGGTTCGCAGGTCACGCAGGGCGCCGTCGACGGTCACGCCGACCGCGTCCTCCAGCGCGGCGCAGGCACTCATCTGGTAGGCGACGGGGCAGATCCCGCAGATACGGGCGGTGATGTCGACCGGTTCGCCGTAGCCCCGGCCCCGGAGGAAACCCTCGAAGAACCGCGGCGGCTCGTAGATGTTGAGCTGCACGTCGACGAGGCGACCGTCGCGGACCTCCACCCGCATCGCCCCTTCGCCCTCGACCCGGGTCAGCGCCCCGGTACTCAGCGCCCGTCCGGCCCCGGCCCGGTGGGTCATCGGTTCGGCCCCTTTCCGGCGTCGGCCGGCTGGGTCACCGTTGCCGGTCGGCCGGTCCTCCGAGCGGGCGGGGCCACCGGCACCGGCCCCGACCGGAACGGTTCCGACCAGGCGTTGAAGGTGTGGAAGACCCGCTCGATCTCGGCCGCCGACATGCCCGTGGCCTCGAGGGCGGCGATCATCGACGGGGTGTTGGCCGTTTCGGCGGGTCCGAAGCAGCCGTAGCAGCCACGGCTGAAGGTGGGGCACAGCGCACCGCAGCCGGCGTGGGTCACCGGGCCGAGGCACGGGGTACCGTCGGCCACCATCACACAGGGATTGCCCTTCTGCTTGCATTCGATGCACACGCTGTGGGAACCGATGACCGGTGACCGTCCGGCCAGGTGGGCGCCGATCACCTCCAGCAGCTGGCGTCGATCGATCGGGCAGCCTCGGAGCTCGAAGTCGACCGGCACATGGTCGGCAATGGCGGTCGAGGTGGCCAGGGTCGACAGGAATGCCGGCGTGGCGTAGACGATGCGCAGCAGCTCCTCGACGTCGCCGAAGTTCCGCAGCGCCTGGATGCCACCGGCGGTGGCGCAGGCCCCGATCGTCACCAGCGCCTTCGACTGGCGGCGAACCTCCTGGATACGCGCCACGTCCTCCTCGGTGGTGATGGACCCTTCGACCAGCGAGAGGTCGTACGGTCCGGCCACGGTGGCACTGGACGCTTCGAGGAAGTAGGCGATGTCGAGCTGGTCGGCCACCGCCAGCAGCTCGTCCTCACAGTCGAGCAGGGTCAGCTGACAGCCGTCGCAGCTGGCGAACTTCCACACCGCCAGCTTCGGTTTCGGCCTCTCGGTCATCGTTCCCGGACCTTGAGCAGCGGTTCCACCCGCGACCAGGCCAGCACCGGCCCGTCCTTGCAGACGAAGGCAGGACCGAGCTGGCAGTGCCCGCAGTGGCCGATGGCGCAGTGCATATTCCGCTCCAACGATACCGCGATGGCGTCGGGGTCCAGGCCCCGATCGATCAGGGCCCGGGCCGTGAACCGCATCATCACCTCGGGACCGCAGACGAAGGCCCGTGTGCCGGTCGCGGCCGGGGTGTGTTCGATGAGGCTGGTCACCACCCCGACATGTCCTCGCCACGACGGCGTCGCACTGTCGACGGTGACGCCGACATCGATCGAACCCTGGCGGCGCCACTGCGCCAGCTCGTCCTCGTAGAGCAGCGTCTCCGGCGAGCGAGCGCCGACCAGCAACGTCACCTCCTCGAACCGGCCCCGGCTGGAGAGGATCTCGGTCACGATGGGGCGGACCGGCGCCAGCCCGAGACCGCCGGCAACGATCACGACGGGTTGCCCCTCGGCCTCCGCCAGCCCCCAGCCGGTTCCGAACGGCCCCCGAACACCGATCTCGGAGCCCTCGGCCGCCGAGCACAGGGCCTCGGTGACCGCGCCGACGGACCGGATGGTGTGAACCAGCAGACCGTCCTCGTTGCCGGCCAGCGAGATCGGTGCCTCGCCGATGCCGAACGCCCACAACATCATGAACTGGCCTGCCATCGGCCGGGGGAGCGGTTGGTCGACCGGTTCCAGCCACAGCGAGACGGTGTCTTCGAGATCCTGGTGCCGCCGTACCACCCGGTGCATCACCGGGGCCATGGGCGCCTGCGCCGTCGACCCGCCGTTGGCCACGGCCGGTCCGGACGCCTCGGTCACGATGCGCCGACGCTGTAGACGTCGATCAGTTGCAGCCGGGTGGCCAGCAGGCGGCTGCGGATCAGGCCGGCGAACCGTCTGTACAACTCGTAGCCGAGATCGTGATCGTCGTCGCACTTGCCTCGAAGGCAGGCGGCGTCGATGGAGACGGCCCCGCACCGTTCGACGGCCCGGACATCGAAGGTCCAGCGGTACGGCGGGAGCAGCCAGGAAACCCCGAGGATCTCACCCGGCCCCAGCGTCTCGATGACCACCGGCCCCTTCCGGGGTGAGTCGACCTCCACCGCGGCCAGACCACTTCGCAGCACAAAGAACTCGTCTGCCGGTTCGTTCTCGGTGATGATCCTGTCGTCGGCCTCGAAACGCACATTGTGGCCACATCCCGAGATCAGTTCGAGTGCAGGTTCCGGCAGACCTTCGAAGAACGGGTGCTCGGCCAGCAGGTCGGCGATCGACTTCACGACGCCCCACCGTCGATTGAGGCCGGTGTCGCTCGGCTCGTCGGTCGAGGTTCGGCCAGGATGGCGATCTCAGCGGTGAGATCGATGCCGACCGGGCACCAGGTGATGCAGCGGCCACAGCCGACGCACCCCGATGAGCCGAACTGGTCGTGCCAGGTGACCAGTTTGTGCAGCAGCCACTGCCTATAGCGGGCCTTGATGCCCGAGCGGGCCGCACCACCGTGGAGATGGCTGAAGTCGACGGTGAAGCACGAGTCCCACACCCGCCAGCGCTCGGCGTTGGTTCCGCTGAGATCGGTGCTGTCCTCGGTGGTGCTGCAGAAGCAGGTGGGGCAGGCCATGGTGCAGTTGCCGCAGGCCAGACATCGGGCTGCGATGTCGTCCCACTGTGCATGGTCCGGGTCGGTGGCGGCCCGAGGCGGATCGTCGGCGTCGAGCCGGCGGCCCATGGCCTCGGCGGCACGCTGGTGGGCCAGGCGACCGAGCAGGACATCTTCCTCGGTCGCCTCACGGGCGCCGACCTCGGCCAGCATCGCCGCCCCGGCACCGCTGCCGGATTCGGCCAGGAAGTGGTGCCGGTCCTCGGTCCAGACCTCCCGGATCGACAGATCGAACCCGGCGGTCGGCGTCGGCCCGGTGTCCATCGAAACGCAGAAGCAGGTGCCGCCCGGATGGTTGCAGGCCGCGGCGACGACGAATGTTGCCGGTCGGCGGGCCGCGTAGGTGGGATCGGTGGCCTCCGGATCGAGGAAGACCCGGTCGAGGATGGCCAGCGCCGCCAGGTCACAGGACCTGACACCGAAGAACGCCATCGGCGGTGTGTCGGTCGCCGGGAGCACCACTTCGGTCTCCCCGTCGCGGCGGCGGGCGGTGATCAGCAGCGTCCGCTCCGGGTAGAGGTAGCGCTTCCACGACGTGGACGGGCTGGAAAAGGCGAAAACCTCACCGGTTCCGGTTGGCTGGAGCCGATACCGGCCACCGTCCTGGTCCTCGGTCCAGCCGACGGGGAACTCCCGAACCGAGTCGAAGTCGTCGTGGGTGATGACGCCATCTCGAACGACGGGACCGATGGTCCTGACCCCCTGTCCGCGCAGGCGACGACCGATCTCGTCGAGATGGTCCACCGAGAGGAGGTACACAGGCCGCAGTATCGGCGCCCGAGCCCGGCCCTGCCAGGGCCCAAGGTCCCGGTTGCGGCCCGGTTCCGGCCGCACCACCCCCGGTCAGGCCTCGCTCGGTGGTGTCTGCGGTGATCTGCCCGATGGGAGCTCGACCACGAACCGCGCCCCGCCCTGCCATTGGTCGTCGTAGCGAACCGTTCCCCGATGGCGGTGCACGATGTCTCGCACAATGGCCAGACCGAGCCCGGTGCCGCCCTCGGCCCGTGTCCGGGCGTCGTCGGCCCGGCCGAACCGTTCGAAGATCCTCCGTCGGGCCTCCCGCGGTACGCCGGGGCCGTCGTCGGCGATGGCCAGGCGAACCGCAGCGTCGCTTTCGCCGAGGCTGACGGTGACCGTTTCGGCGGCGTGGCGCACCGCATTGCCGAGCAGGTTGCGGACCACGCGGGTCAGTTGGCCCGGATCGGCGGCGAGATGGGCCGCCGACACCGCCGATGTGTCGATCCGAATCCCGGTGCCGAGCCGTTGGCGCTGCACCTCCTGCAGCACGATGTCGTCGAGGTCGGTCGGCACCCGGTGCTGGAGGTGTTGGTGTTCGTCCGATCTGGCCAGGAACAGCAGATCGTCGAGCAACTGCTGCATGTCAATGGCTTCTTCCAGCAGCGCGGCGTTGGTCTTGGCCGGATCGGCCAACTCCGGTCGATTTTGATCGACCTCCAGTTCGGTCCTGATGCGGGTCAGCGGGGTCCGCAACTCATGGGAGGCGTCGGCCACGAACTGCCGCTGACGACGGCCGGCACCGTCGATGCGGTCGAGCATCCCGTTCATGGTCGATGCCAGTCTTGCGATCTCATCGGCGTGGTCCGGTACTTGAAGTCGGCGCCGGAGATCGGTGCCGCTGATGTCGGCGACCTCGGCCCTGATGAGCTCGACCGGCAGCAGCGTGCGACCGACCAACCACCACACCAGGGCGGCGAGGATGGCGACGACGGTCGGCACGGCGATGGTCAGGGCAACGGTCAGGTTGAAGACGGTGTCGTTCAGATCGTCGATGTTCTGAGCGACGTGGAGCACCGCCGGTCCGGACGCCGTCTCGATCGGTCGCGACAGCACCCGGTAGGCGTCGTCCTCGAGCTCGGCAATGGTGGTGCTCCGGGTCGTTTCGGCTTCGGCCGTGTCCGGCCGGCCGAGGGGTGGGGCTCCGGCCAGGTTCGGCGTCGAGCCGATGACCTCACCGTCGGCTCCCACCAGTTGGGCCGCCCGATCCTCGTCGTTGGTGTTCAGCAGGACCGACATGTCTTCGTCGTCCTCTTCGAAGAAGGAGGTCTGGTAGGTGTCGGCCCGCTGTTCCAGCGAGTTGTCGAGGTTGGTGAAAAGCTCCCGACGTAGCAGGGTGATCAGTGCCACGGCCACGATCGTCAGGACCGCGGCCACCGCAATGGCGGCGATGGCGGTGATCCGGAACCGGATGGTGCCGAATCGAAGGGCCGGCGCAGGCATGGGCTCTGTCTACCCGCCGTTGTCGGTGAGGCGGTACCCGGCTCCTCGGATGGTCTGGATGCTGTTGCGGCCGAAGGGATGGTCGATGCGGGAGCGGAGCCTGCCGATGTAGACCTCGACGATATTGGGGTCACCGTCGAAGTCGCTCTCCCAGACCCCGGCCAGGATCTCTGCCTTCGACATGACCTGGCCGGCCCGCCGCATCAGGAACTCCAGCACCTCGAACTGCCGGGCGGTGAGGTCGACCTCGGTTTCGCCTCGCCAGGTTCGACGCTCGCCGGGGTCGATGCGAAGGTCGCCGACGGCAACCGGGACCGGTTTGCGACCCGTCGTACGACGCAGCAGGGCCCGCAGACGGGCCACCAGCACCGGATAGGAGAACGGCTTGGTGAGGTAGTCGTCGGCGCCGGTGTCGAGCGCCTCGGCCTCGTCGAGTTCGCCGTCCTTTGCGGTCAGCACCAGAATCGGGGTCCAGATCTGGCGCTCCCGCAGCTCCCGGCAGATCACGAAGCCGTTCTTTCCTGGCAACATGAGATCCACGATGAGGGCGTCGAAGCCGCCCTCGGTCGCCATCCACAGGCCGTCGGTTCCGTCGAACGCCACCTCGACGGTGAATCCGTCGCCCTCGAGACCGCGCTTGATCGCGGTGGCGATCTTCTTGTCGTCTTCGATCAGCAGGAGTTTCATCTGTCGTACCTTGCGCCGGGTTGCTCGACGGTGCAGCCGATCGGGTCGTCGAGGCCGGTGGTGATCCCAGAACCGTACTCGCCCACTTGCATGGGCGGCGACAGCCTCGGCGTCGCCCGCCCACCGACCTTCACCACGGGGCCGGGGCGTGGATTCACGACGGGGCCGGGCTCGTTCGTCGACGGCCTCGTCTGGCGAAGTACATCTGGGCCAGGAGCAGCCCACCGACGAGGGCGGGAGCGCCGATGGCAACCGGGAGGATGCCGCCGGGGTTCAGGCTGCGCTGGTCGGCCACCCGAACCTCAGCCACGTTCGACGCCGCGATGTTGTCGACCCCCGGCGCCAACGCCACGGCGTAGGTGGCGAAGGTGCCGGCCGAGATCGGTTGGATGTTCCAGTCGACAACCACCGTTTGGCCTGGCTCCAGGACCCCGATCGGCTTGCTCAGGGTCGAGGTCCAGTCCTCGGGGTCCACCGAGGTCGCCTGGTCCGGCTTGGTGATGTCGATATGGACGACCAATGGAGGAGAGGCGGCGGGCCCGCCGTTGGTGACCGCCACCGAGAGGTCGATGGCCTCACCGAGTACGACCGAACTGCTCGGCGGGTCGACGATCACGGTCACCGTTTCGGCCAAGGGGTTTGCGCCGGCCGGCGACGTGGCCGGCCCGCTCAACGCCACGATGACCAGTGCCGCCGTGAAAACGAGCCGGGCTGCGGCGGTGACGGAGGAGCGCCACCTCATCGGGAGCCTCCCAACTCGAGGCGGCCGGCCATGGCGATGGCCACGCCGGTTGCCACGACGGCGGCGACGATGGGGGAGATGAGGTAGACCCACTGGTCGCTCATCGGCTGCTGTTTGACGACCACGTTGTTGGCCAGCTGCAAGCCGGCGCTCACCGGGTTGGCGGTGATGAGCACCGAACCAAGCGTGGAGTCGGCCTTGACGGCGGGGAGTTGGCTGGGGGCGGCGAGGAGGAGGAGTATGGCGACCGACGTGGCCAGGCTGACCCGATTCGACATGGCCATCGAGCTCACGGCCAAGCCGAGGGCGGTCAACGCCGCCGCAACGGTGGTACCGGCCAGGATCAGCACCGACACCGCATCGAAGGCCACGCCCGGCCCGTCGGCCAGCACCGCCACGAACGGCAGGGCCACCACCAGGGCCGCAATCCACATGCTGGTCGCCGCCAGGAGCTTGCCTCCGACGATCTGGCGTCGGCCCACCGGGGTGACCAGCAGCGCTTCGAGGGTGCCCCGCTCACGTTCTCCGGAGATCGCGTCGGCACTGACCACCAGGGCGGCCAGGGTCCCGAGGGCAATGGCGGTCTGAAGGACGACCCCCACCGATTCGCGGGCGTCGAGCAGGTTGATGCCGGCATCGGCCGATGCCAGATAGGCCAGCAGGGCCAGCACGATGGTGAAACCGAAGAGCACCGACAGCCCCTTGGAACCCAGCCACAGGTCGGCCAGCTCCTGCTTGGCGATGACGGTCCAGGCCGCCCTTCGATGGGGAGGCGCCGGCCGCTCGGTGGCGAGCGCGGTCATGGCGACCCGCCGTTCCGTCCCGGGTCGGTGCCGTTGTCGGTCAGGGCGAGAAATGCGTCGCTCAGCCGAGCCCCCTGAAGATCGATCGCCCGGACCTCGACCCCGGCGTCGAGCAGGCAGCGAAGCAACTCGGAGCGGGTGCCGACGTCGGTTCCCAGCTGGAAGTTGACATCACCGGGGCGGGTGTTGTCGAACCGGATCGACGTTGCCGATGGCGCGGCCCGCAACGCGGTGTCGGCAGCCGCCACGTCATCCGGCGAGACCCGGATCTTGCCGAAGCCGAGAACCCCGGAGGTGGCGATGACCTGATCCACCGTTCCTTTTGCCACGATCCGGCCCCGGTCCATGATGGCCACCCGGTCGCAGACCCGCTCAACCTCGTCGAGCAGGTGGCTGCACAGGATGACGCAGGTCCCGTCCTCGACCGCGGTCTGCGTCAACCGGTTCAAGATGTCCTCCTGGCCCGCAGGATCGAGGCCCAACGTCGGTTCGTCCAGGAACAACACCGTCGGCCGGTTCACCAGGGCGCGTGCCAAACCGAGCCGCTGTCGCATGCCGCGGGAGAAGGTGGCGATGCGGCTGTGGTTGTCGCCGAGGCCGAGTTGTCCCATCAGCTGCTCCGCACGGTGTTCGGCTTCCCGGCGGCCGAGTCCGAACAGTTGGGCGTAGAAGCGGAGGTAGGACCGCCCGGTCTGAGAGCCGGGATATCCGTTCGACTCCGGGAGCACGCCGATCGAGGCCCGCACCGCCATCGCATCGCCCAACGGGTGACCGGCGATGGTCGCCGACCCGGCCGCCACGGGAACGATGGTGGTGAGGGCACGGATGATGGAGGTCTTTCCTGCGCCGTTCGGCCCCAGCAGGCCGTAGATCTCGCCACGGTCGACTCCGATCGAAACTCGGTCCACCGCGGTGAACGAACCGTAGGTCACCGTCAGGTCCCGGGTCTCCACAACGGCGGTGCCGAAGGACCGGTCCGTCGTAGGTTCAGGCGCCGGCGTGGCCATCATGGCTTCCACTAGGCCACAACAATCCTGACTGCCGCCTGAACGGACAATCCGACGACGGGGAGTTGGCGGGGTCGCCTGGAGCCGGCGATTCAGGTTGGGGTCAGCGACGTTGGCGCACAGTGCAACAGAAGCAGAAGCAACAGAAGCAACGTGCAAATGAAGATGTCCAAACCTGAAAGGAAACACATAGCCATGCAGAGATTCTCCAAGTCGGTTCTGCTGGGGGTGGGCGCTGTCGCCGTCGCTCTCGGCGGCTACGGAGTCGCCTCGGCGGCCACCGGGGTGGTCAACCAGACCCCGTCGGCCGAAGTCGACGATGACGGGCCGAACGAAGCCAACGACAGCGACACACCGCTGACCGGTACAGATCTCGACCGGGCGGTTGCCGCCGCGCTCGACCACACCGGTGGCGGCGACGTGACCGAGACCGAGGTCGGCGACGACGGGGCGGCCTACGGGGTGGAGATTCGCCTCCCCGACGGCAGCCAGGTCGAAGTCAACCTCGACGCCCAGTTCAACGTGATCGGCTCCGAAGCCGACGACGACTGACCCCGTCGCTTCAGCATCCCCCCACCGGGGGTCGGTCGTCCGATGTGCCGGTTCGCTCCCTGCGGGCCGGCATGTCGGCGCTGGTCGGTTCCCTGGGCGGGCTCCTGGCCACCGGACTGGCGCTGTACATCACCGGCCGTCGATCGATCGATCGGGGGCTTCGGCTCCGTCGCCCCGCAGACCGACGGCCGGTTCAGCACCGGCAACGCCGCCGCCACCCCCGGCTACACCTTGCCGAAGAGCGCGGCGGCCCTCCCGGTGACGCTCGTACTGGCGGCCACCGTTGCCACCGCGCTGGCCGCCTCACGCCTTGTCGGTCGGCTCGAACCAACCGAACTCCTCCGTGACGGGTGACCCGGCCGTCCCGACCGATCGGTGGCCACGGTGGCCGAGGTTGGCGTGCTCAAAAACATCTGTCGGCCAGTACCGTCGACGGGATGAACGTTGAAATCGATCAGATCATGCGGGGATCGGTGATGACCGGGACGCCCCATCAAACCAAGGGTCATGTGTGCCAGATCATGGTCGAGCACCGGATCTCGGCCTTCCCCATCGTCGACACCGAACAGGTTCCCGTCGGCATGGTGACGGCGGCCGACATGCTCCTCGACCATCCCGATGGCGCTCCGGTCAGCACGTTCATGAGTTCACCGGTCCTGACCGTGCCTCGGTACGAGAAGCCCCACATCGCAGCCCGCATCATGCGCAACCACCGGATCCATCATCTGGTGGTCACCGAGGACCACAAGGCCGTCGGCATCGTGAGCGCCTTCGATCTGCTGCACCTGATCGAGGACCACCGTTTTGTCGCCAAACCGGGGCCGACACCGAGGGCCAAGGACCGCAAGCGCCGCTGACGGCCCGGCGTCCGCCTCCGCCGGTCAGCTCCGGGACGGCGAATTCCGCAGGCTCAGCGTCTGCACGGTGCGGCGCAACCGGGCCGAGCCGCCCGACAGGTACCAAAGCAGACCGAGCCCGGTGAACTCGAGCAGGTGGATCGATTCCGACAGCAGGGCCGCCTGCCGCCGTCCGAGATCGGCAACCGATCCCAACAACATGGCCAGCGCCAGTGCGGCCGCCAGGGGAACCAGACCGATGGCCCGCTCCGGCTTCATCGCGGCCCAGAACAGGCCGACCCCGAGAGCGACGCCGAAGGTCCCGAGATGGCGGACCTCATGGGTGGATGCGGTGGCCGTCAGGCCGAGCAGCAACGGGATGTTCAGCACCACGATCGCCGCCGCCACCACGCCGAGACAGTAACGAACCCACTGCCCGGCACCGGTGTGGGGCACGCTCATGTTGGCAAGCACACGAACCGCCAGCCCGTCGGGAGGGGCTTGGCGACGGAGCACGAGGGTGCGCCGCAGGGCAAACGACCGAGCCTCCCATTCGCCACACGACGAGCAGCTGGAGAGGTGGGCCTCCAAGGCGACGTGCAGAGCGTTCGTCTCGGGAAGCTCGCCATCGACACGAGCCGAGATGGCGTCCATCGCATCGTCACAGTCCATATCTTTTCAGGTCGATCGGTTGCCCGATTCAGTTCCCGTCTTGGCACACTGGGCGTCGTGGATGACCCACTGACCCGGCTCCTCATGAGGGCCCGCGATGGCGACACGGCGGCCCTGGATGCCTTCGTGCACCGTACCCAGCACGACGTCTGGGTCGTTTGCCGCAGCCTTGGCGACGCCGACAACGCCGAGGACATGGTGCAGGATGTCTACGTTCGGGCTCTGCGGGCCATGGATGGCTACCGCGGTGATGGGCCGGCCAGGAACTGGCTGCTCAGCATCGCCCGCCGGACCTGCGCCGACGCCACCCGCAAGCGGATCCGTCGTCGTCGGCGACACGACCCGCAGCCGGTGGAGGAGCAGGCGGTCGAGGATGCGGATCGTACGGTGGTCGATTCCCTGCTGGCCGTGCTCGATCCCGAACGGCGTGAAGCGTTCGTGCTGACCCAGTTGGCCGGCCTGTCCTACGACGATGCGGCGGCGGTGATCGGCTGTCCTGTTGGCACCGTTCGATCCCGGGTCTCCCGGGCCCGCGCCCAGCTCCTGCCCACCGTCATCGAGGACGACGGCAACGCCGAAACCGGCTGAGCCGGCCGTTACATGATCGGCGGCCCATCTCCTGGCCGACCACAAAAAGTGCCAGTCCGGAACCGACGGGGGCGGTGGAACGACCTTGCATTCGGTCGGGTCAAAGGCGACACGACCCCCGGGCCGATGACGGTTCGTGACCAGAGGAGGATTCCATGTCAACGTCCAGATCTCTCTCCGTGCTCGGATCCGGTGTCCTGGTGCTCGCCCTCACCGGCGCCGCCTGTGGCTCCGACGACGCCGGTGGGGTCGTGGCCACCGATGCCTGGGCCCGGACCAGCCCCATGTCGGCCGAAGCCGGGGCGGCGTATATGGTCCTGTCGTCGGATGAGGCGGTGTCGATCGTCTCGGCGGCCGCACCGACAGACGTGGCTGGAACCGTTGAGCTTCACGAGACCGTCGCCGTCGACCCGGGCGGGGCCATGGACGACGGTGAGTCGATGGATGACGGGGAGTCGATGGAGGACGGTGACCCGATGGAGGACGGTGAGTCGATGGAGGACGGGGACTCGATGGGGGACATGCCGATGACGATGCAACAGGTACCGTCCATCGACATCCCGGCCGGCGGTGAGGCCGTCCTCGAACCGGGTGGCCTGCACGTCATGCTCCTGGATCTCCCCGACGCCCTCGAGGAGGGTGAGGAGTTCGACCTGACCTTGACCACCGACGCCGGTGAGGAGATCACGGTGCCGGTCGAGGTGCGGTCCGAGGCGCCGTGACCAAGGCCATTGCGGCCACGGCCACTGCGGCCACACCCACGACCAGGGCCCCGCTGATCAGCGCTCGATCCAACGAAGCGGGCGCATCGCTCGGCACCAGTGCCCTGAACAGCGCATCGCGGCGCAACCACGCCCATGTGGCCAGTTCGAGTCCACTCAGGGCCAGCAGTCGTGCTCGACCGATCCGCCCGGTCGAGCACGACCACCAGACCGGCGGCCACCAAGGCAACCGCCGGGAGGAGCCACAGCAGCAGGCTGGGGCCGGTCTCGGCCGGAACGCTCCGGTAGGCCCACCAGCCGAACCCCAGCGCCGCCGCCGCCCAGACCATCACCACCGCCGGGAGCAGGCGTCGCCGTCGGCTGGCGGTGGAGGCGGCGGCCGCGACCATCACCACCGCAACCATCGCACCGATCAAGGACGCCACCGCCGAAGGCCCGGGCAGCAGCGTGGAGCGGACGCCGACCGACGTCGGCGTGCCGTCGACGACGAGCGGGACCACCGCTTCCAGGAACGTGTCTCCCGGTTCGACCCCGATGGGCCTTGCCGGGTTCATCCAGTGGGTCCGGTGGTCGTGCCAGGCGTAGGAGCCGTCGGATGCGACCACGATCCAGTCCGGCTCGGCGTCCGCCTCGGCCTCCGGCGGTAGCTCGGCCTCGCCGAACCGGTCGTCGTTCAGCCACCGGCTGGGGGATCGTTCGTTCTGCCACACCGTTCCGTCGGCGGCGAACCGCAGGTATGGCTCACCCCGGTACCCCACGACCAGCACCTCGACGCCCCGTTCGGCCCGGAGCTGGACGAAGCTGTCCCCACCGATGATCCTGACGTCGACGCCGGCCGCCGCCGGGTCGATGTCCACGATGTCGGTTCGGTAGTCGGTCGGTCCGGGGGGATCGGCCGCAGCGGGGGCGGCAGGGAGGCCGAGGACCACGACCGCGATGACCCCCACGACAACCACAACGGCTACCACGATGCCGGCCACCGTCGAGGCGAAGCCGGACGGTAACGACCGGGCCCTCACAGCACCGTCAGGGTGAACTCGCCGCTGGGGTGGACGGTGCAGATGCCCTGGTATTCACCGGGTGAGGCGAACTCCTGGCGCAGCGTCTCGCCGGCACCGACGAAGAACGGCCCGACGATGTGGCCCCGGTCGTCCTCGTTGACCAGCTCCAACACCTCGCCGACCCTCGCCTCCAGCTCCGGAGGCAGGATCTCAACCAGCTCGCCCCGATCCATGGCCTCCCCGGTGCCGGCTGCGATGACGAAACGAAAGTCGGCCTGACCGGCCGGGTCGGCGGCTTCGACGGTCGGTCCGTCCGGGTCGCTGCAGCCGGCGAGCAGCGCGCCGACCACCATGAGTGGCACCGCCGCCGCCAGAGCCAACCGGTGCCGACCTGCCGGCAGCCCCGATCGCCTCCTGGGAGCCACCGTCACACCGCCTCGTTCAGCAACCGGGACAAGTCGTTCTCCAGGTCGTCGATCGTGGTGCCGAAGGGCCAGGTCAACAGCAGACCACCGGCGCTGTCCACCGCATAGAGGGACCCGGTGTGGTACACCTGGCTCTCGCCGTCGTCGCCCTCGAGCACGCCGTAGTCGGCGCCGAACCCATCGGCTGCGGCCCGCAGTCGGTCGTCGTCGAGGGTGCGGATGACGGTTGCATCGGGCATGAACGACCGGACGTAGTTGGTCAGCACCTCCGGCGTGTCGACCATTGGGTCGATCGTGACCATCGCCAGATCCACGCGTTCACCATCGACGCTGTCCCGGTCGGTGGCCCGTCTGATATCGGCCAGGGTGGTCGGGCAGACATCGGGGCAGCTGGTGTAGCCGAAATACACCACCAGGATGTGACCCTCGTCGGCCACGAACTCGAACGGCGTCTCCGCTCCGTCGGTGTCGACCGCCGGCAGCGAGAGCTCGGCGACGATCGGCGTCGGCGTGCGCTCGAATCCGGCGAAGGGGCGGGGCTCGTCGTCACCACAGGCGGCGAGGATCAGCGCCAGCACTGCCAGTGTGAGCAACCCGATCCATCGCATCGTCATCCCAGCTCCCGAATGTAGGCGACCACGGCGTCGATCTGGCCGTCATCGAGGTTGTTGTTCGGCATGACCACCGTATAGCCGGCCACGATCTCGTCGGTGGGCTCGAGAATGGAGCGGCGGATGTAGTCGTCGTCGGCAACCACCGTCGTCCCACCCTCCAGTGCAACCGTGGTGCCGTGCAGGCCGGCCCACGACGGCCCGACGCCGCCTTCTCCATTGCGGCCGTGGCAGGCCGCGCAGCCCAGCGACCTCGCGACATCCCGGCCCTCCTCGGCCGATGCCGTGAGCGGTGGCCCGTCGTCGCCGCTGCACGCCGTGAGCAGGCTTGCCGTGGCAAGCAACGTCGCAACGGCGAGCAAGCTCGCAATGGCCCACGACCCGTGGCCCCATCGAAACGCCGTCTGTTCGGAACTTGACCTGTTCATCCTCCTGAAAGGGTCGCCGGAGCGAGCGTTGCAGTTCCACCGATCGGCCGATTGGGCCCAACGTCACATCGACCCAGGGCGATCGCCCGCCGGGCGACGGCTAGTCCAGTGGGTACCGGAAATAGCCGTTGCAGTGGAGGTATTCCGAGCTCCAGGTGCCGGTTTGGCAGTTGCCGCCGTTGCGCCAGACGCCGGTGCCGATCACGGTCGGGTCTTCGGACTCGTAGCGGGTGCCGTCGATGGCGATGGCGTCGATACGGACGTTGCGGTCGCCGCCGTTGACGAGGGCGTTGTTGGTGAATGCGACCCGGATCTCGGTACCGGCCAGCGAGGTGGCGTGGGTGTGGCTCAGTTGCTCGTAGGTGGCCGATGCGTGATAGAAGTCCGATGCCGAGACCAGGGTTTTGCTGGCCACCACCTGACCGTCGATGACCAGCCCCGAACCGCCCGGAGAAATCGAAGTAGCCGTTGCAGTGCAACTTCGCGCAGTGGTCGTGGTCCCCGCCGGCCGGACCCGTTGAGCTCGGATCCACCGTTGAGCGGCGCAGCTGAGCGGTTCGCCGGCCCGAGAGGTTCTCCGGCCGGGCCGGCGGAAATCGTAACATCCCGGGGCTGGGCGCACGATTTGCCGGGGGATCTGCGATGATGTACGGATGCGAGCAGCGATTCTGACCGGTGGTGGCGATGTTCCGGGGTTGAACCCCTGTATCAAGGCGGCGGTGAACCGCGTGGCCGACAACGGCGGCGAGATCATCGGTATCCGTCGCGGTTGGGGCGGATTGCTCAACGCCAACCCCGAGGATCCGGCATCGATGGCGGCCAACACCATGCCCCTCGACCGGGACGTTGTGCGGACCATCGACCGGACCGGAGGCACGTTCCTCCACACCAGCCGGACCAACCCCGGCCGGGTCCGCACCGAAGACGTACCGGATTTCCTGAAGGGTGAGATCGACACCGGCGACCCCGATGGCGTGCACGACCTGACCCCGGCGGTGCTGCGGTCCATCGAGGCCCTCGGCATCGATGCACTCATTCCGATCGGCGGCGACGACACCCTGAGCTACGGCCTCCGGATGCACAACGAGGGCGTCCCGGTGATCGCCGTCCCCAAGACCATGGACAACGATGTGCACGGCACCGACTACTGCATCGGGTTCTCGACCGCGGTAACCCGGGGGGTCGAGTTCATCGGGAACCTCCGGACCCCCACCGGCTCCCACGAACGCATCGCGGTGGTCGAACTGTTCGGTCGGTACTCCGGCGAAACCTCCCTGGTCACCGCCTACCTGGCCGACGTCGACCGGGCCCTGATCTCCGAGGTCCCCTTCGACATCGACCGGCTGGCCGAACAGGTGATGCGGGACAAGGCGGCCAACCCGTCGAACTACGCCATGATCACCGTGTCTGAGGGGGCGGTGGTGGAGGGCGGCGAAATGCATCTCTCCGGCGAAGAAGACGACTACGGCCACCGCAAGCTGGGCGGCATCGGCAAACGCACCGGCGATCTGCTTTCGGAGCGAACCGGCCAGGGGATCGTGCTGCAGGAGGTGGCCTACCTGATGCGGTCCGGTCGCCCCGACAGCCTCGATCTGATGGTCGCCAACAACTATGCCAAGTTGGCCGTCGACCTCGCCCTGGAGGGCCAGTCGGGGCGGATGGTGGCACTGCGAGCCGGTACCTACACCAATGTGCCCATCTCGCTCACCGGCGAGGGTTCGAAACGGGTCGACGTCGACGAGCTGTACGACTCCCAGGAGTACCGGCCCAAGGTCCGCCATGTGGCAGGCAAGCCGATGTTCCTGTACTGACCGGCCCCTCGTCGCGTTCGGTCAACCGAAGCCAGTGGAACTCGATCAGAGCTCGGAGCAACCGGGAGCCGGCCTGGATCGCCTGGGTCAACGGCCCGCTCTCTCACGAGCTCCGCGGCGGTGAGGACGGTCGAAGCAGAACCTTCATCTTCGCCCAAATCGAAGGAGTCGATGATGGATGAGAAGCTGCTGGCCCGCCTTCGGGAGAGGTACGCCGACGCCGGCGGCGATGTTGTCCACAACGAGCGGTTCCGCGAGGTGGCGGACCTGCTCTACACCGAGCCCGGCAACCGGGCCAAGCCCTACAGCGGCATCCCGACCCTGCTCGACGCCCCGGTGGCCGATCTCGACGACCCGGAAGACGGTGGCTCGCTCGACGTCGCCCTGCTGGGCGCCCCGATGGACCTCGGGGTGACGAATCGTCCCGGCGCCCGGTTCGGGCCGAGAGCGTTGCGGGCCATGGAACGGGTCGGGCCCTACAACCACGTCCTCGATGTGGTGCCCCTGGTCTCACTGCGGTGCGGCGACATCGGCGACGTGCCGTTCCGGTCCCGCTACGACCTGGAGCAGAGCATCGACGACATCGAGGCCTTCCTCCGCAGGGTGGTGGCCGGCGGGGCCCTGCCGCTCACGGTCGGCGGCGACCACTCGATCACTCACCCGATCCTCAAGGCGGTGGGGGCGGCTCGGCCGGTGGGGTTGATCCACATCGACGCCCATTGCGACACCCAGGGTCCGTTCGACGGATCCAAATTCCATCACGGTGCGCCGTTTCGAAACGCAGTGCTCGACGGTGTGCTCGATCCGCAGCGGACGGTACAGATCGGCATCCGGGGTAGTGCCGAGTTTGCCTGGGAGTTCTCCTACGACGCCGGGATGACGGTGATCCACGCCGAGGATGTTGCCCGACGGGGCCTCGACGATGTGATCGGTACCAGCCGCTCGGTTCTCGGCCCGGGCCCGGTCTACGTCAGCGTCGATGTCGACGGGATCGACCCGGCCTACACCCCGGGAACGGGGACACCGGAGGTCGGCGGCCTCACCCCGCTCGAGGTCCAGACCATCCTCCGGGGCCTGGCCGACCACGAGATCGTCGGCGGTGATGTCGTGGAGGTCGCGCCCCAGTACGACGCCACCACCAATACCGCCCATGTCGGCGCCCAAATGCTGTTCGAAATCCTGTCGATGATGGCCTTCGGCCGACCGGCCGGTACCTGACCGGGCCCAACGGTGATTGAGCGCAGACAGTAGGCTGAGCCCATGTGGACTCTGGCTCGACGGGTTGCGGCGGCGTTGGGGCTGGCGGGGTTGATCGCCACCCTGTTTCGCCTCCGGGGCAAGGGCGGCGTGCCACCCCAGTCCGGCGGCTGGCGTGAGGTGCCGGAATCCGAACTTCGGCCATGAGGATCGCCCTGGCCGGCCTCGGCACCACCGGCGCCCACGTCGCCAGACAACTGCGGCCCCCCGCGGTTACCGAGCTGCGGCTGTTCGACGTCGACCAGCGACGCCTCGATCCGGTCCGAGGGGCTCTGGACCGGCGGGTCGACGTGGTGTCCGCCGCCCCCGACCCCGACGACCCGCCGGACGTGACCGTCTTGGCAACGCCCACCGGCAGCCACGTCGATCGGGCAGCACAGATGTTGGCCGCCGGCAGCCACGTGGTCTCCATCGCCGACGATCAGGACGAGGTCGAGGCCCTGTTGGCCCTGGACGACGTGGCGTTGCGCCATGGGCGGTCCCTGGTCGTCGGGGCCGGCTTCTGTCCGGGCCTGAGCGGGGTGCTGGTCCGGCTGGCGGCCTCCCAACTCGACGTGGTGGAGGCCATCAGCGTGGCCAAGGCCGGAACCGGCGGCCCTGCCTGCGCCCGCCAACACCACCGGGCACTCCAGCAGAGCGGCAGGGACTGGCGGGATGGCGCCTGGGAGCTCCGTCGAGGAGGATCGGGCCGCGATCTGGCCTGGTTCCCCGATCCGATCGGCGCCCGGGACTGCTATCGGGGGGCGTTGGCCAGCCCGATCCTGTTGCAACGGGAGTTCCCCGATGCCCATCGGATCTCGGCCAGGATGGCCGCCACCCGTCGTGACCGGTTCACCGGCAGGCTGCCGATGCTCCGCCGGCCACATCGTGACGGGGGGCCCGGTGCGATCAGGGTCGAAGTTCGAGGCCGATTGAACGGCGCGGTCGAGACCCTGGTCTACGGGGTGATGGACCACCCGTCCGTGGCGGCCGGCACCGTTGCCGCGCTGGTTGCCATCAGGACCGGCAACGGCGGGGCCCCGCCGGGGGCAAAGGGGCTCGCAACCTGGCCCGACGCCGGCGAACTGCTCGGTGACCTCCACGCCAGGGGTGTCAAGGTGGCGGCGTTCAGCGGCCAACTGGACCCGAGCACCCCCTGAACCGGCTCGTCGCCATCTCCGCAGCGACGGCTCGGTAGCAGCCCGAAGACCGTTTCGCATAGGTCGCTCGACCCGTTCGAGCATGATCGGCTCAAGTTCCTGGTCTGCGGCGTCGAATCCAACGAAGGGAAATCGTGCAAAGATTTTCCTCAAGTTCTGAGCGCTTCGTGTCGAGAACCTCTTCTGTCATGGAGGATAACTCGAAGGGTGTAACGACAATGGCTGCCGGCAAAACCGCTGCAAGCAAGGAAGAACTGAACGCTCGGATCGAAGCGAACCTACCATTGGTCAAGCATGTGGTGTTCCAGGTGGCGGTGCACTTTCCCCGCCACGTCGATCGGGAGGAGTTGGCACGAGCCGGCGCACTGGGGCTGGTCGAAGCGGCCCGCCGCTACGACGGCAGCCGGGGGGTTCCGTTCGAACGGTTCGCAGCCCAGCGGATCCGGGGAGCGATCCTGGACTCGGTCCGGGCCGCCGACTGGGCCCCACGCTCGGTCCGGCTCCTGGCCCGCAGGCTCGAGAGCACCGAGCAGCATCTGGCAAGCGAGCTCGGTCGGGTGCCGAACGTCGACGAGATGGCGGAGGCCCTCGGGGTCTCCCACGACGAGCTGGCCCGGCTACGGGATCGGTTGTTCCGGTCGGTGGTCCTGGCTCTCGATCACGAGACCAGCGACGATTCCGACGAGGACCTGACCCTGGTCGATGTGCTTCGGGATCAATCGGCCGTCGAGCCTTCGGAGGAGCTGGAGAGCCGGGAGCTGCACACCTACCTTCGGGATGCGGTGAAGCTGTTGCCGGAGCGTCAGCGCTTCGTGATCGTCGGCTACTTCCTCGACGGGAAGACATCCCAGGACCTGGCCCGATTCCTCGGGGTCACCGAGTCACGGGTCTCCCAACTGCGGAGCGAGGCCCTGCGCAACCTGAAGCTCGGTATCGAAGCCCAGTACAGCAACGATACCGAGGAAGCCCCGGTCGGTCGGGTGGCCAAGCGGCAGGCGGCCTATGTCGATCAGATCGGCGAGGCGTCGGAGTGGAAGAACCGCCTCAGCCCCTGGGATGACGAGTACGACGTGCCCGAGGAACCACTGCTCCCCATCCGTCGAGTCCGGGCCGGAAGCGCCCACTGACCCTGGCAGGCCGCCGGGCTCAGAACTTGGCGGCCTGCTGCCAGCGGTCGAGCAACGAGGCGTCGCCGAAGAGCTCGAGGCGGCTGGGAGGGATCCGGCTCCACAGCAGGAGCAGCAGATCCGACACCGTGCCTCGGGCCGCAACATCGGCCTTGGCGTGGGAGTGGTCCCAGGTCACCGAGTCCGGCTGGTAGGTCATGAACCACTCGCCGTGGTCGATGTCGGTGGCGTGGAGATGCACGGTCTCCCCTCGACCGTCGAGGGTGGCGAACTGCAGCCGCATCGGCGTGAAGACCTCGAGCACCTCGTCGATCCCGTCCCTGGCCTGGCGAGCCTCGATCGGCTCGGGGCTGGTGAATGCCGACTCGGCATCCCAGCGGTGAATCGAGATCTCGTGGCTCAGTCGCCGTAGCCACCAAGCAGCCGGTTGGGGTCCGGTGAAGGTCGGCCGGAGCGTTTCCAGATCGGCGTCGTCGAGGGTGGCCTGGAGATCGGTGGCACCGGTGGTGAACCACTCGATCACCTCGTCACCGGGCGGGGGCTCGGAGACCGACGATCGGGACGGTGGATTGTCGGCATCGGAGGTCAAGGCCAGGCGGGCGAACCGGAACAGCCAACCGGTGTGGCCGATGACCGAGCGCACGGTCCAGCCATCGATGTGGGGGAGGTCCAATTCGAGTTGCTCTGGCCCCACCTGAGACAACCGGGCGGCCTCCACTCGGAGCAGGTGCCGATAGTCGGGAGCGGTGAGATTGGTCACCCGCCAAATCTAGCCCCTGAGGTCCGCCGTCGGGTTCGGATCCCGAGCAGCCGTATGACCGGGGGTTTCCGCTGGTCACACCGGCCGTTCTTTGGCGGTGGCGACCCACCGGTCGAGCTCCGCCCACCGCTCGACCAGCCAGTCGGCCTGAGCAGCTTCGGTGGTCGGCAGCTGGTCTCGACGGTGGCTCCACCATCGGACCACCACCGGCTCGGTCAGCGGCAGCCGCCGTCGCAGGCCCCGCAGCTCGGCCACCCCGCCCAGGCCCACATGCCCGACGATGACGACGTCGGCGTCCGATTGGCCTCTGAGCAGGGCCAACGTTCCGGCCGGCTTCGGCGGTAGCAGTACCTCGAGCGATTCGGCCCTGGCCAGCACTGCGGGGTCACCGGTTCCCCGAAGCGACCGTAACACCCGCTCCCGGGTCTGGGGGGTGGCGTAGGTCCCCTCGGGGAAGATCACCAGCACCGAATCGGGCTCGGCATCGGTGGCCAGGCCGGCGATCGCCGCCCGCTCGGCCTCGGTGTTGCGGCCCCGGGCAACGAAGTGATTACCGAGCCGGGTGCCGAACAGGTCGAGCGACGGATCCCACCGCAATTCCCGCTTGATGACGTAGTGGATGTAGCGGTCGCCGGCCGCGACCGCCAACAGTGCCGGGATCACCGCATCGACCATGCTGGCATGGCGGCTCAACATGATGAACCGGCCGGCCGGCAAGGTGGCGGGGTCAGCGAGGTCGAGCCTGACGTTGAGCAACCGTCCAGCCCATCGATACAGCGAGGTTGCCCACCAACTCTGAACCGCCCGGTGGGTTGCCAGCTTTGGGTTCCGCCCGAAGGAACCGGTGAGCCAGAGCCATCCTGCGGTCAGGATCCCGATCCACTCGTGGACCAGGTACACGCCGACGAAGAGGCACAGCCGCAGCGTCGGCAGCCGCCACAGCCGCCCCAACAGGTCGACGAGCAGCGACACCACGATCCAGATCGGGCTCAGCACAATCCACAGCGGCAACCCGATGCCGACGACGCCGATGGAGATGATCCGCCGAGGGATCGTCCGATCAACCACGGTCAACCGGTGGTCTGCCGTCGGCCCACATGTTGCTCACCCCGCGTCGAGAGCCGAGCGGGACGTGGCACTTCGTCGAGCTATCGCTCTTCTTTGAACACCACGTGCTTGCGAACAACCGGGTCATACTTCTTCAGCTCGATCCGTTCCCGGCTGTTGACCTTGTTCTTCTTGGTCACGTACATGTAGCCGGTGCCGGCGGTGGAACGAAGCTTGATGATCGGTCGCTTGTCGCTTGACTTGGCCATCAGACCTTCACTCCTCGGCGCCGAATGTCGGCGATGACCGACTCGATACCCTTCTTGTTGATCGTCTTGATGCCCTTGGTGCTGACGGTGAGGGTGACCCACCGCTTCTCGCTCGGCAGCCAGAACCGCTGACGCTGGATGTTCGGGTTCCATCGACGGCTCGTCACCCGGTGGGAGTGGGAGATGTTGTTACCGAATGACGGCTTCCGACCGGTCACTTGGCAGATCTTCGACATCGTGGGAACCTCTGCATGCGTTGCTTGCGAAGCGCCCGCCGGGACAGACCGCCGCAACGTGGGTCGGAAATCGTCCAGGGGAGCGCCAGTACGGACGTGTCAAGGCTAGCGGCAACCCTTCGGGTTGCGACAAGTTCCCGCTTTGCGGGAACTTGCGGCGGGCGAACGATTTGCGGCGGGCGAACGGGTGGTCAGAACCGTTCGAGGTCATCGGGGGCCAGTGGTTGGGGTGGGATCCGGTCACCGGGCTGCCAACGCCGGCTGCCGGCTGCGGTGGCCCGCCGGGTGGGGCCGATGGCCAGCCCGAACCCGATCGCCAGCAGCAACAACACCGCCCCCGCCATCCACAGCCAACTCCGCTGGCCTCCGCCGGCGGCCACCTCGGCCAGCGCCACCCCGACGATGCCGATGAGCGACGCCCCGGCCAGCGCCAACCCCGAGGACTGGAACACCGCGTCGTGGACGGTGGCCTTGCGGCGCCGGGTGTAGTTGATCCTCACCAGTTCGTTGTGGGCCAGGGCCGTCGACCCGGCCGCGGCCAGTATCACCGGGGCCAACCCGCCGAACACCGTTTGGGAAGCGATCACGATCAGGATCAGCAGCGCAGACGTCGTCAACCACAGGACCACGTGGTTGCCGGACTCCACCGCCACGGTGTGCAGGGTCAACGTGACGAGCAGCAACACCAGGATCACCATCCAGCCGCCCCACATGCCGGCCAGCACCGTCCAGACGGTGACGATGAACGCACCGATCATCGACTCCGCATTGCCCATCCGGCGGGCCCGGCGCCACACGAACCCGGTCAGCCGATCGCCCAGGGACGTCAACCAGGCGATCAGCCGGTCCATCTCACCACCTCCATCTGCCGCACGTCCCCCTACACCGGCTGCCGTGACCGGCCGAGGTTGCGGACCACCCGCCGCATCACGTGCTCCAGCGAGTCGCCGGTCGACCAGGGGATCACGATGACCCCCCGCTCCTGCAGCCACCGCTCGTTCAACTCGTTGCCGACCCGGAAGATCCGCCGGGCCAGGATCCCGATCCCCGGTTCCGGTTCGGGGATCGTCGGCTTGATGACGAGGATCTCGTGACCCCGGCTGCGGAGGTCGACCAGGGCCGAGAGGGTGATCTCGCTCAGCAGTGGCGAGATGGCAACGATCGTCGCCGATTTCGGCATCTTGCTCGGCGGGACGTAGCCCAGCTCGCTCTGGCGCCGTGGCAGCACCTCGGTGGCCAGCAGCGCATCGACAACGGTATGGAGGTGTCTGCGGCCAAGCCTGGCCGGCAGCCAGCGAACCCCCCGCCCGACGTCGATCAGCCCCACCCGGTCCTGGGCCCGGAGGTGGCGTTCGCCGAGCGCCATGGCCGCGGTGACCGTCCACCGCAGGGTGGTGTTCAGGTCGACACCCAGGTCTTGGGCCGAGTCGATCAGCAGGACAACATCGGATGAGCGGTCGGGATGCCGTTCGACGACCATTGGGGTGCCCCGCCTGGCGGTGAGCCGGGGGTGGATCATGCGGACCGGGTCGCCGAACCGGTAGGGCCGGACCTCGGCCAGCTCACTGCCGGAGCCCTTGCTCTTCGCCCGGTGTTCTCCGGTGACCGGGCGCTCCCGATAGAGGGGGATGAGGCTGTTCAATCGTTCGGCCGGAGGGTGGACCCGGACCGGTAGATGCAGCGGGTAGCGGGCCACCCGCTCGGAGATACCGAGCCGGTCACGGGTGGTGACCACCGCCCACTCCGGGCCCGCCGCACCCCACCGGTCGGCCCGGACGGCAACGGAGAAGTGCTGCCTCCCGTCGACGATCGTGACCAGTCTGGTCGGGTCGAGCGGCACCAGCGCGGCCGGGAACTGCACCTCCAACTCCACCCAGGTCGGCCGCTCGGCGACCAGATCGATGCCGAATTCCAGCGTGTCGCCCTCGACCAGGCGGGGCGAGGAGACCACCGGTCTCTCCGCCCCGGCCTCGGGCCACCAGCCGTCGGCCAAAGACAGGGCCAGTGCGCCGAAGAACGGGGCGGCGATGGCCGCCGGTTCGATCGACTTGGTCAGCAGTGCGATGGCCGCGCCACCCCAGCCGACGAAGAAACAGAGCCAGAACCGGTGGGTGAGGTGACGGCTCATGGCCGAGCCGGTGGCACCTGGGGCGGGGGATGGGGGGCCGGCCCGGGCTGGGGTTCGAAGGTCGGCCGGGTGGGTGGACCGGCCGGTGACAGCCGCTCCCCGGGCCCGTATCCCGGTTGGGGTTGAGGTTGGGGTTGGGGCTGGTTCGGCGTGGGCTGGGGTGCGCCGTCTTGCGGCGGAGCCGCATACTGCTGGGTCGTTGGGGGTGGGATCGTCGGTTGCGGGCTGGCCGGTCGGGGTGCCGGCCGGTCGCCGGGATCGATGGCCCGGGGGGCCGGGACCTGGCCCACCACCTCGTTGATGACCTGATCGGCTCGGACACCGCGAACCCACTGGTCGGGCTGCAACAGCAGACGGTGGGCCAGGCACGGCACCGCCATCGCCTTGATGTCGTCTGGCAGCACATGGGATCGGCCGGCCATCGCTGCTCTGGCCCGGCCGGTCTTCAGCAGGGCCAGCGAACCCCGAGGGCTGGCCCCGGCTTCGGTCCTGGTGCTGGCCCGCGTCGCCTCCACCAGGTCGACCACGTATTGGGCCACCGGCTGGCTGATGTGCACCTCTTCGACCCGGCGCTGAAGTTGCAGGATCTGGTCGCCGGTCATCACCGGGTTGAGACGGGCCCGATCGGTTCCGCGGACGGCCCGCCGCATGATCAGCTCGACCTCGTGGTCCCGGCCGGGATAGCCGATCTCGGTTCGGATCAGGAACCGATCGAGCTGGGCCTCCGGGAGGGGGTAGGTCCCCTCCTGCTCGATCGGGTTCTGGGTGCCGATGACCAGGAACGGGCTTGGCAGCGGCCGGGTGACGGCGTCGGCGGTGACCTGTCGTTCCTCCATGGCCTCCAGGAGTGCCGACTGGGTTTTCGGCGGTGCCCGGTTGATCTCGTCGCCGAGCACCAGATTGGCGAAGACCGGGCCGGGCCGGAACTCGGGTTCGGCGTTGGCGCCGGCCAGCACGGTGGCGCCGGTGATGTCGGCCGGGATCAGATCGGGGGTGAACTGGACCCTGGCGAACCGCAGCCCCGCCGCTTCGGCCATCGCCCTGGCGATCGCCGTCTTGGCCACACCGGGCACGTCCTCCAAGAGGATGTGGCCGTCGGCCAGGACGGCGGTGATGATCAGGCCCAGGACCTGGCGTTTTCCGACGATGGCCCGCTCCAGTTCGGCCAGCAGCGCCTCCGCCGCCCGTTGTACATCAGCGTGGCTCATGGGTCTGATGATCCTAACCGGCGCGGACCGGGCCCCGGGCCCGCAATCGGGGCCAGAGGTGGCAGATCCAGTCCCCGTTCGAGGTGGCCTATGACCGCATCGATCATGGCATCGGAGGCGTTGGGGGCCAGGAGGTAGGCCGGGTCGGTGACGCCGGCGGCCCTGGTCAACCGGTTGATCGTCTCCACCAGGTCACCTCGGGCCCTTCCGTTCGACGGCACCCTGACCTGGTCGTCGATGGCCTTCAACTCCCACGGGGTCCGCTGGAGACCGGCCTGTTCCGGCCGGGCGACCTCCCACGGGCCGGCGTTCTGGGCTCCCCGCCCCAGCCGCCGGTTGAGCCGGAACGCAAAGAACGCAAGCCCGAGCCCGGCCAGCACCACCAACAGCGGGAAGGTCGACGCCACGGTTCCCATCAGCGAACGACCGGTGACGCCGATGCCCGGGCCAATCCTCGACCGGCCATCAGACGCCGGGCCAATCCTCGACCCGGCATCACACCCCGGCCATCGGTCGCTGGCCGGCGCTGCGCCGGGCCACCTCGTTCAGCTCCCTGATGTGCTCCACCATGAGATCGCGGTCGGCCGGGCTGGCGTGGCCGGGGGCGAAGCGGGCCAATGCGAACAGGTCGCAGATCGGAGCGAGCGGCACCGCCAGGTCCGGCCGGATCTGCTCCACCCTGGCATGCCACTCGAACGGGGTCTCGTTCACGTGCCTGGCGGGGAGGCCGGCCATGCCACGCTCCACGGCGTAGAACGCCAACCGGATCGAGCGGCTGGGGTCTTCGTCGTTGGCCAGGATCGAGAGGAACGTCTCCAATTGGTCCTCCGGCATGCCAGACCCGGCCAGCCCGGCCGGGTCGAAACCGCCCCGGGGGCGGTTTCGGTGCAGGTACAGGGCGGTGCCGCTGCTCAGCACCGCCAGCATGGCGATGGCCGCAGCCACCCACCGCCACGGCAGGTCGCTCGTCTGATCGAGGAGTTGTTCGATGGGTCCACCGTCCTCGGCGATGTCGATCGGGCCGATGGTGGTGCCGTCATCGAGGGTGACCGAACCGTCGGCATTGGGGGTGAGCTCCCTGGCTTGGCCGTCTGGGGAGATCGCGGTGGCGGTGATCCCATCGTTCTCACCGTCGGCCCGGAATTCGACCCGGCTGCCATCGGGCCTGACCAGGTCGAAGCCACCACCGTTCGGTCGCAGCACCGTATCCTCGGGGCCGACCTCATCGAGCGGCACGATCTCCAGGTCGCCGTTCTCGTCGACCCGGATGGCCGACAGATCCTCGTCGCCGAAGGCGACGCCGCTACCCGGGTCGGGCTGGTTGGCCACCAGATCGCGGTTCGGCTCCAGCTCGATCCTGACCGGACCCGCCTCGGTGTCGACCACGATCGGATCACCGATCGGCTGATCGCCTGGTTCGCCGCCGGTCTCGGAACCGGTGCCGTCGCCGGGCTGGATCAGCACCTCACCGTCCTGGCCGGGCACCTCGGACGAGGTACCGTCGGCGGCGATCTCGGTGCCGCTGAGCCGGCCGTCCTCGGTCGGCCTGAGCCTGAGCCTGGAGCCGTCCGGCCTGGTGATCTCCAAGCCGTCGCCGGTGGGCCGCAGCCGAAAATCGTCGACGCCGACATCGCCGACGCCCACCGGTTCCAGCTCGCCATCGTCGTTGATCCGGATCCCGACGAATTCGCCGTCTGCATCCGGGGTCAGCACCCTGGACGGGTCCGAGGGAAAAGCCGAGTCGCCGGGAACGGCCCGTTGGGGCGTGCCGTCCTCGTCGACCTCGATGACGACGTCGCCGGTTTCGGTCCGGATCACGATCGACCGCCGATCCTCCGGCTCGCCGCTGCGGCCGTCGCCCTGCTCGATGTCGCCCTGCTGGATGTCGCCGTCTTGGCCGGTCTGTGGATTGTCGCCCCGCTCGGAACCATTTGATCGAGGATCTCGCTCGTCGGTGGCGCCACCATCGTCGCCATCGCCACCATCGGACTGCTGGTTTGCCCGCTGCTCGAACTGTTCTCTCGGCTCGGTGGTGACCGCCATGCCCACCAGGGCCAGGGCCAGCAGGAAGGCGGGGATGGCCAGCCACCCGACGCTCGCCCGTCTGCTGCTCATGCCACGCATCTCTCCATCATGGCCCCATGGGGGCTCAGCCGGTCTGCGCCCAGTCTACCGGCGCGACGGCTCAGGGCTGAAGCGTGCCGCTGCCGTCGTCCTCGTCGAGCACGCCGATCTCGTCTGGCAGCTCCTCCGGGGTGACCGAGCCGACCGCGGCGGTGGACCGGTCGATGAGGATGTCGTAGAACGTCTCCGGCTTGTCGAGGTAGTTGATCCGGCTGAGCGCCTGCTCCTGACCGGCGCTCTCAACTCGAAGCAGGGCGTAGCGGAAGATCTCGGCCGGGATCGTCGTATTGTAGGAGATGTCGGTGACGCGGGTGAGCGGCATGGTGTCGATGTTCGAGCCGAGGAAGCCGGTTGCGTGGAGGATCCGCCTATTGGTGATGTAGAGCCGATCGAAGAAGGCCCACTTCATGAAGCGATACCCGAAGCGGGTGGTGATCGCCAGAACCGCCAGAACCGCCAGCACCTGTCGACCAAAAATGACGTACCCCAGAATGAGGCCGGCAATCCCGAAGTAGGTCAGGCCCCGGTTCCATTGCTTGTTCCGGAACCAGAAGAAGGACATGGCGATCGTGGTCAAGACCACGAAGAAGCCGAAAAAACCGAGTTGACGGTCGCCGGCGAGCACGGTGAGCAGGATCAGGCCGGCCAGCGTCTCCAGGAACGGTTGGATGAGGATGGCCCAGTGCTTGCGTTCGTTGTAGAGGATCGTCTCGCTCTTGATGAGGACCTCGGAGGGGTCTGGCGGGACGAAGAGCGAAGAAAGCGTTCCCCGTCGCTTGCCTTCGGCGTGTAGGTGTTCCATCGGCTCGACTAGTTCCCTGTGGCCGGATGGGTGTGGGTGATGCCGTCATGGGTGTGGGTGAAACCGTCGAGCACTGTGGTCCCGGGGCTGTAGGTCCCACCACCGGAACCCCCGGACACCGACGGAGAGTTGGAGGTGGCCTCACCCGCTCCCTCGAAGAGCCCGGTGAGGAACTGGCCGATCGAGCTGAGCAGCTCCACAACGAAGTTGGCGAAGTTGCCTGCCACCACACCGGCAGCGGTGCCGTCGCTATAGATGAGGAAGATGACGAATGCAAAGGCTAGTGGATACACCCATTTTGGCATTTTTGCCTCCGAGACGCCCAAAAAGGGGTCAACTCTAAGGTTCGACGGCTCCACCCGCACATACATACTAGTGTCCAGCACGCAAGTTCGTCGAAGCCACTTCCAAGATCGGCTGAAACAAGACGGTTTTGAGCCCTCAGGGGCCGGATTGACATCAAACTGCCGGGTCGGCGGGCAGGACCAGCCGGCCACACCGGCGACGAGCCGATCGGACTCGAGCCCGATGTCGTGTCGGCGGCTCCGGTCCGGTTAGATGGGCGCCATGACCATCGTGAAGATCAACGCCCTGGAGATCCCGCCCCAAGCCGGTGAAGAGATTGTGAAGCGGTTCACAGCCAGGCTCGACAGCCTGGCCGACGTGGCCGGATTCGAGGGGTTCGAGCTGCTCCGGCCCACCGGAGACACCGAAACCCGCTGGTTCGTGTACACCCGGTGGGCCGATCAGCCGTCCTACGAAAAATGGCGTGACGGCGACGGAGCCCAGCGGAGCCACGCCGCCCAGGAGACCGGTGAGGGTCAGGCCTCCCGACCGCCGGTCAGCATGGGGGCGACGTTGTTGGAGTTCGAGGTGGAGGTCAGCGCCGGCCCAGGCGTGGCCTGACGAGACCAGGATCGAGCTTGCCAGCGGACCGTCGCCAAACCACTATTGGCCCATGAGCGACCCACCGGAATTCGGCATCGCCCTGCGGTTGCTCGGCGGGGCCAAGGCCGAGGCCCGCAACGCCGAAGCGCTCGGCTTCGACTACCTGGCCACCGGCGAGCACATCATGTTCCACGGGCCGACGGCCAACACCATGGTGTCGCTGGCCGCCGCGGCCGGCGCCACCGATCGGATCAAGTTGATGAGCGGGATCGTGCTGGTGCCGCTGTACCCGCCGGCCCTGCTGGCCAAGCAGGTGGCGGTGCTCGACGTGGTCTCCGACGGTCGCTTCCACCTGGGGATCGGCGTCGGCGGGGAGTTCCCAAAGGAGTTCCAGGCGGTCAACGTGCCGGTGGAGGAGCGGGGTGCCAGGACCAACGAAGCCCTCGAGGTCATCGACAAGCTGCTGACCGGGACCGACGTGACCTTCAACGGCCGCTTCACCACCCTCGACGGGGTGACGATCGCCCCCAGGGGGGTGCAGCAGCCTCGGGTGCCGATCTGGGTGGCCGGCCGTAAGGACGTGGCCATGAAGCGGGCCGCCCGCCACGCCGAGGGCTGGATGCCGTACATGTACACCCCGGAGATGCTGGCCGAGAGCATGGACAAGATCGCCACCTTCACCGAGGACGCCGGTCGGCCCGAGGGCTCGGTGGCCGGCGGCCTCTACATCTTCACCTGCGTGCACGAGGACCGCGACACCGCACTGGAGCTGGCCAACCGCCAGCTCTCGAGGCAGTACAACCAGGATTTCTCCAAGCTGGTCAGCAAATACACCATCGCCGGTTCCCCCGAGGACTGCATCGCCAGGGTTCAGGAGTACATCGACGCCGGGGCCGGCACCATCATGTTCAGCCAGGGCTGCCCACCGGACTACGTGGACGAGAACACCACCGCCATCGCCGAGGCGGTGCTGCCCGCCTTCCGTTGACGGCCGGCTTCCGGTGGGCGCCATCGGTCACTGTTGGTCATTAGTGGTCATTAATGGTCACGGTGCAGCCAGGCCAGGAGATCGGGTGCAGCCAGCTCGGCCGCTCGTCGGTGATAGGCGTCGAGGTCGGCCGGCTCCAGGATCTCGGCTCCGGTGCCCGATCGTCCGGCTCGGAAGAAGGCCGAGCTGCTCTTGAGCACACCCCGCCCATCGGGCACCACCATTGTGCTGGACGCCTTCATCCTGGCGAAGCCGGCGGCGGCAGCCAGCGCCGGGAGATCGTCATCGGCGATCGTGATGCCCAACGCCTCGGCCAGCCGGGCCATCTCCCGGGGCAGCTCGGCCAGGAGGTCGTCGAAGTGGACCAGGATCATGTTGGGCCGATCCCGTTCGGCCCAGGCCAGCGAGAGGTGGTGCATCACACCGGGCAGGGAATCGAGCCGCTCGGCGGGCTCACCCCGCCATGCGATCCAGGCCCGCATCCAGCGGGCCGGGTCGGGCCGGCGCTGGTTCGGCTGCTGCTCGGGCCGGCGGTCGGGTTGCCGTTTCGGCTGCCGGGCTGTCGTGGGGCCGGCCGGTGACCCGGCCTGCTCGGTTGCCGACCCTTCGGCCGCGGTTGCGGTGAGATGGCGCAGCCGTTCCCGGTCGATGTTGAGGCTGTGGTGGTGGAGCGAGAGCGCCATGTCCAGCGGGTGACGGGCCACGGTGATGTAGCTCACATCGTCTCGGATCGGGATGCCGTCGAGGGGGGTGTGGGTCTTGATGAACCGGCGGTGGGTCTGGGCCTCCAGCGAGGCCAGGACCTCCTCGAGCGGGTCGACCAGCCAGTCGAGCCATGGTGAGAGCTCGTGCAACGGACGAGGCAGCTCGGGCCGACCGAAGATCAGCAGGGCACACAGCATCTGCATCCAGGTGGTGCCGCTCTTGGACCGGGTGGTGATGACGATGTCATCGGGACGGAACCGCAGCGCCGCCCAACGCCCACTGTCCTCGTCTGACGACCGGTATCGAACCGGTAGCTCGGCCACCGGTGAAGCTTACGGTCGTCGATCACTCGTCGGCCATGATCGTGCCGGTACCGGTGGTCGAGGTTGGGGTTGGGGGCCATCGGCCGGTACGGCAACGATGGCCGACGATCCGCGGTGCCGGCGGTCCAATCCAGCCCTGAGACAGGACACTAGATGGCGACCTGGACACCGACCTCCACCACCCGGTCACGGGGCAGGCCGAAGTACCGGGCCGCGTCGGCGGCGTTGCGGTGGGTGAAGGCGAACAGGTGCTCCCGCCACATCGCCATCCCCGGCAGTTCGGTGGCCACCACCGTTTCCCGGCCGATGAAGTAGGTGGCGTCGTCCGGTGAGAAACCGAACTGGGACGACACGATGTTGCTCAGGGCGACCGGCACGTCCGGGTCCTCCATGAAGCCGTAGAACAGGTGCACCCGGTAGAAACCCTCGCCAAGGTTCTCCACCGCGGCCCGCCGGGCCTGCTCGATCCTGGGCCGCTCGCCGAAGTCCACCGAGACCAGGACCACGGTCTCGTGGAGCACATCATGATGGCGGAGGTTGGTCAGCAGGGTGCGAGGTGTGGCCTCGGGGTCGGCCGACAGGTAGACCCCGGTGCCGGGCACCCGCAGGGGCACACTTCTGGCGATCGACGAGACGAACTGGTCGGCCGGCACCTTGGCTTGGTTGAGCCTGGCGGCCAGCAGTTCCCGGCCCCGTTTCCAGGTGGTCATCAGGGTGAAACCGAGGACCCCGATGACCAGCGGGAACCAGCCGCCGGCGGGAACCTTGATGATGTTGGAACCGAAGAAGATCAGGTCGAAGAACAGGAACATCCCGGCCAGCCCCATCGCCTTGGGCAGCGTCCAATTCCACTGGTCACGCATCACCAGGAACAGCAACAGGGTGGTGATCACCATGTCGGTGGCCACCCCGACGCCGTAGGCTGCGGCCAGCCTGCTGGAGCTCCCGAACGCGAACACCAGCCCGATGGCGGCCACCATCAGCACCCAGTTGATGGTGGAAACGTAGATCTGCCCGAACTGCCGGGACGAGGTGTGGTCGATGTGTTGCCGGGGTAGGTAGCCGAGTTGGATGGCCTGGGCGGTCAGCGAATAGGCACCGGAGATCAGCGCCTGGGAGGCGATGACCGTGGCCAGCGTCGCCAGGGCCACCAGCGGCAGCACCCCCCAGCTCGGCGCCAGCTCGTAGAACGGGTTCTCGATGGCTTCGGGGTTGTTCAGCAGCAGGGCTCCCTGGCCGAAGTAGTTGAGCACCAGGGCCGGGAAGACCAGACCGAACCAGCCGAGGCGGATCGGCCGGAGCCCGAAGTGGCCCATGTCGGCGTAGAGCGCCTCGCTACCGGTGACCACCAGGAACACCCCGCCCAGGGCCAGGAAGGCGAAGCGGAGGTCGTCGGCCACGAACCTGATGGCGTAGATCGGGTTGATGGCGGACAGCACATCGGGATCCTGGACGATCTGGATGATGCCCAGGAGAGCCAGGACACTGAACCAGGCCACCATGACCGGACCGAACAGTGCACCCAGGGTGGCGGTGCCCCGGTGCTGATTGGCGAACAGGATCACCAGGATCACCGAGGCGATGATCAGGACCCATGGCCCGTCACCGAACGACGGGGCCGCCACCTCCAGGCCTTCCACCGCCGACAGCACCGAGATGGCGGGGGTGATCATGCCGTCGCCGTAGAGCAGGGCGGTGCCGAACAGCCCGACCGCGATCAGGGTCGCCCGGCCCTTGGAACCCGACGTCTTGCGCATGATGAGGGCGGTCAACGCCAGAATGCCGCCCTCACCGTCGTTGTCGGCCCGCATCACGAAGATCAGATACTTGATGGTCACCACCAGCACCAGCGCCCAGAAGATCAACGACAGAACACCGAGGACCGCATTCTCGGTAACGGCGAGATCGGCGACCTGGAACGCCTCTCGGAAGGCGTACAGGGGGCTGGTACCGATATCGCCGAACACAACACCGAGGGCGCCGAGCGTCAGCAGGGCGATGGCCCCGGGACGCGTTGGTGTTCCATGATGAGAGGTCTCGGTCATCCGGTTCCTTGCCCTGTCTGGGTTCTGTGGTGGCGGTCGCCCTGCGATCGATCGCCGGTGTCGGTCGACGAGGTTACAGGCCGTACCGGGTGGGTTCGGTCCTGAGCCACTCGCCGATCCGTTCGCCGATCATGATCGCGGTGAGGTTGGTGTTGGCCCGCGGCACCGTCGGCATGATCGAGGCGTCTGCCACCACCAGCCCGTCAACGGCGTGGCACCGGCCGTACTGATCGACCACCGCACCCCGATCCTCGCTCGGGCCCATCTTGGCCGTGCCCACCGGATGGTAGCCAGACCCGGAGGCCCGGCGGGCCAGCCCCACCAGTTGCTCGGGGGTGCTGCGGCCGGGATCGGGAAAGACGACCTCTTCGATCAATTCGGCCAGCGCCGGTTGCCTGGTCAGCGCCAGCGCATCCCGGAGGGCGGCCACGTTGCGGGAGACGTCCCGGTCGGCCACGCCGAAGCCGGTCTCGATGGTGGGCATGGCGGTGGGATCGGTGCCCCGCTGGCGGACCGATCCCCGGCCCTCCACCCACTCCAGGCTGGCCGCCAGGCCGAACGCCGGCGGCCCGTTCCGTCTCGGCACCCTGGTGATCAGTTCGATGTTGACGTCGAGCGGTTGGTCGCTGTCGTCGGTGGTGTAGCGGGAGATGGTCTGGACCAGCGGCAGCTCGTCGCCACACAGCTCGGGGGCCTTGGCCGTCATGGCCACCAGCAGCGCCGGGTGGTCCGACAGGTTGGCCCCCACGCCGGGAAGGTCGGCCACCTGATCGACCCCGATTGAGGCCAGTTCGGCCGGATCGCCGATACCGGAGCGGACCAGGACCCCGGGCGTCTGGATTGCTCCGGTGGCCAGCACCACCAGCCTGGCTCGGATCGCCGACCGGTTGCCCTCCCCGTCCTGGACCTCCGCCCCCGTGGCTCGACCGCCGGTCACCAGCACCCGAACCGCCAGGGTGTCGGCCTGGATGGTCAGGTTGTCCCGCAGTCGGGCCGGCGCCAGGTAGCCCACCGCGGTGGAGATCCGGACCCGGCCCAGCTTGTTCATCGCCATCACCCCCACCCCGTGGGCTTCGGGGTGGTTGACATCGTCGCAGGCCGGGTGGCCGGCGGCCCTGGCGGCCTCGATGAAGGCGGCCTGGGTCGGCACCAGCTCGTCCGGCTGCCAGCGGCGGATGGTGATCGGGCCGGCGTCGCCGTGGTGGGGTTGGGTGCCGTGGTCGAGGTCTCGTTCGAGGCGGCAGAACGCCGGCAGCACCTCGGGCCAGGCCCACGCCGGGTTCCCAAGCTCGGCCCAGCCGTCGTAGTCGGCTGGGATACCCCGCAGGGCGATGGTGGTGTTGACCGCCGTCGACCCGCCGGTGACCCGGCCCCGGGGGAAGTGCACCGGCCGGCCGTCTGGCACCGCCCGGTAGTCGAACCCCCAGTCGTGGTCGACCAGGGAGTTCCGGTGACCGTCGATGAGATCCTCCGGGACCGCCGAGGCCGCCTCGTAGTCCGGTCCGGCCTCGACCAGCACCACCCGGAGGTGGGGGTTCTCGCTGGCCCTGGCCGCCACCACCGCCCCGGCTGCGCCACCGCCGACGACCAGCACGTCGATCGGGTCGGTCCGGTCTGCGGTTTCCAGCTTCGACATCGCCCAACCATTCACCGACCGCCCACCGGCTGTCAACGTCGGCCGCCGCCTCGATCGGGGTCGGACCCACCTCCTATGCTGCGACGATGGCCACAGACCTCGTCATCCGCAACGTCCGAATCATCGACGGCACCGGCGGGCCGTCCCGCAGTGGTGACGTTGCGGTCGAGGGCGATCGTATCGCCGAGGTCGGCGATGTCGGCGGTGTTGGCCGGGCCGATGCTTCGACGACGACCATCGACGGCCAGGGCCTGTGCCTGGCTCCCGGGTTCGTCGATGTCCACACCCACGACGACGGGGCCCTGATCCGTCATCCGGGGATGGAGTTCAAGCTGGCCCAGGGCTGCACCAGCGTGGTGATCGGCAACTGCGGTTTCAGTGCGGCCCCGGCCCGGGTCGGCGAGTACGACGCCAGCGGGCTGCTCGGCGTCCGCCCGACCTGGTCGGACCTGGAGGGTTTCGCCGCCGCGGTGGCCGAGGTCCGGCCGGCGGTCAATGCGGTGGCACTGATCGGCCACAACAGCATCCGAAACCTGGTGATGGGCAACGAGCGTCGTGACCCGACCGACGCCGAGCTGGCCGAGATGAGACAGCACGTGGCCCGGGCCATGGCCCAGGGGGCGTGCGGATTCTCCACCGGGTTGATCTACGAGCCGGGCCGCTACAGCGGGACCGACGAGGTGATCGAGTTGGCCCGGGAGTCGGCGGCGGCAGGCGGCCTCTACGCCAGTCACATCCGCAACGAGGGCGACCGACTGCTGGAGGCCATCGACGAGGCGATCCTGATCGGCGCCGAAGCCGGGCTCCCGGTCCAGATCTCCCACCACAAGGCGGCAGGCCGACGGAACTGGGGCAAGGTCGGCCAGTCGCTGGCCAGGGTCGACGAGGCAAACGCCGCCGGGGCCGACATCACCCTCGACGTCTACCCCTACACCGCGGGCAGCGGCCCCATGGCCCAGTACTTCGACATCGAGCGCATCGACCCCGAGCTGGCATCGGTCATCCGCTTCGCCAGCTGTCCGGCGTTCCGGGAGTACGAGGGCAGGATGGCAGTCGACGTCGCGGCGGAGCAGGGCGTCGAGGTGGCCGACGTGATCCGGCAGGTCTTGACCGCTCCCGACGGCGACAAGACGATCTGCATCCAGTTCATGATCGACGAGGCCGACGTGGCCACCAACCTCCGACACCCCCTGATGATGGTCGGCTCCGACGGTGTGGTCGACCTGCGGGGCAAACCCCACCCCCGCCTGTTCGGCACCTTCCCCCGGGTGCTCGGCCATTACGTCCGGGATGAGGCGGTGCTGACCCTGGAAGAAGCGATCCGGCGGATGACGGAGCTGTCGGCCCGGCGATTCGGGTTGGTCGATCGGGGGCTGATCGCCGAGGGTCGTTTCGCCGACCTGGTGCTCTTCGACCCCGATGTGGTGATCGACACCGCCACCTACGACGACCCGAAGCAGGAACCGGTTGGCATCGAAGCGGTGATCGTCAACGGCGCGCTGGCCTACCGGTCCGGCACCCACACCGGGGTCGGCGCCGGTCGGATGTTGCGGTACCAGCCGGCGGGCTGAGGCTCAGCCGCCGAAGACCGCCCGGCTGTCGTCGATGAAGTGCAGCGCGACCTGGGTGTCGGGATGGCCGAAATCCTCCGCCGGCAGCGGAATGCAGACCGTACCGGCGAGGGTGCCGCCGGTGAACACCTCGCCGAAGTCGTCGAAGCCGTCGCCGAGCACCCCGCAGCCGAACCACTCGGTCTCGATGGTCGCCGGATCGTAGGCGGCGGCGGTGGCGCCGCCGAGCAGCTCCCAACTGAAGTTGAACCCCGGTGCCAGCGGCTCCTTGGCCGCCTCCTGGAGCACCAGTTCCACATCGAAGCCGACGTACAGCACCCCGTCGGGGGGCTCGGTGTTGAACTCGTTGTCGGCCAACACCTCGGCGGTCATGTCCCGGGGCGGGCCGATGGTGGTGGTCCACACCGATCCGTCGGCGTCGCCGAACGTGTTCCAGGTGATGTTGATCGGCACCTCGTATGGCAGGGGGGAGGCCCGGGTACCGAGCGCCGGGTCGCCCTCGGTCTCGAAGCCCCGGGTCGGCTCGTCCTGATCGGTCCGGCCGGCGGCGTCGGTATCGGTGAACCCATCGGCCGGCTGGTCGACCAGCGGCTCCTCGCCGACCTCCTCAACCACCACGGTTCCGTCCGGGAGCTCGGTGTTCGAGGCCACCAGGGCCACCAGGGCTGCGCACCCGCCGAGGGTGGCCAGGAGCAGCACACCGAGGCCGATCACCACCTTGGCTCCGGTTGACATGCCGGACTTCGGGGGCGCCGCCGGGGGAGGAGCCGGGGCGGAGGGGTACTGCTGTGTGGGGTCAACCGGGGTTTGGCCCTGGAAGGCCTGTGGTCCGGGTTCGGGCAGGGGCTGGACGTGCTCGGTCCACTGGTTGCCATCCCAGTAGCGCTGGGTGTTCGCCATGGACGGGTCCCGGTACCAGCCGGCCGCGATAGTGGTGCCCTCGGATGACATGGCCAACAGGCTATCTTCCCGCCGACCTCCGGTGCTGCCGGTCGGCGGGGAAAGCCGACTAGCCGGGGCCGGGCGGTGGCGGGCCTGGAGGTGGTGGGGGACCGGTCTTCGAGTTCAGCTTGACCGGGCGGGAGGCTGATTCGAGCAGTGCAACGTCGGCGGCGGACAGCTTGCCTTTTGCCACCACCGATCCCGGTCGCCCGATCGGGCGAAGTTCGGGTCGGCGGGAACACTCTCGTCGTTGTAGAGCAGGGCCGTCACCCCCCGAACGAACAGCAAGCCCCGGTCGCGGTAGAAGTCGACGATCGGGTCGGCCGCAGGGGTGCCGGAGCGGTTGGCCGATCGGGGTTCCCCTGTTTGTGGCACGGGAGCAGAAGTCACGCACGGGTCACGTCGCCGGTTTGTTGGTTCGTCTCATGAAGGTCGGCTTGTGGCGTCGGCACGGGACATACTGGGCCGATGGTCCACAAACGTGCCGGCTCGCCCGCTTCCTCAGCCGATCTTGTCGACATCGCTCGGCTCGTGTCGGCCTACTACACGATCGAGCCCGACGTCGACGACATCGCTCAGCGGGTGGCGTTCGGAACCTCGGGACACCGAGGTTCGAGCCTCACGGGATCGTTCAACGAGGCTCACATCGTGGCGACCGCGCAGGCGATCTGTGAGTACCGTGCGAGGCAGTCGATCGATGGTCCGTTGTTCCTCGGGCGCGACACCCACGGGCTCTCCGAGCCGGCATGGGCGACCGCCCTGGAGGTACTCGCCGCGAATGACGTCAGCGTGCTCGTCGACGCAGCTGACCGGTACACGCCGACGCCGGCGATCTCCCATGCAATCCTTCGTCACAACGGCGGCCGCACGACCGGTGCCGCCCTGGCCGATGGGATCGTCGTCACACCGTCGCACAACCCCCCCAAGGACGGTGGATTCAAGTACAACCCGCCCCACGGCGGACCGGCCGACACCGACGCCACCGGCTGGATCGCGTCACGGGCCAATGAACTCCTGGCCGCAGGGAACCGAGGGGTCCGGCGCCTGTCGGTGGCTCGGGCGCTCGCCGCCGACACCACCGATCGCTACGACTACTGCGGAAACTATGTCGACGACCTGTCGTCGGTGCTCGACCTCGACGCCATCCGTGACGTCGGCGTGCGCATCGGCGCCGATCCGCTCGGCGGTGCGAGCGTAGACTATTGGAGCCGTATCGCCGATACCCACGATCTCGACCTCACCGTGGTCAACCCGCTCGTCGACGCCACCTGGCGGTTCATGACGCTGGACTGGGACGGGGCGATCCGGATGGACTGTTCGTCACCCCATGCGATGGCGTCGCTGATCGGGGTCCGTGACCGCTATCAGATCGCCACCGGCAACGATGCCGACGCCGATCGGCACGGCATCGTCACTCCGGATGGTGGCCTGATGAACCCCAACCACTTCCTCGCGGTGGCGATCGACTACCTGTTCTCCCATCGCTCCGAGTGGCCGTCGACGGCGGCGATCGGCAAGACGCTCGTGTCGTCGTCGATGATCGACCGTGTGGCCGAAGGTCTCGGTCGGACGCTGAGCGAGGTGCCCGTTGGCTTCAAGTGGTTCGTGCCGGGTCTCCTCGACGGATCGATCGGCTTCGGTGGGGAGGAGTCGGCCGGCGCGTCGTTCCTCCGCCGCGACGGCACGGTCTGGACCACCGACAAGGATGGCATCCTGCTCGCACTGCTGGCGTCCGAGATCCTCGCCGTGACCGGGTCGAGCCCGAGCGGACGGTATCGGGAGCTCACCGCCAGGTACGGCGATCCGAAGTACGAGCGGATCGACGCGCCGGCGACTCGCGAGGAGAAGGCGGCGCTCGGTTCGATGACGCCGGATCAGGTCCCGGCCGGCGAGCTCGCAGGCGAGCCGATCACGGCGGTGCTGACCGAGGCGCCCGGCAACGGAGCGCCGATCGGCGGGCTGAAGGTGACCACCGAGTCGGCGTGGTTCGCAGCACGTCCGTCGGGCACCGAGGACGTCTACAAGATCTACGCCGAGAGCTTCCGCGGCCCCGCCCACCTCCGTGAGCTACAGGACGAGGCCCGAACCCTCGTCGCCTCGGTGCTCTCGACCGCAGTCTGAGCCGCCAGGTCGGGACACTAAAGGCGGAGCGCGGTGGAGAAGTCTGGCATTCCCTGCCACCGGCCGGCGTCGCCGGAGGCCCGCATCACCGCGATGGTCTTGATGACCTCGGGGTTGGCCAAGCCGTGGGGCGCCTCGCCGGTCAGCACCCGGATCACGTTCTCGGCCTGGCGGATCGGGCACTGCTCGAGGAAGGTCGGCGAGAACCCGGCGATGTGGGGGGTGATGATGCAGTTGTCCAGCTTCAGCAACCGGTCGTCGGGATCGATCGGTTCCACCTCGGTCACGTCGAGGGCCGCGGCCTCGATGACCCCGGCCTCCAGTGCGTCGGCGAGCGCCCCGCCGTCGATGATCGGGCCCCGTGCGGTATTGACCAGGATCGCCGTCGGCTTCATCAGCGACAGGGTGTCGGCGTTCATCAGATGGCGGGTCTCGGCGGTGGCCGAGCAGTGGATGGAGACGAAGTCCGACTGGGCCGCCAGCTCCTCCAGCGACACCATCTCGACCCCGAAGATCTCGGCCGTCGTGGAATGGACATAGGGGTCGTAGGCCACGATCCGGGAAGGTCCGAAACCACGGACCCGGGCGGCGAAGCCTCGGCCGATGTCGCCGAAGCCGATGATGCCGACGGTGTGCCCGGCGATCCTCCGGGTCCGCTGGTGGAACCGTTCCACCGTGCCCGGCCTGTCGCTGCTCCAGGTGCCATGCCGCATCGCCGGGACCGCATCGTGGATCCGGCGGGTGACGCTCAACAGCATGGCCATGGCATGGTCCGCCACCTCCGCAGTGTTGACCCCGGGCACGTTGCAGGCCAGGATGCCGAGCTCGGTGGCGGCATCGAGATCGATCGAATCGACCCCGACGCCCATCCGGCTGACCACCTTGAGCTTGGGGCAGGCTTCCAACACCTGCCGGGAGGTCAGGGGCACAACCCCCACCTCGGCCCCATCGGCATCGGCCAACAGGTCGATCAGCTCGTCCTCGGTCCGCACCGGTTTCTCGACGACGTCGAACCCGGCCGCCTCGAACAGGTCGGCCCGGTTCCAGGGACTGGCTTGCAGTGCGACTTTCATGGTGTCTCGTTTCTTCCGGTCGGTCTTGGGATCAGTCGACAAGGCGGCCGTGTTCATCTCGGATCTCGGGCCCCCGGACCCGGGCCCGGCCATCGCCGAACTTGGCGTCGCGCTGCTGGAGCACCTCGTGGAGGCCCATCTCCTTGACGTCGGCAACCCACTGCTTTGCGCTGGGGGCCAGGTGGCCTCTGGCATCGATCTCGGCCGCCACCCGCTGCATGGTCCTCGCCCCCATCAGCTCCATGCCGAGGTTGATGACCCGCTTGTTGGCCGCCAGCAGATCGCCGTCGATCATCGCCAACCGGTCGGCCAGCTGCTCAACCTCGGCCTCCAGCAGGTCGGCCGGCACCGCCTTCAACACCAACCCGATCTCCGCCGCGTCCGCCCCGCTGACGGTGTCGCCGGTGAGAATCAACCGTTTTGCCCACTGGGGGCCGGCGTTGTAGAGCCAGGTGGTGATCGGCAGCACGCCGAGGTCCCGGGCCGGGGGGAACCCGATGCTGGCGTCCTCGGCCGCGATCACCAGGTCGCAGAGGCCGATGATGCCGGTTCCGCCGGCCAGGCAGTGGCCGTGGACCTGGGCGATGCTCGGCTTGTGCATGTCGAACAGCGGCATCAGGTACTGCTGCATCCGTTCCAACTGCCAGGTGTCGTCGTCGAAACTGCGGGAGCCCCGGTAGGTCTTGTTGGGATCTCGGTCGGCGCCGAGGTTGCCGCCGCCGGACAGGTCGTAGCCAGAGCAGAACGACCGGCCCGCCCCCTTGATGATCACACAGTGGACCGAAGTGTCGTTGTCGGCCTCCCACAGGGCATCGTGGATCTCTTGCTGGATGCGGCGGTTGAGGGCGTTCAGCTTCTCCGGGCGGTTGAGGATGATTCGGGCCCGACCGTTCTCCACCTCGTAGATGATGTCGTTGGTGTCCATCGCCCGATGCTATGGCCAGTGGCCAACCGCGGCGAAACGGCGGGTTCGAGCGGCGCCCGTCGGTGCAGATGCAGGGCGGATTGCCGGGCGACTCAGGGCAGGACGATGATGGCCTCGTGCTCCACGGTGACCACCGGCCGGCCGTCGGCGTACATCCGCATGTCGACCAGGGCCCGCTCGCCGGCTCGGGAGTCGAACCGTTCGACCAGCCACGCTTCGGCCCGGATCGTGGCCCCGATCGGGGCCACGCCCTCATGGAAGATCCTGCTGCGGACGTGGATCCAGGGCCCGGTCACCAGGTTCTCCTTGAACACCGTGTTGGCCAGGTTGGCCCAGGTGACCGGGTGGGCGATCCGCTGCTCGGCGTAGAGGCCGAGATCGTCTCCGGCTCGTTGGCCGTAGTCGAGGTGGGTCTGGTCCAACACGACCTCCACCGGCGACAACGCCTCGCCGTGGCGGAGCGCCGGGGCATCGACCGATCGCCACACCTCCAAGCCGGCCCTCGGTTCGCCGCCCACTTCGGCGGTCACCGTCACGTCGCCGCGCTCCGAGCCACCGTCGGGGTCGTCGGTCGGGATCTTGTTCACCGTGCAGTCCACCTGCTCGCCGTCGAACACCGGCCTGCGGAGCCGCAGCTCGCCACCGCCCGAGGCCAGCCACTCGACTCCCCACGCCGCCACCACCGGGTGGGTCATGTAGGCGTACACCGTCGTGCCGGCCACCAGCGCCCGCTCGAACCCGGCGGCCCTGGCCCCCTCGTCGGTGTGGATCAGATTGTCGGCATGGTCCGGCAGATTGATGGCCTCGGTCGACCATGGTTGCAGTGGGCTCATCGGGTTCGACCCTTCGACGTCTGGCTGGTGGGCGCCTCGTCATCTTGGAGCGGGGGGCGGGAGATGGAGGCACCGCTGCTGGTGGCGAACGGCCCTTGCCGATCGACGAGCGTGGCCGAGGCGATGGCGATCCCGTCGGCGGCGATCTGTTGGACCACCTCCAGGCCGACCCAGGGGCCGGCCGGATAGCGGGCCAGGAACATCGTGTAGTCTGCGTTGATGTAGTGGATGCCCTCGGTGCCGCTGTTGGCCAACGGGCAGGCGATGTCGCCGGACACCGCGGCCCGGACCAGCGGCGAGAGCGGCTCGTCATCGACCAGGGTCAGCGTGTCGTTTGTCCAGACCCTGCTCCGCTCACCGGTGCCCATGCCACCGTCGACGGTGCGGAACAGCCAGCCGTCGTCCTCGGCGGCACCCGTGTCACCGGTGTCACCGTTGCCGGTGGGCACCGCGTCCGGATCGGGCCAGGGACTCGGCGTCGGCTGCCAGATCCGGCCCGGAGGCTCAGCGCCCTCGACGACGAACAGCCCGGTCACCCTGCCCACCTGGTGACCCTCGCAGGTGGCGATGGCGTCGGCCACCCGGACCTTGCGCCCGTTGCGGACCATGGCGGTGGTGATCTGCACCGGGGCCATGGCGGCGGGGCGGAACAGGTCGACGGTCAGCCGGGCCGCCCGCCAACCCTCGCCCCCACACTCGGCCTCGAGGGCCCTGGCCGCCAGCCCGCCCAGCAGCCTGCCGTGCAGCATGTCCGCAGCCCACGGGCCACGGGCCCGATCTTCGGGTTCGAAGCCGTCGTCGCCGGCATGGAAATAGGATTCGCTCACCGTCGATCGGTTTATCATCGGCCTCGCTCGGCTCACAAACTCGCTCGGCCCGCCTCGCTCCGGTACGGCCGAATGCGATAACAATGGAGCCATGACTGCGACCGATTCGACCACCGCCTCAGCACAGACGAACGCATCGGCCGAAACCGAGGACGAGTTCCGGGCCCGCTGCCAGGCGTTCCTGGCCGACAACGCCACCGGGCTGGTGTTCGAGCAGCCCGATCCGCGGGGGGCCAACGAGCTGGAGGCGTGCAAGGTTTTCCAACAGCAGGTGGCCGACGCCGGTCTGGCCGGCGTGACCTACCCGGTGGCGTTCGGCGGCCTCGGCCTGCCAAAGAGCTACGACAGGATCTGGCGGGAGGAGTACGCCAAGCATCACGACATGACCGGGCAGCTGACGATCAGCCACGGCATGTGCGTGCCGATGCTGGCCGAGTACGGCTCCGACGAACAGAAGGCGGCCTATCTGGCCGATGCGATCGCCGGCCGCACCGTGTGGTGTCAGATGTTCTCCGAACCCGGTGCCGGCTCCGACGTGGCCAGCCTCCAGACCAAGGCCGAGCTCGACGGAGACGAGTGGACCCTCAACGGCCAGAAGGTGTGGACCACCCTGGCCCACGTGTCGGACTACGGGATCATCGTGGCCAGGACCAACCCCGACGCCCCAAAGCACGCCGGCATCTCGATGTTCATCGTCGACATCGGGGCACCGGGGGTGGAGATCCGGGCCATCAACCAGATCGACGGTGGCAAACACTTCAACGAGGTCTTCTTCACCGACGTGCGGCTGCCGAAGAACGCTCTCATGGGCGAGCTGAACGCAGGCTGGCGGCTGGCAACCGCCATGTTGATGTACGAGCGGGTCGCCATCGGCACCGGCTCCAGCTCCGGCATCAAGACCCCGACCTCGGACTTCCTGATCAAGACCGCCCGCCAGCACGACAAGCTGGGCGACCGGGTGACCCGCCAGGAGCTGATGAAGATCTATTCCGAGGAGACGGCAAAGAGCCTGGTCTCCCTGCGGACCAGGGCCGAGCTCAAGGCGGGCAACACCCCTGGGCCAGGGGGCTCGCTTGGCAAGTTGCATGGGGCCAAGATCGCCAGGATGTCCCGGCTGCTGATGATGAACCTGGCCGGCCCGGCCGGGGCGGCCTGGGACCCGGCCGCCGCCGACGGTGACAGGCTGGCCAACTCCACGCTCCGCAGCTTCAGCGCCAACATCGCCGGTGGCACCGACGAGATCCAGAAGAACATCATCGGGGACCGGGTGCTGGGTCTGCCTCGGGACATCAGCGTCGACCGGGACGTACCGTTCAAGGAGCTCAGGGTCGGCACCCAGAACTGAGCGGCGGCGAGGATCACGTGGACGTCATCAGCCAGGGCGCCGACAGCGCCGACGCCGAACGGGCCCGGTGGTGGCGCCAGCAGAAGTGGCGGGCCTTCCTGGCCCTCGGCTCCACCTACCTCATCATCGTGCTGGCCACGTCGTTCTCGTTCCTGGCCCTGCCGTCCATCTCCGACGATTTCGGGGTCACGTTGCGAGCGGTGGGCTGGGTGGTCATCACCGAGTCGCTGCTGATCGCGGCCCTGCTCCTGCCACTGGGCGGGGTGGCAGACGCCATCGGACGCAAGCGGGTGCTGACCGCGGGGATGGTGGTGTTCGGCTTCGGCACACTGTTCACCGGGCTGGCCCCGACGTTCGGTCTCGTCATCGGCGCCCGGGTGGTGATGGCCCTCGGCAGCGCCTTGATCCAGTCGGTTGCCACCGGCATGTTGGCCGCCGCCTTCCCGCCGGAGGAACGGGGTCTGGCCATCGGCGCCCAGACCACCGCGGTGGCGGTTGGCTCGGCCGTTGCCCCGCTGGTGGGCGGCATCGCCCTCCAGGTGCTGGCCTGGAACACGTTGTTCCTGTTGTTGTTGGTGCCGGTGGTGGCGTCGCTGCTGTCGGTTCGGTCCCTCATCGAGCCGGACCTGGACGGCGGCGGCCGCCGCAGTGCGGCCGGCGGGCGGGCAAACGCTCGGAGCTTCGATCACCTCGGTGGACTGCTCTCGGCGCTGACCGTCGTGGTGTTGGTGCTGACCATCAACAACCCGTTCGCCCTGCCGTGGCTGTCGCCGGGGGTGCTGGCCGGTGCGGCGGTGGCGGCCGGACTGTTGGTGGCCTTCATTCGCCGGGAACTGTCGATCGACAACCCGATGCTGCAGCTGCGGTTGTTCGCCATCCCGCTGTTTCGCAATGCGGTGCTGGTCCGGGTGCTGGGATTCATCGCCGCCACCACCAACCTGCTGCTGATCCCGGTGTACCTGCTCAGCGCACGCGACGTCTCGGCCGGCCTTGCCGGTCTGCTGATCTCGGCCCTCGCCCTCGGGATGGGGATCTCGGCCCAGGTGTCTGGCCGACTCTACGACCGGGTGGGGCCTCGGCTGCCGTCGGTGCTCGGGCTGGTACTGCAGGTCGGCACCGCCGGCACGCTGGCCTTCGCCACAGAGTCGACCCCGCTGCCCGTCGTGGCCGTTGTGGCGTTTCTGGCCGGCGTTGCCATGGCGCTGTGGAATGTGCCGAACAACAGCGCCATGTTGGCCGCCACCCCTGCGGCCTCGCTCGGCGTCGGCGGGGCGTTCACCAATGTGACCAGAACGGTGGGCAGCGTGATCGGCCAGGCCCTGGCCACCGCGGTTGTGGCCGGGGTGATGGCAGCAAAGGGTTTCGACATTCCCCTCGGCGAACTTTCCGATACCGCCGGGGCCGAGTTGGCCTTCATCAGCGGCTGGAGGGTGGCCTATTTGATCGCCGCCGGGCTGTCGGCGATCACCCTGATGGCGGCGCTTCGGCTGCCCACCGGGCACGTTGGGGTCGACCGGTCGGTCAGGGCGACCGGTCGGACCGGGTCCTGACCCGGAGCCGCCGGCGTCCCGGCCGAATTATGGATTCATCGAACCTTGGCCGACTCCAACGCTTTGGCCATGCCGGCGGCAGCCTTGTCACCGATCCGATTGAAGACGAGCCCGAGGATCGGGTCGGCGAACTGGAGGATGCCCTTCAGCTCCAGGGTCGCCTCGTAGCTGACCGTGGCACCGGAACCCGATGGCGTGACCTCGATCACGTCGTAGCTTCGGAGCAGGCTGGAGTTGGCCTCGACCACGGTTCGGCGTGGCCGGTCGAACTCCAGGGTCTCGTAGCGAAGGTTGGTACCGCTGACCTTGAGGTCGTAGGCCGACCCGACGCCGGGGTCGCTGCCCTCCACCAGATCCGACGACTGGATGCCGGGATCCCAGCGCTCAAAGTTTCGAAGGTCGGCCATGTAGTCGAACGCCCGATCGGCGTCCCATGGGGTTTCGACGGTTGTGCTGTAGTAGGCCATGAGGTTGCTCCTCAGGTTGGGGGTTGGGTCCTGGTAGGGGTCGGGCGTCGAGGGGGATGGGTCATTCGATCAGGGTGTTGGCGAAGATCTGCCAGGCCAGCACACTCTTTGCCACCAGGCTCAACACGATGTAAACGGTCTCGCCGTAGACGTAGTCGGACCATTTGCCGACCCGCCGGTACTGCAGCCACTGGTTGATGGCGAAGGTGTTGAAGAAGAAGAAGAGGCTGAAGATGATCCCGTAGACGAATCCCGGGGGCCCTTCGCCGTCGGTCTGGTTGACGTTCACTGCGATGTAGGTGGCGATGGCCAGCCAGGGGCCGATGCCGGCGATGCAGCCGAACCAGAAAGGTGTCCACCAGGTTTTGCGGTCCTGCTGATTGACCATCTCCATGATCCAGCCGAACAGGATCATGGCCACGTTGGCGAAGGCCAGGCCGACCAGGGCCGCCAGGTCTGTGATGTTTGTGACGAGTGCGATCAACAGGATCATCAGCGTCGATGAGATCGAGTACTCCACCCACCGGAATCGGTTGCGGCCCCGGCGAAGCTCCGACTTGTAGCCGTTGAAGCCGAACGGTGAGGCGATGATGAAGTGGAACAGGGCGGAGAGGAACAGGAACGAAGCCGTGGCCCAAGCCAGCGGCACGTCGAGCACACCGTTGATCACACCCTCGGCCAGCGGCGTGCCGGGCGGGCCGTTGAGGTTGAAAGTACTGACCTCCAACTTGAAGTCGTTGCCGAGCACCACCATCAACAGCCCGGACACGAGATGGACCAGACCCATGACGAGGTTGAAGATGCGTAGTCTCCCCAGCCTGGCATCGGGGATCGTGACCGTTTCCCGTTGAAAATCTACGGTTGGAGCTGTCATGACCGTGGTTCCGTTCCCTCTCCGCTCCAGGCCCGTGGGGTCACGGGGCCAGTCGTCACGCAAGGCGACCGGAGTTGCCCGCCTGTTTACACCCGGGGGTTCGCCGGGGCAATGCCCAGCAGGTCAATACGTACCCATGTGAGAATGCGTGTACCCGATCTGCGGCCGGTCCAAACCCGCTCACTCGAGAACCCGCCTCAGAAACCCGGCCGACAATCCGCTCCCACAACCCGGTCGGGGTGATCGGCGTTGGACCCTAGGGGAACGTGACGGTGAAGCCGTACACGGTGGACGTGTCGACCCCGCCGTTGCCGGTGCCGCCGTCGTCGCCGAGCTCGATGGTGATGTTGGCGGTGCCGGGCCCGGCCAGTGCGGTGAACGTCAGCTCGCCGGTGGTCGAGTCGATGGTCGGGCCGGCGCTGAACTGACCGGGATTGTCGTTGCCGGTCACGGTGAAGGTGAGCGTCTGCCCGGCTTCGTCGGCCGCTCCGGCGTCGATGGCGGTGGCCCAGCCGGCAAACGAGTTGGGACCGGGGCCGGTGCTGACCACGTTGCCGCCACCGGTGAAGACCGGTTGGTCGTTGACCGCATCGATGGTGACCGTCACCGTTGCGGTGGCGCAGTTGCCGCCCAGATCACAGACCTGGTAGTCGAAACTGTCGACGCCGCTGGTGTCGGCGGTCGGGCTGTAGTCGATGGTCCCGTCGCCGACTGGGATCGCAGTGCCCAGCGACGCCGCGGCGGTGATGGTGACCGAGGCGGGGTCGATGTCGGCGTCGGTGTCGTTTGCCAGCACCGCCAGGTTGGTGGTTGCCGCATCCTCGTCGATGGTTGTGCTGTCGTCGGTGGCCACCGGAGCCTGGTTGCCCAGGGTGAGCTGGAGGGCGCTTGGGTAGTCGGCGGTCAGGCCGACCCAGGCGTCCTGGTGCCTGAACTGCAGCCTGAGGACCAGATCGCGGCCGGTGGCCACGGTGTGGCTGACCGAACCGAGATCGACCGGCTTGTTCACGAAGTCCGAGACGCCGGCGTCCCACGGGTCGAGGTGGAGATCAGCCTCGGCCAGCTTGGTGCATGACAGTCCCAGGCAGTCGTAGAGGTAGACGTAGGGGTGGGTTTTGTCGTCGTTGTCGTAGTCCTTGACCGTGGCCCACAGGTCGAGCACCACCGGACCGTCGAGCTGGAGTGGCCCGATTGCGGTGTGACTCCAGATCTGGAACTTGGTCGGGTCGAGCTCGGACTCCGAGCCGTTGCTGTTGTCGATCGTCAGACCAGGGGCGGTGTCGCCGTCGCTGTCGAAGGGCGGTGTGGTCGACGGGGGCGCCGAGGTGACCAGATCGTAGTTCCAGCTGGCCGACCCAGAGTCGCCGAGGAAGAAGGTCTGATTCACAACACCGGTGTCGACGGTGATGGTCACGGTGGCGGTGGCGGTGCTGCCACCGGGATCGGACACTTCGTAGGTGAAGCTGTCGGTGCCGGCATAGGAAGCGTTCGGCGTGTAGAGGTAGGAACCGTCGGCGTTGAGGGTCACCGAGCCGTTGGTCGGCGGGCTGATCGGTGTGGTACTCACGGTCAGGGCTTCGTCGTCGACGTCGTAGTCATTGGCCAGCAGCCCCGGCGCCGGTACCGACAGGGGGGTGTCGACCAGCGTGACCCGGGCGTCGTCGCCGGCGGACGGCGGGTCTGGCAGCGGGTTGACGGTGATGGTCACCGTCGCGGTGTCCGAGCCGCCGTTGCCGTCGATCACCACGTAGTCGAACGTGTCGACGCCGTTGAAGTGTTCGTCCGGTACGTAGTCGAACGTGCCGTCAGCGTTGTCGGTGACGGTGCCGCCGACCAAGGTGGTCAGCACTGCGGTGCCGTACAGCGGCGTGTCACCATCGACGTCGGTGTCGTTGCCCAGGACGTCGAAGGTGATGCCGGCCAGGTCGTCCTCGTCAACCGACTGTGCATCGTCGACGCCGACCGGATCGTCGTTGACGGGGGTGATGGTGATGGTGGCGGTGGTTGCCGGGGTGGTGTCGGTGCCGCCGTTGGTGGTGCCGCCGTTGTCGGTGGCGGTGATGGTGACGGTGGCTGTGCCATTGCGGTCGGGTCCGGCGGTGTAGGCCAGTTGGCCGTCGGAGGTGAGGCTGGGTTGGCCTGTGAACAGGGCCGGGTTGTCGTTTGTGACGGTGTAGCCGACGGTTTGGGCGGCTTCGTCGGTGGGTCCGGGGTCGGTGGTGGCCCAGGTTGGTTGGGTTTGGGGTCCGGCGTCCTCGGTCACGGTTTGGTCGGCCCCGACGGTCAGGATCGGTACGTCGTTGACCGGGTTGACGGTGATGGTGGCGGTGGCCGAGGTGGTGTCGGTGCCGCCGTTTGTGGTGCCGCCGTTGTCGGTGGCGGTGATGGTGATGGTGGCGGTGCCGTTGCGGTCGGGGCCGGTGGTGTAGCCGAGTTGGCCGGCGGGGTTGATGGCCGGTTGGGTTGTGAACAGGGTTGGGTTGTCGTTGGTCACGGTGTAGGTGATGGTATGGGCGGCCTCGTCGATCGCACCCGCCGTCGCCGTTGCCATGTCATCGACGGTCTGTGGCCCGGCGTCTTCCAGGATGGTGCCACCCGGGGCCAGCGTCAGGATCGGCCGGTCGTTGACCGGCCGGACCGTCACCCCGACCGTGGTCACATTGCAGAACTCCAGCGCGTTGCACACGAGGTAGTCGAAGCTGTCGCTGCCCGACCAGTCCTGGTCCGGCTGGTACGCCACCTCGGCCCCGGTCCAGGTTGCAGCACCGTTGGCCGGAGGCCGGATGATGGTCATGCTGTCTCGATTGAGGATGGCGTTCACCCCCACATCATTGGCCAGCGGATCGATGAGGACGGTCTGGTCCTCGAACCCGGTCGCCAGATCGGGACTCAGCAGCGGCTGGGAGGTGATGTCGACCACATCGATGGTCACCGTGGCCGAGGCGGAGACCTTGCCGTCGGTGATCGCATAACTGAAGCCGGCCGGCCCGAAGTATCGGGGGTGGGGTACGAAGGTCACGGTCTTGCCGTCGGTGGTGGCCACACCGCCGGTGGCAGCGGCCACCGAGACGATCGAGAGGGCCTCGCCGTCTTCGTCGCTGTCGTTGGCCAGGACGTCGATGACGATCGGAGTGTTCTCGTAGCCGGTCACCTGGTCGTCGACCGCAACCGGCAGGTCGTTGACCGATAGCACCTCGGCGTCGATCACACCGGTGGCCGTCAGCCCGGTCGGATCGGCGATGGTGTACTCGACGACGGCCTGCCCCCACCAGTTCGGCCCCGGGGACAACACGATCTTGTTGTCCTCGATCACCGTCGCCATACGTGGCGGTCGGTCGCTGGCACCGGCCCCGGATGGAATGCCGACAACGGCTACGGCGGTCACGGTGAGCCGATCACCCTCGTCGACGTCGTAGTCGTTGAGCAACACCTCGACCGTGGCCTCGGTGTCTTCCCGGAGGGTCACCTGGTCGTCGCCGGTCCGGGGTGGGTCGTTGCTGCTGCCAACGGTGATCGTGATCAGACCCTCATCGCAGGAGCCGTCGACGAAACAGACCCGGTACGGCACCGAGACCGTGCCGTGGAAGTCCGGCGGTGGTTCGAAGGTCACCACCCCCTCGGCCGACAGCGTGGCCGTGCCGGCATGGGGTCGGCCGAACAAGTCGATGCTCACCATCGGTGCCTCCACCATGGCGCCGAGGTCGACGGTGAGTGTCTGGTCCTCGCCGGTCTCCAGATCGACGTCTCCGACCTCGTACACGGGGGCCGGGACCGGTTCCGGTTCCGCTTCGGGGGCGGTGAAGGGTACGGCCTCGGGTTCCGGTTGCGGCTCGACCGGTGCCGGGAATGCGCCGGCCAACGCCGCCACCGCCACCGCACCAACCGCGCCGGCCCCGGTCGCCACCGAGGAACCGAGCGACGCACCACCGGCCGGGATCTGCACCAGCGATGACAGCGGGCCCATCACCAGCCGGAGCCGGCCGATGGCGATGTTCAGAAAGGCCCGAACCACCGTCGGGTCGAACTGGGTGCCGGCATTGTCCGCCAGCTCGGAACGGGCAACCACCGTCGACATTGGTTTCTTGTACGAGCGGGTCGAGGTCATCACGTCGTAGGCGTCGGCAACGGCCACGATTCGCCCGGCGAGGGTGATCTGATCGCCTGCCAGGCCAAGCGGATATCCCTTGCCGTCGAAGCGCTCGTGGTGCTGGGTCGCCGACTCGGCCCACTGCCCGAGCCAGGCCCGGAGCGGCTCGACCAGTTCGTCGGCCATCGCCGGATGGTTCCGCAGGATCACCCATTCCTCGTCTGTGGGTTTGCCCGGCTTGTTGAGGATCTCCGGTGGCACGGCCAGCTTGCCGATGTCGTGAACCAGCCCCGACCAGTTGAGCAGCTCGAGGTCGCTGCCCTCCAGGCCCATCTCCTCGCCGATCATCGTGGCGTAGGCCCGGACCCGTTCGGTGTGGCCTCTGGTGAGGCGGTCGTGGCTGTTGAGGGTGGCGGCCAGTCCGATGAGCTGTTCCGCAGCGTCCTGGGGTGTTGTCGCACTGAAGGTGCCTGCCTCGACCTGACGTTGGAGTTGGCGGACGGTGCCGGCCCGGATCGCGGTCTTGAAGCGCGACGGTGCCCGATCGGGGAAGACCAGGGACAGCTTGAACAGTGCGGCAACCGGCAGCAGGCGGCGGACGGCCCGGTCGGCCAACCACAACACCAGGGTGGCCACTGCGGTCAGGCCGATCCACCAGATGGCGGTCGCGGCCAACGAGTCCGGACGACGAATGATCCTGCCGACGCCGATGACCGCGGCGATCGAGGCCGCGATCGGTGCGGCATGGATGGCGATGCGTATCATTGCGGCCAGGTACGGCCGACGTTCCCACTTCGTTGCGCCAGGATTCATAGTGACCCGTTTTGTTTCGGCGCCGCTTCGACCGACCTGAAATCCCCGCCGTCGAGAAGGGGGGGCCGGCTCGAATTGGGGCCATTCGACTCACGTCCGGCCGGTGCCGACCGGACATCACCGGGAGTAGTGGAGCGGCGGGGCAGACTTGAACTACTGTCTCGTTCAAATCCTCGGGGGAGGGACAGTGGCCGTAGCGACCGCGTCGACAGCAGAGACTCAATCGAATCCTGGGCAGGTGACCTTGGCATCGCGGGCGAAAGCCTGGGCCGAACGGCACCCCGACCAGGTGGCGATGCGCCAGAAGGACTACGGCATCTGGCGGGAGACGACCTGGGCCGAGACGTGGGAAACGGTTCTCACCGCAGCCCACGGTCTGCTGGCGCTCGGCGTCGATGTCGGCGACCGGGTGTCGATCCACTCCGAGGATCGTAAGGAGTGGGTCCTGATGGACTTGGCAACGGTGGCCGTCCGGGCCATCACCGTCGGCCTCTACCCGACCAACCCGGCGCCGGAGGTGACCTACACCCTCAACGACTGCGGGGCCAAGATCCACATCGCCGAGGATCAGGAACAAGCAGACAAGGTCCTGGAGCAGTCGCCCCAGACCTTCCCCACCGTGGAGAAGATCATCTACCTCGAGCCGAGGGGGTTCTCCGACTACGTCGACGATCGGCTCCTGCCGTGGGACGATTTCCTGGCCCTCGGTGCCGAACATCGATCGCAGCATCCCGATGCCGTCGAGAAACGCATGGCCGCCGCCGAACCCGACGACGTCATGACGCTGGTCTACACCTCGGGCACCACCGGGCCGCCAAAGGGGGCGATGCTCAGCAACGGCAATGCAGAGTTCGCCATCGAGCTGATCATCAATTCGCCGGAACGGATGCCGGGGGGCAAGCTTCCGAATCCCGGCGACCAGATCGTCACCTACCTCCCCCTCTGCCATGTGGCCGAGCGGCTGTTCTCAACCTGGCATCTGGTTGCCGCCGGCCCGGTGCTGAACTTCGCCGAGAGCGCCGATCAGGTCAACATCGCCCTCCGGGAGATCCAGCCGACTCTGTTCTTCGCCGTGCCCCGAATCTGGGAGAAGCTGCACGCCGGGGTGCTCATCCGCGGGGCCGACGCCTCCCGGTTCAAGAAGCTCCTGCTCGACCGATCCCTCGACGTTGCCGGTTGGATCGGCCGCAAACGGGTGGCGAACCTCGGCAACTGGACACCGGCAACCCGCGTTGCCTACGCCATCGCCTGGGTCCTGGTGTTCCGAGCGTTGCGGGAACGACTCGGCCTGCGGCACTGCCGATACGCCGCCTCCGGCGCAGCCCCGATCGCTCCCGAGGTCCTCGAGTTCTTCATCGGTATCGGGCTCAACGTGTACGAGCTCTACGGCATGACCGAGAACACCGCGGTGGCCACCTCCAACCTGCACGGGCGGATGAGGCTGGGCACCGTCGGTGAGCCCTACCCGGCGATCGTCGACGGGTTCCGCATCGATGAGGCGACCGGCGAGATCCAGGTGAAACACGACGGCGTCTTCGCCGGCTACTGGGGCAAGCCGAAACAGACGGCCGAGACCTTCACCAGCGATGGCTGGCTCCGGACCGGCGACGTCGGCGAGTGGGTCGACGGCACCTTTGTGCGCCTCGTCGACCGGATCAAGCACATCATCATCACCTCGGGCGGCAAGAACATCTCGCCATCCGAGATCGAGAACACACTGAAAACCTCGCCGTTCATAAACGAGGCCATGGTCATCGGTGATCGCCGCAAGTACCTGACCGCGCTGATCGCCATCGAACTCGACACGGTCGGCAACTGGGCGCTCAAGCAGAACATCCCCTATACGACCTATCGGGATCTCACCGAGAAGGAGGAAGTGGTGCAGCTCGTCAAACAGGCGGTTGACCAGACGAACGAGAAGTTCGCCCGGGTCGAGGGCCTCAAGGATTTCCGCCTCATACCGAAGGAACTCGACCACGAGGACGGCGAGCTGACCGCCACCCAGAAGGTGAAGCGCTCCTCGGTCGAAGACATGTACACCGAACTCGTGGAGTCGATGTACTGATGGATCGACTCCGCTCGCTCAATCCTTTTGGCTCGCTGTCGTCTTCGGTGATCGCCCTGGCCCTGTCGGCCCTGGTGCTCTTCTACCTCGTCCGGCTCGTCGTCGAACCGACGTTGGCCCTGCAGACCCTGGCCAAGGCCTTCGGACTCGGCTCCACCTACGCCATCGTCGCCCTCGGCTTCGTCCTGATCTTCAAGGGAACGCAGGTCGTCAACTTCGCCCAAGGGGCCCTGGCCATGGTCGGGGCCCTCTGGGTGTCGTTCCTGGTGGCCGACGGGCACATCCCGCTGACCACGCTGAGGAACCCGCTGATCGAGATCACCCCGTACTGGTTGGGGTGGTTTCTCAGCGTGCTGGTGGCCCTCGTCTTCGCCGGGCTCCTCGGCTTGGTCATCGAGCGGGTGGTCATCCGACCCATGATCGGCCAGCCGTTGTTCTCGGTCGCAGTCATCACGCTCGGGTTGGAGACCATGTTCCGCACCATGGCCAACGATGCGGTCCGGATCCAGCTCCGCCCGTTGAACATCCCCTGGGGGACCGACGGCTTCACCGTTGGAGGAGAGACCGATGCCGCCGGTGTGACGAGCGGTGGCGCCTTCATCGCCTGGTCCTACATTGCCGCCATGATCACCGCCGGTGTGGCCTTCCTGGCCGTGTTCTTCTTCTACCGGAGCCGGATGGGGGTGGCCATGCGGGCCGTGGCCTTCGACCAGGAGGCGGCGATGGCCCAAGGCATCAACGTCGGTCGGGTGTTCGCCATCGCCTGGGTGGCCGGGACCATCCTGGCCGCCATCGGCGGCATCTTCGCCACCCAGCCACCGATCGCCCAGACCGGGGCGGTGGCGGTGGAAACCCAGTTCATCGCCTTCCGGGCCCTGCCGGCGGTGATTCTGGGCGGCCTCGACTCGGTGCAGGGCGCACTGGTGGGAGGCTTGATCATCGGCTTGGCCGAGATCACCGCCGGCCAATACCTGTCGCAGTATGCAGGGTTCCTCGGCGCCGGCTATCCGTTGATCGTTCCCTACCTGGTCATGATCGTCGGACTGCTGGTCAGGCCCTACGGATTCTTCGGCACACCGGAGGTGAGGCGGGTATGACTCTGTCGCTACGCCAAACGTTGCGGCTCCCCGGCTCCGGGCAGAAGGGCTCCCATCTCTCCGGCCGGCCCAACCTGTTCACCTCCTACGACCGGGAGAGCCGGATCTTCGCCACCGGCACCCAGAAGGTTGTGGCCTTCATCATCATCACGGTGCTGTTCCTGATGCCGTTCGACCTGCCGGTCATCAACCAGATCCCGCTGGTCCGTTTCCTTGGCGACGGGGACTATCTGCGCCCGGTGACCACCACACTCGTCTTCCTGATCGCGGCCCTCGGGCTGAACCTCTTGGTCGGGGTGGCCGGTCAGGTGTCGTTGGGCCACGCGTTCTTCATGGGCGTCGGGGCCTACGCCTCGGCCTTCCTCGGGGGTGAGGCCACCAGTACCGTCTACGGCCACGGCCTGCCGATCTGGATCTGGCTGCCCGGTGCCGGTATCACCGCGGCCCTCGTCGGCATCCTGATCGCCCCGATCGCGGTACGGCTCCGGGGGCTCTATTTGGCCATCGTGACGCTGGGTCTCGTCTTCATCGGGATCCATATGGGCAACATGGATTGGGGCCGCAAGTTCGCCGGCGACCCGGGCCTCGGCCGTGATTTCCCACAGATGGAGTTCGCGTTGTGGAAGGGGCAGGAGCCGTTGGCAACCGCCGCCGCCGACGGGCAATGGCTGTGGTTCGACATCTCGAGAGCGGCAAAAACCTACCTGGTGATGCTGGTCCTGGCGTTGGTGATGCTGGTGCTGGCCAAGAACATCACCCGGAGCCGCACCGGCCGGGCGCTCCAGGCCATCCGTGACCGCGACGTGGCGGCGGAGGTGATGGGCATCCCGGAGTTCAAGTACAAGCTGATGGCGTTCGCCCTCTCGTCGTTCTTCGCCGGCATCGGTGGGGCGCTGTTCGCCTCACTGGTCGGCAAGCTGCCGGCCGCGCAGTGGAACCTGTTCCTCTCGGTCGAGTTCGTGGCCATCCTCCTGATCGGGGGCGTCGGCACCATCTCCGGCACGGTACTGGGCACGATCTTCGTTGTCCTCGGCCCCCGGCTCATCGAGGAAGTCACCCGCTGGCTCGATGCCCAGACCGGGTCCGACGGCCCGTTCAGTTTCGTGGCCGACGCCATCCTCACCGATGGCCCGGGGGACTTCGGCGCAGTGTCGACCGCCACCCAGTCGCCGGGCTGGCCGATGAATGTCTTCGACTGGAATGTGGTGATCTACGGGCTCCTGATCATCGTGTTCCTCATCTTCGAACCACTGGGGCTCTACGGCATCTGGCTCAATATCAAGAGTTACTTCCGGCGATGGCCGTTCAGCTACTGACAGTCTCAAGAACCAATACACAGGGAGAGAACCCAATGAAAGCAACCAAGTGGTGGGCCATACTCTTGGCCCTTGTCATGGTCGCCGCAGCTTGCGGCGGGGACGATGACGGAGACGCCGGTGGTGATGGCACCGGCACCGAAACCGAAACCACCAGCGGCAGCGACAGCGGTGATGGCGGGGGCGATGACAGCAGCTCCGGCCCCGTCGAGGTGACGACCGACATCGGTGTTGACGACGAGGTGATCCGCATCGGCTACAACGCCGACCTGTCCGGCATCTTCGCCGCATCGGTCCTTCCGATCATCGAGGCCACCGAGGTCTACTGGGAGTGGGTCAACGCCAACGGCGGCATCGCCGGTCGCATGGTCGAGCCGGTCATCCTCGACAACGCCTATGACGTGCCGAAGCACCTGGAGAACTACGAGATCTTCACCGGCGACGGCTCTGATTCGGTGGTCATGATCGGTCAGTCCAGCGGCTCGCCCCACACCGCGGCCACCGCCGGGCTGTTGATCGACGACGGCATGGCCGCCATCCCGCTGTCGTGGTACTCGGGCTGGGCCGATCCGGAATTCGGGGCCAACGTGTTCGAGGTCCAGACCACCTACTGCGTGGAGTCCCAGAACGGCATGACGTACATGTCGGAGCAGTACGGCAACAAGGTTGCGATCATCTCCTTCCCCGGCGAATACGGCCAGGACGGGGCAACCGGAGCCAAGCTGGCAGCGGAGGCTCTCGGCCTGGAAGTGGTCTTCGACGGCGAGGGTGCAGTGGTGCCCGGTTCCGACCAGACCCCGGTCATCACCGAGATCGTGAACTCCGGTGCCGACTTCGTTTGGGCCACCATCAACCCCACGACCCTGTCGGAGATCATGGGCGGCGCGGTGGCCGAGGGCTTCACCGGATCTTGGTCCGGCAACGCCCCGACCTACAACCCCAACCTGCTCGACACCGACCTCGGTTCGACCCTCGACGAGTACTACATCCACTCCACCTACACCGAACTGTGGGACCCCAGCGGTTCCCCGGGCATGCAGGAGCTCATAGCGGGGATGCAGGAGTTTCGCCCTGATGCGGTCGTCACCGACTACTACATCCTGGGTTGGGTCAACGGCATCATCGTCCAGCAGGTACTGGAGCAGGCCGCGGCCAACGGGGACATGACCCGAGCCGGTGTCACCCAGGCCGCCCGGGAGATCACCGCCGACCTGAAGGGCCTGGCCCCCAACCAGACCTGGGGTGGTGAGCCAAACGACTACATCGTGCGGGAGAGCTACCTGTACGATGTCGACCTCTCGAAGTACACGCCGGACGCAACGGTCTCCGACGAGGGTGGCGGCTCCGGCTACACCCTCATCGAAGGTCCCTATGCATCACCGCTGGCTCAGGAGTTCGACTTCACAGGCCCGTGCTTCGTCGCTGAGTAACACCAAGCCATGAGCCCGGACGGGGCTGGGCGGCGGGCGACCGCCTCTCGGCCCTCCGTCCGGGCTCCGGCCCGGGTCCGGGCTTGGCCCCGGGGAAAGGATCGACTCGTGCTCGAGGTTGCCAATCTGGAAGTTGTCTACAACGAGGTGATCCTGGTCCTGCGCGGCCTGTCGGTCCAGGTGCCGGACGGGAAGATCGTGGCCCTGCTGGGGGCCAATGGGGCCGGCAAGACAACGACGGCTCGGGCCATCGGTGGCCTGCTCAAGGTCCACGATGGCAAGGTGACCAAGGGTTCTGTCACCTGGCAGGGCAACGAGATCACCACCGACGAGGCGTCGACGATGGTCAAGGCCGGCATCACCCAGGTGATGGAGGGTCGGCGGACCTTTGCCGAACTGACGGTCGACGAGAACCTGATGTGCGGCGGGTTCACCGTGACCGACAAGGCCAAGCGCAAGGAGAGTTATGACCGGATCATGGATCTGTTCCCGCTGCTCCAGGAACGGCGCCGTCAGGTGGCCGGCTACCTCTCGGGCGGTGAGCAGCAGATGCTGGCCATCGGGCGGGCGTTGATGACCAGCCCCACGTTGTTGATCCTCGACGAGCCATCGTTGGGTTTGGCGCCACGGCTGGTGGAGCAGATCCGCGACATCATCGTTGACATCAACTCCCAGGGCACGAGTGTGCTGCTGATCGAGCAGAACGCCATGATGGCCCTCTCGGTGGCCGACTACGGCTACGTGCTGGAAACCGGCAAGGTGGTGATGGACGGCGAGGCCAAGAAGTTGTTGGCCGACGAAGACGTCAAGGAGTTCTACCTCGGGCTCCACACCGACGACGAGGGTGAGAAGAAGTCGTTCCGGGACGTGAAACACTACAAGCGGCGGAAGAGGTGGGCGTCATGACCGAGAAGCTTCTCGAGGTCGACAACATCGTGCTCCGGTTCGGCGGTGTCACCGCCATCAACGAGGTCGGGTTCCACATCGAGCCGGGCGAGCTGTTCGCCATCATCGGCCCGAACGGGGCAGGCAAGACCTCGATCTTCAATGCCATCAGCCAGGTCTACCGGCCTCAGGAGGGCGATATTCGCTGGCACGGTCAGAGCATCATGGGGACGCGGCCGGACAGTGTGGCCCGGCTCGGCATTGCCCGGACCTTTCAGAACATCGAACTGTTCGCCCAGATGACCGTGATCGAGAACCTGTTGACCGGCCGCCACATCCAGATGAAGAAGAGCTGGTTGGCCGGGGCGCTGTATTGGGGCCCCGGCGGAGCCAAGCAGGAGGAGTTGGAGAATCGGCGGCGGGTCGAGGACATCATCGACTTCCTGGAGATCGAGCAGTGGCGCAAACATCCGGTGGCGTTGTTGCCGTACGGATTTCAGAAGCGGGTGGAGCTGGGAAGAGCCCTGGCCATGGATCCGCAACTGCTGCTGCTCGACGAACCGGTGGCCGGCATGAACCTCGAGGAGACCGAGGACATGGCCCGGTTCATCCTCGATGTCCAGCGGGAGCTTGGCATCGCCATCATCCTGGTCGAGCACGACATGGGCCTGGTCATGGATATCGCCGACCGCGTGCTCGCCGTGGACTTCGGGTCGCCGATCGCCATCGGGACGCCGACCGAGGTGCAGGCCAATCCCGATGTGATCGGCGCCTATCTCGGGGTCGAGCACTCGGTTGGTCTCGACAACGCCTGAGAGGGGCTGCCGTCACCGAAGCTCGGCCCGCCCCGGTTGGAGGCGATCGAGCCTGGCCGCCAGTTCACCGATCGCCGGGACACCGCGGCGGACGAACGCCCGGGTCTGGATCAGCCGCCGTGCCTCGGGTACGAGTTCCAGCACCGTGACATTGCGGGACGGCGACGAGTAGACCCGCAGGTTGGCGGCCCGTCGGCACAGGGGACCGGTTCGGAGCCTGGCCCGCCAGTGGAGGCCGGCACGGTCGATCTGCAGCGACGTCGGATCGACCGACAGCCCGGTGGCGGATTGGCTCCAGAAGTCCCGCCCTGCCATGGCCGCCGCCGCCAGTTCCGGTGAGACCAACACCGGTGTGACCACTTCCTCGTCGCAGCCCTGGCGGGTCACCCGGCCCGAGGTCCCACCGGCCCGATGGCCGGGGGTGGCGGTGGTTCGACCCAACCGGCGGATACCGTCGGCGATGATGCCGCTGAGGTCCGCTGCGTCAGCCGACCCGTCGCCCGTCGGCTGGGGCCGATCGAGCGGCGTGCCGTCGGGATTGAGGAGGATGACCTCGATCGACTCCTGATCCGAGTCGGTGTTTCTCCAACGGCCAACCATGGCGCTGCCTCGCAATCCGGCCGGCAAGCGGTCGCCGCCAGTCTAGCCACGACCCCGCCGGCGGGCCCAGCCGTACTAGCCGTGCATCCCGCCGTCGACCACGAACTCCTGACCGGTGCAGTAGCTGGCCTCGTCGCTGGCCAGGAACAGCACCAGGTTCGCCACCTCGACCGGCTCGGCCTCCCGACCCATCGGCACCGTTCGCAGCATCTGCTCCTTTGGGAACTCGGTGGTCATCGCGGTGTCGATCAGACCGGGGTGCACCGAGTTGACCCGGACCCCGGACGGGCTCAGCTCCTTGGCCGCGACCTTGGTCATCCCCCGGACCGCGAACTTGGATGCGGTGTAGGCCATCGACCCGAACGGCCCCTCGAGGCCGGCCACCGACGAGATGTTGATGATCGATCCGGCGCCGGCCTCCATCATGGTGGGGGCGACGGCCCGCATGCCGTAGAACACGCCGGTCTGGTTGACGGCGATGATCCGATCCCAAGCCTCGCTGCTGGTGTTGATCAGTTTGGCGCCGCCGAGGATGCCTGCATTGTTGACCAGCACGTCCAACCGACCATGGCGCCCGGTGATGTCGGCCACCACCTCGGCCCAGCGATCCTCGGAGGCCACGTCGTGTTCGAGGAACTCGCAGCCGATCTCGCCCGCCAATCGCTCACCCGCTTCGGTCAGCACATCGCTGATCACCACCGTCGCTCCCTGTTCGGTGAACAGCTTGGCTTCTGCCGCCCCCTGGCCTCTGGCGCCGCCGGTGATCAACGCCACCTTGCCGGCCAGCCGCTCTCCGCTCCCCATGCCCTACCTCCGGTCTCGTGTCCGTCGTTGTCTTCCTGTGCCGGCCCGGGCACCGTCGTCAGCGGGTTGGCCTGCCGACGGTCGGCGGCCTCCGGCCGATGATCTCCTCGCTGCGACGGGCGATGGCATCATCCCAGGCCTCGTCGGTGAAGAGCCAGAACCGGTTGTCGATGATGGCGTCGTGGACCTGGCGGCCGACGACCTCGGGTTCCAACCCGGTTTCGAGGGCCCGGCCGGAAACCTCCAACCACTTGTCGCCCCGCTCGTCGGTGGGGCTGCCGACATCGGCCCCTTCCCGGTCTCTGGCCGCGGTGACGATGTTGGTGTTCACGAACCCGGGGCAGAGGCAGGTCACGCCGACGCTCGACCCTTCGGCGGCCAGGTCGTGGTGGAGCGTTTCGGCCAGGGCCACCACCCCGTGTTTCGCCACCGCATACGGGCCGCTGAACGGCGACGAGATGTGACCGGCGATCGAGGCGGTGATCACCACATGGCCGTCGCCGTGGTCGACCAGGTGGGGGACGAAGGTCCGGATCCCGTGGATCACGCCGTCGAGCAGGATGCCAAGGCTCCACCGCCAATCCTGTTCACTGAGGGTCCAGGTCCGGCCGACCGAGCCGGTGACCCCGGCGTTGAGGGCCACCACGTTGATCTGGTCGAAGGCGGCCATTGCCGCCTCGAAGAGTTCGGTGTTTGCCGTGCTGTCGGCCACGTCGGTGTGCACGGCGATGGCCTGCCCACCATCGCCGATGATCGACGTGGCCACCTCGGCCATGGCATCGTCGTCGACGTCGGCCAGCACGACGTTCATGTCGGCCTTGGCCAATCGCAACGCCATGGCCCGGCCCATCCCCGATCCGGCGCCGGTGATCACCGCGGTCTTGTTCTGCAGGTCCTTCACAGACGGCCAGGTTAGACAGCCGGCGCCGCCGGCACGAATGTGATCGTCGGCGTTTTCGGTCGGCGCCGGGGACCTGAGTAGCGTGGGCCCGATGAGTGGAACCCCGGTCGACCGTTGACCACGTCAACCGAGACCCCGGCCTCGACCGCCGATCCCCGGGGGGTCCCTGCGGCGGCGTTGGCCATGGTGGGCTGGGCCGCCTCCGGCGTCATCTCCAAGGGCATAAGCGAACTGGGCGCTCTGGCGGTGGTGTTCTGGCGGATGTGGATCTACGCCGCCATCGTGCTGCTGTTCCTCCACCTGCGGGGCACTCGGTTGCGGTTGTCCTCGATCCGGGTGTCGTTCTGGGGCGGGTTGTCCCTCGGCGCCGACATCATGCTGTTCTTTGTCTCGATTCGGCTGACCACGGTGGCCAATGCAACGGTGATCGGGTCACTGCAGCCGATCTTCATGCTGCTGATCGCCAGTCGACTGTTCGGCGAGCGGCCCCGCCGACTCGACTGGGCCCTCGCTGCGGTCGCCCTGGCCGGTGTGGCCATCGTGATGTTCGGGTCGAGCGGGCGACCGGAGTGGAGCCCGGCCGGTGACCTGCTGTCGGTCGTGACCCTGGTGGCGTGGACCCTCTACTTCGTCTTCTCGAAGCTGTCGAGGCGCCACATCGATTCCGTGCAGTACACCGGGGCGACCGCGCTGCTGGCGGCGCTGCTGGCCACCCCGTTCGCGGTGGTCTCCGGGCAGGTCTTCGTCATGCCGTCACCCTCGGCCTGGCTGTGGCTGGTGATCCTCTCGGTCGGCCCGGGGTTCGCCTCCCACATGCTGATGAACTGGGCGCTTGGTGAGATCCCGGTCTGGTTCGGTTCCACGCTCACGCTGGCCATCCCGGTGACATCCACGTTGTTGGCCTGGATCTTCCTCGGCGAGACCGTGGTGCCGCTGCAGTTCGTCGGCATGGCGATCGTGTTGAGCTCGCTGGCGGTCGTCGTCACCAGCCAGACCAGGGCGGTGCCCCGCTGATTGCGATCGGGTCGAACCGGGCCGGCCCGGCCTGACCGCGATCGAGTCGACACCGAGTCAGCCCAGCCTGGCCATCGGGGGCACCCGGTAGCCCCCGAGCAACGACTCCACGTACCGGGCGAACTCGATGGTGGTCCGGTCGCCGAGGTAGGGGCCGACGATCTGCAGCCCGACCGGGAGCCCGTCGTCGGTCAGGCCAACCGGCACCACGGTGGCGGGCAGGTAGACGTAGCCGAACTGGGAGGTCCAGGTGATGAGGTCGGCGTATGGCCGGTCGACACCGTCGACCTCAAGTCGACGGTCGTAGAGGTGCCCGGCGTGCTGGTGCTCGAAGGCCGCGGTGAACGACACCGGGGCCAGGAGGATGTCGTGGTCGGTGAAGAATTCGGCCCAGCCGGCCCGGTTGGCCTCCCGCCGCTCGGTCAGCAGCACCCAATCCCGATGGGACAGTGTCGACGCCCTGGCCCGCATCGCCAGGGTCGGGTCCGCCGGATCGGGATCATCGGCCAGGCTGCGCAACCGGTGGTACTCCTCGTCGGTCCTGGCCGGCGAGGTTGCGGCCGAGATCAGCGGCAGGCCAACCTCGAACACGTCTTCGAACCGGTGACGGGGCCGAGCGTTGCGGTCCACGAGGAGGCCGTCGGCGGCGATGGCGTCGGTTGCCGCTTCCAACACCTCGCGCACCGCCTGGCTGGTCGGGCAGCCGGGATCGTCGAGCCAGGCCGCCACCCGCAGCTCGCCGAGAGGGGCCCGGGGTTTCGGCAACTCCAATGTCCAGGCCGCGGCCTGGTCGCCCCGGGGGCCGATCAAGACGTCGAACAGGAGAGCCAGGTCGTCGACGGTGCGGGCCAGCGGGCCGACGACGTTGACGTCGGCCTCGCCGAGCCCGTAGGACACATGATCCACGTAGCCGAGCTGGGGCACGATGCCGAACGTCGGTTTGTGGCCACAGATGCCGGCGAAGTGGGCCGGCAGCCTGACCGAGCCCCCGATGTCGGTGCCGATCTCCAGTGGGGTCAGCCCTGCCGCCACCGCGGCAGACGCGCCACCGGAGGAGCCCCCCGGTCCCCGGGTCAGGTCCCACGGGTTGTTGGTGGTGCCGAAGATGTCATTGGAGGCCTGCACGTCACCTGACCAGCGGGGGAGGTTGGTCTTGCCGAAGATGATGCCCCCGGCATTGCGGACCCGGGCCACCACCTCGGCGTCTCGATCGGGAACGTTGTCGGCCAGCTCGGTGGCTCCACCGGTGGACCGCAGGCCGGCAGTGGCCAGTGCGTCCTTCACCGTCATCGGCAACCCGTCGAGCACGCCGATCGGCTCCCCGGACCGGCGTCTCCGGTCTGCCGTTCCAGCCGCCGCCCTGGCCCGGTCGACGTCGAGGGTGACGATGGCGTTGAGATCGGGCCCCAGCCGGTCGTTCCTGGTCAGGTGGTGATCCAGCAGTTCGACGCTGCTGATCTCGCCGTCGTGCAGCATGCGGAGTTGCTCGGTGGCCGGCCGCAGCCCGAGGTCGCTGTCCATGCTGTCACACTAGTCCGCCGCGACTAGCGTGCTTTCCACGACGTCTCGGCCGATCGACAACGGGGGAATCATGTCACTCGAAGCGGCAAACTACACCACCATCGCCATCGAGAAGCGACCGAACGGGGTGGCGGTGGCCACCTTGAACCGGCCGGAGCGGCTCAACGCGGTCAACGGCGACATGCACCACGAGTTGGCCCACATCTGCCGTGATGCCGACGCCGACCCGGACGTGAAGGTGCTGGTCTTCACCGGTGCCGGCCGGGCGTTCTGCGCCGGGGGCGACTTCAGCCCCGGGAGCGAGACAACCCACGCCATCACCCTGGAGGACGCCAGGATGATCGTCGACCATCTGCTGGAAGCCCATATTCCGATCCTCTCCGCCGTCAACGGCTACGCCATGGGCCTCGGGGCCACCGTGGCGCTGTTGTGCGACATCGTGGTGGCGGCCGACAGTGCGGTGTTTGCCGATACCCATGTGAAGATGGGCATCGGCGCCGGTGACGGTGGCCAGGTGATCTGGCCGTTCCTGATGGGCGTGAACCGGGCCAAGTACTTCCTGATGACCGGCGACCGGCTCGATGCCGCCGAGGCCGAGCGTATGGGGCTGGTGAACTTCGTGGTGCCGGACGACGAGCTGATGGACAAGGCGCTGGAGATCGCCGATCGGTTGGCCGCCGGTCCGGGCATGGCCATCGCCGCGTCCAAGGTGCCGATCAACAACTGGCTGCGGACGGTGTCGGCCCAGGTCCTGCCGCTGTCACTGTCGATGGAGGGTGCCACCATTCGCAGCGCCGATGCCAGGGAAGCGGCAAAGGCGTTCGGCGAAAAACGCGACCCGGAGTTCAAGGGCCGCTGATCGGCGGCCCCCGAGAGCAGAGGCCGTTGATCGGCGGCCCCCGAGAGCAGAGGCCGTTGATCGGCGGCCCCCGAGAGTAGAGGCCGTTGATGACCGACTACGAGAATCGACAGAACTGGGACCTCAACGCCTGGCCCGAGATGTACGGAAAGCTGAAAGAGCTGCAGGCGATGGTGTTCCTCAGCCCGCCCGGCATCGAACTGAACCTGATGGTGTTCACCATGGCCAGCCTGGCCGCCGGGTGCCGCCACTGCCAGGCCCACGGTGCCTACGGGCTCGACCGGCGGGGCGTCCCGGTCGACAAGATCCAGGCCTTGTGGTCGTTCGAGACCTCCGACCGGTTCGACGAGCGGGAGCGGGCGGCGCTGCGATTCGCCGTGGCGGCCGGATCGGTGCCGAGTGCGGTCGACGCAACCCACCATCGCGACCTTCGAGCCCATTTCAGCGATGAGGAGGCCAGGAGCCTGCTGGCGGTGGTGGCCCTCGGTGGTTTCATGAATCGTTACAACGATGCCCTGGCCACCGTCACCGACGCCGAGTCGGTTGACTGGGCCACCGCCAACCTCGGCCAGATCGGGTGGGACATCGGCAAGCACACCGGGGCGGTCCACGAGCAGCGGACCGGCCCGCCGGGGTAAGCCCACCACCTCAGCCCCGGGCACTGCTACGGTCGCGCCAGGCATTGCTCGGAGGGAGAGACGCATGACCAGGTACCGATGTGTTGTGCTGGTGCTGACGATCTCGTTGCTGGCCGCAGGCTGCGGCAGCGACGACGGCGACAGCGCAGGCGGGGATGAGGCCGACGAGACCTCGACCGACGCCGGAACTTCCGACCAGACCGACGCTTCCGACCAGACCGACGAGACCGGCCAGACCCAGGACGGCGCGGCTTCGGGCCAGGACAGCGAAACCTCGACGCCCGAGGTCTCGGGAGACAGCGACTCGGAGTGGTGCGGCCGGATCCGGGCCATCGCCGAGTCGGACGAGTCGAGCCCGCTGAACTTTGCGTTCCTCGGCATGACCCCGGCCCAGTTGGAGGAACAGTTCGAAACCAACCTCGAGGTGATGGAGGAGTGGGCCGACGCCGCCCCGCCGGAGATCGACGCCGATGTGGACGTCGTGGTCGACGCCTACCGGACGTTCGTCGAGCTCGGCAATGAGGCGGCGTGGGACTTGCAGAAGATGGGTACCGATCCGGCGTTCACCGAGGCGTTCGAAGACGACGCCCTCGAGGCTGCTGCGGCCAGGGTCGACGCCTACAGCACCGATGTCTGCGGCCTCGACCTGATGACCGCCGCCACCACGCCGCCGACCACCGCCGGGGGTGGTGATGATCTGGTGACCCAGTTGCTGGTTGTGTTGGGTCTGCCACCGACCCTCGTCGCAGCGGAGGCTCGGGTTTGTATGAGCGGTGCACTGGAAGCGTCCGGGGCGTTCTCGGAACCGATCGCCCCTGGCTATGTGCCATCGGCCGAGCAGTTCGACGCCCTCTCCAAGGCCGGCACCGAGTGCGGTATCGACGCCTTCGGCTGACCCGGTGGCGGGTGGTCGGAGGGCCGGGTGCGACCGCTAGAGATCGGGTTCGGGAGGGACCGCCCGGGGTTCCCCTTCCGACGGGACGTACCAGACGTCGATCTCGTGGCGGGGCAGCACGTACCGGGTGACAAAGGACTGGACCCAATCACCCGAGCTCAGGACCGACGCATCGACCAGCGTCTGTGAATCGACGCTGGTCGTGATCACCCACACGCCGCCGTCTTGGCCATCGATGGCGTCGAGGCCGATCACGACGCCCTCCCCAAGGTCGTCCTCGAGGAGATAGAGACCGAGCTGGTTCAAAGCCACCGCCACCTTCTCGCCCGGCTCGTGTTGGGATCGAACCACCTCGGCCGCCGTCTCCCACTGGGGCCGGAAGCCGCGGTTGAAGAAGTAGTAGTCGGCGTCGGCGATGAGGTAGGTGCCGATGACCAGCAGGAACGGGAGGACCGCCACCAGCCGGCCGACCCTCGGCGCCAGCACGTCGTAGAGACGGACCAGGCCGACCGCGGCCAACGCCAGCATCGGGAACAGGGCGACGAAACCGTACCGGGACCCTGAGAAGCTGCGAAACGACATCGCCGACATGATCAGAATCGGGAGAAAGGCGCCGAGCAGCAGGTAGACCCTTTTCCGGGAAGAGAGGGTGTCTCGCAATGTGGCCGACGTCACCGCGGTTGCCACCAGCACCGGGTGTATCAACACGATGATGCCGAAGCCGATACGCCACGGCGGACTGCCCCGTGACTCGAAGTGGTTCGCAGTGTAGGAGTCGACCTCGAACAGCAGGAACAGCGGCATGGCCACGGCGCAGACCACGCCGATGCCGATAATGAAGAACGACCTGGCGTCGAGCCGTGGGGGTCGGTCGGTGAGCCGCCCGATCAACCAATCGGTGGCGATGATGGGAAGGAGCACAAAGCTGGTGTACTGAGCGTTGAAGGCCAGGACGAAGAACAGCATGGCCAGCGCCAGCCGTTTCGTCGATCGGCTCTCGGTCGCCTCGAAATACCAGATGAAGGCGATGGCGTAGAAAAGGAACTGGATCGCATAGAAGCGCGCCCCCTGCGACCAGTAGATGTGCCACGGAGCCACCGCCAGCAGCAGGGCCAGCACCAACGATTGACGCCGGCCCAGGAACCGCCGGGTCAGGAGTCCGGCAACGGCGATCGTCAACGAGCCGATGACGGCCGGAGCCAATCGGAGCGATGAGGAGGTGATGCCCGCCTCCTCGAACGCCCCGAAATCGTCCGGTTCGAGGCCCTGGAGTTCGGCCCCGCTCACCAGCAGCCCAACCACGGAGGCGACGTGACCGACGAAGCCTTCCAGGCCGGCAACGATGTCGAGCCGGTAGACGCTGAGCGACTCTCGGCCTTCGAAGACCTCGTCACCCCAGATGCTGATCCCGCCCAGGTCCCACAGGCGGAGGAACGTTCCCATGGCGGTGATCAGGCCGAGCGTCACCCAGTAGGCGATGTCGCCGATCGGTTGGGCAGCCGTCGGCTCCTGAGCGGAAACCTCGGAGACAACCTCGGCCTCTTCATTCGTGATGACCATTCGTCCGGCGCCCCCTGGTTGCACATGGTAGTCAGCGGCAACGCGAGATTGGGGCATGGGTGTCGATCCCCATCGCCTGCTTGGTGCGGTAGTCTTCGACGGGTATGGGGAGCGGCGGTGATGGGAACGGGTCGGTGAGCGCGTTGAGCCGTCTCGCCACCCTGAAAGGACGAGATCCAATGGGGTACCTGTTCATTGCCGGGACAATTCTGTTCACCGTCTACGGCCAATTGATCGTGCGGCAGCAGATCGGGGAGATCGAAGACGCTCCCACCGGCGTCGGCCTTTTCCGGTTTCTTGTCGAGTTCGTCTTCACCCGCCCGCTGGTGTTGTCCGGCCTGGCGGCTGCGTTCGTCGCCTCTCTTTTCTGGATGGCGACGTTGACCCGATTCGAATTGAGCTTCGCCTATCCCTTCATGGCGCTCAATTTCCTCATCGTGGTCATCATCGGTGTGGCGGTCTTCGGGGAGGTCCTCAACGCCAGCAAGATCATCGGTCTGTTGATCGTCTGCGGTGGACTCGTGGTGATTGCCCAGGGGACATGACCCCGCTGCGCACATCATTGGCGTAGATTGGACACATGTCGACAGACGCCAATGCGCCGCTCATCTCGGTCGTCAGTCCCGTCTATCTCGCCGAGGATCTGGTCGACGATCTGACCGATCAGATCAGGAGTTCGGTGTCGCAGATCACCGATGATTTCGAGATCGTGCTGGTTGACGACGGCAGCCCCGACGACTCGTGGGAGAGGATCGAGAAGCAGTGTCGCTCCGACCCCCGGGTCAAGGGTGTGCAGTTGAGCCGGAACTTCGGTCAGCACCAGGCCCTGACCGCAGCGTTGGCAACCGCCGAAGGTGAGTATGTGGTGGTGATGGACTGCGACCTGCAGGATCATCCACGCGACATCCCCCGGCTCTACGAGGAGATCACCAAGGGCTACGACCTGGTGCTGACCAGGAAGCGCAGCAGGGCCCATGGCGGGGTGAGGAACTGGACCGGTGCCGGCTATTCCGTGGTGTTCAACGCCCTGATGCCCGACGGCCGGCTCCGGGATCACAAGGGCGTCGGGAACTACTCGATCCTGAGCCGCAAGGTGGTCGACGGCTTCCTGGCCATGAAGGACCGCCACCGCCACTACCTCGGCCTGATCCGGTGGATGGGTTTCCAGGCCAGCGTGATCGAGATAGATCACCACGAGCGGGCCTCCGGCTCGACCAGTTACACGTTCCGACGGCTCCTTCGGGAGGCGACCGTTGGCATCACCTCGGAGTCGGAGCGGCTGCTTCGGCTCTCGGTGGTGGGGGGGTTCGTGTTCGTGGCGTTGGCCGTCATTCTGGCGTTGTCGCTGGTGGTGCTGTGGTTGACGTCGGGATTCCTCCAGGGTTGGACGTCGCTGATGGTGGTCAACCTGTTGGGGATCGGCCTCGTTCTTTCCTCGCTCGGTGTGGCCGGGATCTACCTCGGCAACATCTTCGAGCAGACCAAGGAACGGCCCCTCTACCTCATCCGGAACCAGCTCAACACCGGCTCCGGCGACTAGCGCCCGGTGGCGGGGGAGCGGCAGTACGTGTCGATGGCGGTGCAGACCCTGGCGACGTCGGCCTCGGTGAGCTCGTAGTACATCGGCAGTCGCACCAACCGGCCGGTGATGTCGTCGGTGACGGGGAGCCGAGCCGGGTCGGGCGTGAGCTTGCGGCCCATCGGCGACGAATGCAGGGGCACGTAGTGGAACACCGCGTGGATGTCCTGTGCGGCCAGGTGGGCGATCACCCCGTCTCGGGTCCGCTCGTCGTTCATGAGGAGCTGGAAGATGTGGCTGTTGGATCGGCAGTCGGCGGGCACGGTCGGCAGGGTGACCAGGCCGTCGGCGGCCAACGGTTTGAGGCGGTCCTGGTAGAGGTTCCACAGGTGGTCCCGGCGGTCCTGCATTGCGTCCATGGACTCGAACTGGGCCAGTAGGAACGCACACGAGATCTCGCTCGGAACGAACGACGAGCCCAGGTCGACCCAGGTGTACTTGTCGACCTCACCCCGCCAGAACTGGCGACGGTTGGTCCCCTTGTCCCGCAGGATCTCGGCCCGCTCGATCATGGCCGGGTCGTTGACCGCCAGCGCCCCGCCCTCACCGCAGACGAAGTTCTTGGTGTCATGGAAGCTGTAGCAGCCGAGGTGGCCGATGGCCCCGAGGGCTCGACTCCGGTGGGCGGCATTGACCCCTTGGGCCGCGTCCTCGATCACGATGAGATCGTGGCGGTCGGCCAACGCCATGAGCCGATCCATCTCGCAGGCCACACCCGCATAGTGGATGGGCAGCAGCGCCCTGGTCCGGTCGTTGATCAGCTGCTCGACCTGGTCGACATCGATGTTGAGGGTGTCCGGTCTGACATCGGCGAAGACCGGCGTACCCCCGGCCCGCATGACGGCGCTGGCGGTCGAGACGAAGGTGAACGAGGGCATGATGACCTCATCGCCGGGTTGGAGGTCGCACAACATGGCCGCCATCTCCAGTGCCGCGGTGCACGACGTCACCATCAGGGCACTGCCAAGACCGAACCGGGTCTCCAGGAACCGGGCGCACTCCTGGGTGAAGTAGCCGTCGCCGGCGATGTTCTCGAAGCTGACCGCCTGGGCGATGTGGAACAGCTCCCGTCCGGTCATGTACGGCTTGTTGAACGGGATCCGTCCGGTTCCCTCGGCGGCCGTGGCACCCCCGATCGCGGCCCGCAGCGCCGGCCCGGCCCCGAGCACGACCGGAGGTCCGCTCCCACGATCCTGCTCGCCTGCTGTCTCACGGTTCACCCTGCGCTCCTCCCGCCTCTCCGAACCCGGCACCTGCTCGGCCGCTCGTTGTCTCACCGGGGCCGGTCTTGATCGTTGTTCGGGTGCGAATATGGCTGTGACGTATCCGAGGTAATGCCGGAAGAATCCCGCCGGCGGATTTGTCCTATGGGTCCCACAATATAGTTCGACAATCTTCTAGCATGAGGGATGCACGGCAGCTTCGGTCGACGACCGGAGGGGTCGGGTCGGGTCGGGTCGCCGAGAGCCGCCGGCCGAGGGCGGTGTCGGAGATCGACGATTGGGCGGATGACGTGATGCCATGAGAGTGCTTGTGACCGGAGGGCTGGGGTTCATCGGCTCGGCAGTCATCAGATATCTCCTGACCGAGACCGATCACGAGGTGCTGAACATCGACAACGGCAGCTACGCCGGCAGTCGAGCGTCGGTGTCATCGGTGTCGCAGAGCCCCCGCTATCGCCATATCGAGGCCGATGTCACCGATCGTTCCATGATGGTCGACGGCTTTGCCGCATTCGACCCCGACGCCGTGCTCCACCTGGCGGCCGAGACCCACGTCGACCGCTCGATCAACGACCCCTCGGCCTTCGTCGAGACGAATGTCGTCGGCACGTTCACCCTGCTGGAGGTGGCGAGGTCGCACGTGGCGGACCTCCCGACGTCCCGCCGGGACGGGTTCCGGTTCGTCCAGGTGTCCACCGACGAGGTCTTCGGTTCGCTGGCCCCGACCGACCCCCCGTTCTTCGAAGGGTCGAACTACGACCCTCGATCGCCCTATGCGGCATCCAAGGCCGCCTCGGACCATCTGGCCGGGGCCTGGTACCACACCTACGGTCTGCCGGTGATCGTGACCAACTGCTCGAACAACTACGGGCCGTACCAGTTCCCCGAGAAGCTGATCCCGCTCATGGTGGCCAGGGCGATACAGCAGCGGCGGTTGCCGATCTACGGCCGCGGCGACCAGGTTCGCGATTGGTTGCATGTCGACGATCACGCCCGGGGCCTGGTGGCGGTACTCGAACATGGGGAACCGGGGGAGCGCTTTGCCATCGGCGGCAGCAGCGAGCGCACCAACCTGCAGGTGGTGGGGACGCTGTGCCGCCTGCTCGATCAGCGCCGACCCGAGGGGGCACCCCACCACCGCCTGATCGACTTCGTGGTCGATCGACCGGGCCACGACCAGCGTTACGCCATGGACCACTCCCAGATCCGGCGTCGCCTCGGCTGGGAGCCGTCGTTCTTATTCGAGGAGGGTCTGGCCGACACGATCGACTGGTACCTCTCCCACCAGGACTGGATCGAGGCCGCACTCGATGACGGCTACAACCTCGAACGTCTGGGGGCCATCTCATGAAGGGCATCATCCTGGCCGGGGGCACCGGCTCCCGGCTTCGGCCGCTGACCACGGTCACCTCGAAGCAGCTGCTCCCGGTGTACGACAAACCGATGATCTACTACCCGCTCTCGGTGCTGATGCTGGCCGGGATCCAGGACTTCCTGGTCGTCACCGCGCCGGAAGCGGAGGACTCGTTCCGGCGGCTGTTGGGAGACGGTTCGCAATGGGGGTTGTCGATCCAGTTCGCAACCCAACCGTCGCCAGATGGCGTCGCCCAGGCGTTCCTCATCGGTGAGGAGTTCCTGGCCGGTTCGGGCTGCGCCCTGGTCCTCGGCGACAACCTGTTCTATGGGCACGGGTTCACCTCCCGGCTGCGGGAGGTTGCGGCCCGCCCGGACGGGGCAACCGTGTTCGCCTACCACGTCGCCGATCCGCGGCCGTTCGGGGTGGTCACCTTCGATGCCGACGATCGGCCGCTGAGGATCGACGAGAAGCCGCTCGAACCGAGGTCGAACTGGGCCATCACCGGCCTCTACTTCTTCGACGATCGCATCGTCGACCTGGCGAAGCAGGTGTCGCCGTCGGACCGGGACCAGCTGGAGATCACCTCGATCATCCAGGCCTATCTCGACGAGGGCACCCTGTCGGTCGAGCGCTTCGGCCGGGGGTTCGCCTGGCTCGACGCCGGCACCTTCGGTTCGCTGGTGGAGGCCTCGGAGCTGGTTCGGGTTCTGGAGCATCGCCAAGGGGTGAAGATCGGCTGCCCGGAGGAGATCGCCTGGGAGATGTCACGGATCGACGATGAGCAGCTCGAACGGCTGGCCCAACCGTTGCTCAACAGTGGCTATGGCGAATACCTCCTCAGCCTCATCAAACGCTGAGGCGAGACGGGGACCGTCGACGATGCCTGCCCGAGGATCACGGTTCGGCCGGGGTGCGCCGGCCGGTGGCGATGAGCCGGTCGATCACGTTGCGGGTGATCTTTCGAATACGATCGTCGGGGCCGGCCAGGGACGTGAACTCGGTCGGACGGACGTAACCCGGCGGCTCGCTGAGGCCGTCGGCCCACCAGATGGTGGCGGCGTTGAACACGGTGTTGCCGGTCGGGCCCTGATAGACGGTGGTCGAGTACCGGCCGTCGCCTCGGGGGTGGTGGGTCGGCCCTTGCGAAACGATCTCGAGCCCGGGAATGGGGGCCGGGTCGCCGTGGTACTCCCAGCCGACCAGGCCGGGCACGCGATCGCCCCTTGCCATGCCGGTGCCGCGGTGGGTCCAGTGGTCCGGGGAGGTGCACACCCAATCACCCCGCCCGGTGGCCGGGTCGTCGGTCCGGCCGCCGATCAGGGTGTTCTCCGATGGCATCAGGCCCGGGAAGTCCGCCATCTCGGGGAACAGAGCGGTATCGGACGGTCGTTCCGGGCCGAACCGATCGACCCGGCGGATGGTTGGGGCCCGGTCGCCTGCTCCGAGAACGCCGAAACCCCCAACCTCGCCCCCGCCCTCGTCGGCGCCGCCTGCGGCCGCCTCGCCCTCGTCGTCTCCGGCCAGTTCGATGAGCGTCGAGCAGGTGTTGGCGCCGAAGAACCCGATGCTGGTCCCGGCCTCGACCGCGGCCCGCAGTCGGTCGAACATGGGCCCGGTGTAGTACTCGTCGTGGCCAACGGAGAGGAACGCACCGGCCCGCCCGAGACCGGCCGTGCCCCGGTGCAGGTCGAGGTTCGAGACGTAGCCGACGTCGTAGCCCTCGGCCTCCAGCCAGTAGGCCATCGGGTACTCCCACAGCAGCCACTCCCCGGAACCGCAGGAGAGCGGTGCGTCCACGATCTGGCAGTACTTGCCGTACGGTCGGTCGAAACCGACCGCAACCTCGGGGCCCACGTACCACTTCTTCAACCCATCGTCGTACAACGACCACTGCGACGGCCACTTGTTGTAGGCCTGCCAGGTGAAGTCGCTGCACTGGACCACCAGATCGGCTGGACGGTCGTTGCGGACCACGAACGTGGCATAGGAATCGGCGCCGCTGGCCAACGCCGTGAGGCGGATCAGATAGACGCCGCTTCGCCAGCCCGGCTCGGTGGTGAGCTCAACCGTCGGCGGCCACCGGCAATGCCGCTCCCGTCGTTGGCCGACGGCGGGCAGGGGTTGCGGTGTGACCGGGAACGGCCCCAGTTCGGACACCAGCGTTGCGCCGGTGCCACCTTCGTAGCCGGAGCGGAACACCTCCAACAGCACCGGCGACGGTGGATCGGCACTGACGTGGACGCTGATCGACCGCCCCGCTTCGACGCTCGGTGCCGAACAATAGCCTTCCACCGCCGGGCAGCGGTGACCGCTGCGGTCGACCGCCGGTCGACGGAGCTGCCAGGAATCGTCGGCCATGTCCTTCAAACTGTACTGCAACCACTGGAGACGTCGAGATGACGCTGTTCAATGAGAAAACCGATATCGCCCGACATGTCGAGCAATGGCATGAGCAAGGATTCACGGTGGTGAGCGACATCGTCCGCCAACCCGAGATCGCTCGGCTCAGGGCGGCGGTGGACGAAGCGCTCGACGCCGACTGGGAGCGGTACCGGGGGCTGCCGGGAAAGGAGCGCTTCATCGCCCTCGACCTGGCCCAGTACGGCGGCCCGTTCCTCGACCTGTTGGACGACGATGGGTTGGACTCGCTGTTCGGCGCCATCCTCGGCCCACGATGGGTGCTGTACTCGTTCACCTCCACCGTGGCCCTGGCCAAGACCGAGCAGTACACGGCCAACATCCACACCGACACCTTCCGCTGGTCGCCGGACTACGACCTCGGTGCGGTGATGACCGTCGCCCTCGACGACTTCACCTCCGACAACGGTGCCACGTATTACCTGCCCGGCTCGCATCTGACCCATCGGGACCCGCCATCGGAGGAGGAGTTCTACGACGGCGCGGTGCGGGTGGTTCGCAAGGCCGGTGACGCGGTGTTCTTCCATCCCCGGGTCTGGCACGCCGGTGGCCACAACCAGACCGACCGGACCAGATCGGGCCTGACCGTGTACGGCTGCCGTTCGTTCATGAAGCAGCGGCTGGACTTTCCTCGGCTGCTCGAACCGGCGATGCTCGACGGCGTCGGCGAACGAGTTCGGCGCATCCTGGGATTCGACGTCCGGGTACCGACGTCGATGGGGGAGTTCTACCGGCCGCCGGACCAGCGGCTCTACAAGGGCGGCCAGGGATGAGCGGTGGGGTCGCGGTTCCCGGCCGGTCCCGACCGTGGCCAGGACCGGGCGCCCGGTGACCGAGCTCTCGGCGTCCCGGCCGTTGCGGGCCGAGCCGACCCCGCTGACCGGCCGCTGGGCAACCGTCGGGCGTATCGCCAGAGCCGACGGCTCGGTGCCGTGGATGCACGGCTACACCGGCGCGGCCTGCGCGGTGACCGAGCCCGGCAGTTCGGTGGCGACGATCTACGTCACCGGCCGTGACGCCGAGAACCGGTCGCTGATCGGCCGGGGTCGCTGCGACCTCGCCGCCCCGGCGCCACGTCTCATGGTCGAACCGGAGGCCTGCTTCGGTCTCGGCGGTCTCGGGGCCTTCGACGAGAACGGCGTTTCCTATCCCTGCCTCGTCGATACCGGGGACGGGCTGCGGCTGTACTATACGGGCTGGATGCCAACGGTGTTGACCCCGTTCCAGAACCACATCGGATTGGCCCGCGCCGCGGTCGACGGCCGCTTCGAGCGGGTGTCGAGGGCGCCGATCCTTCCCCGGACCGATGCCGACCACCTCTCCATGGGGTCGTGTTTCGTGATGGCCGAGGAGCGGCCGGCCGGTCGCCTCTGGCACATGTGGTACACCGCCTTCCTCGGTTGGGGCCAGGGGGAAGGCCAGCCGAAACACCGTTACGTGATCAAGTACGCCTCGTCGGGCGACGGGATCAGCTGGGATCGAGACGACGTGATCTGCATCTCGGCCGTGCACGCCGACGAGCACTCCATCTCCCGGCCCTCGGTGATCCGGTGGGACGGCAACTGGCACATGTGGTTCTGTCACCGGGGCGACCGGTATCGGTTGGGGTATGCGGTGTCGGGCGACGGCCGGCGCTGGGATCGGGTCGACGACCACATGAGGATCGGTCCGCTGTCGGACTGGGACGGCGAGGAGCAGGCCTACCCCCATGTATTCGAAAAAGGCGGTCGGCTCTGGATGCTGTATTGCGGCAACGGCTACGGGCGCGATGGCCTCGGGCTGGCCCGCTTCGAGCCGGACGTCTGAGCCCGCCGTTCAGACGCCCCCGCCGGTCGGCCGACCAGTCGGCGCTCCATCGTCACTGGTCGAGCACGGCCAGGCGTCGCCTCGTCACTGGTCGAGCACGGCCAGGCCGAAGCCGGTCCGGCCGTAGCCGTTGCCGTTGTAGAACATGAACAGCCGGCCGTCGTAGGGGAACACGTAGGGGTAGCAGACCATCTCCGAATCCCATCCGTCGGCGCTCGGAGCCAGGTCGACGGCCCGGTCCTGTCGCTCCCAGGTTTCGCCATCGGTCGATTCGGCGTAGCCGATCCGGTAGGTCGGGCCGAACGGTCCTCCCCGGTAGGAGTACCACATGCGATGTCCGTCGGCGGAACTGAGCACCCGGGGCACGCTGATGGCGTACTCGCCTTCATGGGCGAAGTCGATGGCGGTCCGGCCGGTCGGGGCCCAGGAGATGCCGTCCGGTGAGTCGGCGGTGGCGATGTTGTAGTGGTGCCGCCAGGAATCGTGGGCCAACCGCTCCCACCGCCCGCAGGACAGGTACCACATCCGGTAGCCGCCGGCCCACGGGCGGACACAGTTGCTGGCCACGAAGCACGGATCGTCGAGGCTGCGGTCCAGCACCGGTCCGGAGCCGAACCTGGTGAACCGGTTCCCGTCGTCGGAGGTCGCCAGCCCGATCGCATTGCGGAACGGAACCACATGGGCCCGGTTCCAGCCGATGTAGTAAAGGTGCGTCCGTTCGCCGATCCGGATCAGCTCGGTCCCCATGGCACCGTCGGCGTCGAAGTAGCCGGGCTCGCCGGGTTCCAAGACCGGCTGGAGGTCGAGTTCGACCGAGTCGAGCGGCTGGCGCATGTCGAGGCTGACCCGGCCGGTCACCGACCGGTTCTGCTGGTCACGGCTGGAGAAGTAGACGTGACACCGGTGCTGGTCGATCCAGTCGAGGAACGGCACCGCGGCCCAACCGGCCAGCCACGGTCGTTCGGCGGCGGGACAGAAGACGAGGCCCAGCTTCTCCCAGCGCTGCACCGGCGTCAGCCCGAGATTCGGAGCTCGTGACTGAGCTTGTCGATCTTGGTGGCCCGGGGCGGCAGGTAGACGCCGGCCTGTTCGGTGTCGCCCATGATCACCGCACCGGCCCCGACCAGGGTTCCCTCGGCGATGGTGATGTCGTCACGCAGGGTGGCGTTGACACCGAGGAAACAGTAGGACTCGATCGAAACGAAACCGGACACGACCGCCTGGCTGGCGATGAAGACGTGGTCGGCAATCGTGGTGTCATGGCCGATATGGTTCCCACTCCACAGCGTGACGTTGTTGCCGATCCGAACGCCGGGTTGGATCGTGTTGTCCTCGAGGATGAGGCAGTTGTCGCCCGGTTCGAACTCCGAGAGATAGGTGCAATGGCTGCTCACGTAGCTGGGCAAACGGTAGCCCTTGGCCTTCGCCTCGTTGTACTTTGCCGCTCGCAATCGATTCATGTCGGTGTAGCCGAGAGCGACGAAGAGATCGTGATCATCGGGAGGATATTGCTCCACCACCTCCTCGAAGGCCACGGTGGGGAGCCCGCAGAACTCGTCGCCTTCGAGATAGGCGCCATCGACGGTGAACGCAACCGGCTTTCGATCGGTGTCGGTCTCGAAGTAGCGAGCCGCAAGCCGGGCCTGGCTGGTGGCGCCGAAGATGACGACGGGGCGGGTGTCGACGGTCATGATGGTCTCCGGAGGACGTGGCGTTTGGCGCCGTGGCCGAGATTGAGGAACGCGTCGACGATGCTGACATGTTCCTCGAACTCGCCGTGCAGTTGGGTGTAGGGGGGAAAGCCGCCGTAGTCTACCCACTCGACCGCAATGCCGACCTCGGTGAATTGGTCGATCTCGAGGTATCCCTTGGCGGCCGGGCCGCTGACGTAGGTGGTGGCTTCCAGCTGTCGGCAGATGGTGACGAGGCGTTCGGTGGGGTTGCCCGGTGCGTCGAAGTCGGTCGACCAGCGGAAGGGGGTCTCGATGCCGAGCCAGCTGCACATCTCGGTCAGGAAGAGGTGGTTGACCTCGCTGAGCATGGTGAGCTTCTCGGCCCGCTGGTACAGGTCGAAGAGTCGGTCCCGGTACTCGCCCATCGCCGGTGCTTCGGCATAGGCTTGGGCGATCGAGCTCCAATGGCTCCGGGTCCAGCCGGGCTCGGCGATCTCCACCTCATTGATCAGCTGGTGGTACTTGCCCTTCACATTGACTGGAACGGTGAGCCAGCGAAGCCCCTTGGCGGTTTTGATCCGGTTCCGATTGCGCCAATCCCGCCTGGTGTATTGCACATCGTCATACAGCACCACGATGTCCGCCCCGTCGATCACATCGAAGTAGCCCTTCCACGGGATGTAGTTCGATTGGGTGATCACCGTGCGCATCTCAGATCCCTCGCCCTACATCCGGTTGCGGCCGACCCGCAGCATTTCGGGTATCCGGAGGAGGTGTTTGGCCACGTATCGACAGTAGTCAGCCCAGAGGTGGAATGGAGCCATGATGGCCAACATCGTCGCTGGTGGCACCGACCGAGTCGCCGGGGACCTGACCCACGATCGACTGGAAACGCAGAACTTCGATGATCGTGGCCAAGCCGAAGGCGATGCCGGTGAGGTACATCACCACCCCCAGCCGGCGGAGGCCGGAGGCCACGGCACCGAATCGGGCGCTGTCGATGATGTCGGCGGTTGCCGTGCTGTCGAAGGCGCCGGCGGCCACGAAGATGCCGATCACCGAGGCGGTGGCACCCATGAGGCCGACCAGTGTCAATTGAAGACGTTGCCCGGTCGCCCGTTGGATCGTTGCGACTCACCCACCGACGAACGGCGGTGAGTCCATCAGGACCTAGGGCCGTGCCGATGGTGGTGCTCTCGATCAAGACTGGTGAAGGTGGTCCGGGTTCCGACCTGGCCACCATCGGTTCGGTTGGTCGGCCGGAGGCGGGTGTGGTCGACCGAAGGCAGGCAATGATATGAGCGACATACTCGAAGCGTCCGCTGCGGGATCGGCGAGCAGGATCGAACGGCAGGAATCCGGCCCCGGCGACGACCCGGGCCCGACCGGGGGGTCGCCGAGGCGATGGTGGCGCTGGTCCACCGCTGCGGTTGGTGTGCTGGTCGTGGTGTCGTCGCTCGGTGGGTTGCTCAACGACGCCAACTACCTCGACTTCACCACGTCATTGCATATGGCCGAGAGCCAGGGCCAGGACCTGGTTTCCCTCCTGGTCGCCCTGCCGCTGTTGGCAGTGGCGGTGCTCTGGGCCGAGCGGGGGGCGCTCGGTGGGGTTGCGACCTGGGTCGGGACCCTGGCCTACATCGCCTACGTGCAGGTGCTCTACGCCTTTGGTGGGGTGTACCGCACCTATTTCCTGGTCTACGTGGCAACGCTCGGTCTGGCCGGGTTCACGCTGACCGCCTTGTCGCTCCACGGCACCGGCCGGCAGACCACACGCCACGACGATGGCCTGGCTCGCAGGGCCAGCTGGTTCTTCTGGGTGACCTCGGCGCTGTTCGCCGTCATCTGGACCGCGTTGGCCGTCGGCGGGATCGCCGACGGGGAGGCGGTCGACGCCAACGCGATCATCGTCACCGATCTGATCGCCGTGTTGCCGATCTCGGTCGTGGCCGGCATCGGGCTTCGTCGAGGGCGGAGTTGGGCTCCGTTTGCAGCCGCCGCAGTGCTCGTTTTCGATGCGGTGCTCGGCCTGTCGGTGTTGATCGGCCAGGTGGTCGCCTACGCCAAGGGGATGGATCCGGCCTGGATGCTGGCCGTGATCTTCATCCCGTTCACCGTGGTGGCCCGCAAGCTGTGGAAGCCGATGGTCCGATCGCTCGACCGCGGCGAGGCCAAAAGCAACAAGTCCCACCGCCGCCGCTGGCCGTGGGCCGTGGCCGCCTTGGTGTTGGTTGCCGGCGGTGCCTTCGCCGCGCTGCGATCGTTCGAGAGTGGCGTCGGCAACGATCTGACCGACATGTCGTGGAGCGACGCCTTCGACACCGTCCACCAGCAGACGTCGGCCACCTACCCGTTCACCGAGTGGAAACAGCTCGATTGGGACGCCGCCTACGCCGAGTATGCACCGCAGATCGCCGCCGCCGAGGCCGACGGCGACGTCGATGCCTTCTACCTCGCCATGCGCCGCTATGCCCATGCCATTCCGGACTCCCACGTCAACCTCGGCGGCGACGACCGGGGCCTGCGGGCCGTTGCCGTCGGGGGCAGCTTCGGTCTCACCATCATCGAGCTCGACGACGGCCGGGTGATCGCCAACACGGTCGCCGACGGCGGCCCCGCTGCGGCGGCCGGGATCCGGTGGGGAGCCGACATCATCTCCTGGAACGGTGACCCGATCGGCGAGGCGCTCGATCGGACCGACACCGTGTGGGCCGAGACGATCGCCGCCATCGACTCGACCCGCCACAGCCAGCAGCTGCAGTTTCTGGTCCGGGACGCCGTTGGCGGCTTTGCCACGGTGGGGTTCATCAACCCGGGTGGCTCAGAAAGAACCGCCACGCTGACCGCCTACGACGACAACGGCGAAACCCTGAGCGACGGTGTGGTGCAGGCCGTCTCCGACACCGCCCCGCTCGACATCGTCTCCAGGAAGCTGGTCCACGGTCGGGTTCTCGAATCCGGCTACGGCTACATCGACGTTGACTCGTTGATGTTCACCGCCCGCCAGCCCCGGGTCGCGGCCGCGTTCAAATGGTTGGTGTCGGACTTCGTCGATGACGATGTCCCCGGCCTCATCATCGATGTCCGAGGCAACGGGGGTGGCCTCGACACTGCGGCGGCGGCGATGGCCTCGAACTTCGTCGACGAGCCCGTGTTCTACCAGGACCTGGCCACCATGGACGACGGTGAGCTGGTCGTCAACCCGGAGAAGCGAACGATCATCGAACCGTCCGGCGTGTTGTTCGACGGTCCGGTGGTGGTGCTGGTCGACAGCGGGGCGCTGAGCAGCGCCGAAGGCATCCCGATGGTGCTGCAACGACTGCCTCGAGCCACCGTGATCGGCATGGAGGGCACCGGTGCGGTCTTCGCCGAGGGCGAGTTCGATTCACTGTTCCGGCTACCGGAGGGTCTGGTGTTCAGCTTCCTGGAACGAGCATCGCTCGACCGCGACGCGGTCATCCAGATCGATTCCGACGCAACCGGTAGCGGCGGGGTCACCCCCGACATCATGGTGCCGCTGACCGAGGCCAACGCCAGAGCGATCTTCGTCGACGACACCGACGTCGTGCTGCAGGCCGCCGTCGACCATCTCGACGCCCAGCCTCGCTAGTGCAAGACCATCAGGTGGTCGAGGTGGTCGAGGTGGTCGAGGTGGTCGATGCCTGGTCCATCCGGCGTGACACGCCGACGAGCAGGGTTCGCATGACGACCCCGACGAACGGCGAAACCACCCGCCAGTAACGACCGAACTTCCGCCGGCTCATCGGGTCGGTGGTGAGGGTCCGGGCCTCGTAGCTGAGCAACGTTCGGCTGTCGCCGTATGGGAGGGCCGAGATCGATGCGGCGATCTTCCCCCAGCCCGGCTCGTCAAATACGGCGAACCGTTCGCTCGGCACCGGGTTCCAGGTGATCGACGGCTGCCAGAACTTTCCGACAACACCGAAGACCAGTTCGCGGTTCGGCTCTTCGGCCAGCCCGACCCACGGCTGGTCGTTCGTTGGCGGCACGGCCTCGTCGAACATGTCACCCAGCCGCATCGTCATCGGCTCAGCAGGCTGCCGGCCGGGCAGCTTCTC
>CAMYLA010000014.1 GCA_947259095.1 uncultured Acidimicrobiaceae bacterium | reverse complement strand
AGTAGTCTCGCTCCATGGAGGTTGTTGTCATCGGAGCGGGAATCGTCGGTGTCTCCGCTGCCCTGACGCTGGCCGAGCGAGGAGTGGACGTCGTCGTCCTCGACCGTGGATCGGTTGGCGGCGAGGCATCGGGGCTGAACGCCGGCGTGATCAGCGGCGGGGGCTGGGGTGATCGACCCGACATCGACGTGGCGCTGAAGATGGGAAGTCGGGATCGGTACCTCGAGTTGTCCCAGCAACGTGGGCGGGACATCGGGCTCGACCTCACCGGGACGCTCAGCCTGATCCGTACCGAGGAGGAGTGGGCCTGGGCCGCGGCGGCCGTCGCCGCCGATCGGCGAGCCGGTCGCCGGCTCGAATTGCTCACCTCGCGGGAGCTGGTCGGTCTCGAACCGGCCGTCGATCCCGAGCTGCTCGGCGCCGTGCTCGACCCGCTGGGAGCCAGGGCCGAACCGGTGGCGGCCACCCGGGCGTTCGGCGAGGAGGCGGTTTCGGCAGGGGCGGTCATCGAAACCGGTTGTGTGGTCAGTGACCTGCGCTCCTTGGCCGGCGGTGGATGGGAGGTCACGGTCGGGCCGTCCAATACGGTGACCGGCGCCGATGCGGTGATCATCGCCGCCGGGCCGTGGTGCGCCGAGCTGGGGGCGATGGTCGGTGTCGATGTACCGATCGTGGCCGTTCGGGGCCAGATGTGGGCGTCGGAGCCGCAACCACCTGTGCTCCGGCACGCGATCGGTGCCGTCGAGTCGTCGCTGGCCTGGAGCGGGGACCACCCGACCTCGGCGGATCGTCGGCCACCAAACCTGACCCACCGCCTCGACCGACGTCTGACCCGGCATCTCTATGGGCGCCAGCGCCACAACGGCGAGATCATCTTCGGGGGCGACCGTGTCATGACCACCGACCGCACCGTCGACCACGAAGGTGTCGCCGTGAACCACGGCCACGTTGTCGAGTTGTTGCCCCGGATCCGGCCCGTGACCCCGGCCAGAACGTGGGCCGGCCTGATGCCGTTCAGTCTCGATGGTCGACCCATCGTGGGCCCGGTCCCAGGGCTCGACGGCCTGTTCGTGGCGGGCGGGCTGGCGTCGTCGGGTTTCGGCCGAGGCCCGATGGCGGGCCGGCTGATCTCCGACTTCGTGATGGGCCGCCAACCCGAGTTCGACACCACCACCGTGGTGCCCGGTGAGCGGGTGGCTCCGCTCCCCTGACCGGCAGCGGACGCCGGGCAGCCGCAACCTGGCGAAGGGGTTGCTGACCCGACACAATGGGGGGACACTGGAGCCCGTCAACCGACGAGCTGAGGGAGCGACCGGTGCCATTTCATCCCTACCTGTACTTCGGCGGGAACTGCCGGGAGGCGTTCACCCGCTACCAGCAGATCTTCGGCGGCGAGCTCACCGTCATGGACGGCACGGAAGCGCCGCCCGACGCCGGGATTCCCGCCGACAAAGCCGATCTGACCATGCACGCCTCGTTGAACAACGGCGACGAGCTGTTGATGGGGTCGGATTCCTACGATGACGAGTTCACACCGCCGGCCAGCATCTTTGTGCACTACTCCACCACCGACCTGGATCAGGCCAAGGGGGTCTTCGCCGACCTCTCAGAGGGTGCCGAGATCCATATGCCGGGCCAGGAGGAGTTCTGGACACCCTTTTTCGGCGTGCTCACCGATCGCTTCGGAACCCCGTGGCAGGTCAGCGTCGAGACATCCCACGGGGAGCACTGACCGGAGAGGCACGAGCGGTAACGTCGCCTGGGTGACCATCACCCATATCTTTCACGTGAACGTGAACTGCAGCGACCTGGATGTCTCGAAGCCGTTCTACGAGCGTCTGGGATTCCAGAGCGTGCTCGATCTCCCGACCGGTGGCGACGCCGGTCTGGCCCGTGGCCTCGACCTGCCGGACTGCGAGGGCCGCGCCACCATCATGATGCTGGATCCCAGCCAACCGAGACAGACCCGGCTGGACCTCCTCGAATGGACGACGCCCCGAGATCCGACGCCTCCCTATGACCATCTGGGGCGGCTGGGCATCGCCCGGCTGGCCCTACGATCGACCGACATCGACGGCGACGTCGAACGGCTCCGAGCCGAAGGCGTCGACTTCTTGTCACCGCCCCAGATGATGGGCACCCACACCCGTTTCGTCTGCCTCAGGGATCCGGACGGATCGATCATCGAGCTGATCGAGTTCGTGACCTCCCCCACTTGACCGATCCAAAGTCGAGCCTTCGGCGATCGTCGACATCCAGCACCGCGGGTGATTCCCGATTCGCCCCTTGGCCGGCGGGGACCTTGGCCTCTGCCCCGGTACGTCGGTTCGGTCGAGGATGAGCCGATGACAGTCGAGACGATGGTGGAAGCCCAATCACGGTTCGAATCGGCCGGCTTCACCGGGCAACTGGTGGTTGCCGGGGGCCTGCTCCGCAATCTCGCCCTGCCCGGCATCGGGGCACTGCTGCCGTCGGCCAACCGGTCATGATCAACCACGCTACTGTGCGGCGCTGATCAGGAAGCTCGTATGTCGACGCTGGCTTGGATCATTGTGCTGGGGGTGGCCATGAGCGGTATCGCCATGGTCGGGAGCACCACGCTGATGTTGTCCGAGGAGGCCCTCGATCGGCTCCTGCTCCCCCTCGTCTCGTCGAGCACGACTGCGACACCGGCGAAGAACATCACCACGGTCAGGATCGTCGATGCCAGCTCGTAGTTGTCGCCGTTGCCGTTGGCCTCACCGGCCTCGAGGAAGAAGTCCTCTGAGACGGCCTTGGCCGCTTCGCCCTGCTGGTCGAGCGGTTCGGTGTACGCCGAGGACTCGAACGGGGCCGGCTCATTGCCGGCCAACCACTCTTCGACGGCTGCAACGCCGCCATCGGACATGTTGGCCAGTACCTGGTCGCAGGCGACATCATCACCGCCTCCGTCTTCGCTGCACACCCCGGAGGTGATCAGTTCGACGAAGAGGACCTGATCAAGGGTGCGGATCGTGTCGGCGGCCTGCAACAGGTCGACGGCGTTGTTGGCCTCCCGGACCGACTCGGTGTAGCCCTCATCTTGCAGGCCACCCCACAAGGCAGCCTGATAGGTACTCCATGCGATGGCAACCGCAACTGGGCCAAGCAAGAGTGTGGCGACGAACTCGATCCTGTCGAGACGGGGGGTTGGAAGTGTCCATGGGCGCTGCCTGCAGCAGCGCTGTCAGGCCTTCCGATTCATGACCGCGCCGATGAGACCCAGCACGACGGTCAGCACGATGCTCCCGATGATCGAGAACTGCAGCCGGATGCCGAGAATCTGGAAGACCACGTTCAGGGCAACGAGCACGATCACGAATATCACGAGCTGGCCGATGGGGCTGGGGCGTTTCACAAACCTTCTCCGATGCGCTTGAGTTCGAGTGCTGCGTCGAGCGCAGACCCAACAGAACAGACCGTAGCGTTCGCCGCCTTTTCGACGCCTCACCCCCCTCGGGTGACAGGTCGGCCGGCGGTTGGCGCGACGTCCAGCGTGCTCTCGGCGGAGCAGCCCCTTGCAGGTGAGGTGTGTTTTGGCCATCGAGGTAGGGAGACGGCAATGGTGAAGCTCCGAAAATTCGTTGATCTGGTCCGGAGTTGGTTCTCGGGCGGCGGCGGGCGGGGAGGTGGCCCCGGTGGCGGCCCCACCTCCGGCTCCTACAACCGCGCCCGTTTCGAAAGTGAGTTCAACACCGCCCAGCGCTGGAACAGCTAGAACCCTTGCGGGCGTCGCCTGCGGTCAGCGGGTTGCTCGGTGCGACCATCGTCCCGGTCCACGGCCCGCCAACGGTCGAATCGGCGGCGCCCTCGAGACAACCGGGGGCCCCAACACCCGGCTGGCTCAGTCGAGCATCGACAGGAGTCGGGCCGCGTTGTCGCCGAGGTCACCGACGGGCACCGGGTTCGCTGCAGACCTCACCCAGTCGAGGCCGCGGGCCACGCCGGGCTCGGGGGTGAAGGGCCAGTCGCTGCCGTAGAGGACCTGGGACGCGTCGACGATGTCGAGCAAGGCGGCGACCGAGGTGGAGTTGGCGCTGCCTGCGAGGTCATAGTGGAGTCGACCGAGGGCGGCGAGAACCTCGTTGCCGCGGCGACCGACCATGGCGGCCATGGCCGCCACCCGGTGAGCCAGGAAGGGAAGTGCGCCGCCGGCGTGGGGCACGATCCACTGGATGTTGGCGTGTCGGTCGAGCGCCCCGGAGAGGGCGAGGTCGGTGATGGCTCGTGTCGATTCGAACGGGAACTCGAGCATGGGCCGGGCGTAGCCCCGCGACACCTCGGCCCAACAGGTGGGCGACGTGGGGTGCACGAAGACCACCGCGGCCCGCCGGTCGAGTTCGCCAAGCAGTGACTCGAGCAGAGGGTCGGCGAGGTAGAGCCCGTCGACGTTGGTGAGCAGGTTGACGCCGCCCAGCCGGAGATGGTCGAGGGCACGCTCGGCTTCGGCCAGGGCCGCGTCGACCGAGGGCAGGGGCAGGCTGGCAAAGGCGCCGAAGCGCCCCGGATGATCGCCCACGGTGGCGGCGGCAGCATCGTTCACTGCGGTGGCCAGCTGAACGGTGTCGTCGATCGAGGCCGAGTCCAGGTGCACACCCGGCGAAGAGATCGACAGCACGGCGGTGTCGATGCCGAACTGGTCCATGACGCCGAGGTGGGTCTCGGCGGCCCAGTCGGGTACGGCCGGCATCCCGTCGGGACGGTCGATGCCCCTGGTGGCCAGCGCTTCCCGGTACACCGGGGGAAGGAAGTGGGCGTGGACATCGACAAGCGGCATCGCTGGAACTCTACTGCCATCCCGCAGGTCAGTTCCGGGCCTCAGGCTCGGCCCGGGGTGGTGGTGAGATCGCCATTGTGATGTTACACTATGTAACTATGAGAGGACAGATAGTCTCACAACGGGGGCTCGATGGCTGAGAGCTGGGAGCACACACGCCTTGATCACCGAAGTCGCCAAACGGCTTCGATCGCGGCCAGCGCGCTGTCGCTCCTTGGCGAGCACGGTGGACCGGCCCTGACGATGGCGGCCATTGCCAACCATGCCGACATCTCACGCCAAACGCTGTACCGCTACTACAAAGACGTTGACGCCGTTCTCGTCGGGATTGCCGAACTCGTCACGTCCCACGATGAAGCGTTCGCCCTCCTGGTCGGCGAACAACCGGACCCGACATCACAGCTGGACCTGATCGCCAACACCGCCACCGCCAACGGCCACGCCGATCAGAACACCACTGCTCTCCTCGCCGTCCTGCCCCCCGCGGGCCGAGAGATCATCGCCCAACACCATGCCAGGGCCTGCGACCTTCTGGCCCAGGTCCTGGCGAACGGCATCGACCAGGGCAGCTTCCGCAACGACCTTCGCCCCGCTCTAGACGCACCACTCATCCTCGGCCTGCTGGCGGCCGCCGAGCCCCACGCAAGCGAACGAGCCGTCATGTTCGTTCACCGCCTCGTGAAACCACAACCAAAAGGAGCCAAGAAATGACTGAGCCCACCTACACCTTCGTCAGCGTGTCGACCGCAAAACCGAACCGTCTCGACGATCTTGTTGCCATCGCTCGCACCCCCAGCGAGAAAATGGAGGACAAGGTCCCGGGCATGATCGCCCGCCAGGTCGCCGTCGACCGGGAGCGCAACACCGTCGTGGTCTGGGTGACCTTCGCCAACCGCAGCGATCTCTACGACTACCTCGCCACCGACCAGGGCAAGGACGATCACGGCGAAGACGAGGACATGACCGAGATCATCGAAACCTTCGAGATGTATGACCTCACCCCCGTGTCCGGTCGACTCGCCCCCACCCCGTAGCGCCGGCCCTCCGCATCAGGAGCACACCTCCGGCTTGATCCGAACCCGGGAGCCCGGGTCCACACTGAGTTTGTTGTCGCCTGCTTCAGGGGTCCTGTCAGAGCTTCCCGAGGATCATCAGTGTGACGATGATGTAGATGGCGATGGTGTTGAACAGGCCGTGGATGATCACCGACATCCAGAACGATTTGAAGCGCTTGTTGTAGCCGGGCCATGTGAATGGGACGACTTCTTTCCGGAGGATCGTGTAGGCGACGACGCCCTGCCAGATCAGACCAAGGGTGATCATGATCAAGAACACGAAGCCGGGCTCCACGTCCAGTCTCGGTTCCAGAAACGGCACGGCAATCCACGTGATGAAGCCCATGGGTGCTGCCACAATCGCCCAGATTGTGAGGATCTTTGTCAGGCTGTACTGCTCGTCGAGGGCGTCTGTCGGTTGGGGTGTCGCTGTGATCGTTGGTTGAGTCATCGCTCCTCCTCGTCACATCGACCGTACGATTCGGTCCCTTCGGCGTCGTCACCCCCCAGAGGGAAATCGTGTACCTCTTGGTCCTCGGACGAGGGTGGGCGTCACGGTGGTGAGTCCGGACCGCTGTCCATCAGCCCGCTTTCGTAGGCGATGACAACAGCATGGACTCGGTCTCGCGCATCGATCTTGGACAACACTCTCTTGACGTGGGTCTTGACCGTGCTCTCGGCGATGAAGAGTTGCTCGCTGAGCTCTCGGTTGGTGAGGCCATGCCCGATCTGTTGGAGAACCTCGCGCTCTCGATCGGTCAGGCGCTGGACACGCTTCTCCGCCTCGGTCGGCCGGGGGGAGCTGAGGGTGAACTCCTCGATGAGACGCTTCGTCATGGCCGGCGAGAGCAGCCCTTCGCCCTTGGCCACGGTGCGTATTCCCTCGATGAGTGTTTCCGGGGCCGCCCGTTTGAGAAGGAAGCCGCTCGCACCTGCTCGGAGTGACTCGAAGACGTAGTCGTCGACGTCGAAGGTCGTCAGCATGATGACCCGCGGTCGAGGTCCGCGTCGCGTCAGCTCCCGGGTCGCCTCGATTCCGTCCGTTCCCGGCATTCGGATGTCCATCAGGACGACGTCGGGATCTGTCGCTTCTGCGACCAGAAGCGCAGACGCCCCATTGGCTGCCTCGCCGACGACCTCGATGCCGTCGGTGCGGTTCAGAATCAGGCTGATGCCGGCCCGCATCAGCTCATCGTCGTCGACGAGCACGACCGAGATCACGGTGACCTCACGGGAAAGCGGCAGAAGATCTGGACGCCTCCACCGGCGCGGTTACGGATGTCGACGTCGCCTCCGCGGAGGTCCATCCGCTCCCTAATGCCTCGGAGGCCGTGGCCTTCGACGTGGCCTGCATCGAGACCTGTACCGGTGTCGTTGATGTCGAGTGTCACCAGCGAAGGGCTCACGGTGAGGTCGACCGATACGTCAGCCGGACCGGCGTGGAGCAGTGTGTTGGTCAGGGCGGCCTGGGCGATGCGGTAGGCACTGACTCCGACGCTGCCCGGCATCTGGGTTGTGTCGCCGTGGACCCGGAGGTCGACATCCAGTCCGGGCGCCATCAATCCCGACCGCGACTACCAACAGCTCGGCGCGACGGACTCCATCATGGGTTCACCCATCGCACAGCTGCTCTGGCCGTTCACCGATTCGTGGTCGCAGACCCAGATGCCCGAGGAGTACCGAACAGCCAAACCGTCAAACGTGGACACCTTGATCATCAACGGGAACCTGGACTTCTCGACACCGGCGGAGAACGCCACAGCTGAGCTGCTTCCGCTGCTGGAGAACGGTCAAGAGGTCATCCTGACCGACATGGGGCACACGGATGACTTCTGGACAGCACAGCCTGCTGCCGCCGCCCAGTTGCTCGGGACGTACTTCGACAGCGGCGAGGTCGACGGGTCGGGCTTCGAGCGTCAACCTTTTTCGTTCGAGGTTTCCTTTCCCGGATTCACCGTCTTGGGGAAGGCAATGATCGTCCTGCCGACAATCATCATCGCCTTGCTGAGCTTGGTCATGTGGCGAGTCGTGGTGCGTCGGCGCCGCAAGAAGTCGGCCAGGAGCGCAGCACCGCTCGATGCCTCGAGCCCCAGACCCGGAGCGTGGTACTCGCCGACGGCCGGTGTCGTCGCCGGCGTGTCGATGGCGGCCTTCGCCCTTCCGACCTGGGCCCGACTGCCGCTGTGGGCCGCGATCCTGGTCGGAATCGGAATCGCCGTGCGCGACTATCGAGCCGAGCGGAGCACCCGGCCGAACTCCCCCCGGTCGCCTGCGTCGATTCGAACCGAGCGGAACCGGTACATCATGTTCTCCGCCCTGTTGTGCGCATTGCTCGTCGCCCTCTGGACGTTCACCGTATGGTGGCTCACCGCAGCCGTTGCGGCCGTCGGTGTCGCGGTCGGGATTGCCGCCCACGAACGGCGCTCCGCCGCAGCAACACTACCGGCGCCATCCAGGTCGGCAGCGGTCGGCTGATCTGGGTCAAGGTTGTTCTGCGGCGCTCAGGATCGGTGACCGTGTCGCTCTTGTGGTGTCCGCTGGTTCGGGCCCGACCCGTCAATCTGATCTGAGCGTCGGCGGGTCGGCGGCTGGAACGCGGCCGTCGTGTCGGGATCCGGGTTGGCCGGCGTCGACTTCTTTCGGCGCAGTGGTCGGTCGCGTGCGCTTGCCGTTGAGGAGGGTGCCGAGCGGGGTGTAGCGGACAAAATAGCGATAGGAGACGAGCAGCAGCGCGGTGATGATCGCGGTCAGGCCGAGGAACTTGACGGCGGCGTTGAGGTCCCAGTTGCGGATCCAGATCTGGGCCAGGATGACCAGGGGGAGGTGGGCCAGGTACAACCAGTACGCCGAGTCGGAGAGGTAGCGCACGCCACGGCGTTCGGTGGAGAGCAATGTGCGGAACAGGCCCATGAGAGCGACGATCGTGAGCCAGGCGAAGGCGACCTGGCCGACCGAGGCCGATATCCATGAGGCATCCTGGTCGAATGTGAGGTCGAGCGCCACGGCGAAGACGACCGCCGATGCAGGAAGAAGAATCGGCCACCAACGGCCGAGCGTCTCGACGAGCGGTCCGCCGCGACGATTGGGCCGATCAAATAGAAGCGCACCGAACGCGAAGAACACCCCGTAGTAAGCAAGCACGTGCCACACCGGGATCCACGCCGTCGACGTATCGGGACCGAAGACACGCACGTCACCACCCTCCCCCATGAAAAGTTGGGGGATGAGGGTGAGCGGGATCAACGTCCACATGAGGATCCCGGACCAGGTGCCCGGCGCCGAGCCACTCGAGCTGAAGCGGTCGACGGCCAGGGCGACGATTGCGAAGCCGGCGATCAGCCAGAGCAGGAAATTGAGAAACCAGAGGTGGTTCAGGTTCTTCCACCACCCTGAACCGACCCACGGGTCGAGCCCGAGCTCCTCTTCCGCCTGCGCGGCCTCGCCGGCCCCGTCGGCCCAGAATTCGATTCCGGTCCAGTCACCATTGGTCGGGCGAGGGTCGTCGGCGCCGGCCGCTACGAGCACTTCGGCCACATCGACGTTGCCGAAGAAGATCGCGTAGTCGATCGGCCGGCCGCCGCCGGCCAGGAAGGTCACGTCGGCGCCTCGCTCCAGCAACAGCTCGGCCATCTCGGGGTCACCAGTGAACGCCGCGACATGGAGCGGGGTGTCGCCGCCCTCGGCAAAATTCTGTGCATCGACGTCGGTTCCCCCATCGAGTAGTCGCTCCACGGCGTTCTCGTTGCCGAAGAACACGGCCGCCCAGATGTCGTCGTTTTCCTCGATGTAGTCCGACACGCCGGCGTCGATTGCCTGCTCGACGGTCCAGGTCATCAACAGACCCATCGGGAGCACGAAAATTGCCAGTGGAAGCGCGATTCGCCTGATGCGGTGGCCAACGAGGCGGTCCAAGCCACGGCGGCGCCACAGCATCGCAGTGAAGAAGCCGCTGAGCAAGAAGAACAGCGGCATGCGGAACCCGTGGATGGCGTGGAAGAACTCGTCGAACCAGCCGTCGCTGTCTGCGGTGCTGTCGACGACCACCCAGAACCCGGGAAAAAACGACAGCGACGCATGGAGCGCGATGCCCAGCAACATCGCGAACCCGCGTAGCGCGTCGAGATCGTTCCAACGTTTCGGGGGCAGCGCAGGTGTCGCCGGGTCGACGGGCTGGTTGGCGGTCGTCATCTCAAGATCCTCTCTGGCGCGCCGGAGTCAACCTCCCACACAACGGCCGAGTCGGTCATTCCAGCATGCGGCTCTGGAAGGTCATCCCGGCCAGAACCATGGCGACCAGTGTGTAGCCCAGCACCCAGTAGAGGTCCGTAGCGATGGCGCTGACTCCGGCACCATCGGTCAAGACATCCCGGGCCGCCTCCAACGCATGGGTGAATGGAAGGAGGTTTTCAACGGTCTGGATCGGGCCACCTATCGAGTCGAGGTTGAACCAGGTACCGGAGAAGATGGTCAGCAGGAGAACTGCGCTGTAGGCCCCCGACAGAGGCGCAACCTTGAGCAGCGAGCCCAGGATCATGCCCAGTCCGATGAAGAAGATCGCCATGATCAACAACACGAGGAGAACGAGGCCGATACTCCCCTCGCTCTCCAGCCCGAGCAAACCGGCGACGGCGAAGACGATGACACCTTGGACGACAGCAACGGCGAGAAAGGGGAGGGAGTAGGCGGCAACAAAGTCTCTCGATCGAAGCGGCGTGGTCAACAACCGGGCAAAGAGCGCTGTCTCTCTGTCCTTCGAGAGGATCATCGCCGAGCTGAACATCAACATGACGAAGCCGAACAGCGCTATCCCCGGCGCCAGCATGGTTGGCGAGAAGAATTCATCCACGCCGTCGAGGCCCTGGAGGATCAGCAACATCACAACCGGCAAACCGATCGTCAGCCCCAACGACAGTGGGTCCCGCAAGAGTTCCTTGAGGTTCCTTTTTACCAACTCCGCAGATCTCATTCTCGGAGTTCCTTTCCAGTCAGGTCCAGGAACACATCGTCGAGTGTGACCTGCTTCTTGTAGGTCGCTCGCACGACGACACCCATCGGCCGCAGACAGTCCTCGATCTCATAGAGCGAAACGTCCTCAGCATCGATCTCGAGTCCACCGGCGATCGCGGTGACATCGGGGTAGATCCGCTCGAGCGCCTCGACCGCCTCGTCGGTGAGGTTGTCCGCCTCGACCACCGTGGCGTTCGCTCCAGAAATCCGCTCCTTCAACTCCTGTGGACTCCCGAGCGCAACAACCTTGCCTTCGTCGACCACAGCGATCCGGTCGGCCAGAGCATCGGCCTCCTCCAGATAATGTGTCGTCAACACAATGGTCGTCTCACCTTTGAGCTGCTCGATGTACTCCCACATACCGCGCCGCGACTGAGGATCGAGACCAATGGTCGGTTCGTCAAGGAACAACACCTGCGGATCCGAAACCAACGCCATGGCAACACTGAGCCGCCGCTTCATCCCCCCGGAAAACTTGCCGACTCGCTCCTTCGCCCTCCCGCCAAGCGCCAACAGCTCCAGAAGCTCCGCCGATCGCTGCTTGGTTTCTTGTTTTCCAAGCCCATGGAGCCCGGCCATCATCCGTAGGTTCTCCCAGGCATTCAGATGCTCAGCGATCGCAGTCTCCTGCGGCGAGACCGCAATAATCTGCTTGGCCGAAAGCGGTTCTTCGGCAATGTCGTGGCCCATGATCCAAGCGGTCCCAGCGGTGGGTCTGAGCAAACAACACAACATTCGGATCGTTGTCGTCTTGCCAGCCCCATTCGGCCCAAGAAGCGAGAACAACTCGCCCCTGCTGACGCGCAAATCAATCCCATCGACCGCAGTGAAGTCGCCAAACGTTCGCGTCAGACCCCGAGCCTCAATAGCAGGACCCGTCTCCCCGTCAGAGTGGAGGAAACCTGGATCGTGCGCCGCTCTCATGGTGACAGTTCCCCCGAATGCAAATTCACCCGCTCATTCTGAGCGACTTGCGACAGCAGCCCCAGAGACCAACGTCCCAAAGCGCGCGCGGCGCCATGCGGCTCAACCGACCGGTCCCTGTCACGAATATCCTGCGGCACCCAATGTGTCGGTTCACGGCATCGGTTCTACATCGCCACGACGATCCCGGCTAGCTTTGGCCCGTTCCAGAGCACCGCCAACGGAAAGGCCTCCAGTGTCGTTCGAGAACCTCCATACCTATAGCCCCGCCCAATACGACTCGATACTCAGCGTCTTCACTCTGACTGCGGCCGTTTTCGCCGCCGTTCTGATCTACTCCCTGGCCACTGCGAGCTCGCTGAGCCCCCGCTACCGGATCCTGTCAGTCTTGACCGGTGTGGTGATGGTGTCGGCAACGATCGAGCTCGGACTTCTCGCCCTGCAGTGGTCGAGTGCCTTCAGCTTCGATGGCGAGCAGTACGTTCGCGGCGACTCGCTTTTCTCCAACGGCTTCCGCTACATGAACTGGAGCATCGACGTCCCGGTTCTGCTCACCCAGCTGCTGATCGTGGCCGGTCTGACCGGGCGGGTGTTCTTCACTCGGTGGGCCTCGTTCGTGGTGGCCGGGTTGGCAATGATCTGGACCGGCTACGTCGGCCAGTTCGACGAGGTCGATGGCGGCGCCCGATTCTGGGCCTGGGGCGGCATCAGCACGGTCTTCTACCTGTGGCTGCTGTACGTGGCCTATCAGTCAGTGCGCGACGCCAAGGCGCTTGCCCCGTCGTCGGTGACCCGCCTGCTCGACGTGGTGTGGATCCTATTCCTGGTGTCGTGGACGATCTACCCGCTTGGCTACCTGATGCCCCAGATCTCAAACTCGTCCGACGGCGCGGTCATCCGGAGCTTCATCTACAGCTTCGCCGACATTTCCTCCAAGGCGGTCTACGGCGTACTGCTCGCCATCATCGCCCAGAAGGTGAGCGCTGCCGACGGCTATCGGCCGAGCATCGAATCCTCGTTCTGGCTCTCGAAGGACGAGACCAAAGCCAACGCCTGACCACGTCACCCGTCCAGGGAGCTTTGAATCGGCGGAGCCCGAAGGAGTTTCTGAACGGCGCACGCCGATGACGGGGCGCATCGTCGTCGGAGGCAAGGTGCGGACGAACATCTTGGCCATGGTCGACTCCGACGCGATTGCGATAGTCGAAGGACTCGCGGTCGACACGTTGTTCATCAGCTGTGATGCCGCATCGCCCGAGACCGGACTGACGACCCCCTACCGCAAGAACTCCTGCCCGGTCACAAAAAATCCGACGACCTCGTTGAGCGGCATGCCGTTCAATACTTGGCTGACCCAGTATCCGTGGCCCGTGTCGTCAGGTTGGCGATTGAAGACCGCCATGTAGAGGCGAGCAATCGATCCCAGCGAACCGGACATTGCCGCATATCGCCCTGTGAGTTGTCGGGCTCCGATCGTGACAGAGCTGGCGCTGATCCTCTTCTGGACCCGATGATTGTCGAAGTCCGTGATGTAGAGGCTGCCGGACGTAGCGACGGCCAAGCCGACGGGCGTGGCCAACTGGTTGGCTGCGTCTCCCCGGCCAACTCCCCCGGCGACCGTCACTGCATCACCGCCGCCGGATGGGAGCTTCTAAACTCGGTGGTTCGACGCATCGGCAATAACAAGTTGCCTGCGCCATCGACCGCCAGTCCAACAGGCTCGTCCAACTGAGTCGCAGTGGCCCCTCGGCCAAGGCCGCCTGCGACCGTAGTGACGGCTCCGTCGCTAGCGGCGATCCTCTGGACCCGATGATTGCTGAAGTCGGCAACGAACAGGTTGCCGTCGTCGTCGACCATCACCCAGTTCGGCGTGCTGAGTGGTTCGGATCTGACCCTTGGCCGTTTCCACCCGCAACCGTCGTCACATTGCCGCCCCGTCCGTTTCCACCGGCAACTGTCGTCACGGCGCCATCAGCAACCGCAACTCGTTGCACACGATGGTTTCCGAAGTCAGCGACGTACATGTTGCCGGCAGCGTCAAACGAGATACCGACAGGACCAGACAATTGGTTGGCCTCCGCTCCGTGCCCGTCCAGACCGGCAACCGTGATGGCATCAGTATCACTCGAAGCCAGGGGCAGTGCTCGGGGTGAACGCCCGCAGGCAGATGGACACCGTCAGCGCTGCGACGCTTCTGCGAAACCGGCTCATCTCATCCCAGTCGGCGGTCTCTCCCCGTTAAAAGTCCCAGTCTCGGGTCCCACGTCGCTCCGACGCCGGGAGTTGGCGTCCCAGCCCAAGCCGGCGCCCGACACTTCTGGACTGTCATAGCTCCCGACACGGACCAGATCCTCGACGACCTCGCGGCCGGGCCTGCCACCAATCTGGAGGCGAACACGCCGGGGGGCAATGGACGAGAGGGAGCGCACATCGCTGTCTCGGTCGGTCATACTCCCCATATGGAAGATGAAGATGTTTCACCAGCTGCTCATCCCACCCAGGACCAGGAGGCCGATGACGTTGCTGTTGAGCGAGCAGCAATGCTCGACGCCTTCGATCTGGACGGGGACGGGGAAATCTCCAACACCGAAGCCGCTCGAGCCAACCTAGGAGTCGTTGACGCCGGCCTGCAGACGCGTGCAAAACGAGGAGGCATCATCGGCAGACTGGCAGCCGCTGCCCACCGAGTTCTCGACCGATTCGACAATGACTAGCATCCGCCGCGGCCTCCACCTGCGACTCCTCAGAGTCCACACGGTACCGCTCAGCGAAGGTGTGGATGTCAAGGGTGGTCATGGGCGCGCAACCGAGCGACGGACTCCTTCGATCTGATGGGCCAATCGACCCAGTCGCGGCGGCAAACAAACCGCCCTCGAGGCGGACCACCAAGTCGCCGACCAGGGTCTGCCTGTCGAGCACCATCTCAATTGGAGAGACGATCGCTCCGTCCTCGACGCTCTTCACGGTCTGGAGCCGTGCTGGCGCTGCCACCCAGGCGGAAACCCTGGGGGTCCTTGCCTGGGCCATGAGGGACGTGAACCCCGACTTCCTCCGTGTCATGCCTCCCGGAGTCTTCCGGTCCGGCCGTGCCGCCCAAGACAAGGCCCTGGGTGTCGAACGTGTCGGTCGGTATCCATCGGCACGAAGCTGGGCGTGATGGCTGTCGATCCGGCTATCAACGGCGCTGCCATCCGCAGATGGTTCGCCTACTCTGGCCGACGCTCGCTCTCCAGAACCTCGACATCGACGAGGTCCTGCGGCCGAGCGCTCGCCTTCTTGTTGGCGATGAGATCGGCTTCGGAAATGATGCCCGCCTCGACCGAGCCGACCCCGACCAAAACGCGACGATCCCAGCAGCTAGTGAACTCGACCCCGGTTGCTGAGGTGATGAGGTCGATCCGGACTGGGGGGTAGCCGAGTTGGACGACGATGTCGGGCTCCAGGAAATCGGACGCGTCTAGGCCGACTGCCCCCATCCCGAAGTCTTCGAGCGCCTGAACGAGCCGCTCAGCATTGCTCGGCTCGATCAAGACCCACACGTCAAGATCCTTGGTTGCTCTGGGATGACCGTGAGCAGCAAGCGCGTAGCCACCGACGATCAGGAACCTGACCTCACGAGCGACGCAGCACTCGATGAACTCGACGAAGTCCTTGGTCAGGATGTTCACCGACGCACTCCAAACTGAGTTCGGTCGCCATGGCCAACCTCTCGGCCACAGTTCGGGTACGCCAGTAGTCGATCCATGACGTGTCAACGTCATCGAGTCGGCGCTTGGTCGCGACTTTGGCGATCCGATCCACCCGCCCGATCGTACTCGACGACACGCGAGGCCCATGCCGCAACCCCAGGACATCAGCAGGACCCGGGGGGCTATCACTCGGCCATCGGCCGGTCGTCCGCCAGACACAGCGGCCGAAGACAGGCCGCTGAACAGGAGAAACGTGGGCCATGAGGGACTTGAACCCCCGACTTCCTCCATGTCATTTGTGGATCGGGGTGTGCGCCGGTGTTCGAATCCGTGTTTCCGGGGCGGGGATCGCAAGCACGAACTGCCTCGAACGTCGGCAACCGGAGGCGAATCCAGGCTGGAGACGGGAAGGGCTAGATCACTCCTCGGCTTGCTTCAGCTCGATATAGGAGATTCTGTAGGTCCCGTCGCTGTCCCTCCGACCGAAGACGGTCCAATCGACCCCGAGTCTTCCCTTCGATGACAGCTCGGCCACACCGTCCTCGATCCGAAGTTCGTCGTACCGCCCCGCAAAGAGCGTCATGATTGCCTCGAGTTCAGCCTGGAGAAACAGCTCAACCTCGACAGGGGTCGATAGCTGCGCCGCCAACGCACGAAAGAACTGCTCCGTCGGGACGACCGCCGGTAGGTCGTCGCTGGGCAACAGCTACCTACTCAGTCGGACAGCGAATCTACAACGGCCTGTGCATCAGCAAGCTCTTGTGCCATCGCCTTCTTGGCGTTCGCTCGCGCTGTCGCGAGGTGCTCCTGCCAATCAGCGGGCAGACTGTCCGAATCGAGCAGAAGACGGCTCTCGGCCTCGGCCAGCTCCTCACCACTGAGCTTCGGGACCTTCAGCCACCCGGCATCGAAGTACTCGTCAGGCATACGACCACGCTACACCTTCGTGGTGACATCCTGTGGGCCATGAGGGACTTGAACCCCCGACTTCCTCCATGTCATGGAGGCGCTCTAGCCAACTGAGCTAATGGCCCGTGAGTGAGTCAGGTTAGCAAGTTCGTCAACCTGATCAACTGGAGCGCGGAGCGGGATTTGAACCCGCGAATCATGGCTTTGCAGGCCACTCCCTTAGGCCGCTCGGGCATCCGCGCGTATGTACCAGCTCACCTTAGCGCTGCCCGAAGGACCACAGACCAACTTTCGGGACCCGAGTCGACCCCGTCCATGGACCATGAACCGGGCCGACGCACCACCACTATCGTTTCGGCCCGTCGAAAGATGTGCAAGGCTTGGGCCGTGAGCGCGACATACCTGGCATGGAACGGCCAGCCCTACCCCTGGCCGCCGCCCGACGGATGGTATGAGGCATCCGATGGCCGTTGGTGGGCCGACGGCACCGGACCTGACGCTGCGCTCGGTTGGTCGCCGGAAGATGGCGGCGGGACGGCCGAGACGCTGGACGAACGGGAACGAGCCGTCGATCCGGACGACGAACTCGAGGGCCTCGACCGGGTCGGGCCGACCGCCGACCCGGGTTCCGGTCAACCGTGGGAGCGGGTCGACCAGGAGACGGTACTAGGCGCCACCGGGTCGGCCAGCCACGACCCGACGCCCGACTCGCCATCCCGAGCGGCCGCAATGGAGAGCGACCCGACCGAGACCGGCACCTCGTCGGGTGACCGCCCCGGCAAACCCTTGCCGACGATCGGCCCGATGCCGGGGACCGGCGTCTGGCAGGACGAGCCGGACCGGTCCGACGAACGACCAACGACGCCTTTGGTCCTCGCCGGCGGCGCCGCTGCTGTCGCCGTGGTTGCCCTCATTGCCTTCTTCGTGCTGAGCAACGACGATGGTACGGGGGTCGACGGCGACGGCCAGGCGGTCGGTTCCGAGGTGGCGGACACCAACAGCCCCAACCCATCGACCAGTGCGACAGCGGGCGGAGCCGGCGAGATCGCTCCGTCCAATGGGCAGGCGGCCGACGGGCAGCCCGACGGTTCGTCGGCCTCGAGTGTCGAATCGACCGAGGGCGCCACCTCCTCATTGACCACCACCGCCACCTCCTCATTGACCACCACCTCTGCGGCGCCGGCCACGTCCGGTGCGACCAGCGCCGCCGCGCCACCGGCAAGCGCGCCGGGCGGAAACACATCGGCTGATGACGAGAGGGTGGCCGAGTTCCGTCTGTTCCTCGAAGCGAACGGCCTCAGTGGGCAGCTGCTGTCCGACGAGGACCTGATCGAGTTCGGGACCTCATTCTGTGTTTTCGCCGTCTCATCGGAGAACTTCGACCAATACGTCGGGTTCCGGGAGGAGGCCATCGCCCAGAGCAACGGCGAGCTGACCGCAGACGAACTGGCGCTGGCCGTGGATGGAGCAGTCTCCACCTTTTGCCCGGCCGATGCTCGACGGCTGGGCATCGGCCAGTAACGAAGATCGACGCGGAGCGGGCCGGTCCGGCCCGCTCGAACCCGAGCCGGACCGCCGCCGGCCGATTCAGATGAGCCCGATGGGTTCGGGAGCATCCGGCAGGACCGATGCGGCGTCGATGCCGAGCCAGTCCTGAGCCAGCGTTGCCAGGTAGCGGTCGAAGGGGATGGTCGTCTTCAGGTTGCCGTTCCGATCGAGATCGGCCACAGGCGAAGGATCGCCGGCTCGACCCGGGGGCACGGGGCCGAGCATCAGCATCGAGGAGGCGGCACCGTGATCGAGACCACTCCCGTTCTCGCCGACCCGGCGTCCGAACTCGCTCGATGTGGCAACGAGGACGCGGTCGCCCATGCCGGCGTTCTCGATCTCCTGGAGGAAGCCGTCGACTGCGGCGTCAAAGGTCCGCATCAGCCGCTCGTGCTTGCCCTGGTGTCCATCGTGGGTGTCGAAACCCCCCAGCGACGCATGAACGACACGGACACCGACATCAGCTTTGATCATCTCGGCCGCCATCGCCAACTGGCGACCCAACCCGCCGCCCTCCCGGATCATCAACGAGTCCTTGTTGACCTTGTCGATGTCGCCGTTGATCGAATCGCCGACGTCGAACAGCTTGTCCCACGACTGGCTGATCGTCGTCGACAGCGGGCCGCCACCGAAACTGCGAACCGCCGAGCGGTAGCGGGGATAGATCCACTCGTCGTTGGTCAGGACCCGGAGCTGATTGAAGTCGTTCAGCGCCAGCGTGGAACTCCGGCTGGCGTCGAGTCGGGGCGTGTGGCCGGCCACCGACAGTCCGGTCACCGCAGCCCCGACGTCGACCGAATCGGCGAGGCGAGCCAGGAAGCCGGCCCGTTGCCCGCCCCGGCCTCGCATGTCACCGAGCTCCCATCGCTCGACCATCTCGAAGTGGGATAGAACACCGTCGACCGGGCCCACGCCCTCCACCGTGCGCAGCTGGCGTTGGTGAAGCCGGGCCAGCGACGGGCTCAGTCCGACTTGCTCGTCGATCGGCAACACGGCCTCGCCGGCGATGGCCAACCGGGGCCGCCGATCGTAGTAGGCGCTCGAGCCGTACGGCACCACCATCGACAGTCCATCGTTGCCGCCCTGGAACTCGATGAACACCAGCACCCGTTGGTCGATCGGGGCCGGGGTGATCAGCTCGACCTCGACCTCGACCTCGACCTCGACTTCGTCGAGAACCGCTGCCACGGGGGGAGCCATGGCCTGCAGATCGACAACCTTCGGAGCCACGGACTCGCCGGTGGAGGCCGATTTTGCCGCCAGCTGGGACTCGATGGCCTGACGGTCGACCGGCTTCGCACCCCCTACCACGCCGAAGCCGACGGTGCCGGCAACGGCCAGGCCCTGAATGAACCGGCGTCGGGTGACCTGGCCACGCACGCCCCATCGGTCGCTCGAATCCCCGGGATCCATCGGTGCGCCCTCGTCGAACGGGACGGCGTTGACGACCGTCTCTTCGACGCCGTGCGCTTCGCTTCCGCAGATCCCGCCACGCTCGAACCCGTACGGGTCGTACTGGCTGTAGGGGTCGTGGATATCGTACGCAAGATCGTCGCCGTGGCTGTAGTAATGGTCGCCGGCATCGTCGCCGGCGGCCGGTTGGGCGTACCCACCGTGGAGCGAGGTGGGGTGGACCTGTCCAAGAGAATCGTCGGATGTCGTCATTGCAGCTGGAACTCCGGACTACTCATGGCGATACGCCACTGCAGCTGGACGACACCTTCGGGGCCGATGTTGTCCGGGTTGTTGGCCGCCTGCAGGGCGGCCATCGTTTCGTCGCTCACCACATAGATGCCGCAGCGATCGAGGATCTCCTCGATCGTCGCCGTCTCCCCGCCCGAGATCTCCCTGAAGTCAACGTTGAACAGCGCCTCGGACCGGCGCAACATCGAGTCGGGGTTGAGCCACCGCTCCCCCGTCGGCCAACCGCCGACATTCGGGGGCTCGTACAGAAGCTGGCCGAGGTTGCGGGCCTGCCACAACTTGGTGGGGTCGAGGCCGAGGATGTTCTGGGCTGCGGCGTAGTACTCGAAGCCGCTGCGGGGTCTGGCGTAGTGGTCGGCCCAGAACGCCTCGCTGTTGAGGATGCGCTCGATGAGCGGTTTGATCTCGAGATTCTGGCCTTGCCACCAGTAGCCGAGCTCAGCCTTGCCCGCGGCATCCATCCGCTTGCCGGTGAGGTGATACCACAACATGGATGAGATCCTGGCCGCCGTGGCCGGGTGGTCGCACAGCCGATCGGTGATCGATGCGACATCCCAACTCTTGGTTTCGCCGAGGAAGGTGACCGGCTCGCGGTGGGCCCGTTCCGGATCGAAGAACACCGCATAGCTGTCCTTGTCGACCCGCCACCCGGTCATGGCCAGGGCGGCCTGGCGGACATCGTCCTCGGTGTAGTGGCCGAGGCCGGTGCTGAACAGCTCCATGAGCTCCCGAGCCAGGTTCTCGTTCGGCCGCTTGGCGGTGGACGAGTCGGCGTCGAGGTAGCGGATCATGGCACCATCGATCACCATGCCCTGGAGGAGGTCCCGGTAGTTTCCCAGGGCGTTGGCCCGGATCATGTTCAGCTGGGTGGCGATCAGCTCATGCCAGTTGACCGAGTGGCGATGGGTCGGCAGGAGCGAATGCCAGAAGAAGCTCATCCGCTCGTGCAGGCCGCTCGCCGGGGCACCGATCTGCCGGATCCACCAGGTGACCGTCTCGTCGCTCTTCTCCGCAGGCGTGGCCTGTTCGGTGCTGACCGGCCCGTTGAGCACCTGGGTGACCGCATCGGATCGCCCGAGTCCCGCCAGTTGCCCGATCAGTTCCGGATCAGCCCGAAGGGTGGCCCGCCTGGCCAAGAGCGCGCCATGAGCTCGTCCTGGGTCCCGTTCCGCCATCCCCATCGTCCGACACATTACAATAAGGTGTCGACAAATGCGATCGGCGAGGGGGAAAAGTACCCGGCCGGTGTCGGCCCGCCGATTCCAGGTCGGGTGTCGGGTTCACCGAGGCCACCAGTCGGTTCCGGGATGCTGACCAAACCAGGCGAACCAGAAGAGCTGCGGCACCACCGTCCGAGCAAAGGCATCACCGTCATCCAACCGCAACTCTTCGCTGTCGGCGCTCTCGATGCCGTCGAGGGGGCCGGCCGCTCGACCCGATGCCCGCAGGTCATAGACCAGGGCACCGGACGATGTCGGCACTGCGGCAACGGTGGTCTCGCCAACCACGAACACCTGGGGGCCGGCATCGAGCAAGCCCGCCAGCTGGATTGCCAGCTCCTCGGAGCCGTCGGACACCCCGAGGACCGGTTCCTTCAATTCGAACACGCCGGGGGTGTCGAACACCGGGAACCAGAGGTCCGGATCCTCGTAGTAGAAGCGGTAGGCATCGCCGACCTCATAGGAGTAGGCGATCGCCGGTTGTTCCGGCGAGACCTCGGCGTCGGGGAAGATCGGTTCGGGGATGGCCAGGACGTCGGATTCCGGGTGCTCGTCGATCCATTCACCCCAGCTGGTGGTGAGGACCGGGAACTGCGCCAGCTCCACGCCCTCCAGCGGACCGGCGAGGCCGACCCCGGTCTGGTGCCGCCAAAGGGTATCGGTCTGGCGATCGACCATGATCTTGTTGGACTCGATCAGCAGGCCCGATGTCTCGAAGTCGAGCACGAGGTCATCGACCCGGCGATCGAACAGGAGCCCCGATTGACACAGCGTGCAGTACACCATCGACACCGGAACCCCGGCCACCTGGTCGTTTGCCAGCTCATGGTGGCCCAGGATCCGAAGGGGGTAGGCAACCGCAACACCGTCGACGACGACCCCGAGGATCAGTTCCTCCTCGGTCATCCAGTCGGCGGCGTCAGCGGGGACCCGCAACGGTTGGTTCAACTCCGGAATCCCACCTCGGGTCACGCCGCCCCATTGGATCTGCGACAACACGGTGTCGTCCGGGGTTGCCGACAGCAGTTCGTCGAATTCGGAGTCGATCGTGGCGTAGATCCCGAGTTTCCACTCCCGATACCCGTCCCCGGGGTCGATTCCGCCGTCGTAGACCCAGTTGCCGTACCGCCGATAGTCCTCGGTTCGCTGACCGGCCGACTCGATGCCGGACAGAGCGGCGAATGCAGCCGCCGCGGCATGGTCGATCCGGGTGGAGCGGCCGAGACGGTAGAGATCGAGCAGCCATGGTCCCCACCGGGGATCGCCGCTGGCCCCCATGGCCTCGGCCACCAGCGCACCCTTGCTACTGCTCGGCTCGCTGAGAAACTCGGCGATCTTGGCTTCCAGCGGCAGAGCCTCGAACCCGTCCGGGGCGGGCTCGACCGGTGCATCGACGTCCGCTTCCTCGGCATCTTCGGCTGCCACCGTCTCGGACTCACCAGTGGCAGGATCGGTGGTCGAAGACGATCCATCAGCTCCGCCACCGCCACAGGCTGCGGCCAACAGCATGAACGACACCGAAACAACCACCGTCGGCCTCCAGGCACCCCACGGCCGGCCGAGACGTTGGTACGGCTCGACCGATGACGATGACCTGCCCATGACTACGGAACCCTCTGGGCCACCGTTGTGTTCCGCAGACCGTCCGGTTCGAGAAGCGCACACCTGCACCGGCCGGAGATCAGTCATCCTCGATCTTGAGGAATCGCCGGGCCAATCGACCGAACAATCCGGCAAGGCCATCGGGCGACACGAAGGTGAGGGCGATGAGGCCGAAGCCGAACACGATGAGATCGTTGTTCAACCAGCCCTCGGTCGACCCGAGTATCGCGCCGACCACATCGTTCAACGTCGGCACCGCAAGCAGGGCCAGCACCCCGTAGATCGCTCCGGCCAGGAACCCGACCCCGCCGAGCACCGCTGCGGCGTAAAGCCGGAACGACAGGAAGACGTCGAACTGTTCGGGGCTGACGAAGGGGAACAGCACGACCTGCAACGCCCCCGCGGTGCCGGCGAGCCCCGCTGACAGTCCGAATGCCCCGGCCTTCATCCTGATCAGGTTGATGCCGAAGGTGGCGGCCGCAGCCTCATCGTCGCGTACCGCCTGCATCCCTCGACCCATCCGCCCCACCAGGACGTTGCGGGTGGCCAGGAACAACAGCGCACAGACCAGGAGGCAGAAGTAGTAGCGCCAGGCCACCACATACTCCTCGCCGAGGCCGGTCCAGGCCGGGGGTTCCAGCGACGCATCGATCGGTCGTCCGGTTGTGCCCCCGGTGATGGCGGGGAAACGCTTGGCCAGCGATGGAAAGACAACGGCGATCCCCAGCGTGACCAGAGCCAGGTAGATGCCCTTGATCCGCAGGGCCGGGATGCCAAGCGTCCAACCCACTGCGGCACAGACACCGAACGTGGCGATGAGCGAGACGACGAACGGCCAATCGGCCCCGTCGACGAACCACCCCATGGCGAAGGCACCGACGCCGACGAAGGCACCGTGGCCGAGGGAGATCAGCCCGGCGTGGCCGGTGGCCACCACGATGCCGAGCACACCCAACGAGAGCACCATCAGCCCGGCGTAGCGACGCAAGGCCAGCGCGTCGACCATGGCCGGAAGGGCAAGCAGCAGTACAACGATCAAGGCCATGGTGGCGGCCCAGGTCAGGCGAGCCCAGCGAGGCCAGCGACGGTGGCTGTCGCTCAACGCGGGATGGTCGGCCTGATGCCGCACGTCGACCACCGAATCGCTCACACCCGCTCCACCCTGGCGGTGCCGAAGAGGCCGGTCGGCTTGATCGACAGGACGATGAACATGGCCAGAAGCGGGGGCAGCAGGCTCAGCTCGGTCGGAACGAAGGCGATGTACCCCGGGACCAGCGACTGGGTCAGGCCCACGATGATCCCGCCGACCACGGCGCCGAGTGGGCTGTCGAGGCCGCCGATGGTGGCCGCGGCGAACGAGTAGATGAGAACCCTGATCATCAGCGAGGGTTCGAGGAAGACCACCCCCGAAACCAGCACCGCGGCCAGCGCACCAAGTCCGGCGGCTACGGCCCAGCCGACCATGAGAATCCGCCCCACCCGTACCCCGCACAACTCTGCCGAGGAGCGATTGGCGGTGATGGCTCGAAACGCCAGGCCGACCTTGGTCCGGTGGAGGAACAGCGCCAGCAGGCCCAACGCCACCAGCACCGTGATCCAGACACCGACCGACTGGTACCGCAGCCGGGCGCCGAGGACGGAGAAGAAGTCGGTGTTCTCTGAGGGGAAGGGGCTGGGGAACGGCCGAGCGATCGTGCCCCAGACCTCGGCCATCGTGGCGTTGATGACGATCAGCAGCCCGATCGACACGTTGACGATTGAGAGCTCGCTTCGACCCTCCAGCGGACTGATGAGTAATCGTTCGACCAGCGCTCCCATGGCACATCCGAACAGCACTGCAACCGCCATGGCGACCGGCACCGGCCACGGCAGGCCGGGAAGGAACGAGATCAACCCTGCGCCGGCGATGGCCTGCGATGTCGGGGCGACCAGCAGGTAGCCGGCGTAGCCGCTGAGCGTCGCCAGCTCGCCCTGGGCGAAGTTCAGGATCCCGGTCGCCCGATAGATGACCACGATGGCGATGGCCAGGGAGGCGTAGATGGCGCCGTTGAACAGCCCGTCGAACACCCGTTGCAGAAATAGGTCCACGTCGGCAACCTCCCGTCCCTGGTCTTGGCGCGAGCGGGCCGGAGCCCTCATCGAGGGCTCCGGCCCGCTCGGCTACTGCTGTCGATCTCCGCCGACCACGTCGGTTGGAGACCTGCTACCGCTTCGCCGTGGCGAGATCAGCAGCCTGCTTCGCTCCACTGGCAGTTCGGTGACGAACCGTTGAGGTCGATGGCGCCACCGAGCTGGGTCCAGGATTCGTTTGCCGCGTCGTATTGGCTGAACTCCGAGCCTTCGATGAAGTAGCCATCCTCGTTGCCGTTCACCGAGAAGGTGATGCCGTCGAGGGTCAGCGGATGGATCACATCCATGGCCCGCTGGGCCAGCATGAGGTTCGTTCTGGTCAGACCGCCCTCGAGCTCGGCTGCGATACGCAGCGCCTCGACGTGAGCCCAACCGAACTGGCCGAACCCGGTGCCGTACAGGCCGACCGAAGTATCGAGGTCGGCCTCTTCCAGCTTCTCGTTGAGGAAGCTGATGAAGGCGTCGTCGGCGTACTGGGGATCGGTCGTGGTCTTGAGGCCACCACCCACGATGTAGAACCCGTCGGCAGCGTCGCCGGCGGGGATCATGTAGGCGTTGGCATCCTTGCAGACCGACGGAGCGAACGACGCCTTTGCCGTCTCGGTCAAACCGGAATTGCCGGCCTCCTGCACCGCCAACAGACACGGGTTGCCCGCCGTCATCGAGATGAACACATCGGGATTCGAAGCGGCGATGGTGGTCATCTCGTTTGTCACCGTCGGCGCAGCCGGATCATGGGGAACCGCCACGAATTCCCCAACGACGTCGGGGTTGGCTTCAACCCACTTCTCGAAGCTGTCCTCGTAGGCCAGACCGAAGTCGTTGTCCATGACCAGACCGGCAACCTTCACCGGCAGATCGGCGGCAAGGTTTTGCTTGATCCAGTTGCCCCAGAACACCGCCTCGGTCGAGTACGACATCTGCAGACCGGTGGTCCACGGGTGACCCTCGGGATCGCCCCACGCCGGGTGACCGGTCATGACGAACGGATGCGGAACGCACTTGTCATTCAACGAGTCGTACACCGCCAGGGTGTTCGGCGAACCCAAGGTCGTCACATAGAACGGATCCTCGGCCTGCAGGATCTCGTCGACCAGTTCGATGGTCTTGGTGGCAACGTACTCGTCGTCCTTGACCACCAGCTCGATCGGCAAACCACCGATCCCGCCCGTCTCGTTGACATAGTCGAAATAGGTATCCATACCGGCGGCAATGTTGCCGTACGCCGCAAGGTTCCCCGACTGGGCCGTGGTGTGACCGATGGTGATCGCATCACCGAGACCAGCCGTATCCGACCAATCCGAAGGACAGCTGCTCAAATCGATCTCGAACCCGGCCGGGCCGATCAAGACGTTCTCGTCGTTGACGCCATAGCCACCGGCGTTGATCGCATCGACCACAGCGGCACGAGCCTCGGCCCACTGGGCCTCCAACTCCTCGATACTGCCGGCAGTACTCGCGCTCGAGCCCTCGGCTTCGGCCGCATCAGCAACCGCATCGGACGCCTCTTCATCGTCGATACCGCCGCCGGCGAGTTCGTCTTCGGACTCCTCGCCGCCATCACCTTCCTCGGTGGCCGGTGTCTCACCGGCATCGGTCGAGTCATCATCGCTACCGCAGGCCCCGGCCACCAAGGCCAACGCGAACAGCAACGAAAGCAACTTCATAAGTCGTTTCATTTTGAATTGTCTCCTCTCACAACTGAGGTCACCGTCGGATGACGGATCGCTCAGATCTTCCAACACGCTTTGTTTGATCTGGCACGTACCACCGCCGAACTCGCAGGCGAAGCTGGGCCATTTCTAGTCGATCGGCAACGCGAATGGGGAGCAGCCGCCGATGAATTGAAACGTTGCCGACTAACCGATCGGCTCCGGCACCGCCTCCTCCACGCCGGACGAAGATGTCGATTTTGCCGCTGCCCCAGGGGGCTGCGGGATGATCTGAATCACCTTCTGTTTCAGTAGTTTTCCGAACCCGGCGATACCGCCGGGGGCGAAAAACGTCACGAGAATGAGAATGAGCCCGAACACCGCCGGTGTCAGCTTTTCGATGTTGGCGACGTCGAGGCCCCAACCACCGAGCGTCTCGTCGACACCTTTGGTCCACTCGTTGACGAACACGTAGGCCATCGCACCGATCAGCCCACCTTGGAGGGTGCCGACCCCGCCGATGACCAGGCCGATCAACAGCGGTATGGCCAATGGAGCAAACTGGAAGTCCTGCTCGGCAACGAAGGCCGAGTTCATGGCCCACAGGGTGCCGGCCATCCCGCCGAGGGCGGCACTGATGCCGAAGGTGATGGTCTTGTACATCGGCAGGTTCACGCCGCTGACCGCGGCGCCGGTTTCGTTGTCCCGGATGGCGATCACGGCACGTCCGGGCCTGCTCTTGATCAGGTTGCGGGTGACCAGGAACGCCAATGCGGTGAAGAAGGCGATGACGAAGTAGCGGTAGATGGCCTGCTGATCGGAGGTGTCATCGATTCGAAGGATGCTCTGGACCCAGTCCGGGGCGACCATCTCCTCTTCGATACGCCGACCGTTGACACCGCCGGTTCGATCGGAGATGCCCCACTTGTCGAGCTTGGCCAACGTTGGAAACATCGCAGCGAAGGCGATCGTCAACAACGCCAGATACAGGCCCCTGATCCGCAGCGCCGGGATACCGAGCAACACCCCGACGATGAAGCCAAACAGCATGGCGATCGGCATGGTCATCCAGTAATCCCAGCCGTGGTCCATGATGAGCGACGCGGTGGCGAAGGCGCCGATGCCCACGAACGCACTGTGGCCCAGGGCGATCAGCCCCGAGTACCCGACCACCAGGTTCACCCCCAGGATCGCCACCGCAAGGTACAGCGCCCGGTTCATCCGGCCGACCATGAACTCGCCGGATACCTCGGTCAGGATGTACGGCAGGGCGATGGCGAAGAGCAGGAACAGGCCCCAGGTCACAACGAGATAAGTTCGATGCTGGGAGCTGCCTTCTTTGAGCCTGAGCAACGGCTCTTTCCTCGTGGCCGCGAAGGCGATACCGGCGGCCAAGACAACGAGGACTAGCAGGAGGATCATTCCCCGGTTCCTTTCTGGCGCGCGCTTGCGGTGCCGTGGAGATGAACTCGATCGTGCCGTTGGTCCATGGTCACACCCGTTCCACTCGTTCGGTGCCGAACAACCCCGATGGTTTGAACCACAGCACCGCAAGGATGACGATGAAGGCAACGGCCAGGCTCAAGTTGATGAACGCCGTATCGTTGTCGCCCAGGTAGCCGACCAGGATGCTCTGAATCAGGCCGATGATGATCCCGCCGATCACCGCCCCGGGCAGCGAGTCCAATCCGCCGACGGTGGCTGCGGCGAACGAGAAGATGAGCAGCAGCGCCATCATGTCCGGCTTGAGGAAAAGTTTGGGAGCGACCATGGAGCCGCCGAGCGTGCCGAATGCGGCGGCCAGAGCCCAGCCGAACATCAGCACTCGCCCGACCCGGACGCCGACCAAGCGGGACGATTCGGTATTGGACGACACGGCCCGGAAGGCCAGGCCGATTTTCGTCCGCTGCAGGACGAAGTACAGGACGACGAACATGACCCCCAGGACGGCCCAGGTTCCGATCACGTCGTAGAACAGGCGGGCCCCGAAGACGTCGACGAAGTTCGTTCGGTCGGGGAACATGCTGGGGAACGGCCGAGGGTTCACGTTCCAGATGAACCCGGCAATGGCATTGAGGATCAGGAACAGCCCCAGCGTGATCAGCACCACCGGGAGATGATCCGATGGGTCGAAGGGTCTGATGAGCACCCGCTCAATCGACGCACCGACCCCGGCGCTGAGCGCCATCGCCACGAATATCGCGGCCATGAGACCGAGTGGGATCGGCCCGAGGCTGAAGTCCTGCCAGCCGAGGGTCACCGCACCGACGTAGGCGAAGAATGTGCCGAACATGGCCAACTCGCCCTGGGCGAAGTTGATCAGGGTCGTGGCCTTGAAGATCAGTACCAGCGCCACCGCCACGATGGCGTAGACGGCGCCGTTGTCCAGACCGTCGAACAGGCGCTGGAAGAACAGGCGGGCGCCACCGTTGATGATGTCGTCGCCGATGTAGAGCGACAGGAATATCAGCGGAACGCCGAATCCCAGGATTCTGGTCCAGTTCTGGGCCAGGAAGCTCGGACTGGACTCGAGTTGCACGGTTGCCATGTGGTTTGAGGTCCTTCGTTCTCGGTCGATTGGGCTGTGGGTCTGCTCAGGCGCCGAGATAGGCGTCCTGTACTGCGGTGTCGCTCTTCAGTACATCTGCCGGCCCATCGAGCACGATCTCGCCGGCCTCGATCACATAGCCGTGATTGGCGATCTCCAGCGCCAGGTTGGCGTTCTGCTCGACCACCAGCATGGTCACGCCGGACTCCTGGTTGAGTTCCCTGAAGGTCTGGAACAGATCCTCGATGATCAACGGAGCGAGACCGAGGGAGGGCTCGTCGAGCAGCAGCAGTTTCGGCCTCGACATCAGTGCCCTGGCGACCGCCAGCATCTGCTGTTCGCCGCCGCTGAGCGATCCTGCCAGCTGATCCTTTCGTTCCTTGAGCCGTGGGAACATCTGGAACCAGCGGTCGATGTCGGAGTCGAGGCTGTCCTTGCGGACGTAGCCACCGATCTCGAGGTTGTCGAGGACCGACAGCTCCGGGAAGGTGCCGCGCCCCTGAGGGATGTGGGCCAAACCCATGTTGACGATGTCGGCCGTGTCCTTCTTGGCGATCTCGGTGCCGTCGAACGTGATCGAGCCGTCGCAGCTCACCATGTTGCAGATGGCCCGCAACGTGGTGGTCTTGCCTGCCCCGTTCGCCCCGAGGATGACAACGACCTCGCCCTTGGGCACATCGAATGAAATGCCTCGCAGCACCTGGATCTGGCCGTACCGGGCGTCGACCCCGCTGACCGACAGCATCGGCTCGCCGGACGAACCGTTGGTCGTGGCCGGGGGTGTCTTGGCGTCGGTCATGTGGTTGTGCTCCCGGTTCCCAGATAGGCCTCGATCACGCCGGGATCCTCGCGGACCTCCTCCGGCTCACCTTCGGAGATCTTCTTCCCGAAGTTCAAGACAACGACCTTCTCCGAGATGCCCATCACCATCCTCATGTGATGCTCGACCAGGAGCACGGTGAGGTTGTGATTGTCCCGCAACAGCTCGATGGCGGCGCCGAGGTCGTCGACCTCGCTGTGGGTCAGACCGCTGGCCGGTTCGTCCAGCATCAACAGCCGTGGGTTGCCGATCAGTGCTCTGGCCAGTTCGATCCGCTTCAGCGTGCCGAACGGCAGACCTGCGGCCGGGTGGAAGGCATGTTCCTCCAGGCCCAACTCCTCCAGGGCCTGCCAGGCCCGGACCTTGAGATCCCGCTCCTCGCCCCGGGTCCCGAGTCGGAGCATGGAGGTGAAGAAATTGGCCGAGGTGTTGGTGTGATCACCGACCATCACATTCTGGATCACCGTCATACCGGGCCACAACGCCAGATTCTGGAAGGTGCGGTACACCCCCTTCTGGGAGATCTGGTGCGGTGCCAGTTGAAGAAGATCGAGGCCGTCGAACGTCAGAGAGCCCTCCGTCGGATCATAAATTCGGCTGACCACGTTGAACAGCGTGGTCTTGCCGGCTCCGTTCGGCCCGATCAACGCACAGATCTGACCCTCATCAATGGTGAACGACAGCTGATCGAGTGCAGTGATGCCCCCGAACCGAACGGTGATGTCAGAGACATCCAACAGCGACACGTGGTTCTTCCCCCTTATGCCAGCAACGACTAGTTGGGGACAGACCGTAGACACTCCTGCGGGGCCACGTCAAAGTCGATGTCTGGTGCTGTTTCACCACCGTTACAGGTTCCCGACGCCGTCGATCGGCGATCGGCGATCGCCGCCGACCACCTCAGACCGCCGGCGGCGGCGTGGCCTCGCGGTCGGAAAGGGCGGAGCGAACGGCCGGGTATCGTCGTCTTCGCCATGAAGAGATCCGACAAGGCCAACAAAATCGGCGAGATCCTCGATGATCTGTACCCGCAGCCGCCGATTCCACTCGACCATCGCGACCCCTACACCCTCCTGGTGGCGGTCGCCCTCTCGGCCCAGACCACGGACAAAAAGGTCAACGAGGTGACCCCGGCACTGTTCGCGATTGCCGACACGCCGGAGGCGATGGCCGCGCTCCACCCAGATGACATTCTCGGGTACATCCGCGAGATCGGGCTGGCACCCACGAAGGCCAGGAACCTGTCGGCCATGGCCCATCAGATCGTTGATGACGGTGGCGGTGTCCGGCCGGATTGGGATTTTCTGGAGAGCCTGGCCGGCGTCGGGCACAAAACGGCCAGCGTGGTCATGGCTCAGGCCTTCGGTGTGCCCTCGTTCCCGGTCGACACCCACATCCACCGCCTGGCCGACCGGTGGGGGCTTTCCAACGGGACCACGGTCGAGAAGACCGAACGGGATCTCAAGGCGGTGTTCCCCATCGAAACCTGGAACCGTCGCCACCTCCAGATCATCTACTTCGGCCGGGAGTACTGCCCGGCCCGCCGCCACGACCTGTCGCTCTGTCCTATCTGCGCATGGGCCGCCACCAAGAAACGAATTGCCGCAGAAGCCGGGCGGCGATAGAGCCAAGGACCCGGTGCCTCGCCGAGGTCACCGGATGGGTAGAACCAACGGAACCCCGCCGCCGTGTGACGAAATCCACATGCCCCCAGGTGGCGAGCCATGGCGATATGCGGCGCAATATATATGTGTGCATTCAAACCGTTGACGGTCGATCGACGCCTCTTCGACAGCAAAGACGACATCGCGCACGTCGCTATTGGGTCAAGAGCCGAACACAATCGTCGGCGGCACCCTCGGCACGATCGCGGAGCTGCTCGACCGAGGCGCTGGCGATCGGGTGATCGATCACCACGAACCCATAGTCATCGGCGCCGAGGACGCGGGCCATCAGCCTGGCTGCACTGGTGAATTCGCTGGTCATGATGGCTGCAGCCGGCACCCCGATCCGCTCCCCCATCACCGCATCGTGCAAACTGCACGACGAGCAGCTGCCTCAATCGCCGACCCCGGCCACCACCGCCTGCCACCGCTTGGCCCGATCGACCACCGCCGGTTCCGCCGGTGCGCTGTAGTTCGCCTTGGTGATGCGTTCCACCTCCGCAGTCCCTCGCCGACGCAGTGCATCCTCCAGTGCATCGAAGAACACAACGGTGCCCTGCTTGCCATTGGAGATGAGCCCGACGACGGCACCGTCGAGCGAGGACAATCTGGGCGCCGACCGGAACTCGGACGGCTCCTCTCCGTGGGTCGGGTCGAGCACCTCGATGGTCATACGATCTCCTCCATGGTCATGATCATGTCTTGGTCATGTCGTGGTCATGTCGTGGTCATGTCATCGCCGTGACGTGGTCATCTTGTGGTGCCGGTCAACAATTCACGCACGCACCGATCGCCATGGTGACGGCCCGGCTCTTCGTCCCCAGCCACGGCGGGATGACCGCACCAAAGCCGCCGGCCGGGCCGCCGCCGGCGATCACGAGAAGGTCGGACGGATCGTTCAGCGCCCGGTATTCGAGATCACCCTTGTCCGCCACCACGGCACCCTTCCCCACCTCGGCCCAGTCTCGGCGCCTGATCCTGGCCCGTTCGAAGACGTAGTGTTGGACGTCGGCCTTCGACCAGCCGGCGGCGGCAAGATGGTCCCGCAGCTGCGGGGCCACGACAATGGCATAGTCGCCGGCCCAGATCGAGTAGTGCGCCATGTTGGCCTGCATCTCGGCGACGAAGGTGTCGAGGATCTCCTCCGGCACGGTGGTCCACTCGTTCATGATCTGGCGGGGCGCCATGGCCGCCAACACCGTCACCGCCGAGGCGCCCATCGTCGTCGAAGGCCGACCCGGTGAAGCGTCGACGGCCGGATCGGTGGCTTGGATCAGCCCCAGTCGTTCGGCCGCCAACGACGGCCACGGCGAACCCTCCTCATCCTCTGCCATGCAGTAGCTGATCTTGCCGGGATGACCGAGGGTCGAACGGTCGATACCGCCCGGTCTCACGTCGAGCAGGTTGATCAGCGTCAGCCTCACCGCCCGACCGATGCAGGTCCCGGCCCGGTCGCTGCCGGCCAGGGCGTTGAACGACGCGACCATGCCGAGCTCGGAGCGGATGGGACCGTTGACCACCACCAGGATCGCAGACCCGCCGGTGCTGGCAGTCGGCCCGTGGACTTCGAACTGCGGCTGCAGCATGGCGGACACCGCGGTGACCACGACGGGGAAGTGCATCGGGAGGCAGCCTGCCATCACCGCATTCACCGCCACCTTCTCGGCGGTCACCGAACGGCCCCGGACAGGCTCCATACCGACCAGATGATCGGGAGGTAGCACCGCCCATTCGAGACAGGCCTCGACCGCCTCGGCCGTGGGCGGGATGATCGGGAGGCCGTCGCTCCAGCCCCGGCTGTGGAAGTGCTCCTGAACCGATGCCAGGTTCTCCAGTTGCAGACGATTGGAACGCAGATCCATAACAGGCATATCCCTGTGCTTCGGCCGGCCGTCCATCCCGGTTGGCCGATGATCGGAGCCCGGTCAGGATCACCAGAAGGCTACTCGGCGGCCCCCGACCGGCACCAGAGACCGATCCGATATCGGCCCTCCGCCCAACTCGACCGTGCCGGTATTCGGGGAGGAGAGGCCTCGATTGCTGAGTAACCTGCGGTTTCTGGCAACCAGCCGACCAATCAACAGGAGACAAGTGCCATGGCTCAGACCGCTCTTCGAGGTAACCCAGTCAACACCAACGGAGACCTCCCGGCAGTCGGCTCGTCCGCTCCGAACTTCGCACTGACCGGCGCCGATCTCGGGCCGGTCGCCAGCGGCGATTTCTCCGGCCAGCGAGTGGTACTCAACATCTTCCCTTCGATCGACACACCGACCTGCGCCAACAGCGTGCGGGCGTTCAACGAGCGGGCAGCAGGGCTCGAAAACACAGCCGTGTTGTGCGTCTCGGCCGACCTGCCGTTCGCCCAGGGCCGGTTCTGCGGCGCCGAGGGCATCGAGAACGTCAAGACCGCCTCCACCTTCCGGAGCCCGGACTTCATGTCCGAATACGGGGTGGGCATGGTCGACGGGCCGCTGGCCGGGCTCTGTGCCCGGGCCGTTGTCGTCGTCGACGAAGCGGGCAGCGTCGTCCACTCCCAGCTCGTCGGAGAGATCGCCGACGAGCCGGACTACGACGCAGCCATCGGCGCCCTGGGCTGAGCGGCCCACCACGGCGGTGCACCGGCTGGAGAACAAGGTCCCGCCGCCGGGCCTCCTGGCGCTCGCCGGTCTGCTGACCTTCCTGGTGGACCGCTTCGATCCGGACGAGTCCCCTCTTTCGGGCCCGGCTGCCGTCATCGTGGCCGTGCTCCTCGGGCTGGCCGGCGTTGTGCTCGGCGTGCTCGGGGTCCGACGGTTCAGGTCGGCCGGCACCACCGTCGATCCCCACAGCATCGACAAGGCGTCGACGCTGGTGGTCGACGGCGTCTACCGGTTCACCCGGAACCCGATGTACCTGGGGCTGGTGCTGTTGTCGATCGCCTGGGGCCTGCGGCTGGGCACGATCGTGGGCCTGGTTGTCGGCACCGGCGCGCTGGTGGTGGCGCTGACCGTCCTGCAGATCAGGCCGGAGGAACGGGTGCTCGGCCAACGGTTCGGCGACGAGTACGAACAGTACCGAACCCGGGTGAGACGCTGGCTCTGACCTCGGCCAACGCCGACCGTCGGCGCTGGCCCACCCAGCCGCACTCCTCTATTGTCGACACACCGGCATCGGCGATGGGCGGCCCGACGGTCGGACCCCCGGCCGGAGCCCACCACGCCGGGCCACCCGCTACCGCTGCCACCCGAAAGGCGCAACCGTTGATCGAGCAGGAAGTCACCATCACCACCACCGATGGCGAGATGCCGACGTGGATCTACCATCCGACCCACGGCGGCCCATCGCCGGTGGTGCTCTATCTGATGGATGCACCGAGCATCCGGCCGGCGCTGAAGGAGATGTCGATGCGGCTGGCATCGGCCGGCTATTACGTGATGCTGCCGTACCTGTTCTACCGGGGCGGTCCGTTCCGGGAGTTCGGCGTGAGCGACGAGGACATGCACGCCCGCCGCGAGCTGATGGATCAGGTGAACCCGACCAACATCCTCGGCGACTGCCAGGCTCTCCTCGATCACGCCGACGCCGACCCCGCTGCCGCTGACGGCAAGGTGGGTGCGGTCGGTTTCTGCATGAGCGGTGGTCTGGTGATCTCCGCTGCCAGGGCCATGCCGGACCGGGTGGCCGCCGTGGCCTCGATCCACAGCGCGTGGCTGATCCGCGACGGCGACGACTCACCCCACCGAGGGCTCGATGCGGTCGATGCCGAGGTCTACCTCGGCTGGCCGGACAACGACCCGACGGCCCCGCCGGAGGATGTCCCGGTGATGGAGCAGGCGTTGAAGGACGCCGGCGTCACCTACACCCTCGACTTCATCGAAGACGCCCTCCACGGCTACGCCCCTCCGGGCGGCGAGCGGTACAACCGGGACGCCTCGGAACTGCACTGGGAACGGGTGCATTCGTTGTTCCGGCGCCACCTCCGGTGAGCAGATGAACGAGTCGGCGGTGATCGACCGCGGGCGGCGGTGAGCGGGAAGGTACCGAGATGACAACCTATGTGCTGGTCCACGGAGCCTGGGGCGGATCCTGGGGATTTCACAGAGTCAGACCACTCCTGTGGCAGGCCGGTCATCAGGTTTTCACGCCAAGCATGACCGGTATCGGTGAACGACAACACCTCAGCCGACCGGAGGTGGGATTGTCGACCCACATCGAAGACGTCGCCGCCGCGGTCCACTACGAGGATCTCGACGACATCGTGCTGCTCGGCTTCTCCTATGGCGGCATGGTGGTGACCGGCGTTCTCGATCGCATCGGGGACCGGGTCCGCCACCTTGTCTATCTCGATGCCTTCGTACCCTCCGACGGCCAGAGCGTGCAGTCCCTGACCGGGCTCGGCGCCCCGCCGAGGCAGACCGAGGTCGGCGGGGACCCGGCCTGGACGATCCCGCCGAAACCACGAGACCTCGGGGACCCCGAGGAGACCCGGTGGGTCGAGGAGCGCAGGTCCCCGCAGCCGATCGCCACCTTCACCGAAGCGGTCCGGCTGTCGAAGCCGCTCGAATCCTGGGACTTCGGGCTCAGCTACGTCAAGGCGACCGCCGACCCGGGAGAGGCCCCGGACTCGCCGTTCTGGCAGGCCTTGGCCAGAGCCGAGGCCTCGGAACGGTGGACCTCGCACCGGATCGAGTGCAACCACATGGTGCCGCTCATGAAACCGAACGAGCTCGCCGAGCTGCTCGGGGCCATCGGTTCGAACCGGGCCGGCTGACACACGGCCTCCCGGTGGCAGACGCCGAGGCGGTGACGGCGTCGCACGAACCGGCCTGAAGAACATCGGTCGGCGGCCGAGGCGCACCGTCCGGCTCGGCCCCCACGACCCCCGGGCGCCCGGGTATGGTTGTGGCGATGACCATGCAGATGCCGCCACCGGTGGCAACCCGCCATCCCGAGCGCTTCGATCCCCAAGGGCATCAGATGGGGCCGCTGGGCACGGTCGCCGCCCAGCTGTCGCTGGTCGCAGGGCTGCTCTGGGCCATGGGTGCCCTCGGCGGCCTCCTGCTCCCGCCGGCGATCGGGATCCTGACCATCGCCCCGGCCCTCGGGGCGTTGCTGCTGGCGCCGCGGACCGTGCTGATGGAGTTCCCGGTGTCGTTCTCCATTCTCGGCATTTTCGGCATCACGGTCGCCTCGATCGCCTGGTCCATCGATCCGGTGGCCTCCGCGGCCACGCTCAAGGGGCTCATACCGGCCATGTTGGCCGTTATCCTGGCCGGCGGGATGCTCGGGCTGCGGGATGCCGCGGACGCATTGATCTGGGCCGTTCGGCTGGCGCTGGTGATCACGTTCGTCGGCCTGGCTGCGTTCCCCGAGACCCGAGCCCACATCGGGGTCGGCGGCGAAGGCCTCGACTACGCCGGCTGGCACGGCTTCTTCAACCACAAGAACAACATGGCGTCGTTCCTGGTGTTGGCCATCCCCACCGTCCTCACATTCAGCCGATCGGCGCTTGCGAAGTGGGCCACGCTCGGTTCGATCGGCGTGCTCCTGGTCGGATCCACCTCGGCCACCGGGGTGTCGGCGGCGTTCTTCGTCACCATCGCCTGGGTCTGGCTCCGAATCTACCAGAGCCAGAAGGACGCGAGGAACAGCACCCTGCTGGCCCTGGTGTCGTTGCTCGGCTCCATCGGTGTCGTCGCCGCCGCGCTGTCGTCGATCGCCACCATCACCAGCGCCTACGGCAAGGACACCTCGTTCTCTGGACGTACCGTGATCTGGGAGGCCTCGCTCGACGCCCTCTCTCGCAAACCGTGGCTGGGGCATGGTTTCGGGGCCCTGTTCTGGCGCGAGAACCTCTCCTCGGAGACGGATCTGATCTGGCGACAGGTCGGCTTCGAAGCATCTCATGCCCACAACGGCGCCTTGGATCTGGCCCTGCAGATCGGGCTGATCGGTCTTGCCATCTTTGTCGTCCTGTTCATCTCCACCATGCGAATGGGCTGGCAGGCCTTGTCGACAAAACCCGATCTGGGTGTCTGGGTCGTCTCGGCGCTGTCGGCCAATCTTTTGATGTCGTTCTCCGAGGACGTCTTCTTCGGTGGGTGGCTGGCCGTCTTCTGCTTGATGAAGATGCTCTTGATGAGAAGGCCTGAATCCCTGTATCGAACGAGCTGGCGAGACGGACCAATCTCAAAGTGGGCCTGACCGGCGGTGGCATCCAGGCGTAGTACGGCGATCGGCGGGGCCCTCCTGGTCACGATCGTCATCGTGGGATTGATCGGCGGATTTTTCGGGTACCGGTTCCTGGAGCGGCGGCGAGCGGGGCCGGCCGACAATGCCCTGCGCCGGACGACGCCGTCGGCGCTGCAGATTGCCGGCCCGGCGCCTGCCGGCCCGTTCACCCTGGTCGGCGAGCAACCGTCTCCGGACGGATCGGTCTCGGTGCAACTCGATCCACCGGCCGGTGCCCAAGCGGTCCGGGTCGACACCGACCCCGGCTTCGAGGCTGCCGGTTGGCGGCCGCTCGACACGGCAACGGCGGCGCCCGCCACCATCACGGTCGACCTGCAGGACACCGGCTACCAGACCATCTTCGGCCAGTTCATGATGAGCGATGCCACCCCCGGGCCGATCTTTGTCACCGCCGCCGTGGTCGACCCCACCTTTCGGGCAGCCACGTCATCGGAGGTCGCCAATGTCCACACCCCGTCGTTCGTCAGACCCTTCTCCGCAACCGAGTTGCTGATCCGGGTCGAAGCCGGTCGCCTGGAACGGGGGGCCATCGAGCCATACGACCTCGACAACCCACTCGACGGTGACCGGATCTCCCGGGATCGACGCCGCCTGGTGGTCAACCGCGACGGTTCGGTCCACGGGATGCAGGTCTCCCGCCGGACCGACGCCATCCGCCGCCCCGACCGTCTCATCGGTCGGCCACTCGACGGCGGGGCGGTGCTGGACGGCAACTGGCTGGTCTCCTCCGACGAGGACCCGGCCTATGGCGATGGGATCGAGGTGTCCGACGTCCGCCACCTGGCCAGACCGGCCGGTGGCGGGGTCGACGACGAGCTGGATCAGGTTCGGGAGGTGATCCACGACTTCGTGGTGACGTTGCCAACACCACTGCAGGCTGGGGCCGGCTACCGGATCGCCGGGTCCGAACTGGCTCCCCTCGACCTGACCTACGACCCCGAGACCAACCTCTCCCCCGCGGTCAGGGTCAACCAGGTCGGCTACGCCCCCGGCGACGAGCTCAAGGTCGCCTACCTCTCCGGTTGGTTCGACGGCATCGGCCGCTCCGCGCTCGACGCTTCCGATCAGCCATCGTTCCAGGTGGTCGACGTGGCGACCGGTGACGTTGCGGCCCGGGGAAGCGGCCGGCTTCGTCCGGCCGACAACGAGATGGGGCAGGGAGACCTCACCGGTTCACCGGTGATCGAGCTCGACTTCTCCCAACTGACGAGGCCCGGCCGCTATCAGCTCTGTGTGACCGACATCGGCTGCTCGTACGAGTTCGACATCGAGGCCGACGTCTGGCACCGCCTGTCGTCGACGGTGGCCCGTGCGATGTACCACCAGCGAAGCGGGACCGAGCTGGGACCGCCGTACACGTCTGTCGTCCGGCCAAGACCAAACCACCCCGACGACGGCGCCACGGTGCTGCAATCGGAGTACTCGCTGCTCCGAGCCCAGACCGAGACCGGCAACACCGACTTCGAGTTGCTGGCCGAGCTCAGAACCGAAGATCTGGTCGACACCGCCTGGGGTGGTCACTTCGACGCCGGAGACTGGGATCGCCGCATCAACCATCTCTGGTACGCCCGGAATGCAGCGCAGCTGGTGATGACGTTCCCCGCCACCTTCGACGGCCGGGAGTTGAACATCCCCGAGAGCGGAGACCCGGTACCGGATCTGCTCGACGAGGCCCTGTGGACCGTCGACCTCTATCGCCGCATGCAACGACCGGACGGGGCGATCCGGGGCGGCATCGAGGCCAGCGAGCACCCGCCACCGGACACGCCGTCGTGGGCCGACGATCTGGCGACGTTCGCCTACCGCGCCGATCGCTTCTCCAGCTACCTCTATGCCGGAGCGGCGGCCGAAATGTCGGCTGCACTCGCCCCCTATGACGGGGAACGGGCCGATGAGCTGCTGGCCTCGGCCGTTGCCGCCATGGAGTGGGCCGAGGGCGAGACAAGGAGGGTGGCATCGCAGGCCGGAGCTGGGCCGGATCAGCCCGAGCCCGGCCAGCCGGACCGACAGGCCGACGAGGACCGGATCGTTGCCGAGCAGCGCAACGTTGCCGCGGCCGGCTTGCTGCTGGCCACCGGAGACGCCGACTGGCATGAGCTCTTCATCAGGACCGCAACCTTCCTCGACGACAACGACCCGTTCATGTCCTGCCATGCCCACGGCCGCTGTGATGCGGCCTGGCTCTACCTGCAGGCCGACGAGTCTGTCACCGACCCGGCGATCCGGGGTGAGCTGCGAGAGCGGTTCATCGGCTCGGCCAACGCCACGATCACCGCCGCCGAGGGCACCGGCTACGGCTGGACCACGGAGAACCCGGGCGTCCCCCTGGTGTGGGGCCTTGGCAGCGGCGGCGCCCCCCATACCTCGGGTCTACTCAAGGCCTACCTGCTGACCGGCGAGCCCGCCTACCGGGCTGCCGCGGTCCGCTCGGCATCGGTGGCGCTGGGAGCCAACCCGATGAATCGGGTCCTGCTGACCGGGCTCGGCACCGAACCGGTCCGCAACCCACAGATCAACGACGTGAAGTTCGGCGGCCTCCCTGTCTGGCCCGGCACGCCGGTCTACGGTCACCACGCCCTCAATTCGATCGGCGACGAGAGCTGGGTGGTCGACGACATCCTCGAACCGGCCGGAGCCACCCCCGATCCGACCGACCTGCCATACCTGTGGCAATGGTACGACGTGGGATCGGTCGCCCAGTTCAACGAGTTCACCGTCCACCAGAGCCACGCCGAGGCGTTGCTGAGCTTCGGGGTGCTGGCAGCAACCAGCTCATGACCGCTGCGGGCCGTCGTCGACCTGGCGATCCCGTGCCGGTCGCCACCCGCCCCAGCGGACCGATGGGGATTCGGCCGCTGCGGGCCACCGGCGGTAGCCTGCGGAGCGATGTCCGAGCCCCTCTTCGACCGGCCCCGCCGGGCCGACCGAACCGGTCGAGCCGTGACCATGTCCCAGGCCCTGGACGCCATCGCCGACGGCGCCCGGGTCTACGTGTGCGGCGGGGCGGCGGCACCGTGCGACATCGATCGGGCCATGGCCGACGAGCGGCATCGCTGGTCGAGCCTCGATCTGGTCTGCGATCGGCTGGTGGCGCCGCTGGCCATGTTCGACCACCCCAACCAGCCGTTCCACCTGACCAGCCTCCAACCGGGGCCCGCCGTCGACGGCATGCGCGATGCCGGGGCCCTCACCACCGAGGCGGTGCCGTTCAGCCGCTACGGCGAGCTCCTGGCTGCAGGTGGTCGTTGCCCGATCGACGTGGCCGTCATCCATGTCAGCCCGCCCGGGCCGGAGGGGCGCTTCAGCCTCGGGGTCAGCGCGGCAACACCGCTGGCGGCGATGGCCGCCGCCCCGCTTGTCATCGCCCAGGTCAATCCCCGGATGCCGTACACCTTCGGGGCCGGGGAGCTCGAACGGAGCGAGATCGATCTGCTGGTCGACGTCGACCACCGGCTGGTGGAGTCGGCCCGGGCCGAGTCGAACCCCACTGCGCTGTTGATCGGCTCACTGACCGCATCGCTGATCCCCGATGGGGCGATCCTCCAGATCGGGGTCGGCGCACTGGCCGATGCGGTACTCACCGCACTCCACGGTCACCGCGACCTCGGCATCCACAGCGGGATGATCAGCGACGGTGTGATCGACCTCTCTGAGAGTGGGGCCCTGCACGGGACCACCCATCCGCTGTTCCCGGGCCGGATGGCCACCGGCCTGGCCAACGGGACCGGCCGTCTCTTCGACTTCCTGGATCGCAACCCGGCGGTCGTCACGGTGCCGGCCTCGATCTCCCATGGCCAGCGGACACTGCGAGCACTCCCCCGGTTCCGAGCGGTGAACTCGGCGGTGGAGGTTGCGCTCGACGGCTCGGCAAACGGGGAGATGATCGGGCTGCGGGTCATCTCCGGTCCTGGCGGTGCTCCTGACTACGCCGAAGCCGCCGCCGCTTCTCCCGATGGCCGCTACATCGTGACCCTGCCGGCCACCGCGGCCCGAGGCAAGCTGTCGAGGATTGTCGGCCGCCTTGCGCCCGGTGTGCCGGCCACCGTCGATGGTCGGTTCGTGTCGGCGGTGGTGACCGAAAACGGCATCGCCGATCTCGAAGGTCTGTCGGATGAGGATCGGGCCGAGGCGCTACGAGCGGTGGCCGACCCGGACCTGGCCGTCGTGCTCTGACGCTGGCCTCGACCGGGTTCGCTGCCCTATCGTCCATCAGATGGAGCCACTTGGTCAGCACGGTCGATCGGTCGACGACGTCATCGGCGAGCTGGAGGACAAGCGGCACAACGACGTGCGCTGGGAGGACGGCCGAACCTTCGGCATGGTCTACGACGGCGGCCCTGAGGTGCGGGAGGTGGCAGAGCGGGCAGCCTCGATCTATCTCCACGAGAACGCACTGAACACCAAGGCCTTCCCGTCGTTGGGCTCGATCCAATCCGAAGTCGTCGGCTGGACCGCCGGCCTGCTCAACGGTCCCGACACCGCCTCGGGCTTCCTGACCAGCGGCGGGACCGAGTCGATCCTCTGTGCAGTCAAAGCGGCAAGGGAGCGGGCCCGGATCGAACGGGGCATCACCGAGCCCGAGATGATCGTTGCCGCCAGCGGCCATGCCGCATTCCACAAGGGCGCCCACCTGTTCGGACTGAAGCTCCACAAGGCCCCGGTCAACGACGACTGGACCGCCGATGTGGACGCCATGGCCGATCTGGTGACCGAAAACACGGTGCTGATCGTCGGCTCGGCGCCGCAGTATCCCCAAGGTGTGATCGACGACATCGCCCGCATCGCCGCCCTGGCGGCCGACGCCGACGCCAACTGCCATGTCGACGGCTGCATGGGCGGCTTCGTGCTCCCGTTCGCCGAACGGCTCGGGCGCGACGTCCGGCCCTGGGATTTCCGGGTCGACGGGGTGACCTCGATCTCGGCCGACATCCACAAGCTCGGCTATGCCCCAAAGGGCGTGTCGGTCATCCTGCACCGCACCAAGGAGCTGCGCCGCTACCAGACCTTCATCTTCGACGACTGGCTCGGCGGCTTCTACGCCAGCCCCAACCTCCAGGGCACCCGATCGGGGCTGCCGATGGCCGCGGCCTGGGCGGTGATGCAGCATCTCGGTATCGACGGCTACCTGAAGTTGACGGCCTCCACGTTGGAGAACGCCGACCGTATGCGGGACGGCATCGCCGCCATCGATGGCATCCGGGTGCTCGGCGACGGACGGTTCCACCTGGTGGCGATGAGCAACGAGCCGAACGACCCTGACCCGATCGACATGTTCGCCCTCGGCGACGCCCTGGAGCGGGTCGGCTGGTTCCACGATCGGCAGACCCCGCCCGACTCGCTCCACTCCACGGTCTCCAACTCCAACGCCGGGGTGATCGACCAGTACCTCGAAGCGCTCCGGTCCTGCGTCGACGAGATTCGAGGCGCCACCACCGACGACCGCTCCACCAACTACGCAACCCTCGAATAGGGCCGCGGTCCACCACAGCGAGAGGAGCCCACCCATGGGAGTACGAGTCACCGACATCGCCTATGTTCGCTTCGAGGCGCCTGACCTCGAGCTCATGGAGGCGTTCCTGCTCGATTTCGGCCTCCGGCGCAACGAGCGCACCGACGACACGCTGTACATGCGGGGCACCGATGACGAGGGGTTCGTCCATGTCACCACCGTCGGCGACGAGGCCCGGTTCGTCGGGCTGGCTTTCGAGGCGGCCACCTCCACCGACCTGGAGACCTTGGCCCACCGGCCCGAGTTCTCCGATGTCGAGGCCCTCGCCGGCCCCGGCGGCGGTTTTGTCACCGTGGCCACCGATCCCGATGGTTTCCGGGTGGAGGTGGTGGCCGGCCGGAGTCCGGTCGGCGCAATCCCGCTCGATCGCCGCCTGGTCCACAACGATGCCGAAGCCCAGCCCCGCAAGGGCCGACCGCTCAGGCTGGAGGCCGGACCGTCGCAGGTCAAGCGGCTCGGCCACTGCGTCCTCAACGTCACGAGCTTCACCGCCTCCGAAGCGTGGTACAAGGAACGATTCGGCCTGCTCACCTCCGACGAGATCGCCATCGATGAAGACCGCTCGCTCGGTGCGTTCCTCCGCTGTGACCGGGGCGAGGTGTTCGTCGACCATCACACCCTGTTCCTGGTCGGCTCAAAGGCCGCCGGGTTCAACCACGCCGCCTTCGAGGTGGCCAACGTCGACGACCTGATGGCCGGGCACACCCACCTCAGTGAAAAGGGCCGGTCCCACCACTGGGGCATCGGTCGCCACCTCCTTGGCAGCCAGATCTACGACTACTGGGCCGACCCATGGGGCCAGGTGGTGGAGCACTGGACCGACGGCGATCTGTTCAACAGCGAGACCCCACCGGGCCGGGCCGGCATCCCCGAGCTCATGGCCTCCCAGTGGGGCCCGACCCACAGCACACCCTGACCCAACGCCCACCCCCGACCCACCGCATCGACTGCGGTCGGTCTTCAGCCCAGAGCCTGGTCGAGATCCCGATACAGGTCCTCGACCGACTCCAGCCCGATCGAGAGCCGGACCATGCCGTCGCCGATGCCGACCGCCCGGCGGGCCTCGGGCGGCAGCCGCCGGTGGGTCGTGGTGGCCGGATGGGTGACCAGGCTCTTGGAGTCACCAACGTTGTTGGAGATGTCGAACAGCTGCAACCGGTCGAGGAACCGGAAGGCGTTCTCCTTGGCCTGGAGGTCGATGGTCAAGATGGTGCCACCGGCGCTCATCTGGCGCTTGGCCAGATCGTGCTGGGGGTGTGACTCGAGGTCGGGGTGGCGTACCCGCTGCACCCGACGGTCTCCTTCCAGCCGGCGGGCCAGGTCCTCGGCGGCCCGGGTCGACGCCTCGACCCGAAGACGGATCGTCTCCAGACCCTTGACCAGCACCCAGGCGTTGAACGGGCTGAGGCTCGGCCCGGTATGGCGGAGGAACGACATCAGCGTCTCGTCGATGTAGCTCGAGGGACCGAGCACTGCGCCGCCGAGGGTCCGACCCTGCCCGTCGATGTGTTTCGTCGCCGAATACACCACGATGTCCGCCCCCAGCTCCAGCGGCTTCTGCAGCACCGGACTGGCGAACACGTTGTCCACGATCACCATTGCCCCGGCGGCGTGGGCCATCTCCGCAACTGCGGCGAGATCGATCACCTCCAACCCGGGATTGGACGGGGTCTCGAGGAACACCGCCACCGCGCCGGCGGCCAGGGCCTGCTCCCAGGCGTTGAGCGAGGTGCCGTCGACCAGGGTGGTGTCGACCCCGAGCCGGGGCAGGATCTCGTCGAGGATCACATGGCAGGACCCGAACAACGCCCGCGATCCGACCACCCGGTCGCCGGCGCCGACCATGCTGGCCAACGAGGCGAATACCGCGGCCATACCGCTGGCGGTCGCCATGCAGGCTTCGGCCCCCTCCAGCAGCCGCAGCCGTTCCTCGAACACCGAGACGGTCGGATTCCCGTAACGGGAATAGATGTAGCGATCGTGTTCACCGGCGAACGCCGCCTCGGCTTCGGCCGCCGATCCGTACACGTAACCGGACGTGGGGTAGATGGCCTCGGCGGTCTCGTCGAACGGCGAGCGCTGCAGGCCGCCCCGGATCAGCAGCGTCGCCTCCTCGAATCCGTCGGTCGGGGCCGACCCGGCGGCCGAGTCCGGCCCGGTGTCGGTACCGGGGTCGGTGCCGTTTCGGCCCCGGTGCTCGGCCTTTTCGCCGCTCAGCTCTGGTGCCATGGCAGCCGCTCCTTCCAGCCGCCGTGGCGATGACCGTTTGCGTCGAGGTCGCCCTCGAAACCGGCGGTGACGTTGTACACGTTTGGGAAGCCGGCCGCCTCCAGTCGCTGGGCGGCAGCCCGGGACCGGGCTCCCGAACGGCAGATGAGCAGCATCGGCTGCTGGGGTTCCAGGCCGGTGGTTGCCTGTTCGACGAACTGGTCATTCGGGGATCCGTCGGGGAATCGGGTCCACTCCGCCAACCTGACCTCCCTCCCCAGCGACGCCAGGTCTGGCAGTCCGACGAAGTTCCACTCGGCGGTGGTCCGGACATCGATGAGGGTGGCATCGGCATCATCGGTCAGTATCGACCATGCCTCGTCCAGTGAGATCTCGGAATGCGGCATGACCGTTCCCCCGGTTGGTTCCCCACCGGGCCAGGATCGCCCGGTTCCCGACCACTCTGATCGGGTTTGTCGGAAATAGACTACCCGGTTGACCAAAGGAGATGCCGTGACTTCCGACAGACTTCGCTACCGGGTGTTGACCGGTCCCGACACCCACGAGTTCTGCGCGCGGGTGGCCGACGCCCTCGACGAGGGGTACGTGCTGTACGGCTCCCCCGCCCTCAGCTTCGATCCCGAGCAGGCCACCACGATCGTGGCCCAGGCGGTGATCCTGCCCGATCCGGCGCCCTGAGCGGGCCGGCAGCCGGTGGGGCCGTCACGCCGGATTGCGATGGGTGGCGAACGGGGCCAGCGCCAGCACCGCAGAGGCCACCCAGAGGAAGGCACCGACCTCGGCGTCGATGTTGAACCCGACGTAGAAACCGACGACCAGCGCCACGGCCGACAGCACCCACATCAAGATCCGCACCCGTTGCTTTCCCATGTGGGGCCCAATGTACCGGAAGGAGCCGAATGGGGTGAAGGCCGCCGCTATCACTCGTCGAAGCTGGCGAAGATGTCGATCGCACCTTTGTCGACCTTGCGCTTGCCCCGCAGCTTGCGAGCCGACTTGCCGATGGCATCGCGGACCTTCTTGGCCTTCAGCTCCGGCCGGTGGTCACGAATCAGGGCGGCCTGGCCGGCCACGATCGGCGCTGCCATCGAGGTGCCGCTCCAGGCCCCGAAACCGCCGCCTGGCAGGGTGCTGACGATGTCGACACCCGGGGCGGCGACCAGGGCCCGTTTCCCGTGGTTGGAGAACCGGGCCAGGAGGTCTTTGCCATCGGCGGTTGCCGCAACCCCGATCACGTCCTTCTCCCCGGCAGGGAACCGATCGCCGTCGTCACCGTTGTTGCCGACCGCGGCCACGATCACCACATCCGCCTTTGCTGCGTCCTTGAACGCCTCCTTCAGCACCTTCGACTTGGTCTTGCCGTCCATGCCGAAGCTCATGCTGATCACGTCGGCCCCGGCCGCCACCGCTTCGTTGATGGCCTCGGCCACCACGTAGGGATTGCCGTCGCCGTCATCATCGAGGACCCGGTAGATCAGCAGCTCGGCCTCCGGGGCGACGAGCGCCAGCAGGCCGGCGGTGTGGGTTCCGTGACCGAACGACTCGTCGACCTGACCGTTGCCGTCGTCGTCGATGCCGTTCGCCTCCTCCATCGGGTGAGCGTCATCGTCGATGAAGTCGTAGTGGCGACCGGCGACGCCGAGGTGTTCGGCCAACGCAGGGTGATCGAGATCGGCACCGGTGTCGAGCAGGGCAATGGTCACCCCCGACCCGTCGGCCACCCGGTGGATCTCGTCGAGCCGGAGGAACTCCAGACTCGGCTGGTGGAGCCAGCTCTCCGGATCGGTGCTCGGTTGGCCCGGTTGGCCATCCGGCCAGGCATGGAACCGATCATCCTCGACCTGGCCTTCGCCGGCTGCGGGCTCGGCCCAGGTGGTGTCCCCCCGCTTGGCCAGATCCTTGGCAAGGTCCTTCGACTTGCGGCTCTCTGCCGTGACGTCGAGGACGTACAGGCCCCGGGAGGCAACCAGCGGTTCGGCGTCGGCGACGCCGGCCTGCTGTGCGACGGCCTGCGGGTCGGCGCCATCGGCCAGCTTGACCACGATCGGGCCGTACTCGTCCTTTGCCTTGGCCGCGACCGGGACGACGGAGGAGGCGGTGACACCGAGACCCACCGCCACCGCCAGACCCAGCTTCACAACTCGCTTCGACACCGGGGGTACTCTCATGTTTCTCCTTTGCCGGCAGCTTGGATCACGAACGGTGCCCACGCTGCAGGATGGGAATGATCTCTGGCGACGAGCAACTGCGCCGCCCGGAGGGCTGCCGCAGGCGATCGCCCGGCCTCCAGTTCGCGGTAGAACGCGTCCATCAGCAGCTCGGTCACCTTGTCGTCTGCCAACCACAGGCTCACCACGACCGCCCTTGCCCCGGCGGCCAGGAACGATCGAGCCAGCCCGATCGACTCGTCCTGGGATCCGGAACCGCTGTGCCGCCCGGTCTCGCAGGCGCTCAGGACCACCAACGTGCCCTGCAACCGGAGCCCAAGCACATCTGTGGCCGTCAGCCAACCATCGGCCAGCTTCAGCGCCGAGAACATCGGGTTACGAGCACGATGGAGCCCATGACAGGCGAGGTGCAGCACATCCAGCGGGCTACCGGTTCCGGCCGACAGGTTGGCGATGGTGGCCTCGTCGCCGAGGAGCAGCTCGGCCCCGGGGAGGACGGCTGCGACATGGGCCGCCTCGGCCGCCACCGCCGGTGCCGACTCATCGGGTACGCCGACCACCAGGGACCGGCCGGCCCGCTCGAACGGCTCGGTCGAGCGGAGGCGGGCTGCCACCGAGTAGCTGGGGGCCAGGGTGATGGTGCGGTCGGCGGCCACCGGGCCGTCCGGTCCCACCAGGGCGTGGAACGGCACCCCGTGGAGTGGACCGTGGGGAATGATCAGGAGGTCATCGTCTTCCGGGTCGAGCAAGGGGGCGAGAGGGGCGACGATCGCAGTCCAGAGGTGGCCGAGGACATCGGTGGCATTGGCCACCAGCTGCTCGGCTCCACCGGACCCCAGGTGATCGGCGATCTCGAACCGCCGTCTCGCCCGCTCCCATTGCGCCACCAGCTCCGCGACTTCCTCGACCGATCGATCGAGGAACACGACATCCAACTCGCCGCCGACCCAGACGAAAGCGACGATCCGGTCGCCGACGACATGGTAGGCGATCACCTGTTCCCCCACCGCCGGGCGGACGATCGCCGACTCGGCGTCGGCGACCCCGGACCGGCCTGGATCGGTGGTTGCCTGGAGGTGGGCCAGACGAATCGCCCGCTCCAGCTCGATGGCTCGATCGTGGACCGCCCGCCTCCGGGCCCCGGCCATGGTGGGCCCGCCGCCAACCAGGGCGCTGTAGGCGGCGTGGAGATCGGCCTCGTACCGGCGCAGCGCCGATTGCGACGGCCCTTCCACGGAGCGGTCGCCGGGCTGGACAACGCCGGCCAGGATGTCGGCCAGCGTGCGGGACTTCGAGGCCTCGGCAAGGTCGAAAGCCGCCGCTGCATCCTCGGCTCCACCGGCGTCGATCAGCATCGACATCAGATCGACGTGGGCTGCGGTCCGGCCCTCGAGATAGCTGGTCCTGACCGCTTCGTCGGGGATGAGCCCCCGCAACCCCTCGACGACGTCGACCGCTTCCCGAAGCCGTCGGCGGGCCTCGGCATCGATGCCCTGCCGCCGCCGGTGCCGACCGAGCTCCAACAACACCGGGTATCGGAGATGGGGCAGCCCGAGGTCGTCAGCCAGCCGTTCGGCTCGGCGAAGGTGGCTGTCGACGGACTCGACATCGTGAAGCAGTTGGGCCAGCCGCAACCGCACGTGCAACTCCTCGGTCGGCCAGCTGTCCTCCTGGACGACCGTCAAGGCCTGGCGGGCAGCCTCCAGTGCCCCCGCGTGGTCTTCGACCGCCTCGAGGGCTTCGCTCCGGGCCAGCAGGACCTTGACCAGCAGTGGGGGGTCGTCGCTGTCGATCGCACCCTCGGCGGCGCTCTCCAACCATCCGAGCGCCGCTTCGGCCCGCCCGGCCCGCAGGGTGGCAACGCCGCCGAGCCAGCGGGCCTCGGCCAGATCATGGCGGAGCGACAACTCCTGCAATGCCAGCTCGGTCTGGGTGGCCAGGACCTCGGCCTCGTCGACCAGATTGAGCGCCAGGTAGGCCCGGATGGTCCGCAGCCGGATGCGACAGGCCTCGGTCCTGGCCTCCAGGTCGTCGAGCAGGGTTCTGGCCCGTTCGTAGCGGGTCAGGGCGGCGGCATACAGCCCGAGCAGGAGTTCGGCATCGGCCACATGGCCCAGGCACTGGGCGTAGCTCAGCCGATCATCGAGTTCATCGAACATCGATGCCGCGGACTGGAGGACTTCGAGGCCCTCCACCGCCCGGCCAATGGCCACCAGTTCGACTCCCCGGTTGGCCCTGCATCTGGCCATGTCATCGGAGCCGCCGATTTCCAGGTAGCCGGCCTCGGCCACCTCGTAGGCCTCGAGGGCCCGCCGATGCTGACCGGTGAATCCGCAGGCCACGCCCAGATTCTCATTGGCCGCAGCCATGATCCAGCGGAGCTGGTCGACGGCGTCGGGTTCGAGCTCGGTTCTGTCCAACCGCCCGAGTTCTTCGAGCAGATCGCCGGCGACGGTCACCGCCTCGCCATGGCGGCCGAGATCATCGAGCACGTGCATCCGACCGAGATCGGTTCGATAGGCGTCGAGCGGTCGATCGAGCGCCAGCCATGCCGCCCTGGCGTCGGCGATCAAGGCCAGCGCCTCATCTGGGCCACCGTTGTTCAACACCAGCCGAGCTCGGACGTACATCGACTGCGGGAGCGCATCGGCACAGCCGACATCGACGGCGAGACGGTCGCCGACGTCGAGCGCATGGTGGGCGGTCGGGGCGTCGGACTGTGCTCGTCTCGATGCGATCGCCAACAGGTCCCGGACGATGACCTCACCGCCCGATGTCGTCTCGGGCAGGAGACGGTGGCTGGCCGCTTCGATGGTCAGACCATTGATCATGCGCTCCAGATCATCGAGCCGTGTCTGGTCGTCCGCTCGTTCCGGGGCCATTCGTTCAGTACCCCGGGTCACCGAGCGGCCGAATGATCTCGATCTCGGTCACCCCGTTCGACAGCAGGAGGCGGGTGGCGTCCATCGGCACGTTGTCGACCGCAAAGCACCCGTCACGGTCGCCGCTGATGTCGGTCATGGTCCCGCCGGGGTGCTCGATCGTTGCGCTCCACACCGGGGCGTGGGGGTCGGCGGTGAGCACCTGACCGTCGAGCCGCACCGCCGCCGTTGCCGTGGCTCCGCCGCCGCCCATCTCGCGGGGCAGCACATCGACCAACACCCCGAACGATTCGGCGGCGAAGGCCAGGTGGTACCCCTCGTCGATCTCGAAGCCCCCTCGGACCCCGGACAACACCACATCATCTCGACTGTCGAACGAGAGTGCAGCGGTGAGGCGAACCGTTTCCGGAGCCCGTCCGTGATGGCGCTCAAACGATTGGCGCAGGCGCTGACGGACGATCGGCGGTGGCGCCGGTAGCGGGTTCCGCCTGCCGAACCGTGCGAATCCTCTGAGCCAGGCAACCGCATCGGCCGTCTCCGTGCCGGCCCGCTGGACGCGCCCATCCATGTTCGAGGCATCACCCCTGGTCAGCCGACCATCGACCCAGTCGGCCAACCTGGCGAATGACGGCGGGCGCTCCGATCCCGAATCCGCCATCGGATCCTCACTCATTCCAGTTCACCTCGCCGAGCAACGTGCGAAGCTTCGTCAGGCACCGGGCCCTCGTCGGACCGATGCTGCCGACCGGTCGACCGAAACGGGAGGCCACCTCGGCGTAGGAGGGGCTCTCGGGATCGAAGTACAGCGCGGTGATCAGCTCCCGGCACAGCCCGTCGAGTTTCGACAACCCGTGGTAGACCCACATGACGGTGTTGTGATCGGAGATCGGATCGACCATCGAGCCGTCACCGGCGACGGTGATCGTCTCGTCCGCCCGCTGTCGGGCCCGATCGTCGCGGACCCGCCACGCCTGGCGCCTGGCCACCGTCATCAGCCAGTAGGCGATCCGCTCGTCGTCACGGATGCGATCGAGTTGGGTGAGCAGGGCCTCGAACGTGGTCTGGGTCACGTCTGCGGCATCGTCGCTGGACAGTCCTTCACGCATGGCAATGGCGAAGACAAGCCGCTCGTAGCGATCGAGCAGGAGGTCCCATGCCTCGGCGTCCCCGGACCGGCAGGCCAACGCCAACTCGGTCGCCGACGTCGTCGCATGCTCCGATCCCATGTCCATCGCCTCCGATACCCGCCAGTTGCTGGCCACGGGTGTCGCCCCGTGTTGCAACGCTAACGCGCCGCAACGGGTCGACGACCAGGAAAGATACGTACCCGGTGGTTTTACTCAGGCGTCATGGGCACGCCAGGGCCATCTTGTGACGGTGTAATCTCGACCGGATCTCGATTGCCGATTTTCTTTGAATCGATGTATCTACTCGTGCTGCTGACAGCACTAGCATTGGGCTTCATCGTCTGGTTCGAACCGATCGCCGGTGGCGAATCGACCGCGTTCACTCCTGAGCGATCGCCTTGAGCGCCCGGCCGAGGCTCTCCAGGATCTTGAGCGACTCCTCCCGACTGAAGATGCGCTCGTAGGAATTGGCCGGCAGCATGGCGACGGAGCGTCGCAAGCCTTCCACTTCGTTCGGGTTGGTCAGATCGGTGTCACCTAGCATGGTGCAACCCTAGATCGAACAACTGTTCGATAGCAAGCGTCGACGGGGTGCGCCGCGTTACGGAACGGGATCCGCTTACCAGTCCAGCTCGGCCCGACGGGGTGGGTCGGCACCGGGGCGGGAACAGGTCACGGCGGCGGCCACCACCGCTCGTCGCCCGAAGCGCTCCCACTCGGCGTGGCCCAGCTCGGACAGCGAGCCGGCTTCGGTGACACCGTGTTCGAAAAGGGAGGTGAGCATGGTGGCGACGATGGTGTCCCCCGCCCCTACCGTGTCAACCACCGAGGTGGCCGGAGCCGGCACCGTCACCTCGCCGTCGGCGGTGAGGATGGTGAGCCCGTCCGCACCTCGGGTCAGTACCACTGCGGTAACGCCGGCGTCGACCAACCATGCGGCTGAGGACTCCGCCGACCGGTCGGACCAGATCCACTCGAGGTCCTCGTCGGATGCCTTGTACACGTCGGTTCTGGCCAACCACCGCTCGTGATAGCCGTGCCACGCCACAGGATCGTCGATGATCTGCGGCCGGATGTTCGGGTCGAGGGAGACAAGTCCATCGTGACGCTCCACCAGCCCGGCCAGGGACTCGGCGGTGCGACCCCGGAACAAGCCGAGCGTCCCTCCGTGGAGGATGTGGGGGCCGCCACCGAGTGGTGCCAGGTCCACCGAGTCCAACATGGTGTCGGCGGTGCCAAGGCCCTCGAAGCGGAAGGCCAGCCGCGGGGTGTGCTCGATGATGGCTCGGGCGGTCGGCGCATCGGCCCGTTGTGCGGCCCGAACGTCGACCCCGTTCGAGACGAGATGGCGCCAGATCAACTCCCCGTTGGCGTCGGTCGAAACGCAACCGACGAAGGCGCTCGGTGCATCCAACCGGGCCGCCGCCACGGCCACGTTCATCGGACCACCTCCGGGAACCGGGTCTGGTACCAGGTCGACCAGTGCTTCACCACAGGAGACGATCATCGGTTATGACTCCTCGAGGTCGTTCGAAACGATTCCTGCCGCCCGGCCGCCGCAGGGACCCACGCGGTGACCGTGGTGCCACGATCCGGGATCGATTGGATCAGCAGCTTACCGTCGACCGCAGCCAACCGATCGGCCCTGTTCTGGGCACCATTGGACCGCAGCTGCCGGTCGACCTCGACGCCCGGACCGTCGTCGGCCGCCACCAAGTCAAAGCGGTGCTGCTGTGGCTGGCCCAGTAGCCGCGGCGAACGCCGGTCGGTGCGAGTCCCCAGCGCCCGGTCCGGGATCCGCCGCCGAGCTTCAGCGGCCCGGCCGACGACCGCCTATCGGCTGAGCTGGTACTCGATCTGGTCGGCGATGGCCTTCCAGTGCGTTCGCATGGCCTCGCGCTCCCGGCCGTCCTGCAGGCGCTCGGTGTGGAATCGCAGGGTGCAGCCTCTCGCCGCCGGTGTCACCGCGATCTGGACCGTGGCGTGATCGGGCCGATCGAGCGGCTGCCAGGTCAGCCGGATCCGATCGTGGTCCCGCAGGGAGCGGATCTCGCCGGTGACGCCCTGGTCGGTCTCGTAGGCCTGGCCCTTCCGCAGCGGCGTGGTAACGCCGGTCCCGAGCCACACCGCCAGGCCATCATCGGAGATCAGGTACTTCCAGGCGGTGTCCACGTCGACGCCGATCGTACGAGACACCCCGATCTGCCAGCCGGCGTCCCGGGTCCTGCCGACCGGCCGTGCCGCCATCACGCCGTTCCCGCCGCAACCGGGCCCAGGGCTTTCGTTGCCGTCTCGCCGAGCAGCGCCACCCGCTCGGGGTTGTGGCCGTTTGCCACCAGCGACAGCACATAGCCCTCGATCCCCAGCGAGAGATCCTCGACCAGGGTGGCGGCCACCGCGTCGGGGTCGCCGAACACCCAGTCGGCTTCGAAGGCGGTGCGGGCGTCGTCGTCCATCCCCGCATAGTCCACCCCGCGAGCGGCCATGAAGTCGGCCATCTCGGCTCGGGCCTGCTCCATCGTGGGGGCGATGTGGGCCCGACGAAGCCACGACTGCGTGATCTCCGAGCGGTCACGGCCGAGACGTTGGCAATGGGCGGCCAGAGCCTCCACCTTCTGCGGCACCTCGGCCCGACCGCAGGTGAGGTTCGACTCGTCTGCGTACTGGGCCACCATGCGCAGCGTCTTCGTTTCGCCGTTGCCGCCGATCATCACCGGGATCCGGCCGATGGGCGCCGGGTTGTTGATGATCTCATTTGCCCGATAGTGCGTGCCCTCCAGCGACGGACGCCCACCTCGCAGCATCGGGACGATGATCTGTAGCGCCTCCTCCAACTTCTCGAAACGATCGGTGAAGGTTCCGAACTCGAAACCGAAGTCGACGTGTTCCCGCTCGAACCAACCGGCGCCGATGTTCAACATCGCCCGACCGGCCGACACCACGTCGAGCGTGGTCACGATCTTGGCCAGCAGGCCCGGGTTACGGTAGGTGTTGCCGGTCACCATGGCCCCCAGGCGGGCCGACGCCGTGCGTTGCGACAGCGCGGCCAGCACCGTGTAGCACTCCAACATGATCTGGTCCGGGTCGCCCAATCCGGGGAGTTGGTAGAGATGGTCCATCACCACAACCGAGTCGAACCCGGCTGCATCTGCGGCCTCGGCCTGAGCCGCGACCGCCTCGAACACGGTGGCGTTGCTCCCTCCGGGATAGCTGAAGTTGGGAATCTGGTAGCCGAGTCTGGTCATCGTTCGTCCTCCGGTTGGCGCACGCAGGCCGGGGGTCGGCCGCAGCCGCGAGCGGGTACCCCGAATCTAGCGTTCATCGTGGCGGGGTGGCCGGCTGCTCCTCCATCCGGTCGGCGCCGGCCACGGCCCGATCCCGGTGCCAGCAGGGGGTGAGCCGAGGGTGTCAGGGGCGCGGCCTGGATCGCTCAACTATGGTCTCGCCATGGCAACCACGATTGTGAACGACACGCCGATTCGCTACGAGGACAGTGGCGGCGACGGGCCGGCGGTCTTGTTCAGCCACGGCTTCCTGATGGATCACACCATGTTCGATGCCCAGCTCGAGGCATTGTCGGCCGACTACCGCTGTATCCGATGGGATGAGCGGGGCTTTGGCGACACACCGGCCAACGGCCCGTTCACCTACTGGGATTCTGCCGACGACGCCGTTGCCGTGCTCGACGCCTGCGGAGTCGAGCAAGCGGCGTTCGTCGGGATGAGCCAGGGTGGCTTCCTGTCGATTCGGGCCGCGCTGGCCCATCCCGGGCGGGTCAGGGCCCTGGCCCTGATCGATTCCTGCGCCGACGTCGATGATGACGAGACGATCGAGGGCTATCGAGGCATGCTCGCCGGCTTCACCGCCGGCGACGAGGCGACCCAGCAGGCGGTCGCCGAAGGTGTGGCCGCTCTCATTCTCGGCGACGAGACCCTCTCGGCCGAGTGGATACCCCGATGGTTCGCCAACCTCGAGCGGTCCGACCTCAACATCGCCGGCCAGGCGCTGCTCTCGCGAGATGACGTCCAGCCTCGGGCAGCCGAGATCGCCTGCCCGGTGCTGGCCATCCACGGTGGCGATGACCAGGCGATATCGGTTGATCGTGCTCGACTCTTCGTCGATGCCGTCGCCGACGGCCGCGGCGTCATGGTGGTCGACGGGGCGGCCCATGCGCCGAACATGACCCACCCCGACATCGTGAACGTCGCCCTGGCCGGCTTCCTCTCGTCGCTGTAGCGGAGCCCGGCCGAAAACAATCCAGCCGGCTTCGACGTTCCGGCCGATGCCGGTGAGTCGGCTCGGCCGCCATCGGTCAGTCGGCGGCCACCGAGACTTCCATGACCGCATCGACGGTCGGCTGGAAGGGGCGGCAGCTGTAGGTCGCCTGCAACCGCAGCGGGTGTCGGCCCGGCAACTCACCCCGGGTCACGAGCTCGACCGAGACCTGTCGAGTCTCGTTCGGACCGAGAGGACCGGCCACCTCCACCACCGCCGGCACGCACTCGAGCGTCGTCCTGCCGCTGACATCGGTCCTTTCCAGATGGCTGATGTTGATCGAGGTCACCACAACACAGTCGCAACGGTTGGTCACCATGTAGGTGGCGGTGGCCCGATCCTCGGGCTCCAACTGGTGCTCGTTCCGGTCGATCTGAAAGTCGTGGAAGTGGAGCGCTTCGTTCATCGGTGGCCCTTTCGCCTGGGTGCCTCCGAGCATGAACGAGCGAACCGCCGTCCGCAACGGACCTTGGTCCCACCGGAGCCGTCACCGCACCCGGTCGAGCCGACCGATGGCCCCGGGTCGGCGCATCCCGACGAACGCCGCCGAGCAAGATCGGCTAGGCGATCTCGGCCCGATGCTTCGACCTGCTCCGGGTGAACGCCCGCCATGTCCGGGCACCGATCAGGAAGGCGAGGAACGGCGCAAGGATCAGCCAGATACCGCCGAAGCAAATGACTGGCCACTTCGGCGGCCAGCGTTCTGATAAGTGGCAGCTCGTATCGATGCACGCCCCGTGAGCCCCGGTACCCGGTACTGCCAGCGGCGAACAGCTCCGAAGATGAAGACAAAGACGATGCCGAACGTCAGCAGGGACGCGACGTGGACCGAGGTGATTGTCATTGCTGGGTTCCTTCCGTGACGCTGTCGATGATCTTCGCCAGGCGATGCCAGGCGTCGAGCTGGGAGGCAAGCTCGCGGCGGCCGGCTGCGGTGATCTTGTAGTACTTGCGGGCCGGCCCCCGTTGCGAGGGCACCAGATGGGTTGAAAGCCAGCCACCCTGCTCCAGGCGGGCGAGTGCCGGATACACGGTGCCCTCAGCCACCTCTTCGAGCCCTCCATCGCGAAGCCGCACGACCAGCGAATAGCCGTAGTCCTCACCCTCGTCGAGCAACGCAAGCAGCAGGAGCGATACGAGCCCTTTGAGCATCTGTGGGTCAATACCGGTCACCTCAATAGAGTGATACCTAGTACCTAGGAATGTAAAGTACTAAGCAGTCAATAGATCAGGCAGGTCCAGAGGTGAAGGTGCGACGTGAACCGGCGCGCCGACACGACCGGCCGGTCCCGAAGACGCCGGCCTGCCACTCCTGGTCCACCCGAGGGCCGGGGTGGTCTTGCGCTGATCGGACCCCGCTCAGACGCAAAGCCCGTCGGCGACCCCCCGCCAGCAGAACGTGGTGCGCTCGATGGACCGCAGGACGAAGCCTCGGCCGTCCCCGGCCGGGGTAGCGAAGATCTGCAGTCGAAAGCCGGCCACCGAGTCGTCGCCAACCCCGATCACGTCGAAGCCGATCTCCGCCGGATCTCCGAGCGTGGCAGCGCCCGACTGGACGATGCGCAGTCCCGGCTCGGGATCGTCTGGGGCGAACCGCCGGGCCACGAGCTCGCCAAGCGCCTCCATTGTCTCGGCTTCGGGTGGTTGGCCTCCATCGAGGAACTCGGCGGTGGCGTCGTCGGTGGACGCCATGAAGCCGAGATAGGAGGAGTTTGCCCAGCCGGTCCGGTCGTCGACCATCACCTCGTACCAGATCGATTTGGTCAGCTTCCGGGCTCGGCCGGTTGCCACGGCGCCATCGCCGGTCGCCACCATGGTGGCCACCACATCGGCATCGACGCCGGGAGTGACTCTGACATTGAGCACGTCGTCGTAGGCGACGCCCATCGCGGCCACGGTGTCACCCTCGCTCGGGTAGGAGAAGATCGGTTCGCCGGGCAACGTGGTCGAGGCCGAGCCCGAGGTCGACGTCGACGATGTCTCCGGGGCCGTTGCGCTCGAAGGTGCCGCCGGTTCGGGCGAGTCTGCCTCGGTGGTGCTGGACGCGGTCCCGGTGCCTGTGATCGTTGTCGTCGTGGTCACTGCGCCGTCGTCACCGCAGCTCCCCGCCAGCAACACGACGGCGAGGATGGCGCCGCCAAGACGGGCCGTCGGCGTTGCCCGGTGCTGCGAGGCGGACAAACAAACCATGTGCTCAACTCCAGCTCAGCGGGCCCCGATTGCACAGAGCCGAAGGTCCGCAACGCCCGATTCCGGCTGCCGAGCCCGGACATCGGCCACCTCCCCGCCACGCCGAGGCGGTGAGGAATCCGGGGTTGTAGGGCAACCAACCATCGGTTGCCCGGCACGCTGTGGCGAGCCTCGGGCCACAACCGTGCGGCGTTGTGGGAGACTTCCGAGATGGAAGCAATCGAGGCGCTGAGAATCACACGAGAAGAGTTCGGGTCCCGCCTGGGTCAGGTCACCCCAGACCAGTGGGATCTCCCGACGCCGTGCCCCGAGTGGGATGTTCGCCAACTGGTGAATCACATGCTGCTCGGGACCCGCATGGCGGTCCAGCTCCTGGGAGGCGTCTCACGGGAGGAAGTCCTGGCCGGACTGAACGACGATCTCATGACCGACAGTGAAGATCCCGTGGCCGACTTCGACGAGCTCGCCGACCAGATGCACGCCGGGTTTGCGACCCCGGGTGGGCTGGAGGGGACGGTTCCGCACCCGATGGGTGACATCCCCCGAGTGCAGTTCATCGGGTTCCGAATCGCAGACTACGGCGCCCATGCGTGGGACCTGGCCCGGGCCATCGGCGCCGACACCAACCTCGACCCCGGCGTCGTCCAGTACATGTGGGACGACATCCAACCCATGGCGGCCATGCTCCCCGAAACCGGTATGTTCGGCGACGGCCCATCCGGCAACCTCGGAGAGGACGCCCCGCTGCAGGATCGGTATATCGACCTGATCGGCCGGCGGCCATAGTACCCGCCACCCGAGGGACCGGGGGATGTGATGGCCAGGCCGGCGCGCCCCTGAGTCAACTCTCTGATTCGGCGCGTGCGGTGTCGATCGCGACTGCGAACGTCGGATAGTCGTCGATGTTGGCGACCCAGTCGGTGATCCGAGCCCAAAGCAGGTCTGATCCGATTGCCGGAGGCATCTGGTCCGAAGCGTCGAAGACCACTGCGGTGCTGTCCTCCAATGCTCGAGCGAGTTCCGTGTGGTGGTCGTCGGGGTAGGCGTCATCGGGCAGCGACAGGTTGGGGCTGATGAAACCGCCTCGACGGGCCCAGATGGCGGCGGCCTCCGGCCCGGCCAGGTATGTCATGAACGCGTCGATGTTCTCCCCGGTGCGGAACTGGACGGCCTGATCGCTGCCGACAACGATCGGAGGCCCATCGCCGGTGCCGGCAGTGGCAGCGGGGAGCACAAAGAAGTTGACGTCGCCATCGGATCCGATCGATGTGCCGTCGGGGAACCAGTTGGCCGCAAAGTCCGCCTGCCGGTGCAACGCACACTGCGGTGGGTTCTCGAACAACGGCAGGACTGACTCGTCGACGGGGGTTTCGATGACTCCCCGCACGCCGCCCAGGGCCCGGCCCGGCTCCAGGACGAGCGACCGGAACATGGTGAACGCAGCGGCGATGTCAGGATCGGCAAAGCCGATATCGCCGCTCGCCCACCCCTGATATCGTTCGGGCCCAACCGTCCGCAGTACGAGGTCCTCGCTCCAGTCCGTCGCCACCCAGCCGGTAGCCGATCCTGCCTGGATGCCCGCGCACCAGGGGACGATGTCGCCGGCGGTAGCGATCCTGTCGACGAGCACCTGGAGCTCATCGAGGGTCTCCGGGATGCTCCATCCTCGAGCTGCGAACAGGTCGGGACGATACCAGACAAGGCTCTTGATCGTGATCCGGAACGGCAAACCGTAGCCGGTCCCGTCGACCTCGCCGAGCGCGGCGATCTCAGGGTCGAGATTGTCCTCGACGGCCGTCTCGACCCCGGGCTGGAGTGGCACGATCCACCCTTTGGAAGCCAGGTCCCGGATGAGTCCCGCCTGCGGGACAATGGCGACATCGGGGGGATCGCTCGCCTCACCCGCCCGCTGCCGCAGGTCGCTGACGAAGTCCACGCTGCCGACATAGCGTACGTCTATCCCCGTCGACGCCTCGAACGGCGCAACCAGCTCGGCGAATCGATCGGCGTCCGCTCCGCGCCACGGCCCGAAGACCTCGATGGTGTCGTCATCGACTGCGACAGGCGAACCGGCGGTCACGCATCCCGATGCCAGCATCAAGATGGCTGCGACGAGTGCGGCCCGGGCCCGTGTCACCGGACGCTCACGGCGAAGAGCTCATTGCGTTGGTAGAGCAGGCGGAGATCGACCGCTCCACCGAACCGCCGCTCGATCCCGGACGCGAGCCGCCATGCAGGCTTCGGCTCGTTCGGACCGGCGACCAGCAGCTCGACCGTCGCCATCTCACCGTCGACCTCAGCGGCGAGGTCGATGACACGGACCGTGTCGTCCCACTCGACGATCGAGTCGGCAACCGATCGCCGCAGCGACCCATCCTCGATCGTCGACCGGGTGTGGAGCGTCAGCGGGAAGGCCACGGCCGCCTCCTTCCCGGGTTCAACGCACGAAGCGCCACCCGTTCATACATCTGAGCCGCAACGTTGAGATAACCCGGTGCATCCCGGCCGGGTGACCTGG